>JBHJHA010000072.1:0-40403 GCA_050331235.1 Leptolyngbyaceae cyanobacterium
GGGGCTGTTACCCTGGCTGACCTTTAGCAACAGTTGGCTGCAGGCGTCAAACGCCGTTGTGAGTCAGCCCAATTTGGTCAAAAAGGTGGTCTTTCCCCTCGACCTTTTGCCCCTAGTGCCGATCTTTTCTTGCTTTATCGAAAACACCTTTGGGCTAGTCACGCTCATTGCCTTTGTGGCCTTTTTTCAACAAACGCTACATCTGACCCTGCTACTCCTGCCACTGGCCTGGTTACCTCTGCTCCTATTATCGATCGGATTAGGCTACGGCGCGGCGAGTTTGACAGTGTTTGTCCGCGACATCCCGCAAACCTTGACCGTCGCGTTAAATCTCTGGTTTTATGCCACCCCTATTATTTATCCGGCTGACTTAATTCCGACTAATCTGCAACCGTTCATCTATTGGCTCAATCCGCTCGCAGCGATCGCGGAAATGTACCGCGATATGATTTTGGTCGGAGAAATCACTCACTGGGGTGAATGGGCCGCCGCTGTGGCGGTTGCTAGCGGCATTTTTGTCCTGGGGTTGGGCCTCTATCGCAAATTGCAGGGGGCTTTTGCTGATGTTCTTTAGCCGGGGTGGTTCCCGCAGTTCAGTTAGTTCAGTATATGTAGACATTGAGAACCGCCCACCGCTTGCAGCCATCATGGTTTAGCCGCCATGGCTGCTAGGGTCGAATAATAACAATAACTCTGGCGATTTGTGAGCGACACAATCCAATAAATTAATGCCTCAAGATTCGATTATTGCTCTGCAGAATATCTCAAAACGCTATAAGCGCTATCATCACCCAGTCGATCGCTTAAGAGAAGCGCTCTTTTCCCAAACCACCAAAGCAGAGGAATTTTGGGCGCTTAAGGCAATTGATCTAGAGATTTCTCAAGGGGATACGGTCGGTATTATCGGCCGCAACGGCTCAGGCAAAAGCACGTTGTTGCAAATCATCGCTAGCACCTTAAAGCCAACGACGGGCCAAGTCGATGTTCGGGGACGCGTATCTGCGCTGTTGGAGCTAGGCAGTGGGTTTAATCCTGAGTTCACGGGGCGGCAAAATGCCTTTTTCAATGGTCGAGTCTTGGGGCTTTCACAGGCAGAAATCGCCGCTAGATTTGACGACATTGTGGCGTTTGCCGACATTGGTCACTTTATCGATCAGCCGGTCAAAACCTATTCCAGTGGCATGTTTGTACGGCTAGCCTTTGCCGTCGCAATCAACGTAGATCCTGAAATCCTGATTATTGACGAAGCCTTGTCGGTGGGCGATGAGGCCTTTCAGCGGAAATGCTTTGCCCGTATCCACGATATGCAGAAGCAGGGGGTCACGGTTTTATTTGTTTCTCACTCGGCCCGCTCTATCGTGGAGTTGTGTACCCGAGCTGTGTTGATCGATAGCGGCGAAATTTTGATTAAAGGGACGCCCAAGCTAGTCGTCGCCCACTATCACCAGCTGGTGTACGCCCCGAGTGAAGCGAGATCGCAGTTAAGAGCCGATTTTCGCCAGGCCGCGCAGCAGACTCCGGGCTGGCTAGGTGAAACCGAAGATCACGCTCCGGGGCAGTCCCCGACCATCGTCATTGATCCCCAGCATCGCGCCCGAGCGGAGACCAGCCAGCAATACGATCCTTACCTTGTGCCCCAGCATCGGGTCGATTATCCTTCCCAGGGCGCTAAGATTCAGCAGTTTACTATCAAAACCCTTGACGACCAGCAGGTCAATATTTTGTGTCGAGGGCAGCGATATCGCTACAGCTATGCGGTCACTTTTTCTCAGGCAGCGGCCCAGGTGTCGTTTGGCATGCTGATTAAAACCATCTCCGGCGTCGAATTGGGCGGTATGGCCTCACACCCCCTCGAAGCGCCCATCGATTATGTTGCCGCCGACACGATGATCGAGATAGTCTTTGAGTTTACTTGCTTGTTGCTGCCGGGCACCTATTTTCTCAACGCGGGCGTTTTGAGTCGAGTGGACGGAGAGGCGGTATATTTGGATCGCGTTGTCGATGCTGCCATGTTTAGGGTGCAGCCGGAGAGTGAGATTCGGGCCACTGGCATTGTTGACTTTCAGATCAAGGCTCACATCAGACAATCTTCACAAGCTTTATAGCCCTAACCGATAGCTCAGCCGTTGGCTCTTGCTTCCTGAATCGGATCCCCTCGCTCCGCATCTCATCCAATACGCCATTGACCGATGTCCCAGGTTGAATCCAGTGCCTCAATTCCCATCATTATTGCCGGCATGCACCGTTCAGGCACTTCTTTGACCGCTTCTATCTTGCAGCAGGCAGGGGTTTTCATCGGTGAGCAACTACTGAAAGCGAATACCGGCAACCGCAAAGGGCATTTTGAGGATGAAGCATTTCTCAGTTTACACAAAGATATTTTGGTCTCCTGTGGAATCAGCTATGACGGTTGGACGGCACGGGGCCAGGTTGACGTGCCCCAACAGTTTTGGGAACGTGCCCAGGAGCTGTGCGATCGCCGACTTGCAGCTCACACCATCTGGGGCTGGAAAGAACCCCGCACCACACTTTTCCTGGATTTTTGGCAGCAGCAGCTTCCCCAGGCTAAATTTGTGTTGCCCTATCGCTCCCCCTGGGAGGTGGTTGATTCGCTGTTTACCCGGGGCGACCCAGTTTTTGAACACAATCCCAAATTTGCGGCGGAGGTATGGACAGCCTACAACCAGATTATTTTGGCCTTTTGCCAAGCCTATCCCGACAACTGTTTTCTGTTTCTCTGTGACTGTCTGAAAGTGTACGAACGAAATTTTGTTGATCGGCTGCGGCGCAAACTGGGGTTATCGCTACCGCTACCAGAGACGCCCTTGTTTCAACCAGGCGAGATGCATGGCCAAGTCAACAGCACTCACCGGCCCCCCCTACTGGCCAAATATTTTCCGGAAACCCTGGCGGTATATGAGCAGCTAGAAAATGTAGCAGACATTCCTGGGACAACCCCAGCAGCTAGCCAGATGCTGACAGAGGCACCCGCCTATCGGGACTGGGCCTTGCAAGACTGGCTCACCAGCAATCGTCTGCAGGCTGGCATAAAGACGGCCCAAGCTCAATTGGCAAGCACCACAGACGACTTACAATCAGCCCAAGCCGAGATCCATCATTTGCAGGTAGCGCTAGACCAGGCCAACTCCGAAATCAAGCATTGGCGCCTTACCATCGACGCAATGGAAGCCAACCGGTTTTGGCAAATGCGCAACGCCTGGGTCAGGCTTAAGGAAACCATTCGCGGGGGTAAGCAAGAAAGCCCGTAACCATCGGATTGGGTCATGGTGAATAACTGTTTGGGCAATTTTCTTGGCTCAGCCCCAGATTTGACAGGTGCCGGGTGCCAGATTCTCGGTATGGTTTGTCAAGTTGGCCGACATTCAAACATTAGTTGAGGCGGAGGTCCCATATACGGATAGCCCAGTCAGTCGGGGCGATCGCCTAGCCCAGACCTGGCAATCGTCCCACGTTCGCCAACCCCGCGGGTGCTGTTCGGTCATACGGGGCGCTCTCAATCCAGTCAAGTCCCCATTATTCTCCCGAGGGGAGCTGCGGCGCGATCGCCGCTTCACTGGCCGCCACCGACTTCTGGGGCTTAGGGGTCAGAGCTGCATTCCACCGCTCATCTAACACGGCTAGCCCAGCCCCCAGCACCTCTGCCAGAGTACTGTTGAGGCGATATAGCGCCACGGCCCCTAACACGATCGCCGCTGGAAACTTGGGGGTCAACACCGCCAACACCGTCGCCTCAAAGACGCCTAAGCCGCCCGGGGCTCCCGGCACGATGAGGCCCAGCAGCCAAGCCAAACTAAAAGCGCCCACTAGGGTCCATAGCTCAGCGGGTTTGAGCGCCACCAGCGCCGCAAAACAGAGAATAAACCCCAGCCCTCGAAACACAACAAAACCAATCTCGCCAAGCAAAGGCCGCCACGGATAGCGCTGCAGTTTAGGGATCTGACTTGTATCGGGCGACGGATCCGGGAGCGAGTCATCCGTGTCCTGATGAGAGAATTGGCGGGTCTGCTGGAGCTTCGTCTTTGCTAAGCGGTGCAAGATGGGGTTAAGCACGCGCGGGTGCAATGCCACTAGTACAACCACCAAAATCGCCAGCTGAAGGAGCGTTGACGGCAGGCTCACCAGGACCACTGCAAGGGCAGCAACGGCCATTAGCAGCGGCTCTAGCACAACACCAGTAATGGCAATGCCGGTAGCGGTACCGTAGTCACGCAGAAATTTGATTCGTCCTACAAAGTGCCACACGTTGCCGGGCAGGTACTTACCCAAGTTAGTTTTGAGATAAGTAATGATGGTCCAGGTTTGCGGCACGGGGGCATTGAGCGATCGCATGATGCCATACCAGACCCAGCCAGACCAAATGTGGGCCAGTAAGGTCACGCCCAACGCCAAGATGAGCTTGGCGATCGCGTAGTGCGAAAACCGCAGCGTTAAAACCTGTTGCCAGTTGACCCGCAGGGTATGCAGGATAAAGCCCAGGGTCAGCGCCAAAATCACCCAACGCAGGTAGGGCTTTGCCCGCTTGTAGGCAGACTTCAAAGCTGGAGGCAGGGACGGTAGTTTCATGGGGCACAATGCAGCAACGACGGCAGCGAGTCGACCATCTCTCCTGAGCAATCCGGTAATGGCCATCTCCGCCCAATCAGGTTCAGGATAATCGCAAACTGCATAAATCATGACCCGTAGACCGATCAGATTTGGCTTTTGCCTCCACAACCCGGTCGTGCAGCGCAGAGATCAGCGGCAGACCATCGGTATGCCCCGGGGCTGGTAGCTACGCCGCACCCGTCCAGCCCCGCGCAGCTGAGCGTGATAGGTGCGGCTGATAGGGTCTGAAAGCTCAGTGATAGAGTCGATGCCGATGCCGTTGCGCCCCTGGTCGCGACCAGAGCTGTGGATATATTTGCCGTCACCCAGATACAGCGCCACGTGATTGGGCCGGGCGCCCTGACCAAAAAAGAGCAGATCGCCGGGGACGAGATCATCCAAGGCGATCGCGGTCGCAAACGCCTCCTGCTGGTAAGAGTCCCGCGGCAAGCGAATGCCCGAGGCAGCAAAGGCCGTTTGCACTAAGCCAGAGCAGTCGAAATTGGGACCCACAGTGCCGCCCCAGAGATATTCATTGGGCTGAGCCATTGCCGCCTGGGCAAAAGCGATGATCTCCGGCAGCTTGGCGACAATCGTCGCCGCGTCGGGGGTAGAAGGCTGATAGGCAGCCTCAGCCACTTGCAAAGCCGATAAATCCGTGACCGGTAACCAACCGGGGTAGTCATCTTCACACAGGCACACGGCGATCGCCGTCGCATCTGCCGTTGCTGGGGACACAAGTCGGAGCTGTCGCCCCGCCGCCGCCTGGGTGACTAACCCTTGACAATCAGCGGCCTTAAATAGGTCTAGATCGGTCGTACAGCGATATTGTGGGCCAACCTGCAAATCGGAGAAACGCACCATAGCGGAAACTATTCTGTCGAAATCGTTACTTTAATACATACATGTTGCGGAGATTTAGCGCGATCGCCACCGTCCCGATCAACAATGGAGAATTATAAAAGAGCACTCCCATTTTGTATCGGTCATGACCTCTACTTTGCCCTTGACCCCTGCCGTTGATACCACCTACCAGCGATCGCTAGAGCCGCTCCAGGTGCCCGAGCGCCTGCTATTGGGGCCTGGCCCTTCTAATGCGGAGGCTACCGTCGTCGCCGCGATGAACTGCCAGCCCATCGGCCACCTCGACCCAGCCTACCTGCAAATGATGGACGAGGTGCAGGCCCTCCTGCGCTATACCTGGCAAACCCAAAACGAACTGACGTATCCTGTGCCGGGGACTGGCTCCGCCGCCATGGAGGCCACCCTGGCGAACGTGATTGAGCCAGGCGATCGCGTGTTGATTGGCGTCATGGGCTACTTTGGTCACCGCCTCGTTGACATGGCCGGACGCTACGGGGCCGTGGTCAACACGATCCATCAATCCTGGGGGCAGGTCTTTTCACTAGAGGCCATCAGAGCGGCACTAGAAGAGCACCGACCCGCGGTGCTCGCCCTCGTCCATGCGGAAACTTCCACTGGGGCACGGCAGCCCATTGAGGGCATTGGTGCACTCTGTCGCGAGTTTGACTGTCTGCTAATTATCGATACCGTCACTAGCCTGGGGGGCGTCCCCATCTTTTTAGACGAGTGGCAGGTCGATCTCGCCTATAGCTGTAGCCAAAAGGGCCTCAGTTGCCCGCCAGGAGTTTCCCCTTTCACTATGGGGCCCCGCGCTGTCGCCAAACTGGAGCGGCGGCAAACGCCAGTAGCCAATTGGTACCTCGATGCTGGCCTATTGCGCAAATATTGGGGCAGCGATCGCGTTTATCACCACACGGCTCCAGTCAACTTGACCTTTGCGCTCCGCGAGGCACTCCGCCTCTTAGCCGAGGAGGGGTTAGAGGCGCGCTGGCAGCGGCACCAGGCCACCGCCGAATTTTTCTGGGAGGGGTTGGCGTCCATTGGCCTGAGCTGCCACGTGGATCAAGCCTATCGACTGCCCACCCTGACGACGGTAAAAGTGCCAGACGGGGTCGACGCCAAAGTCGTGACTCGCACCCTCTTGCGGGACTACAACATCGAAATCGGTGGCGGTTTGGGTGAGCTGTCCGGTCAGATATGGCGTGTCGGTCTGATGGGGGCCAATAGCCACCGCGATCGCGCCGAAACCCTGCTATCCGCGTTAGACAAGGTAATTCACCAGTCTCGCTAAGTCGTTGCTGCCGCGATCTCAGAAGGGCTGAAACCGTTACTTGGCAGCTAGCTCCCAGTGCGATCGCCCACCCATTGCCCCCATGAGACACCTGCACTATGGCCATCACCCTTGATCACATCGTGCCGTGGGGCCGCTCCTTTGACGAATATGTGGCCATGTTTAACCTCACAGCGCAGGATCTGGCCGGGGCGATTTTGGGCTGTGGCGATGGGCCTGCTGCTTTTAACGCGACCTTGACCCAGCGGGGGGGTCGGGTAACCTCCGTTGATCCCCTCTATGCCTTTACGCCCGAGCAGATTCAGGCACGCATTGAGGCCACCTACGACGTCATTTTGGCGCAGGTGCGGCAGAGCCAAGTCGACTACGTATGGGAGACAATTCCCTCGGTAGAGGCCTTAGGGCAAACCCGCATGCAGGCGATGTCCGACTTTCTCGCTGATTACACGACAGGCCAAACCTCTGGGCGCTACGTGGTCGGCAGTTTGCCCGATTTACCCTTTGAGTACCAGCCGTTTGATCTGGCACTGGTTTCTCACCTGCTGTTTTTGTACAGCGATCATCTATCCTGCGACTTTCATTGGCGATCGCTGATCAACTTGCTCCGCTTCGCCCGAGAGGTGAGAGTCTTTCCGCTGTTAACTCTAGATTGTGTAATCTCGCCTCACCTTGCCACCGTCCAAGCACAACTTACACAGGCAGGCTATCCAGTTACCATCCAGACTGTCGCCTACGAATTTCAGCGTGGCGGCAATCAAATGCTGGTCTGTCGCCACTCCCCATAGGCTCAGCTGATGGCGTTGTACAGACTTATGCAATCCACCCTATGCCCTATACCTATTGCCCTGGCGCAATACGCAATACCCTCTACCGAGCATCCTGCCCCCTCCCCCTCCTTACAAGAGTAGGTTTTTCCAATTCATCCAGAACTGAAGATAGGTGCAGATTCAGGCACCAGTGAAGCAAACTCTGGCAAAAATTGCCCTACAGGCAAAGGTAGGCCCTTCAGTAAGGTCGCTAAAATCACCACCAAACCCCGTCGGAAACAACTCAAAGAGCGTTTGGGTTGGGCTTCTCTTGCAACCGTCTGAGACGCTTCACTAGTCTGGCTGAGTGTCGTTGCTTCATCTGTTTCAGGTACAGGGTGCTCCGATGAGTCAGGTGTGTTCGGCGATGATATCGGGACAGGCAAACTACTGGCGCTCAACTGAGCATCAGCATGTCCGCCAACGCTAACCAACCAGATGGTGGCGACGGCAATGGCTAGCCACAGCCGTTCTGCTCGTTGAGGGTCTCGCATCCGCGTCAGATGCCAGTTGAAACCACCGCGCTTGATGTGTTTGAACAAACACTCAATCCAACTGCGAAGACCATACCAGAGGATGTCAGTTTGCTGGGGGTCGAGGTCGGTCACCACTAACCAAGGGTCACTATAGCCCTCATCCCATCGGGCTAGTAGCGTACAGGCTAAGGGATTTGTCTTAAAGCAGGTAACTGTCCCAGTCCATGACTGACCCACCTGAGACACCGCAGTTGAGAGTGGCATGAAACCTGATGTGCCCGCTACTTGATATTGACCTTGGTGATTGATGCGCATGAACGGATGCCAGTTGAGTGCTTGAATCGCCTCATAGAACCATTTGGCATACAAACCTCGGTCAGTCGTTAGTAGGACAAACCAGTCATCTGGAACCCCGCGTTCTAGATGAGCTAATAGCTTCAGCCAATGGGGTTGCCAACTTCCAGGCGTCGTTGCTGGCAAAATTTTCCAAGCCACCGGAAGACCACAGCCGCGATAGACCACCGCTATCAACAACACCGTCAGGCGGTCACCCAGATTAGAAGCATCCGCTGCCAGCACTAAGCGCTTCTCTGACGGTGACCACCAACTGAGAATCCACGTTAGCAACGGCACAAAACTTGCACTCACCTCTAACTCCCTGCGTTTCCGCCCCCGTTTCTGCTCAAGATTCTGGTACCACTCGCGTAGACGCTGGCGAACTGTATTTTCTGGTTGTTCCAGCAGTTCGGCTAGAAACGCTGACACCGTTGACAACCCGCAACATTGTGTCAGGGCAATGCCCAAACTCCACAGACTCAGCACCGTTGCTTGCGGTTTCGATAGGTGTGGCAGCTTTTGGGTGACAATCCGAAGCCAATCTTTATAGACCTGTGGACGATGAGTCATGATTCTCTACCGAAACGCACCCATGAAGATGCTTCAGTTTACTTTGCTCACCTCAGAACCCTTAAAAACCTACCCTTGTAAGCCCTCCCCCTCTGCCCCCATCTCCTAAAAGTCTGTGGTGGCTTGCCTGAATACTGCCATAATCTGCCCGTTGGGGAGGAATAGCGGTTAAGGTGAAATGCAGCCTTGCTAATGATTGCTCATTGATATGGATTCCGAACTGACGTCCCCCTTTCCTGCAAATCTTCGCCGCATTCTACTGGTGCTCATCTCGCTGGTGGTCGCCATCATCATGGGTAGCGCCCTCGTTGCCAGTTGGAATGAACCCCAGGTGGCCAGCCGGTTGGAACTGTATCAAACTGATTTGCTTTTGCAAGCAACCGCTTGGGAAGGGGAGGGCCTGTCAGCGGAGCAGACTACCGCCCTCAAGCAAAATCTCTTAGGCCAAGCGCCCCTCCAAGCTGCCCAGAAAAACTACGAATCTGTCCGCGAAACGGCATTGAGTACTCTCAACAAATCATCTGATGACACAGCGGCCTCGCCACGGTTGCAAGCCTCGCTAGATGATCAGGCTCAACTTTTAGACGTGCTCGATCTCCGGCTCGGTATTCTCAGTGCTGAGCAGGGCGACCTGGATGCCGCAGCAGAAAACTGGGCCGCCGTGCAAAACCGGCAGGCGCGGGGCGATCGCCGCTGGCAAACCGCTGCTCTGCTTGAGGCGCTGTGGCAGGGAACATCGTTACCAGACAATAGCGAAACCCTGCTCACAGAGACACTCCAGGGCTGGTTTCGCACCCGCGCCCTGGCACAGTACTACACCCAAACGGAGGCAGACGCCCAACTCGCCCAGTTAAAGCAGGCCGAAGCTGAACGCGCCAACGGTTTGATTTTCACCCTGGCGGCCGTGGGAGTCTTTCCTGCGGTAGGCTCCGCAGCAGGCATCATTTTGCTATTGGTGGTGCTTGGGCAGCGGGTGCTGCGTGGTACCGATGCGCTCCTGGCGCAAAATCGCGATCGCGGCTGGGAGACTCCCTGGACCGCAGAAACCATCTGGATAGTGGTGGTTGGGGGCTTTCTCTTTATGGGACAGTTGGTGGTACCTCTGCTGATTTCGCCTCTACGGGGCCTGCTAGCGGAGCAGGGCATCCGGGGGCAGGCACTGTTTGCCCTGGCCTATTACCTAGTCATGTCGGCCGGGGCCACTGCGGTGCTCTGGTTTGCCATCCGCCGCTACCGCCCCCTGCCAGCCGATTGGTTTAAGCTCAAGCTGGGGGGCAGCGGTTGGCGCTGGGGGCTGGGGGGCTATTTTGTCGCTTTGCCGATCATGCTAGGGGTGTCTGTGCTCAACCAGCAGCTTTGGCAAGGTCAAGGCGGTAGCAATCCCCTGCTGCAAACGGTGCTCGAGGCCCAAGACCCTATCGCACTAGTAATTTTCTTTGCCACGGCGTCGGTCGCCGCCCCCCTGTTTGAGGAATTTCTATTTCGCGGCTTTTTGCTCCCGTCGCTGACTCGTTACCTGTCCGTCTGGGGGGCGATCGCGGTCAGCAGTCTCATTTTTGCGGTAGCGCACCTCAGCCTGTCGGAAGTATTGCCCCTGACCGTTCTGGGCATGGTGCTGGGGGTTGTGTATACGCGATCGCGAAACCTGCTAGCTCCCATGCTGCTTCATAGCGCGTGGAACAGCGTCACCATGCTGGGACTGTTCCTCCTCGGCAGCAGCGTTAATTAAACACTGGCTAACGGCACCGAACCACTGCCACCCCAACGGGCATAGACGGGCTATGCGCCCTCAACCTGATCGCGATACTCGTCCGCCGACATCGCATCATCCAAATCTTCTAAGTCCTCCGCTTTAATCTTGATCAACCAAGCATCACCATAGGGATCGTCGACAATTTGCTCCGGCGAGCCCACGATGGTGTCATTGCGCTCTAACACCTCACCATCCACCGGAGATTTCAAGTCTTCCACCGCCTTCACTGACTCGACCGTGCCAAAGGTTTCTCCCTTTTCCACGGTGTCACCCACATCGGGCAGTTCTAAAAAGACAATGTCGCCCAGTTGATCGATCGCAAACGCTGAAATACCCACCGTCACGACGTCTTCGTCTTCATCCACCCGAGCATATTCATGGGTATCCAAGTACTTCAAATCATCGGGAAACTCAAGGGCCATGACGGTTCTCTCTCAACTATTCACACGTTGCCAGTGTCGCACGACGAATCGCCGATTCGCCTTCCCCTATATGTCAAATCAAATTAAGAAGCTTTGCGCTTGTAAAAAGGCTTCTTAATAACTTCTGCCGGGTGGGTCTTCCCCCGAATCTCTACCTCCAGCGCTTGCCCCACTTTAGCGAGCGCCGTGGGCACATAGGCCAGCGCGATGGGATATCCTAATGTCGGCGAGAGGGTCCCGCTAGTCACCCTCCCGACCGGCTGCCCGGCATGCATGACCCGATAATCATGGCGGGCAATGTTCCGCCCGGTCATCCGTAACCCTACCAACCGCCGCTCTAGGTGCTCAGTTTGCTGCTCTAGGCGATCGCGCCCAATGAACGCCCCTGTATCGTCGAGGTGCACCAGCCATTTAAGCCCCGCTTCTAAGGGAGTAGTGTCTTCGGTAATGTCTTGGCCATACAGCGCCATTGCGGCCTCCAACCGTAGGGTGTCCCGCGCCCCCAGCCCACAGGGCACCACCTGGTTATCATGCAGAGTTTGCCACAGGGACTGAGCGGCGGCAGGAGCCAGCATGATCTCAAACCCATCTTCGCCGGTATAGCCCGTCCGCGCTAGAAAGGCGGGTTGGCCCAACACCGTCCCATCAATGTGGCCAAAGCGTCCCACTTTGTTCAGATCCTCTGCCGTTACCCGCTGTAGCTGCGCCACGGCTTGGGGTCCTTGGACAGCCATCAAGGCAAAATCGCGGGATAGATCCGCAAACTCAATCTGGCTCGGCAGATACTGCTGCATCCAGGCTTTATCTTTATCCGTGGTGGCGGCATTGACGATGATCACGATGCGATCGCCTCCCTTAGGATCGGTGCCCTGGTAGTAAATGATCAGGTCATCAATAATGCCGCCTTGGGGATTGAGCAGCACTGTATATTGCGCCAGCCCTGGCTGCAACCGACTCAGGTCTGTGGGCACCAGCTTTTGTAGCTCCGTCAGCGTCCCCTGACCCCACAACTTAAATTTGCCCATGTGAGAGATATCAAACATCCCGGCTGACTCTCGCACGGCCTGGTGTTCTTGCTTGATGCCCCCATACTGCACCGGCATTTCCCACCCCGCAAACTCGGTAAAGCGAGACCCAAGAGCAGCCGAGGCATCATACAGGGGCGTACGTAGAGAGACCATAAATACACAGTTGAGATGAACAATCAAAGTCACGGACCTACGCAGCCAAAAAGGACAAACACTATCGGTGGTGCAGCCCAGGGAATCGTTCCATCGTCTCAAACGTCTTCAGTGCGTAAGTTCTAATTCAGATATTCAGATAATTCTATCCGGCATCCCAGCCACTTGCTGTCGTCTGAAGTCCGCCGAAAATGAGGCCGGCCATCATCAAGCGCCATGGGATTAGCCACAAAATCTATCGATCAACAGGATTCAGCTTTTTTCTAGCCTGTTAAGTTGTCGATATCTGAACTCGATTTGATTGATCGAATATTTGCAAAGAGAGAACCTCCATGAAGATTTTTGGCTTTGGTGTACAAAGTGCCGACGATCAGCTCAGCCCGGTTATGTTTCAGCGGCAAGATCCTCGCCCCGGTGAAGTCGCCATTAAAATTACCCACTGTGGCATTTGCCATTCCGACTTACACCAAGCCCGCAACGACTGGGGTAATACCATTTACCCTTGTGTGCCGGGTCACGAAATCGCCGGTGTAGTCACATCCGTTGGGGAAGGGGTCACCAAAGTCACAACGGGCGATCGCGTAGGCGTGGGCTGCATGGTCAATAGCTGCCAGGTCTGTGACCCGTGTCAGCGGGGCGACGAAAACTATTGCGAAGGCCCGAAGAGCTGCACGCTAACTTACAACGGCACGAAAATTCCTGACGGCTCCAACACCTACGGGGGCTACACCACCGATATCGTTGTGCGGGAAGAGTTTGTGCTGCGAGTACCAGATGCCGTCGACTCAGAAATTGTCGGCCCGATCCTGTGTGCCGGCATTACCGTTTATGCCCCGATGAAGCACTGGAAATTAGAAAAAGGGCAAAAGCTCGGTGTTGCCGGCATCGGTGGTTTGGGTCACATGGCCATCAAAATTGGGAAGGCCCTCGGGGCAGAAGTTATCGCGTTCACCCGCAGTGAGGCCAAAAAAGACGACATCCTCAAGATGGGTGCTGACCAGGTCATCATCTCAACAGATGATGAACAAATGGAATCGGTGGCCCAAAGCCTCCATATGATGATCAACACCATTCCAGTGCCCCACGATATTGCGCCTTATATTTCAGTCATGCGGCCGGACTCGGCTCTCATCGTTGTTGGCAATATGATCAGCTTCCCAGAATTTTCTCCAGGACCTTTAGTTTTCAACCGCATTACCCTGGCCGGTTCCCTCATTGGTGGCATCCAAGATACCCAAGAGGTGCTGGAGCTCTGCGCTGAGCATAATATCTCGCCCGAGGTGAAGATGATCAGCATCGATCAGATCAACGATGTCTTTGACACCTTAGCCAGCGGTGGCGACGGGGAGTTTCGCCATGTCATTGACATGGAAACCCTTAGAAACCACGAGGCCATCAAGAACAGTCAAGCAAAAGAAATTCCTGAACCCGATCGCGGTGCAGTGGTCAACCGCTAACAGCGCAGCTAGCCGGAAAACAGCCCCTCAACGGTCAGCGTAGTGTCTTTGACCGTTGGGTCGTTGCTTGGTAGCTCTTCTAGGGCTGCACCGGCGTTTCTGAGTCAGAAGCGGGCAGATCAATAGTTTCTTGTGTCCCAATTAAATCAAATGAGCGACGCAGTATCGCGGCTTGATCATGGTCAAACGTCAATGCAATATCGTTGAATTCAAACAGTAAAGTGTCGATTTCCTGGATGAATTCTGCTGCGGTAAGACCATCTGGTGAAGTCGCCTGGGTGGCCCAATAGCTCAAGATAGAATGCTTCGCATCCGAATAAGTTTCGAATAACTGACGGTTTAGGGTGATGTTGTCTTGATATCTCATCATCAACATGAGATTGCTGTGAATAAAGATCGCCCCCGTCGACAAAATAAAAAGAGTGATAACGGCATTATTGATGCGTTCCCACCCATGCTTGCTGATAAAAAATAAGCTGATGGTGCCGGTACCGGCACCGATGCATAGCGTTGTCAAGCTGACAAAGTTGAGACAGTAGAAAAGTCCCATGACTTTGCCATGGACGTTAATGCGCCAAAGCACCTGCTGCAGTTGGTCTTTCATTCTGAGCTTTTCAGCTTCAGTTGCTTGCACAGCCCCTAAACGTTGCTCTACATCTTCTGGCATTGCTTGAGGTGGGAGCCAGTCCCGCCGCAGCGAGGTTCCGTAGAGTAGCATGGCAACATTGAGGGCACCGAGAAACCCGACAAAACCGATCGCTAGCAACATATGGCCAAAGACAGTCAATTCGTGGCTCTTGGGAGAAATAATATATTTCAACCACTTAGGCAGCGAGAGAGCGTCCTGCTGACTATCAGTAAGAGCAGCCGTTTTTTCCACTTCGTTTTGAATGTCGGTCCCTTTGGTTACACCCTCTTGCAAGTTGGAAAAACTGCCGTTCATATTCGCCACCATTCGCGTCTTGTTCTATTCAGGGTTGAATAATTTTCTGAAAGCTTTGACCCTAAAATTCCCAGCTCTACTGGCCAAAGCACAAGCAATTCAGAATGGCGAATGTGGATAAATGCACGGGGTTGATTCCCACACCGTCCTGTATTGAATGCAGCGGGATGATCGATGCTATGGACGACCTGCAAGCTCATAGAATCAAACTCTGCAGGCTAGGAATTCAGGGTGGCTTGCATCATTACAGCGACGGCGTCCTTGATATGGCCGCATCGCGCTCAGTGAAGGGGGATTGAAGCATAGATTTTGCCACGATCGCCCTCACGCTAAGTCTCTCTCCCGAACCCGAGAGAAACTTGCTTTGATTACCCTTTTCCTAAAGTTTGCAAATAGGGAGGAAAGAATGCGGAAAATCCTTAGTGAGGTACAGGCAGGGGCCTAATAGGGGCCAAACATGCCGTTTGCCGGTTCGTTGGGATCATCGCTAGTACAAAATGCGCGAAACAAGTTGCGGGTTTCTTCTTTGGTAAGCCAGCCATCTTGATCTGTGTCTAAGGTCGGAAAAATGCTTGGGGCATAGACGGGAGACTCATTAAAGGCAGCGAGCAGTTGTCCCCACTCAGCTTGGCTAATTTTGCCGTCTTCGTCTTGATCAAATACGTCAAACACAAGTTCGATCAGTTCGGTAACCAGTTCTGAACAAGCCTTGTCGTCTTGCAAAACGTCCTCGTAGTAGGCCAGCCATTCGTCTATCGAGACCTGGTCATTGTCGTGGGTATCGGCCTTTTTCTCTAGCCCCTGCCACTTGCGCATCAGCTTATCTTCGAGCACGATGCACCGAGGCGATCGCTTCGACCAGTCACGCAGGGTCGAAAGCTTTTTGAACATCAGCTCAAAATCGTTCTTGACCAAGTTACCCGTGTAGTCAGAGTCATACATGCTAAAAAGCTTGGTCAGCTTACGTTTTTGTAAGTCTGTGAGCATGGCCTACTAAGTTCCTCGCGCGATGGTCATATCAACATCCATCAGCCTATAGCAATCGTTCCGATTGCACCTCATCCAGTTTGGTGATTAATCAGATAACTTTACGCCCGGCGATCGCCAAGCTGAGCCTACGGCAAAATTTTCCATCACGAGTTGACACCTTGAGACCACGTTGCTACGGTTTAGGCAGAAATATTTTTTTGCAGTCGAATGCTTTTCCCCGCAGAGCGATTTTATTTTTGGTTTTTTGAGGAGGTTCACTAGATGTGACTTTAGCTTTTGCTGAAATCCTCTAGTGAACCGCAGACAAGGCTCTGCGGTTTTTGCGTTTTAAGGAACATTCTCGACTCGATCACCCACCATGCGTTACTCCGCCCCCGCTTATTACTGGTTTTTTAGCTTTTTCTTTTTCACTGGGACACGCTCCGGGTGACACGGCCATGTATGCCTGTTAACAACCCCCGGAGCGCAACCAGCCTCCGGGGGTTTTTCAATTTCAGTTCAGTTTTGATGACGACGACCGCTCAATTCACCCACTATTTACAAGACACCAAACCCATGCAAGACGCTAAACTCACTGCCAAGTCTCACGCTACCCACAGCTCTGTAGTCGCTCTCAACGAACAGGTGAGCGTGGGCGATCGCGATTTGCTTATCATCGGGGGGCCCTGCTCAGTCGAGAGTTTAGAGCAGATGGAAACCATTGCTACTCGGTTAGGACACCAGACGGTGCAGGCCCTCAGGGGCGGCGTTTACAAGCCCCGCACTTCTCCCTACGCCTTCCAAGGACTAGGAGAAACCGGGCTGACGATTCTCGACCGGGTGCGCCGGCGCTATCAACTGCCGGTGATCACCGAGGTCATGGCCATTCACCAGATCGAGGCGATCGCCGCCTATGCCGATGCCCTGCAGGTGGGCAGCCGCAATATGCAAAACTTCGATTTGCTGAAGGCCCTGGGAGAAATCGACCAGCCCGTAGTGCTCAAGCGAGGATTAGCGGCCACCGTTCAAGAGTTTGTCATGGCTGCGGAATATATAGCTGCCCACGGCAACACCAACATTGTCCTGTGCGAGCGCGGGATTCGTAGCTTCGACCCATACACCCGTAACGTGCTGGATTTGGGTGCAGTGGTGGCCCTCAAGCAGCTGACCCACTTGCCAGTCATTGTTGACCCCAGCCATGCCGCTGGTAAGCGCGAGCTTGTGCCCAATCTGGCGAGAGCGGCGATCGCGGCTGGGGCGGACGGGTTGATGATTGAGTGTCACCCGGTGCCCGAGGAGTCGGTGTCCGATGCCCGGCAGGCCCTCTCCCTCGAAGCGATGGCTGATTTGGTGGAGAGCCTGCGCCCGATCGCCGCAGCCGTCGGTCGGTCGGTACCGACAGCTAACGGCGATCGCCGGCAGCTAGCCCTGGTGTAGCCCTAATCGCCACTGATATCAAAAATCGCTCTGCCCGACTGGGCAGAGCGATTATGCACAATCAGCAGACTGTGATTTCAAGCAGCAGAGCCAGACTTAAGCCATGCCCCTAAGCTGAAGCCTGGGTCCCGTCCACACTCCCGAGAGTCACTACAAAATCGTTGAAGTCAAAGTCAGTCAAATCTTCAAACCGCCAGACGTTGTCTTCCCGCTCGATCTGGCCCATCCCATTTACCGCGTCATCCACGGTTACGAGATTATTGAGGTTACCATCCACCAACAGCGCCGGCGCATAGTAGGAACCACCAGCCAGCAGGATGCTTTCCTCAGCAGTCGAGAGATTGTCAACCATCAGCTCCAATCCGTCGATGAGATTACTGCGAACTGCATCTTCGTAGCCGCTGTCCCCCGGGTTGAGGCCAGCAACTTGGCCCTGAGCATTCGTCTCATAAAATCTGAGAATATTGTCGAAGGCCGCCTCGCGGGACAGAGTGACCTCAGCGGTCACCTCACCATCAAAGCCGGTCAGGTCAAGCAGCTCAGCGATCGCAGCCGGCGCTGGCTCAGCCGTTACGCTGGCAAGGCCCTGAAAGTTGACGTCGCCATCATCCCCAATCATGCCGAGGTCGGTAGCCCACCCAGTTGCCAAATCGACGGTATACAGAGAAACATTCGACAAAACGAAGGCGGTATTGTCATCAGGCGAGGATGACACAATGTCAAATCCGCCCAATGTATCAACGTCAAAACCCAAATCGCCAATGGTCTGCAAGATGCCGTCATTGGGCGGATTTTGCAGCAGCAAGCTGTTGAGCAACGTGTCGATGTCATAGAGCTGGGTCGTTTCGGTGCCGGCAAAGGAGTTGGTGTAAGCCGCCGCCGTCACATTCGGATTCACACCCGCGTTCACATCGCCATCAGCAAAGGTCAAATCACCATCGACAATCACCTCACCCGTGTCAACGTTGATGCGGAAGTCCTGATCATTGTCGCCTACTAAGCGGAGGCGATCGGCCACCGGGTTAAAGTCAAACCCTGAGATGGTGCCCCCTTCAAACGGTATGGACAGCGTACTGATCAGCTCAGCCACGTTGTCGCTAGCGGTCAAGTTGCGAATGATGGGGCCATTCTCTCCGATCGCACCCTGGTGCAAATGCACTGCGCTCTGAGGGTTACCTTCTGCGTCAGTTGTGCCGACCGGAAACAGGGGACTTGTGAGATCGCTAAAAGTTCCTGCGGTGCTGAGTTGGTTAGTCGAGTCGTCGTAGATAATCCCAAAGCTGCCAGTAGCGGGACCAGCGGGTGGCGTGACTGCTCCGACCTGTTGGCTTTCCTCAATGGCAATACCACTGGCAACAATATCGTTCTCTAGCTCAATGTCAACTTGGCCCCGCAGTTCGCCACTCGCAAAGTTGTCTGTGTGCAAGTTGATGTAGAAGGCATCCTCTAACAACAAGGCCTCTTCTGCTTCGGAAAGCGTGAAGGCCCCCGCAAAACCACCGCTGGGATCAACGGTAAAGTTTCGCACGATGGGACCATTGGCACCGGCAACGGCATTGTGCAAGTGAATGGCACTTTGGGGGTTGCCCTCAACATCAGTCTCACCAACTGGCATCAGGTCACTCGTGAGGTCACTGAAGGAGCCGGTAATCGTCAGGGCATTGGTACTGTCGTCATACACCACATCAAACGTACCGGTCGCTGGACCATCCGGCACAGCATTGCCCACTTGCTGCACCTCTGACATCGTTAGCACCCGGGCCACGCCATCGTCCTCAAGCTCAACGTCGACCTGCCCACGGAGCTCGCCACTATTGTAGTAGTGGGTGTGCAGATTGAGGTATAGACCGCCCTCTTCTAGCCGCGTTTGCTCCGCATCAGTGAGGGTGAAAGATCCGTTAAAGTCACCGCTAGCGAATCCTGTGGGGTCAATCGTATAGATCTCGTTAGCCGTGGTGAGGCCATACACCAGACCGTTGGCGGGGCGGGTATCGATCCCCAGCAATGCGCCATTGACCCCCATAACCGGGATAGACATCGTATCGGCTGGGCTCGTCGGGTCAAAAGACACCAGCGTGTTGCCATCGGTTAATGCTAACAGTTGGGCAGCGGCCGCAGCCCCCATGAATTGGGGTTGAATGGTTCCTCCGGCAACGGGAGCCGTGATACGGAAAGCTTCGCCATTACCCAAATCCAGACCGGCTGGAGCACTGCCCATGGCCGCAGCATCGATCGCCTCGGAAATCTCCGTGGGAATGGTCAAGCCATGTAGCACAACTTCCCGGTTAGACAGCGGCATCAAGTTGTTGTACTGCCGTAGCTCATCGGGGTTACTCAAATCAAACGTGTAGGTGGTATCGAGGTTGAATTCTGAACCCGCCGGAAACAGTTCAGCGGGATTAATTTCACCGGCCCCTGCCAAGTTGAGGAAATGAGTGAGCGGCGGCGTGCCCTCGGGGGCAGCTTCGACCTGCTTAGCAGTCAGGTTTAGCACCACCGGACCGTAACTGGGTCGACCTTCTAAAAAGTTGAGAAAGCCGTCGCCATCCACATCGCTATCCGCCAGGGTAGGTAGGACAGAATTGGCCGCTGTGCCACCCGTGCCGTCAAAGAAACTGCCATCACCTTGCTCTAGCAGGGGGCGATCGCCGTTACCCGCAAATTGTCCGTGGATATGGGCAACGTGGATGCCTCCGATGGCGGTGAGATCTTCCAGATCAGTCGCATCGAGCTGAACGCGCAGGGTCCGAGTCGTTGCAGTCGGCGCGTCCAGGGTCAAGATGGCATCCCCCATCGCCGTGGAGTCAAAGGGCTCAGCTCCGTTGAGGGTGAATAGATTAGTCGTAAACTGTTGCATGGAAATTTGCTCTAGCGTTACTTCATTGCGAGGTCTAGGCGATCGCAAACTGATGGGGGCATAGGTCAGCCAACAGCCATTGCGAGCCATGCAAGCAACAACACTTCCCGATGAATGGCAGTGTTATCACCAACGCTTAAAGTACGAAGGCCCCCCACCCAACGGTTTTAAATCCCAAGCTTTCTCCAGTATTCAGGAGCGGCCACTAAGAGGCGTGAACGCCTTGGATATCTCCAAACGTCGGTTCCGGCAAAGCTGGCACCAGCAGCAACGATGGGAGGCTTTTCTAGAACAGCGGCGAAGGATCCCCCTCAGCCTCTGGGGCGATATGCCCCCGTGGATAGCTAGCCAGCTCAAGCAGAACCCTTACGAGGGAAAATGTCCTGATAGATACCCACCCCAGAGTGTCGCGATCGCAGCTGAGTCAGCGGCCCGCCGCGTGGGATAAAAAGACCAGATGAATTTTTCAATGTCTGCCGCAGAACCATCGATCGATGGGGAAGTTCCACGTTACGCTGGAATGGCTGAAAGTTTGAATGGGCAAGCTACTCATACATTTTCATGAAATTGCTCGTAATGACGTTAGATCTTCAGCAATGGGCATCATCGCCCCGCATAATGCCTGAATTTTGCCGCTGGGTATGATCTTTGGCTTCGGGCTACACACAACAACTTCAAGCATTGCGACATCTGAGTTATGAATCCCATCACCCAGCTCAAAGCTAAGCTCCCCTCGCCCCTCCGTCGACTAGCCGACTTGGCTTATAACTACTGGTGGAGCTGGACGCCCGATCGCATGTCGCTATTCAGTGTTATTGAGCCTACGGTTTGGCAAACCTGTTATCACAATCCCGTCGCCCTGCTAGAGGCCGTCAGCTACGAGCGCCTCTCAGAAATTGCGGAAAACCCCGACTACTTAAAGCGGCTACAGATTTTAGCCAATCAGTTTGATGCCTACATGCGCGAGCGGTCTACCTGGGGCAGCCGAGTCGCGCCTCACCTCTCCCCAGAGGAGCCCGTGGCGTACTTTTGCCTAGAGTACGGCATTCACGAGTCGCTATATACCTACTGTGGGGGATTGGGCGTTCTTGCCGGCGACTTCTTAAAGTCAGCCTCTGACTTGGGTGTGCCCCTGGTCAGCGTGGGCCTGCTTTATAAACAAGGCTACGTTTGTCAACGTCTCAATCGCAGCGGTTGGCAAGAAGATTTCTATCGCGACAATGACTTTGAGCATATGCCCTTAGAACTGGTGCGCGATGAATATGGTCAGCCCGTCACTGTTAAGGTTACGGTGCGACAGCGCACCGTGCGAGTACAAGCATGGAAAGCCCGTATCGGCCGGGTAGATCTCTATCTGTTAGATGCCGATCGCCCCGATAACGATCCGATCGATCGCAAACTCACCGGCCGACTTTACGGGGGCAATCGTGAGACTCGCTTAGCACAGCAAATCTTGTTGGGCATTGGTGGCGTGCAAGTGCTACATGCCTTAGAAATTGAACCGTCGGTATATCACATCAATGAGGGCAGCTCTGCCTTTGCCTTGCTGGAGGCAGTGCGCCAAGAGATGGAGTATGGCGGCAGCACCTTTGATGAGGCGCAAACTTGGGTGCGCAATCGCGCTGTCTTTACCACCCACACGCCGGTGACCGATGGCAACAACGCCTTCTCCGCTGACATGATGGACTCGTTTTTTGGGCACTACTGGCCCCAACTAGAGCTCGAACGCGAAGAGTTTCTTAACCTGGGAGCTCGGCGTATTGGTGATCCGTGGGAACCGTTTAGTCTGTCTGTGCTAGCCCTGCGCATGACGCGCAAAGCTAACGGCGTAAGCCGCCGCCACGGCGATGTGTCACGACAGATGTGGCAAATTCTGTACCCCGACCAGTCGGAAGAGTCGGTACCCATTGGCCATATTACAAATGGGGCCCATCTTAGTAGTTGGACAGCACCGCTCCTAGTGGATTTATATAGTCAGCATTTAGGACGTGATTGGTCACGGCTACGATTTGATACGGATAATCCTTGGAACGATATTGAGCTGCAGCGGGCCAGTAAAGAGCTGTGGCAAACCGTTGATACAATTCCCGATCGCGAGTTGTGGCAGCGTCACTGCATCCTCAAAGAACGACTGATTGCTTACACCCGAGCGCGCGTCTTGGCTTCCCGTTTAGATCGAAAAGAGGCTAAAGACGACATCACAGCCGTTGAACAGCTCCTTGATCCACAGGTGCTGACTCTCGGGTTTGCCCGTCGGTTTAGCCCTTACAAACGGGGCGCACTGATTTTCAAAGATTTGCAGCGGGCTATTCGCATTTTTTCCCATAGCCGTCGCCCCATTCAAATTATTTTTGCTGGGAAGGCTCGCCCAGGCGACGACGAAGGCAAGCGTATCATTCAACGGTTAATGGAGTGGTGCCGACATCCGGCGCTGCGCGATCGCGTCGCGTTCATCGAAGACTACGATATGTTCACCGCCAAGCTGATGGTGCACGGCGTAGATGTCTGGCTCAACACGCCTCGCCGGCCCACCGAGGCCTGTGGTACCAGCGGGCAAAAAGCGGCGGCTAACGGCGTGATTAACTTAAGTGTGGCCGACGGCTGGTGGTGTGAAGGATATCAACCGGGCCGGGCGGGCCAACCGAGCAACGGCTGGACAATTGGCGAAGAAGTCGACAGCAGTGACCAAGAGCATCAGGATCAGATTGATGCCGATGCGCTTTACACGCTGCTGGAGCGAGAGATCGCACCCATGTTTTATGATCGCGATCGCCACGGCATTCCCCACCAGTGGTTGGCCATGATGAAAGCCTCGATTCGCACGAATGCCCCGTTCTTTAACAGCGATCGCATGGTGGCTGAATACGTCACTCAGGTCTATTTACCAGACGCTGCCACTGCCAACACCACCGTCAAAGCCGGCTACGTGGCATAGATCAGGCAGGAAGTACCGATGAGGGGCCAGACGGAGCGATGATCATTTGGGAAGCTGACTGCTATCGTCGGCCACTGCAGGACGATGCCCAAAATCCCCTGTGGGAGTTGCTGATTTGCGATCGCACTTTTCAATTTACCTATGGGGCCGTGGCTCCTCAGCCGGAGGTCAACCGTCCCTGGCTACAGCAGCAATTGGCCACGGCCCTTGCCAAAGCCGGACACCCCCCCGACGAGATTCGTGTCTTTCGGCCCCAATGCGTTTCGTTACTCACCAGTGCAGCCCAGCCCCTCGGCCTGGCAGTTCACCCCACCCGAGCCACACCAACACTTAAACAGTGGCTAGTGCAGCGATCGCAGTGGTATCCACAGCAACCCAATTATTCCGGTGCCGCGTATGAGCCCCTAGCCCTAGAGCAACCAGCACCAGTCCCCATTCCAGAACATCTTTGGGGTGAACAGTGGCGATTTGGCAGTCTAGCCGCCCAGGACTTCCAAGAAAGCCTGATTTATGAACCGGTCCCCTTTCGGTCTGTGCCTGCAGAATGGCTCCCCCTCGGCATGGGACTGCCTAGCACTGCGGCTATTCCCGGCGTGATCATCGATGCGGGACGTCGAGCCTGGCCCCTGTGTGAATGGTTGCAGGCGCAGCCGCCAGCGGCGTTGACCTACATTCCCGGTACCCCCGACGGGGTCATTCTCGAAACTGGGCTTGTGGACCGTTGGGTGCTCACCACATTTACCGACGCTCAAGTCGCCGCAGCGGGGCAGCAATTTGCCCAACGCCAGCAGCAGGCCCAGGGACTACACTTTTTACTCGTTCGGCCCGACGACTCAGGCATGACTTTCACCGGATTATGGCTGCTGTGCCGGTAATGCTGGTGACCGAAAATGACGGTCTGGTTGCCAACGATATTTCAACCAAACTGCCGCAGTGCTAGTAGCACTGCGGCAGCGTTAAAGGGCTCCGGCTAGGCTTGTTGTGCTAACCTCAAAAGCCTTGCCGAGACATCATTTTCTCTAAGTCAGCTTGAGTTTGATGTAACAGGTTGCCGCGGCGATCGCTGTTGTGCGCCAAAGAAGGAACTAAGTTTTTAGCTTGTAAGGCCATGTGCAACTGCAAATGAGCGACGTAATCACTACAGGCTTCACGAGTAGACTCGAGACCTTCAGAGGAATGGTTAGAGGATGCCAGCACGCGTGATTTTCTCCGCAACAGAACTCAACGTTTCGATTAGTGTTGAAACTATCATGGTGCCGTTGCACTTGCGGGCCAGATGCAATGATCCGTAATGTTGGTCAGCAGTTCGAGCCCGCCGGCAGGCCTCTACACCAGCGGGGCTGATCAGCGTGTGCATCCCGGCGATCTTGCCCCTCAAGCTAGGCCACCGTAAGCGCCGCCCACCGGCTTGCCTGACCCTGCTACATCCTAACGAGGGGCCGTTTCACCATGCCCCCAGACCTTGAGGTTTTTCTGAAAGACCTCACCGTAGACGGAAAAATGCACTATCCTGAGCACAAGTCTGATGCTGGCAATGCCTGCCTAGCAAGGATGATAAAGCTCATTTGCTGGGCTTTATGGAGATTTCAAAACTTATCGGCTTGTGACTCAATCCCCCAAAATCGTTCGCTTAAATATTTTGGATACAGACTATGCCAAGATCGCAGCGGGCGAAACCATTCCCGCAGATCGTCAGCAGCGCCTGCAGTGGGATCAGTCCACCTTGAATCGCCTCAGCAAACAAATTGCGCGCTATCGCTATGACAGCCTAGATGAGCAAGGCCGCGATGATCTGTTGTGTAACATCGCCAACACTGCCGATTTATTTACTCTGGCCGATATGGAAGACATCAACGATCGCCTCCGCCGCACAGGGCGATTTTATCTCACCCAGGGAGAGCGCCAGCAGATTATCAACTGGCTCAAAGACGAACTCAATGTCGATTTAGAAACCAATCCCGACCCTGAGAATTGGGAACAGCCCTAATAGCGCGCTCGCGGGACAGAGAACTTGCCGTCTACCCCTGTCGCAGCCGCCTGAGCAATCGGGATAACATACCCCCATTGGCAGTACAGACCTTAGCAATTGTGGCGGGCTTCCCATGTTTTATTTCAGCCGGTTTCGCCCCATGCATTGGCTTGCTTTGAGCATGTTGACGGCCTTTCTGGTGGTGCAGTTTTCGCCCTACCCGGCTTTAGCGCGGCTGGCCGATATCCCTGAGTTCAACGATCCCACTGATTCTGAGCGGTTTCTGGACACTATCAGCGGCCCCCATCGACAGGCGCTACTCGCTCAACTCGCAGATCTGCCTAATGGTCAAATCGGCCTGCCCAATTTTGAATTAAGCGAGGACACTTTTCAATTTTCCAACTCAGAGTTAGTCCGTGCCATTGACCTGCAACGGGATGCCCAAGCGTGGGAAACGGTCTTAACCGAGCAGTTGGAACAGCTCTTTGGCACGCAAGTTTGCATTGGTTCAGAAATTCAGGCCTGCGTACTCACCTCAGCAGCTCAAGATTGGCTGCAATCGCAGTTGGAAAGACTCAATCTAGGCATTGCTGAAGGAATGGCCGCAGCGGTCTTATCCCTATGGCAGCAAGATCCGCCGCCGCAAATTCCTTGGTGGCAGCAACTGATCAATTTTTTGCTCCAGCAAGTTGTCTTTGGCTTAGCGCGATCGCTCTTCGAGGTACAGACTTTTGTGGCCAATCTCTTCTTAATGCAGGGGGTGCCAGAGGTGTTTCGGGCCACCCAAGACATCCGGGAAACCTATAGCCCTACCGATATTTTGCTGTCCATTCTCAATATCTTTGTTGTCGGCTCTCTCAACCCGTTTACCTTGGGGATTTACCGCGTTGTCGAGGGGCTACTGACTGACGGCCACACGCTGACCCCCTATGAAATTGAGGATAAAGGCGATGGCAAGTACTGGGTCTACGTTTACGACAGCAACTATCCCGCTGAGCGCCCCAGTACGCCCCCGGATTTGCATATTGAATTTGACACCATCGCCGACACTTGGCGATATCAACCCTTACCAGATGAGCCCATCTTTGCCGGGGACGCCCAAAGTAAGAACATCGACCTCACCCAGCTTTCCTGGCGGCAGGTCGCAAAAGACGATGACCCACCCTATCGAGGGCCCTTTACCTGTCCCTTTTGCCGGCCAATCGCGATCGCAGACGCCGACCCTACGGTTGATATCACCCTAGTGGGAGAAGGACAGTTGGCCGTGACGCCCCTCGGCAACGCACCTGACACGGCCATGGCCCAGCCCGAAAATTTGGTACCTTTCAAAGGAGGGCTAAGTCGTGCCGTCCCAGCTAGCTACCATTTACCGGCCACCGCACTAGATCAGCCGCTGCAAGTGACGGTCGCGGGAACCGCCGCCGCTAAGACTACGCAGCGTACCAAATTACAGCTTGCCGGCCCCGGCTACACAGCAGACTTTGAGGACCTTACTTTAGCGCCTGACAAAACCCTCACAATGTATCTCTTGCCGACGATGACCGGGCCGGAGCTAACTCTGGTGGCTAATGCTGATACCAGCCTGTCAAAGCTATCAATTCACCTCACTGACGACGCTCAAACCTATGAATTTGACTCTTCCACTCCTGATTTCTTTGCCTTTACAGAGCGTCAAGTAGCCAAAAGCAGCGGGTTTGAACTCCGTCATCTTAATTTGCCCGCCGGCCAACGCATGGCAATGACGGCGAAAAATGATCTCCAGCGGCTGTATTTTGCTGATGACGCGGCCGCTCCGAGCGATTATGAGCTCACGGTGCACAACCGTATCGTGATTCGCGATCGCATTCAAATTGGTGAACGACAGCCGGACTTTATCAACTACACCCTGACCTACGAAGAAGACTTACAGGTGCCCGACATCGCGGTAGAGGCTGGCACCCAGGCTTACTTTGACTACGACCCGGCTTTCATCGACCCCGCCGAGCAGCCCCGCGAGCAGCTGCTTCAAAACTTCGATCAGCGCAACTTTCCGGTGGCGATCGCCTACGAGCCGCTAACCCCCAATGCCAAATCGGGACCTTTGCGCTTAGCACCCGCAGTACAGTCGCCCATCGCCGAGCGAACATTTCTAGGCCATCTACGCAAATCAGACCGCCCGTAGAGAAAGACTGCTGCAATTAAATGTCATTTATATCACATAAATCTCACAAGGGGGTTACAAATAACTTATACATAAGCTATACTGATGTTATGAACAAAGTATTTCCAATCACTCACAATTGAATTTTTCCAGCCTTAACCCACTCTCTCAAGTTTCACGCTTTTCTCGCAGTCTTTATTTTCAAACTCTTCAAAGCCATTTTGTCGGCCCATCTGCCTTAGAGAGTCACCTTTCTGCTCAACCTACCGCCGGCAAACAACAGCTTCGAAGCTTATTTAAATTTCCTATTGGTTCTTTTACTGCGCTGACAACCATCGCCTTGCCTCTCCTAACTGGCAGCGGCTCCGAGAACCTAGCGGCGATGGGTCGACTTTCTTCAATCGTGCCTACTCATTCCGAATGGCCGATTTTATTCACAACCTTACGCTTACTCATCGTCGGATAACGATAGGCATCCATTATCATTCTGGCTTGTAATGGCCTCGGGTCGCGCCAGCTCGGTCGGAATTTCTAGGTGAAACTCGGCTCCGACATCATCCATTGCTGGGGAAACAAAGCTGATGTTGCCTTGGTGCTTTTCTTGAACAATTTCATAGCTGAGAGACATGCCCAGTCCAATTCCCTGTCCTTGCTTTTTGGTTGTAAAGAAGGGATCGAAAATTTTGGCCTGTATGCTCTCGGGAATGGGCGTGCCATTGTTGGCAATGCGAACTTGAACTTTGCCATTCTCCACGGCAGTGCTGACTCTCAGGATAGGATCCCAGGCATGCGAGTCGGTTTCCCAGCGATTGTCAATGGCATCTAGGGCGTTGTTCATAATGTTGATAAATACCTGATTGAGCTGGCTACTGTAGCACTCGATTTCGGGTAAGGTGCTGTAGTTGCGCATGACGGTGACCGATGGACGCTTCGCCTGAGATTTGAGCCGATGCCCCAACAGCAGCAGGGTGCTCTCAAGACCATCATTTAGGTTGGCGCGTTTGAGCTGAGACTCCTGTAACCGCGAGAATACTTTCAGCGATAGAACAAGATTGTTGATGCGCTCAGTCCCGCTCTTAATCGAGGCCAGCACCTTGGGAAAGTCCTGTCGAATAAACCCGATGTCCCGCTCTTCCAAAAATTGCACAAGGGTTTCAGGCACTTCTGATAATTCGACTTGCAAACGGTCTATGGTCTCAAACAGGGTCTGACTGTAGTCTCGCGCGTACTCGACATTCCCTTGCATAAACCCAATCGGGTTGTTGATCTCATGGGCAATACCTGCAACGAGTTGCCCCAGCGATGACATTTTCTCCGCCTGAATCAGCTGCAACTGGGCCTTGCGCAGCACCCTGAGAGTGTTTTCAAGTTCCTGGTTTTGGGTTATGGCGGTTTGGGCGGCCGCCTCGAGGGACTGGGTGCGCTCAGTCACTTGTTCGATCAGTTCGTTGAGCGATCGCGCTAATACCCCCACCTCATCATCACTGTAAATTACCGTTCGGGCGCTATAGTCGGCATCTAAGGCGACGCGCTGGGCCACCTGCGTAATCTCTTCCATAGGTCGAGAGATCGCGCGGGTGGTGCGCCATGCCAACAGGCCGGCCAGCAATCCGGCCAGAGTAATGCTCGAGATCACGAGAAACTTTTCGAACCCCTGGGCAGTTTCCATCACATCGGCAGCCATAGCTTCCTGGGCCTGGGCCACGCGAATGATTTCTGTTAGCTCTGCTGTCAACTGATCAAGCGTTTCCCCTGACTGGCTGTTGATCCATGGGGAAAAGTCGGCTTGATCGCCGCGCTCAAGTTCTACTAACAGGTCACTGCGCTGCTGGTACAGCGCTTCAATGCAAGCTTCTAATAAGGTGATGAGTGCTTCAGCTTCCTGGGCGATCCACGCTGGCTGTCCGGCCAAAAATAGTTCTAGCTGTTGAAGAAGGCTCGATAGCGCTGCCAAATTTTGGGTGAGTGCGGCTCGTTCCTGCTGCTCCATTGTGGTGTTGGCTTCAGCAATCACCGCTCGAGTCGCGTTGAGTTGTGCCTGGGCCAGGGTTTCCTCAAACTCAATCAGCAAACGGGCTTGAGCTTGAGCATCTAGCAACTGGACAATACCCTGGCCCTGAAAATAGTCAGCAACCATAATCCCTAAAATCGAGCCCGTCCACCCCACTGCAATGGCAATCAGATACCCAAAGCCAATCTGTCGGCCAATGCGTTTGGGAACGAATCTTTTGAAAGCAGACGGCATTGCTATTCCCGATGATTTCGCTTCAACTGATGCATCTGCATCTGCTCCAGGCAGCAAGGGGGCAGGAATCATAGACTGGGGCATCCATTAACTAAAAATAAAGTTATAAAAAGTACCCACAGGAAGCTTATGTGTGTGCCCTTGGCTTTATAGCTTTGGCAGTGAGTCATTAGCCCCAGCACCAACACGATTAGCTTTTACAAGCTGGGAATGGTGCCATCAGACTAATCGCAGAGATAGATGACTTGGGACTTAGTATTCCCCGTAGCTTCCAGACAGGCGCTTTTTTGCCCAGGGTATTTTATCGGAGATTTTTACAGTCCTGGTGAGTCGGGAGTCGCGATCGCAGGACGGTGTCAGCCTTTCTGATTTCAGGGTGGGGCGGGGCGCGAGTGACCGACCAAATGTTACGAGCTATCTGATAATGAGTCGTTTATGTAACAAGCTATGTCAAGATAGTGAAGTTGTGTAAGTGCTATCAGCTTTGGGCACTGCAACGGTTGACAGTCAAAGACTTTTGAGGAGACCTAGTTAGGAATGCAGGTTGGCGATCGCGTAAGAATCAAAGAGTCCACCATCTTTTATCACCATCCGCTGCATCGCAACGAGGCCTTTGATGCAGTGGGGATGGAAGGCGAAGTGACGAACGTGCTTGAAGATTGGAAAGGTCGCCGCATCAGTCCTAACTTTCCAGTGGTTGTCAAGTTCACCGTTGAGGGGGCCAAGCGCCCTTTTCAGGCGCACCTCAGAAGCGATGAGCTCGAAGCGATCGCTTAGTCATCGCCATTTTGCCGCCCTTGCTATGCCAACTTTCAGATAGTACTCAGGTCGTCTTTACGCACTGCTCAAGGCTGATGAAGTCTACACTCAGGCAGTTTGTTCACGATAGAAACCAAGTTGAATTGAGGTTTCTTGATGATGAAACGCTTAGTGTTAGCCATGTTAGCCACTGTGATGTCCTTAGGTGCCTTGACCGTAGGAGCCCAGGCGGGCCAAGTCGGTCCGGGTAATGCCGCAGCCGATCTCAACGGAGACGGCGAGGTGACGCTGTCTGAAGTTAAGCGCTATAACCGAGGTCAGCGTCGAGCATAAACGGTCGCAGCAGTCTGTTCCGGCTCCGGGCAGAGCTAGAATCGTCTTAGTTTTCCCCGGCGATCGCCGGGGAAAACTACTTTCTGCGAATCACGACTACACATAGATTCTTCAAAGCCCCTGTTTCAAGGAGGCAGCAACAGCGGGGGAGCTTCAAATCTGTAGCGCTATTACAGAGAATGGGTATTACTGGACTGGACCATAGCCCAGGGCAATGCCCTCCAGTAACGATAGCGACGATGAAACTTATTTTGAGCCTTAAGGGCTTTGATGCTAGCTGTAGGGGCAAGCCTAGTCCCCTCTTTCCTGACGGGACTTTGTATTCGCTGCCAATCCCTGAGCAGCAACGCGGTCAGCAACCGACCCGCTACAGCGATATTGCCTGGGGCGCGCAGCCCCTGGGCAAGTTAGTGGAAGACCTGACCAATCAGGCCGTGCATGGCAACGATCGGGCACATCTGGACCCTGATCTGAGGGCAGATAGCCGCCCCCGGCCGCCCCACTGGCGTCCAGCCTTTGGGCAAGCAGGCGCGGCTGAAGGACATCTACGCAACCAGGGAGTGACGACAGGCGACATTTTTCTGTTTTACGGATGGTTTCGCGCCGTTGAGCAGAGGGGCGATCGCTTTCAATATGTCAGAGGCGCACCCGATTTGCATTTGCTGTTTGGCTGGCTGCAGGTCGATACTCATCTTCAGGTCGAGGCCTCGACCCCGTTGCCAGCGTGGCTGAGGGAACATCCCCATAACTGCAATCGCACCTTATATCCCCAAAACACCCTGTATATATCCCGTCGCCAACTCGATCTCGATCCGCGTTTGGCTCACCTTCCGGGGGCAGGCGTCTTTCCTCGGCGGGTCCCCATGCTGCAGCTGACTGCCCCCACTGCCAACAGTCGCAGCCAGTGGGAACTGCCCCGATGGTTTTATCCGGCTGATCGCGCCTCGACGCTAACCTATCATCGTCAACCCAGTAGATGGCAGCTCGGAGATCGCTCTGTGTGGTTAAAAAACGTCGGTCAAGGTCAAGAATTTGTACTCAACTGCGATCACTATCCCGAAGCCGTCAACTGGCTGATCGAGCTGTTTGAGCAAGCCGCGCCCAGTCCACCCGGTTTAGGCAGAGGCAGTACAGTTTTGGGGGCGCAGAAACCACCTGAGAGCAATCAATGAGTCTTTCACATTACAAAGGATATCCACTGCAGAGGGCGATGGCGTATCGGTCATGGGGCGATCGTTTTTCAGTAATCAGCCGCTAATGTGTTGATGAACACAGATAGTGACTGTTGCTCTGCAGGTAAACCATGCCCCAACGGATGAGATATCGCTGGTTTGTTGACCGCCCTCGTAACGTCTCGCGCCAGGACTATGATCGTTACCAACTGGTCTCCTTTGCCGCAGTTGGTTCTGGTTTGTTTACGCTGATGCTGTTATTTGGGGCCGTTAGCGGCGTTACACAGCGGAACGCTCAAAAGCTGGCGGAAATTGACACTATGACGGTGCAAGAAGCCCTGGCCTATGAAGGTGAGCCACTAGACTTGATCAAACTAGAGGGCTTCTTAGTAGCAGAGCCCCCCCTCACGATGCCGGATGACGAGGCTCGACAAGTCGTTCGGGGGCAGTTGCAAATCATTGCTCGGAATCCGGGCAGCAGTGGGGAAGAGACCGATGCCTCAGCGCCCTCTGAGAATGGCGACAATTCCGATAGCGCGATCAGCCCGCAAGAGTCCTCTACATCAACGCCAACCACCACCGCAATACCGCCCTCGATTACCCTATGGGAGTGGGAAGAGCGCGCGGAAACTGTCTTTTTATCCGACGGCGATCGCCAGATTCCCCTCGCGTTTGACCTGGCAGTATTGCCAGTTGATGCTGAAGCCGGAGACATTGACCCGGAGTATGTGCGAGAGGGTGACTCCGCTCGCACCAGCCGCGCCGTTGCCATCCAATATGGTGATGAGGTTTTACCCTTACCCCCCGAGTATTTGGAGCAGCGGAGCACGGTACCGATCGACGTAGAACGAGCGCTGCTCCCCCAAGGGGCCAGCGCCATCATCGTAGCGGGGCTAGACACCGCCGCCGCTGGCAATCAGCTGGTTGATCCGCTAGGCGATCGCCTAATGATCAACCTAGGCACAGAAGCGGAGCTGCAAGAGCAAGGGCAGTTTTTGCAGCGGCTCTATTTCATCTTGATGATACCGGCCGGGGTAGTTTGTGTCGTATTGGGCCGCATCGCCTGGAGTACCCGCCAAGAGTTTGTGCGAATTTCCAACGAGTAGCCTGAGGTTGGAGCCACCATCTAGCGGGCCTGTGCGATGCCAACCTCAGGGTCAGGATCCCATGATTGAAAAACGGTATAGCGATCGCGACCTTGGGCCTTTGCGTTGTAAAGCGCTTTGTCGGCCATCGATAGCAGGACCTCACAGGATATGGGCTGGCCATCAGCCGCATCGGCGGAGATAAAGGCCATCCAAGTGGCAATACCGATACTCACTGTAACGTGAGCGCTGATGCGCGACTGGGCATGGGGGATGCCCAATGCAGCGATCGCGGCCTGTAATCGCTGCGCCACATTCACCGCCCCCTCAATATCGGTATTGGGCAACAGTAGGACAAATTCTTCGCCCCCATATCGCGCCACCAAATCCTCAGACCGACTGATTGACTGATGGGCCGTTTGAGCCAACTGCTGTAAACAGCGATCACCCTGCTGATGACCATAACAATCGTTGTACTGCTTAAAAAAGTCGACATCCAATAGCAGGAGTGACAGCGGCGTTTGTTGTCGTCGAGCGGCATACCATTCTCGATAGAGCTGTTGATCAAAATGACGGCGGTTGGCAATTTGCGTCAGGCCATCTACTTGCGACTGAGCCTCAAGCTGTTGATTGATATCTCGCAGCGACTCTTCTAAAATTTCCCGCCGATTGACTTCGCTCTGCAACAGATCGACCGCCTGCTGCAAGGCTAGGGTTCGACGAGCAACTTTTGCCTCCAGCTGATCATTGAGCGCTTTGAGCTGGTCAAAAAGTTGATTGCGCTCTACTTCAATTTGCTTCCGTTCGGTGATGTCAGTAATGGTGCCGACATACCCCGTAATGTCCCCCTTTTCATCTCGTTCTGGCAAGGCTTGACCATAGACCCAAACCGTCTGACCACTAGGGTTTTGCCAGCGAAACTCAAGACTAAAGGGCTGTTGCTGCTGAGCACAGCGATACCATTCGTTAATCACCTTGGTGCGATCAGCAGGATGTAATGATTGCTCCCAGCCGCTGCCCATAGCGATCGCTGTTGATAGGCCGGTAATTTCGCGCCATCGCTCATTGACATAGCAACAGTGCCCCTCTGTATCCGTTTGAAAAATGCCAACGGGGACCGCCGCCGCCAGGCTGACATAGCGCTGATGACTGGCCTGCACTTGCTGATAGCCCGTCGCCTGTTGGATAGCAATTCCTAACTGTACGGCTAACGCCTTTAATAGCTCAATTTCATCTGCCAGCCAGTTACGAGCGCAGTGACTTTCACAGACACCCAATCCCCCCCAGGGCCGACCGTGGCTAATCAGTGGCACTAGAACGATGGCCTGAGCCTGCAACCGCCTCAAAAAAGCCCGATAGTCATCGGTTATCTCGCCTTGGTTGACATCGGCTACCACTTGCAGCCGGCCAGTGCGAGAGGGCGCTATCAGGTATGTCTCGACCCACTGGTCAGCCATTGCTTGACCCAGCAGCGACACAGATGTCCGGGTCGATTCAGCCACCATCATACTTTGGGAATTAGGTGTGAACTGCCAAATATAAGCCCGTTCGCAATCGATCACCCGCCTCACCTGATCGACCGCGATGTTTAATACCGAGGTCACATCAAACGAAGAATGAATTTGCAGGGCAATTTCCTTGAGCAGTTTTTCTCGTTTGACCTTAGCTTTGAGATCAGCTGTGTAGTTATGAACTTTGTGCTCAAGCTCGGACGCTCGCGCCTGCAGTAACGACATTTTTTCGGTCTCTAAGCGCTCAACCTTAGCCTCTAAAATTTCTGTGAGCTTATAGAGCTCCAGAGGGTTGAGCGCCTGTAATAAGCTCGACTGCGTCACGATTCCCAAGAGTTCACCTTGATCTCCAACAACAATCACCCGGTGGATGAAATGCTGCTCCATAAGCTGATGCACTGTCCATAGCGATGCTTTAGGTCGCACAGAAAAGATAGGAGTACTCATCACCTGACTTGCGGTGTAGTCACCCAATGACAACTCCATCGCTTGCACCTGCAGGAGGTCATGCTCGGTGACGATGCCAATCGGTCGCTGGGGTACTTGATTAGGATCAGTAGCGTCGGCAGTAGTTGACGCTGGGTTGAGAGAGCGATCGCGGGATTTACCGCTAGGCAGCCCAGCGATCGTAGAGGCTTGACTCACTGGTGGTGCCGCAGTGGGCGTCTCTACAATGACGACCGAACTCACCCGGCAGTTGACCAGCTGCTCAGCAATCTCTAACAGCGATGCCTTAGCCCCCGCACAGACAACATGGGTCGCCATCACCTCCTCAGCCAGTCGCAATCGCAAAAGATCCGCCGGATGCATGACCCGCCGCAAGCTCTTGTGGGTAATCAGCCCGATTAGTTTTTCCTCGTCGTCCAAAATGGGCAAATGCCGGATTTTATACTGCTGCAGCAAATTAGCGGTCGTAAACACTTCCTGCAGGCTTGACTGCTTCAGGGTAATCACAGGACTTACCATGACCTGCTGCACCGTTAATTCATGTAACGGCTGCGATCGGACACCAAGACGGACAATATCTCGCTCCGTTAAGATTCCAACGACCCGGTCATCGACATCAACGACTAATACGCAACTCGCCTTTTCTGAGGCGCTCGTATCTGAGCGGTTGCCGGTAGACAGATGATCAAGCGGACACACAGCACGGGCCTGGCTCATCCTGCTGATCGCCACTAATAAAGGTGCATCCCGTGCTACGACTAGCGGCTCATAAAGAATGGCAGCAGTCACATCATTCAACGAAAAGGCGCGGGAGCTCATTGAAGTAATTGTCAAAAAACTTGTTGTCTTCTCTCAAGACAAAGGGGTTAGAAAAAGAGTTGCCACTAAATCTCCACCGCTTTGGCAGCCCTATCACCATTGAGTAACCACCCCAGCGAGAGAGAGTTAGTTTGACTTTACCGACTAAAAATTCAAATGACAAGCCGCACTCAGTCTCTACCAGCGTTCTATAAACCGTCATTTTCATACTCATACACCTGAGCAAATGACTTGTTAATTGTGCCCAGTAATCTCTCGGTCCCGTTGATTGCACTCATCAAAAAATATTTAATGGTAAAAAAAAGTCTTGTTTTAGTTGCTATGCGCCAACAACCCTGGACTGCGATCGCTGACTATGGACCTCTAAAATCCTAGAGCAATAGGCATGAAAAATGTCCAAACCTGATTGCGGCTCGCTACGCAACGACAGCCGGCGATCGCCATCGGTTAGCCGCGAGGAGTCAGTGTTTGGGACCTAGCGAGAGGGCAGCGTAACCATCCATCCCGCAGGCCAAATGCCCACCTCACAGGGTCGATCTCGTTCGCAATGAACGATTTGCTCTCGCCAGCTAGGACCAGTTAAAAACCAGTCGTTCCACGATGAATATTTCACGGTATAAAACCCACTGAGCACCACCACTGTCAGCATTGCTGTGCTGACATAGCGAATGAGATGAACTCGGGCAGTAGATGCCAGGCCAAGACTCAGACAGAAACAAACCGCACCCAACAAAAAATAGCGTCCGCCGGCAGTGGCTACCATATCCCACGGCTGGTCAAGGGCGGCAAAGGCTTGAATAGTGGTTACAAAAATCCAGCAGCAAAAGAGATAGAGATATACGCCGCGATGCTGAATCTGTACCCCCCAGGTCGCCAACAGGCCCATCAGCAATCCTGAAACGGCTAATAGGCAAATGGGTCCAGTGGTGAGTAGCTGTCCGCCTGCCCGCAGGGCACTGCCCACAGCATAAAAAAAGTCTACCGTCAGCAATGGCCCGATCAGGGTGTGCAGAGACGCTGCGAGCCCCAACAGAGGCAAATTGAACGAAAAAGAGCGCGCCGAAGCGACTGGATGAGCAATCAAAATGGCCGTCTGGGCCACGGCACAAGCGCCCAACAGCGTGGCCAGCCACACGGCACTTTTGGAACGCATGAGGATGCCTCTGACCAAGGCGATCGGCGTCAAAATAACTGAGGGAATTCCGGCAAATCCGCAGAGGACGATCCCGATGCTCAGCCACGCTAATTGCGATCGCAGCCACACAGCCGGCATCGCAAACACCAGCATGACGGAAATGCCCGCTAGCCACTGGACATTTGTCGCAGTCATCCAAACTTCATAGGTTTGTGGGAGTAACGCCAGCGCCGTGACTAACAAATACGTCTGTGGCGTTTTAATCCCATAGGTTTGACCTAGCAGCAAAACCTGATAAACCACCAACACGTGTAATGCAGCTGCCCCATAGGTAGTCACAAATGGGGCAAAATAGGCTGGCACAAGGCTAGCCCAATACCCCAAAAGATTCGAAAACAGCAAAAAATTGCCCAGGTGAACGTAGCGCAGACACTGCTGTGCTCCCTGCTGTAAGCAGTTTTGATAAAAAATCAGGCCTTCTTCAGCCCAAAATCTGGGATCCCAAAACAGCGTCGGCGATTTGATGACCGCAACCACACCAAACAACAGTAAGCCGCCCAGGTAATATCCCGCCTTGCCGCTGAGCAAGGCAGTAAAGTTGCTGCTAACCAAACGCTGCTCCATGCTGCGGGAATTTCAAAAAACAGGAACTACCCCAGCGGTGATTATGCCACTAAACAGCGGATCACAACGGCGGCGATCGCGGCTGGCCCTATCCCCTAGAAGTAAAAAAGCATACCGAAATTCGGTATGCTCCTTGTTAAAGCAAAGTTGCAGGCTTTATGCAGTTTTGAGCGGTGGAAGCCACCAGTCAGATCGGGCTCCCCGCCGGCTTCCCTTGATAGACAGGACAGAAAAGTCTTGGGCAGCGCTCAGCCCATTGCCGCCGCATCTAGCACATGAGTCCTAAATTGAGGTGCAGTCTACCTTACACGCTCAATCCTGTCGGGCAAGCCACCCCCGTGCCACCTAGACCACAATAGCCACCAGGGTTCTTAGCCAAATACTGCTGATGATATTCCTCAGCGTAGTAAAACTCCGGTGCATCCAAAATTTCAGTAGTGATTTTGTCGTAGCCTTCCTCTTTCAGCTTTTGCTGGTACGCAGCACGAGACGCCTCAGCCAATTGCCGCTGATCTTCGGAATAGGTGTATACCCCAGAGCGATATTGCGTGCCCGTATCATTGCCTTGACGCATGCCTTGGGTGGGATTGTGATTTTCCCAAAAGACCTTCAGGATGCCTTCATAACTGATGACAGCAGGGTCATAAACCACCAGTACTACCTCATTGTGCCCCGTCATGCCTGAGCAAACCTCACGGTAGGTAGGGTTAGGGGTATAGCCAGCCGCATAGCCTACAGCGGTCGTGTAAACTCCCTCAGTTTGCCAAAATTTGCTCTCTGCTCCCCAAAAGCAGCCCATACCAAATAACGCTGTTTCCATACCAGAGGGAAATGGCGGCTTCAGGGAATTGCCGTTGACATAGTGCTTATCAGGCACCGGCATAGATTCACTGCGTCCGGGTAGCGCCTCGCCAGGATCAGGAAGTTCAAGCTTTTTGCCAAAGCCAAATAGCACCATATGTCTCTCGCTTCAAAAGGTTGACTAATTACTGTTTCACTATAGAACACCCTTTTTAGAAGCGTTTTGAGAATCAGATAAGAAAACCCTAAATGTCGCTTCGGGAATCCGGACAGGCAGCCCCATCACCGCACAAATATTGCCCCGATGATCAGACAACTGTCCTGATCAGTCGCGTAACGACAACCCCGCAGCCGGTTTGCGCCTCTCGGCGTCACGGATTGGCCATTGAGAGAGCAATTGAGAAAAGATCAAAAGTCAATCGTTTGCCTGAGACCGTTTATAGAGCTTTTGTGTAATAGACTTTGAGCGTTTTCAAGCAAGATCGTGATTGATAGCTATCACGATTGGGATCAGGCCATCGCAGCGCGGTGGCTGTTTCCAGCCGGGCGGTGTAATCCCGTCGTGCTGGTTCTGACTGTCTCTCTAGGAAGCAAGTGACATCTGATGACTAACTCCCCCAAATCAAGGCCGCAGTCCTCTGCGATCGCCAAGTACTTCAATTTTGCTGAGCTAGAAACTAACCTCAAAACGGAAATCATCGCTGGGCTGACCACCTTCATCACCATGGCCTATATCTTAGTGGTGAATCCTGATATCCTCTCTAACGCGATTTTTTTGCAGGCAAGCGGCGACTTATTTGGCGAGCTGGTGGTTGCCACTGCCCTCTCAGCGGCGATCGCCACGGTGGTCATGGGTTTGGTGGCCAAATATCCCATCGCCCTTGCTCCTGGCATGGGACTCAATGCATTTTTTGCTTTTTCCGTCGTTTTGGGGCTTGGTATCGACTGGCGCGTTGCCCTCGCCGCGGTTTTGCTAGAGGGCTTGATTTTCATTGGGCTCAGCCTTAGCAATCTACGCGCCGCAGTGATCACGGCGATTCCAGAATGCTTGAAGCGGGCAGTGGCCGCTGGGATTGGCCTCTTCATTGCTTACATTGCGCTATCGGGCAACCCAGAGTTTGGCGGCGCGGGCATCATTGTGTCATCGGAGGCCACCACCACGACTCTAGGCAATCTAGCGCAGCCCGAAACCCTCATGGCGATTTTTGGTATTTTGCTCACGTCGGCCTTCGTGGCTCGGCGCATCAAGGGCGCGCTCCTATGGGGCATCTTGGCGACCGCTATTTTGGGCTGGATTTTGCAAATTACCCCAGCCCCCCAGGGCATTGTGGGGTGGCCCCTCTGGCCTCAGGATTTGTTAGGACAAGCGTTTGTCGGCTTTGGTCAAATTGGGGAAGCGGGAATTACCAACTTTTTGTCCGTTTTGTTTGTCTTCCTATTCGTTGACCTGTTTGATACCGTCGGTACGCTCTCAGGAATAGGCATGCAGGCTGGCTATATCGACGAGGCAGGCAAGCTGCCTCGGGCCAATCAAGCACTGTTAGCCGATGCGATCGGCACGACGACTGGCTCCATTTTGGGCACCTCTACCGTGACCAGTTACATTGAGTCGGCTTCTGGCATTGCCGAAGGAGGCAGATCGGGGCTCACGGCGATCGTAGCGGCAGGCTGCTTCCTGCTATCGATTTTCTTTATTCCTTTGCTCTCGGCAATTCCGGGGTATGCCACCGCTCCTGCCTTAGTCATCGTCGGCGTCTTGATGATGGGCAATGTCAGCGGCATCCATTGGCAAGACCCAGCCGAATCTATTCCGAGCTTTCTGACCATTTTGCTCATGCCCTTGACCTACTCCATTGCCGAAGGGCTAGCGGTCGGATTTGTTGCTTATCCTTTGGTCAAAACTTTTCAAGGTAAAGTCCATGAAGTCAACTGGTTAGTCTGGGTATTGGCGATTGTCTTCGTCGGGCGATTTGTCATGTTAGCGCTGGGCATAGCCTAGCCCTTGGCAAGGCGCTGCACAGAGAAATCCTCAACTGCTCAGGTACCGGCGGGTGGAGATGACTCGCCAAATCTGTTTACCCTTTGCCAAGACTTGCTTTAATACTGAGGTTAGGCACTGTCTACCGTCTGAGCCTGAGCGGTTGCAGTTCCGAGGACGTTGTGTGAGCATAGCAGCACTCAACTCTGTGATTTTCCGTAGTCCAGGTATCGGCAGCCCCCTTGATGATGTCCACTGTCAAACCGCTTAGCCAACAGATCCGTGCGATGCCGATCGCCCTATACCAGCAAAATGCGACCGCCATCCATTGTTATGGCCGCTGGTTTGCCGTTTCCTGGCTAGGGGCAATGGCGGACAGCAAGATTTTCTTGGCGATGGACACTAGCACCCTCACTTATCTTTTTCTAGCCGGTGGCGTTCAGTTTCCCAGGGACCGCTTCGAACCCCTTTACCTGCGGGTGG
>JBHJHA010000073.1:0-20437 GCA_050331235.1 Leptolyngbyaceae cyanobacterium
CTGTCGTTCTCCAAGAAACTAGAGAATCATATGGGTGCGATTTGGATGTTCATTCACGAATACAATCGCTTGATCAGGGAGCGGCTCATTAAGTCTGCCCATCCTGCTATTTCCTCTGTCCTTTACTAAATATCACTACCCGCTGTTTCTGTCTGCTGGAGCGACTGACGGAAACAAAGGGTTGTGTCCAATGGTTGCGCGAGTTCGCTTCACCTTTCGTTCAATCAAAAGTAACCTGATTGCAACTCGTAGCTGCCAATAGGTCCCCTGCCAGTCAGGTTTTCCCAGGCTCTTGCTGCAATCACGCAACGGCTCCTGACGCTCTTTCCCAAACAGCCTGAGGGAAAGAAACCAGGAGGCGATCGCCTCCTGGTTGTCAGAACTAGGCGGATACCGCGCCGTTAGCGATCTACCGAGCCCATGATGATGTCGATACTGCCCAAGATGGCCATGATATCGGCAAGCTTCACCCCTTTCAAAAGATGGGGCAAGATCTGCAAGTTGTTGAAATCCGCAGCGCGAATCTTAAAGCGCCAGGGGAACACATTGTCATCGCCCAGGATGAATACGCCGAGCTCGCCTTTGCCGCTCTCTAAGCGGACGTAGTGCTCACCCTCAGGAATCTTGAACGTGGGGGGAATGCGCTTACCAGCGAACTGATAATCAAAGTCGTTCCATTCTGATTTGGGACCCTCAGACATGCGCTTAGCCTCCAAGTTCTCGTAAGGGCCACCAGGCATCTGCTCACAAGCCTGGCGAACAATTTTGATTGACTCTCGCATTTCGGCAACTCGCACCATGTAGCGGGCCATACAGTCACCCTCTGTCGCGTACTGCACTTCCCAATCAAGTTCGTCGTAGCATTCATAGTGATCGACCTTGCGGAGGTCCCACTTAACGCCTGAGCCGCGTAGCATAGGACCAGAGAGTCCCCAGGAGATGGCTTCTTCGCGAGAAATTACGCCAATGCCTTCAATTCGGCGACGAAAGATGGGGTTATTCGTGACTAATCTTTCGTATTCGTCGACTTTAGGCAAGAAGTAATCACAAAAATCGAGACATTTATCAATCCAGCCATAAGGCAAATCAGCCGCGACGCCGCCAATCCGGAAGTAATTGTTGTTGACCATGCGTTGGCCTGTTGCCGCTTCCCACAGGTCATAAATGAGCTCTCGCTCTCGGAAAATGTAGAAGAACGGGGTCTGTGCACCGACATCTGCCAAAAAGGGGCCAAACCAGAGCAGGTGATTAGCAATGCGGTTTAGCTCCAGCATAATCATGCGGATATAGCTGGCTCGCCGGGGTACCTCGATATCGGCCAGTTTTTCGGGAGCATTCACCGTAATGGCTTCGTTAAACATGCCCGCCGCATAATCCCAGCGGCTGACGTAGGGTACAAACTGAACGTTGGTGCGGCTTTCTGCGATCTTTTCCATCCCGCGATGGAGATAGCCAATCACAGGCTCACAATCGATGACATCTTCGCCATCCAAAGTCACAATGAGGCGCAAAACCCCGTGCATGGAGGGGTGGTGCGGTCCCATGTTGATCACCATGGGTTCGGTTTTGGTTTCAATGCGTGTCATGAGTCCGCCTAAGGGGGTAGCAACGGGTGCGATCAGCCGAGAGGCCCAAGGTTGACTTGGGCGATACCGGGCTTACTGCCTAGTACCTCAATGACTGTTGTCTCTTCTTAATATAAAAGGTTGCGCCCCAGAATTTCTACGCCATTCCATACCGTAAGCTTTGGAATAGGATTGTTTCTGCAGTTGGGGTTATCAGAATTGCCGCTCTAGGTTGCTGTCGCAATCTGCCAAGCTAGATTAGTCCCTGACAAACGGTTTTTATCGGGCCGCAATGACCGAAGCAACGAACTCTTCTTTCCACCTGCCTGTTATGCCTGCAGCCGTTCTAAGGGGGTTGCAAGTTGAGGCTGAGTGCAGTCGCGATCGCCCCACTTTTCTCGATGCCACTGTTGGCGGCGGGGGGCATAGTGCGTTGATATTGGCGGCCAATCCAACCATTCATCTAGTCGCGCTAGATCAAGACACCATGGCTCTACAGGCTGCTCAGACACGCCTGTCTGAGTTTGGCGATCGCGTCACCTTTCATCACACCAACTTTGGCGACTTTGACCCGGGGGCCCAGCGGTTTATCGGTATTTTGGCCGATATTGGTGTAAGTTCAGCTCAGTTGGATGTGCCGGAGCGAGGCTTTAGCTTTCGCAAGACGGCCCCGCTAGACATGCGGATGGATCAGCAGCAGGAGTTCAGCGCTGCCGATATCGTGAATCATTGGAATGAAACGGATTTGGCCAATCTAATCTACACCTACGGCGAGGAGCGGCTGTCGCGACGCATTGCCCGCAAGATTGTTGAGCGTCGGCCCCTGCAAACTACGACTGACTTGGCCGAGGCGATCGCCCAATGTGTACCACGCAAATATCGCTATGGGCGCATTCATCCGGCCACCAGGACTTTTCAAGCTCTACGGATTGCGGTCAATGCCGAGTTAGAGCGCCTAACCAGCTTGTTGTCTCAAGCCCCAGCCTGGCTAGAACCCGGTGGGCGGCTGGCCATCATCAGCTTTCATAGCGCCGAAGATCGCCTGGTGAAATATGCTTTCCGTCAAGATGACCGGCTCAAAATTATCACCAAAAAGCCCTTGGTCGCCGATGAAACTGAAGTTGCTGCCAATCCTCGGGCTCGTTCGGCAAAACTCAGAATCGCTGAGCGCCCGATCTCTCGTCCCTAATTGACAATATGCAAGGGTAAGCGGCGATCGCCTAATTGTCTTTGGGCTGATCGCGATCGTTTCAGCACAGGAAACGGTAAATTAGGGGCAAAAGTTGGGCAACTTATAACTGAAGCTATTAACACTTGACCTTGAACCCGGGGGCCGTTCTCCATTTGTTTAATAAAGGAACTCGATGGACTGCTAGCTCTGGACTGCTAGCTCTAAGGCTCATTCTATATTTTAAGCTTTTTCGTGATGTCTAGTTCCGCGATCTTATGGCCTACGTGGGTCGATTTTACTGACATCCATACATCGTTTGACTGTTTAAACAGTTGTCCTCACTTAGCAGGATTGTCTTAATGGCTTGGGAAGATGACGATATTCTCAAACTCATGGTGGTTGATGACGAGCCAGACAACCTGGACTTGTTGTATCGGACCTTTCGACGGGACTTCAAAGTCTATAAAGCTGAGAACGGCTTCAAGGCGTTAGAGATCCTAGCCGCCGCCGGAGAAATGGCGGTCATTATTTCTGACCAACGAATGCCGAAAATGAATGGGACTGAGTTCCTCAGTCGAACGGTTGAACAGTTTCCTGACACCATTCGGATCGTGCTGACCGGCTATACCGATGTAGAAGACCTGGTCGAGGCCATCAATTCAGGAAAAGTCTTCAAATACATCACCAAGCCTTGGCATCCCCAAGAGCTTAAATTAGTCGTTGCCCAGGCTGCAGAAACCTTTCGAGTCGTCAAACGACGAACCGATGCGTTGTCCCAAGCTCTTGCTCGAGAATCTTTTTTCAGTGAGGTGATGAGCGTTATTCGCGAGTCGCTGGATTACCACAGTATGCTGCAAACCATCGTCACGACCCTGGGAAAACGGTTTGCAGCGACTCAGGCTACCCTCTTCGCCGTCGAGCACCACGATAACGCAGACGAGCTTGATAAAGCCCTCAGTTTCCATCTCAATCCACCTCAGACTGAGGCTGACCTCCGCCTGGTTGGCCATAGTCTCATCCTTAGTGATCAGGTCTTGCAAACCCATATTCCGCAGCTTGACGCAATTGATCTCAAACCGCCGTTAACAGCGCTGACGCTTCCTTTGCGTTATCAAAAAACAACTTTGGCAGTGGTGAGTTTGTATCATGCCGCCGATGACGGGGGCTGGGCTGATGCCACTGCCCAACTTTTGAGTAGTGTGACAGAGCAAATTGCCCTGGCGATTTCCCAGGCGAAACTTTATCAGCGCAGTCAGCACCAGTCGCAACAGATGCGTGCCGAACTGGAAGTCGCCAGACAAATCCAAACAAATTTGCTGCGGCAGACCGTGCCTATCGTTGAGGGCAGCCGAATTCAGGCCCGCTGCTTACCGGCTCGGGAGATTTGCGGCGACTTTTACGAGATCTTTGCGCACCCCCAAGGACATGTCTGGTTAGCGGTCGGGGATGTTTCCGGTAAAGGAGTTCCCGCCGCTTTATTCATGGCTAGTGCCATATCAGTTTTGAGACGAGAGCTTTCCCAAGACCGCTCACCTTCACCAGCAAAGGTGATGCAAAATCTCAACCGCGGCCTCTGGGACGATCTGGTGAGCTGTAACTGTTTCATCACAATGGTCTTGGTGTGTTACGACCCGGTCTCTCACCAATTGCAATATGCTAATGCTGGTCACGTTTATCCCTTAGTGTGGTCGCAATCTTTGCTCAGCGATCTCCATGGTGAACCCGACAGCCTTGAGACCCGAGGCGTGCCTCTCGGTATCTTGCCCGAGTGGACAGCACCGTCGGGAGAGGTGCTTCTATCTCCAGGACAAACTCTTTTGCTCGCTAGTGATGGCTTGACCGAGGCAACGGTTAAATCGCGGACGGATAATACTGCTGTGATGCTGAAACAGGCTGGTCTATGGCGGTTGCTGCAAAGCCTAAATCAACCGTTAAATTTGGACGAGCTGTTACGAGCTATCCAGGCTGGTCACGAAGCCCAAGAGGACGACCAAACGGTGCTGTTACTGGAGGTCGTGGAGTAATGCAGTCCGAACTTCGCATTCCCAGTGATTTGAAGTATTTATCTGTGATTGAGGCGTGGCTCTTAGGTTCTCTCGGTCTAGAGCTGGGGGACTGGACAGAATGGCCCAAGTGGGAAAATCGATTACGCCTTGTGATTGTTGAGGCGTACTCCAATGTGGTGCGACATGCTCACCAAGAGCAGCCCCAGGTTCCTGTGCTGATAAGGCTGGATTTACAGGCTGAAAAGCTTTGTATAGAAGTTTGGGACCAGGGAGAAGGTTTTGACCTCAAAACATATCTGTCCCCATCCCCAGATTTGTGCCAGGAAGGTGGCTATGGCTGGATGATACTCAATCGCTTAATGGACAAGGTTGAGTATCAACTGCGGGTTAACGGTAGCGACAACTGCCTGCGGCTACAGGCTAATTTGCCAATTGAGCCGCTGAGTTCACCACTTTCTACCGCTGGCCAGAGCGCCTAGCTATCCACAGCTCGACCGTATTTCGCTGTTTGGGGTTGGTGCGTCACTTGCTCTGTGAGCCAGGCCCAAAGCTGATCACCCAGAGAAAAGTGCCACCATTCATTGGGGTGTTGCCGAAAGCCAGCGCTTTCCATGATATGACGCAGACAGCAGCGATCGCGGTGGCGCTGCTGATCGAGAGGTTCCGTTGCAGCTTGAAAGTGGTCAGGATAAGAACGTTCCGAAATCTCATCAATGGGGGAGCCCATGTCTATGGGCTCCCCGGCTGTATCCACCAGCGAAACATCGATCGCTGCCCCAGTGCTGTGTGGTGGTGGCGTGTTGGGAGCATGGCTGGGCGACGCCCAAAACTGGTAGACCGTAGCCATGAGCTGCTGGTGCTCTGCCGGTGACAGTTCGGCTAAGACCCGATTTTGAGCTTGCGCAATCTGGTGAGTGGTGTAATCCACCATAAATTGCTGCACGGCTAGGGGGCGATAGGCATCAAAAATTTGTATCCGCCAACCGGGATGTCGGCGTTGCAGGTGCTGCTGAGCAGTTTGCAATGCGGTGACCACGGACTGCCTCAGCCAATAGGGAGAGCGATCACCATAGGGGGCTCCTAACGCTTGGTATGGATGCGGCGATACCACTGCAAAGTCATTAACCGGTAGCGGCACCAGCGGCTCGCCACAGTCTTGGATGGGTACCTGTTGATAGGGTTTCATGGCTGACATCGATAGCGCTGACTGGCAAAAGCCGGCGGCCAATTGCGAAACTGCATTACCAAGCTGCGGCCACTACCGAGTAAACCAGCGATAAAACCGCTAAAGAATGCGAGAACGCACCAATGTACTTGGTAGGCAGGCAAGCTTTTGCAAGGTAGGGACGTAGGCTCGCTTGTTGAAGACGTCGTAGCCGTTTTGCTCAATCACATCCAAAATCTTGCTGTAGAGTACTTGGGCTGCCCATACTGGCCAGCGAGCGTCAGGACTCAGTAAGCTGATGCCCTGTTCGGCCTGCTGATAAAACTTGCGCGCCCGCTGGATTTCAAACTGCATCAATGCTCGCCAGCGACCGTCAATCACCCCATTCATTAGGTCTGCTTCGGTATAGTCAAAAAGTGCCAAATCTTCCAGAGGTAAATAAATCCGACCACGCCGGGCATCTTCGCCGACGTCGCGCAGGATATTGGTCAGCTGATTAGCAATGCCCAGGGCTACAGCTTCTGGCGTAGGATCTGGAGGCGCACCATAGCGCTGCCAAGGGGCCGTCGTCTGTTCTGCATCAATGCCCATGACTGCCGTCGACATCAGTCCGACAGTCCCTGCAACCCGGTAGCAATACAGCTCTAGCTCTTCAAAAGTGTGATACCGCGCCTTGTCGAGATCCATCCGTTGCCCTTCGATCATGTCTCTAAAAGGTTGGATGTCGAGGGGAAATTGGTTCAGCGTATCAACGAGGGCAACGTCAGTCTCTTCAACGGGATGTCCCTGAAAGATCGAATCCAGCTGCTTTTCCCAACGATTGAGCGTATCCTCCGTGGTCAAGGCGGCTTGAGGACCGTCAACCAGCTCATCGGTGCGACGGCACCAAACATAAATTGCCCAAATCGCTCGACGCTTGGGCGGTGTCATCAACAGAGTCCCGAGATAAAACGTCTTGGAATACTCCGCTGTAATCTGGCGGCAAACCTCGTAGGCGTCCTCCTTCGAGATAAATTCTTTAGACCGCAGCGAGTGAGACAATTGCAGCATTAATCTTGTTAGCTGGAAACTCGAAAAATCAGAATACAGCGCTTTATTCCGCTGATGGCGGACTGGCTTTTATCACAGAATACGTTAAAGCCAGCCCGATTTGACCGTTAACCGCCGGATTTACCTCGCAACCGAGGCTGGTTGGCGATTACGCTCTGTATCAGACGTTTGCCCTGATAGCTGGCGACTGACTGCCTGCGCCGCTAGCTTACCAGAAAGCACCGCCCCTTCCATGCTGCCTAGGTAACGCTGCATTGTATAGCTGCCGGCCAAAAAGAAGTTGGCGATCGGCGTGGTTTGGTCGGGGCGGCAAGCCTGAGTCCCAGGGGCTGCGGTATAAACCGACCGAGGAGTTTTGACGATTTTATGCTTGAGCAGCTTGGCGGCATTTTCACCTGTCAACTGCTGGGGGTAGAGCTTCTCTAGCTCCGCCATGGTGGCAGCCAGGATGTCCTCTTCCGAGCGATCGATCCAGTCTTTGGCTGGGGCTAGGACTAGCTCTAGCATCGACTTCTCCATGTCGGCATATTCCCGGCAGGTGTTACTCATGTCGGCATAGACACTGAGCAAATCCGAGCGTGAAAAGAGTAGTTGGTCAATATCGGTGAGCTTGCGATCGAACCAGAGATGGATATTGATAACGGGGACGCCCTCTAACTGCTGTAGCTTTTGGAAAAAGCTGATCCCCTTCCAGGGCTCGGGCATCAAGGCTTTGAGCACGTCTACCGAAGTTGCGCAGATATAAGCATCAGCGGTAATGATCTCATCGTCGGTGCCGTCTAGATGACGCACTTGGTAGCCCCGAACCGTGCTATCTGGATTGAGCAAGATTTGGCGGAGGGGCTGGTTAAGGTGCACTTCACCGCCTTGCTTGGTCACATAATCCACCATGGGCTGACACAGGCGCTCTGGCGGTGAGCCGTCTAAAAAGGCCACTTTGGAGCCATAGCGTTCCTGCAAAAATCGGTTCAGGGCGGTTAGGGGAACGGTGGCAGAAACATCTTCGGGATTGATGAAAGTCAGTGCCTTAGAGGCTGCGATGAAGATATCGGAATTGACTCGATCATCCACGCCCTGGCGGCGGAGCCACTCCAGCAAGCTGTATTGATCCATATTTTCGACATACTGCTGTCCTCGGACAATCGCCGGTAGCAGACCTACCGCAAACCGCACTTTTTGTTCCCACGTCAACATATCGTTGTTGCGGAGAATGGACATGATGACGTTGACGGGGGCTGGAATGTCCGGTACATCAAACCGAGAAAGCACTCCAGGTTTTTCGGGCTGATTAAAAATCAGCGTATGCTCCTTCCATTGGAGGCGGTCAGAAATGCCTAGCTCTTCCATGAGTTGAAGCATGTTGGGGTAAGCGCCAAAGAAGACGTGTAAACCAGTTTCATACCAGTCGCCGTCTTCATCCTTCCAAGCCGCTACTAATCCGCCTAGAACATCGCGACTTTCTATCACGATGGGCGTGTGTCCCGCATCTACTATATATTTGGCACAGGCTAGCCCGGCCAATCCACCACCTGCGATCGCAACTCGCATGAATGCTTATCCCCTTGCAAATGAACTTGCTTGCCTTTACGACGTCTTTATCATTATATGTTTCATTTCGTAACAAACCGCGCCAATCTCTTGGAATCTTGATTGATTGCTGGCTGCGGTCAGCCCCTTTGCGGTTTAGGTGACGATGACAAAGGGTAGTCTCTTCAGATTAAACCCCCTAGAATGATGAATCCAGAGTTTTTGATTTTCTCGGGGCAATCATGTTGGCTATCCCCTTAAACAATGGTGGCTATTGCTGTGTTGATGGTGAGGTCAGCAGTGGGGACATCTGGGCAACGATGTGTCAACGAGCAAACGAAATGAAATCGGTAATTTGGGGCTAAAAGTTGTGACGCAATCAATTTTGGAAATTCTTCGTGATCGTGATCCGTTAGTGGCTGAGATGGTGGCAAATGAACTCCAGCGCCAGCGTGATCACCTAGAGCTTATTGCTAGTGAGAACTTTGCATCTCCGGCGGTCATGGCTGCCCAGGGCTCAGTGCTAACCAACAAATATGCTGAGGGACTACCAGGCAAGCGTTACTACGGCGGCTGTGAGTTTGTTGACCAAACAGAGAGCCTCGCGATCGAGCGGATCAAAGACCTGTTTGGTGCGGCCCATGCCAATGTTCAGCCTCACTCCGGCGCCCAGGCCAACTTTGCTGTCTTCTTGGCGTTGCTGAAGCCGGGGGATACCATCATGGGGATGGATCTGTCCCATGGCGGACATTTGACCCATGGATCGCCAGTGAATGTTTCAGGCAAATGGTTCAATGTGGTGCAGTATGGCGTCAACCGAGACACCGAAACTCTTGACTTTGATGAGATTCGTGCCTTGGCGCTAGAGCACAAACCCAAAATGCTCATTTGTGGCTATTCTGCTTATCCTCGCACCATTCCATTTGAAAAGTTTCAGGCGATCGCCGATGAAGTGGGAGCCTATTTGCTGGCCGATATTGCTCACATCGCAGGGCTAGTGGCTGCCGGTGTCCATCCCAATCCGTTGCCGCACTGCGACGTCGTCACCACCACTACCCATAAAACGTTGCGGGGCCCCCGTGGGGGACTAATCATGACCCGCGATGCCGAACTGGGCAAAAAGTTCGATAAGGCGGTTTTTCCCGGTTCTCAAGGCGGGCCACTGGAGCATGTCATCGCGGCCAAAGCTGTGGCTTTTGGTGAAGCCTTGCAGCCCGAGTTTAAGACGTACTCACAACAGGTCGTAACCAACGCCCAAGCGATGGGGTCTCAACTGCAGAAACGGGGCCTTAAACTAGTTTCTAACGGCACCGATAATCATCTGGTGCTAGTTGATTTGCGCTCAGTGGGCTTGACGGGTAAGCAAGCTGACAAATTGGTGAGTGAAGTGAATATCACTGCCAATAAAAACACGGTCCCCTTTGATCCCGAATCTCCATTTGTCACAAGCGGTTTGCGGTTGGGTTCCCCCGCGATGACGACTCGCGGCATGGGAGCTAAGGAGTTTACGGAAATTGCCGACATCATTGCTGATCGGCTGACCAATCCAGATGACGAAGTTGTGCGAGAAAACTGTCGGCGACGGGTTGCCGCCCTCTGTGATGGCTTTCCGCTTTATCCCTATTTGGCCCAATCTAGTCCGGTTCCCGCCTAAGTCATCTATGCACAGATCCGATCAGCTAAACTGACGAAAATTTAGCTCCGTGGGCGATATGACCATAGACAATCTTTTGGATCTGTCATATCCTTCATGGAGCTTTATAGTAGTTACAAGTTTCGACAAAACATTGAGAAGGGTTAACTATCTTGCCGCAGTGGGATAGCCATACTTAAATAGGGGCCTGAGTATGGGTCGCAAACTCAACCGTTCTATGCTGATCGCCATCTTCGACTTAGTTGAAGCACCGCTATGCCATTTCAGCTTTATCATCTACTGGCCTTTTTAGTCTCCGCTGCAGTTGTTCTGATATCAACTCCCATCGTTCGGAAAATTGGATTGAAATGCGGTCGGGTCGATGTGCCCGGAGGACGCAAGGTTCATACTCAGCCCATGGTGCGGTTGGGCGGTGTTTCGATCTTTTTAGGTACGTTGATTTCGTTGTTGCTAGTGTGGTGGGCTGGCGGATTTATTGATGCAAGCGGTGCACATCTGAGTCCGACCGATGAATATGAAATCTGGGGGGTGACCCTGGGCGGCTTTGCTTTCTTTCTAATTGGGCTGCTAGATGACCTGTTTGGCTTATCGGCGTCGAGTCGATTGCTCATGCAGGCGGCTATTGCCGCGATCGCCTGGCACGTTGGCGTGAGCATCGATTTTCTGAGCATCCCCTTTGTGGGGCTAGTTTCGCTCCCTATGTGGGTCAGTTTGCCCATCACGATTATTTGGTTGGTCGGTATGACCAATGCCATTAACTGGATTGACGGACTTGATGGCTTAGCCGCAGGGGTCTGTGGAATTGCGGCTCTGATCATGCTAGTTGTTAGTTTATTTATGGCTCAGCCTGCCGCCGCGCTGATTGCTGCTGCCTTGGCTGGGGGATCATTGAGCTTCTTGCGCTACAACTTCAACCCGGCCAAGATTTTTATGGGCGATGGCGGCTCCTACTTCATCGGCTTTACCCTGGCTGGCGTTGGGGTGATCGGCTTGATCAAAAGCGTCACAACCGTTGCAGTGTTACTACCTTATTTGATTTTAGCCGTACCGATTTTGGATATGTCTGCGGTCATTGTGGAGCGTATTCGGTCGGGTAATTCACCCTTTGTTGCTGATAAGCGACATCTGCACCACCGCCTGTTGAAAGCGGGGCTGTCCCATCGCTGGGCGGTTCTATTTATTTATGCGTTGACCCTGTGGGCTGGCTGTTTAGCAGTGGCCTTTGCTGGGGTTCCCAGCGGCTTTTTGTATGCGGCAGGGGCTACGGGGCTGCTGACCTATACCGGCTGGCGGGTGAAGCAGTTGTCTCGATGATGTTGTCCCTGTAGTTGAGTTTATGGCAGATGGCCGCTAGCCCATGGCCTTCTGTAGCCCGCTGCAGGGGAGTGTAGCTGACTACTCTACGAAGGCAGCTACCCCTGCTGTTCAGTTGGATAGGACATCTGTGGCCACTCTCTTAGTCAAAAACATTCATACCCTGGCAACTTTCGACAGGGGGCAGCAGGAAATTCGTCGCGGAGCGTTGTTCATCCGTGACCACATCATAGAGCAGGTCGGCACTACTGCAGCACTGCCTGATACTGCTGACCAGGTGTTAGATTTGGCCGATCGCCATGTCGTGTTACCGGGACTGGTTAACACCCATCATCATTTTTTTCAAACGCTGACGCGGGCAGTCCCCCAAGCACAAAACCATGAGCTCTTTCAGTGGTTACAAAGCTTATATCCTCTCTGGTCAAATATTACAGCTGAGTCGCTTGCGATCAGTGCTCAAATGGCCGCAGCAGAGTTGATTTTGTCCGGCTGTACGACGGCCAGCGACCATAGCTATCTTTTTCCCAATGATTGTACCCTCGACGATGAAATTCGGGCGGTGCAGTCTACGGGCCTACGTTTTCATGCCAACCGAGGCAGCATGAGCATTGGTCAGAGTCATGGCGGGCTTCCACCCGATAGCCTGGTGGAGGCGGAATCGTTCATTCTGAAAGACTCTCAGCGATTGATTGAGCAATATCACGACAGCGATCGCTACGCCATGCTGCGGATTACCCTAGCACCTTGCTCCCCCTTCACGGTTTCTCAAGATCTGATGCGGGAGTCTGCGGCCCTCGCTCGTTCGTTTGTTGGCGTGGGCTTGCACACCCACTTAGCGGAAAACACTAAAGATGTTGACTACTGCCTAGACAAATTTGATCAAACGCCCGGGGAATATGCGGAGTCAGTGGGCTGGCTCGGCCACGACGTCTGGCATGCCCACTGTGTCAAGCTGAGCTCGCGATCGCTGGATCAGTTTGGGCAGACGGGTACTGGTGTTGCTCACTGCCCCTGCAGTAATATGCGCCTCGCTAGCGGTATTGCCCCAATTCGAGCCATGCTTGATCGGGCGATTCCGGTCGGCCTCGGTGTTGATGGAGCTGCCTCCAACGATACGGGGCATTTAATGCACGAGGCCCGCATGGCGATGCTCGCAGCCCGAGTCCGTGACGAGGCACCTGCAGCCCTAACCGCGAGGGAAGCATTGGCGATCGCCACCACTGGCGGCGCTCAAGTGTTAGGCCGTGATGATATCGGACACATAGCCCCTGGTATGGCCGCTGACTTCATCGCCATCAATCTTGAGCGCCCAGAGCTAGCCGGCGCCGGCGTATATGATCCCGTTGCGGCACTGCTGTTTTGTCAAATCCATCGGGTTGACTACAGCTTTATCCACGGGCGTTGCGTGGTAGATCAAGGACAACTGACCACCGTTGATCTTCATAGTTTGATTAATGCTCACAACCGGGCGGCACGGACCTTGCTCTCAGCTTTGTGATGCTCTCAGTAGACTTACCTATCAAATTTCTTGGATTACATGAAGATTTCATGAACTCTAGAACCATAGCTGCCATCAGCAACGTCTCTTTCAATTAGGCTAGACCTAGCGCGAGTCTTGAGTCCGACATCGGTTGAGGTAGTCACCCAGCGAACAGCATATGCAAGTTCCAGGGAAATTTCCAGGGATGTGAATTTTACTGTTGACTTGGATACGCTAGAAAGAGGTATGGGTGCATACCGAAGCGTATTTGTATCTCAAATTAGAGATTTGTTCAGCCCAGAGGGATGGAGGAATCCTTGCGGGAGCCAGAGGTGCCGGCATGCAATGGAAAACGATATTGAATGAAGCCATTGATCGAGCCCGGCGCGGTGAGCTGACTGAAGCCGTCATCTTATTTGATCAGGTCTTAAAGCTGGAGCCGAATTATAGTAAAGCTCACTATAATCGAGCTTGTGCGCTCAGTGACCTCGGCCGTGTGTCTGAAGCCTTGGCGAGTTTCTCCCAGGCTCTGGAGCTTAATCCCGACTATGTCAATGCTTATCTCAATCGTGGCAATCTCCATCGCAAAACTGGAGATTACGTAGCTGCAATGGCTGACTTTGAGGCCGCTCTTCAGATTGAGCCGACCTCAGCTAAAGCTTACGGTGGCCGTGGCTTAACCTATCTTCTACAGGAAAAATACCCAGCGGCGATTCAGGATTTTGACCAGGCCTTGGCCTACGCACCTAAATTTTCGAAAGTTTACCTTTGGCGTGGTTGTGCCCATTTACAGCAGGCCGCTTACCAAGCTGCCATCGTCGATTTCAATCGAGCGTTACAGTACCAGCCAAAGCTGGCCGATGCGTTTCACAGTCGGGGCTTGGCGCACATGCATCTGGGTAACTGGTATCAGGCGATCGCTGATATGAACCAGGCCATTGAGTGCAAATCTGACTTTGTAGAAGCTTATAGTAACCGGGGTCTACTGCGGCACAAGCTGGGGGACACCGATGGTGCGGTGCGGGACTATCAGCAGGTGATGCAGCTCACGACTGAACTGTCCGCCCAAGCTCCCCCATCGGCAACACCGACGACTGAAGCTGCCACATCAGGCATGACCCAAACCTATGAAAAGACGGTCACGTCGCCGCCACAGCTAGCCGAAATTTTCAACCATCGAGGCGATCTGCGGGCCGAGTTAGGTGATGCTGCGGGCGCGATCGCTGACTATACCCAGGCCCTAGCCCTCGAACCGCAAAAATCTCGCACCTATAATCGGCGCGGGCTCTTACGCCTACAGGCTGGACAGTTTGAATCTGCTATCCAGGATTTCAACCTAGCCCTGGAGCAAAACCCAAACGACGCTGAGGCTTACAACAATCGTGGTAATGCATATTTTCAGCTAGGCAAAGCTCCCATCGCGCTGCAAGATTTTAGTCAGGCCCTGGAGCTCGACCCTAACCTGACCGAAGCTTATATTAGCCGAGCCCAGGCTCGGGCCGCCGCAGACGATGCCGAAGGGGCCTTGCATGACTATCAACGGGCCCTGCGCTTGCGGGAACGGCATTACACTAAACTCTAAATGGGCTAGCGCTGGGGAGGCTCTTCTTCGCCCGGCCAAATTTCTTCAGAATCAACGTCGATGGTTTCCCCAGGGACTTGATTGCGGGTCGACGGTTGGCGGGTGTTTTCAAGGGTTGAGGCGGCATCGGCAAAGCGATCATTGACCTGTGATCGCAACGCTTTGCTTTGCTGTTTAACCTTGCCAAAAAGCTGTTGAACCTGACTCCGCGTTTGTTCCGTCAGTTTTTGAGCCTGAGCTTGGACGCGATCCGCCGCTTCACGGGTGCCGTCGACCACGCCTTGGACATCCTGGCGAGTTTGAGTGACATCTTGCTGCCAGGCTTCCTTGACCCGTGCTTGCACTCCAGGGACAAACTGCTCAGCGGTTGCTAAGGCGGCCTGACGTACCATCATCCGTTTTTTGCCTATACTCACCACGGCTGCTGGAGCAAAGGCGTAGAGGCCATCGGTAAACCCTTGCCAGCCAGGTGCTGTGAAAATGTATTCGGTGATGGCCCCAGTGGAGAGCTCGATGCAGTAGTCAACCAACGGCCCTACTTGGTCACCCGAATCGGCCCAAACCACTTGCTTGTCGAGGGCGATCGCCGCGTCCAGTCGCTGTGAAACCGCATTGCCACTACGCCGCACCAGGATACTGTCTTGCCCGATGGACTCTACCTGTACCCACATCACGGGGGTGGTGTCTAATCCAATAAGCCCTTTTTTACAGACAAAGCCCTCAATTTGGTGATTTTTAACATCTACCAAAAACTGAGAGAGCCGGCCTAACTCTTCGGTGGTATCGATATCGATTACCAACCGTTGGTTGAGTTGGCTCTGTCGAATAGGAATCTGGTCAGCGTCAGCCATAGCGTCTTCTCAATACTTATCGCCATCCTAGATCAGTGAGATTGTCGGCGGGCAGTGGAATTGCAAAAATCAAGGGCAACATCAGAAACGGCTTTACTCGACACTTTCGGTGGGAGCTGCCGCTTCTACTGGCTCAGCTTGGATGAGGCGGGCCACCCGCTGCTGAATGTTGAGGTGGGGCGCTACGCCTTCATAGGCGTAGCGGTTAAAGCCGCCAACTTCTACAATTTGCTTGAGATAGTCTACGCGCTCAGTTGGTGCTGGGTGAGAAGAAAACCATTGAATACCGCCCGCAGCGCCATTTTCCTCCCGGAGCGTCACCATTAGATTGTGTAAGCCGTCGGCGGCATATCCTCCAGCGGACAACAGTTGAGTCCCTAAAATATCGGCCTGGCGCTCCATTTGCCGCGAATAGTCACTATTAACTAAGGCCGCGGCAATGCCCCCGACTTGGGGAATCGGAATCACCCCGGCAACGCTATTGACCAGGTTGCCGCTGGTCGCCAATTGAAACCCGTGGGACAGGACGGCGTGGGCCAACTCATGGGCCACTAGCCCTGCTAGTTCAGCTTCAGAGTCAGTTTTTAAGAAGGCCCCGGAGTTGATGAAAACCTTGCCACCCGGCAGCGCAAAGGCATTCAAGTTTGGATCATCGATCACATAAAAGTCGTAGTCAAATTCATCGCGTCCGGCCAAGCTAGCGAGGTGCTGACCAATGCGATCTAAATATTCGTTGACAGCGCGATCGTCCATCATCGGTAGCTGTGCCTTAGCCTGCTCGGCAACACTGGCCCCCACTGCCGACTCGCCTTGTAACAAAATCATCGCTGAGTTGATGGCGGTGTAGGGACCAATGATGCCCCCCGTTAAAATCAAGCCCGCTGCTCCAGTGAAAATATTGCCAATGAGATTTCCGGTGAGCTCCTCGTTCATCGCGGCGCGGAACCGATCAAGATTTTCCCGACTGAGATTGTCCATCGTTTCAAAATCGGGATGTTCAGGATTGAGTAACACAAACTGCTTGGCCGTGATGGCAGCTTCAATCCAATGCTCCATGGCCATTTGCGCCTCAGTCCGGGCTTTGAGCAGCTCCGGCTGACTGGGATAGATCATCAGGGCGCGGTCCAAAATAGCGTCGGCTTCGTCGGCGCGATCGGACTCAATCAGATATTGCGAGTAAAAGATCTGAGCAGGAATAAACTGGGGATATTCTTCCACCAGCAACTCTAGGGGCACCAACGTCCGGTGAATGAGGCCAGCATCGTAGCCAGCTTTAGCCTCACGCCAATAGACGGCTCCCCCCGGCGGTAAATCAGCCGGATCGGTGATAGGCAGCGGGCGCAGAGAATCCGGATCAACCTGCCATTGGGCGTCTTTGACCTGACGATACAGCACCTCGGCAGTGTCGTAGTCACCGGCCAAGTAGTGATCGTCCGCAGCCATTAGGATTTGCTGCTGCTTGCTAACTTTAGGCGGTGAGGTCTCAGTGCCCGAAGATTCAATATCGACGTCGTTCCAATCTGTGTCAGCATCGGCGGGTGCCTCCGAGGGTAAACTCTCGCCAGGCAGTCGCGGCTCAAAGTCGGGCAAATCAAGGGTGTCGTCTTCGACCTCCGCATCGTCAACCGGCTCCGGTTCCGGTGAGGCTAAAACGTCTGCGTCGGCCTTGCGTAAATTGGCAATTTGCTCTATTGAGGCTGCCCGTCCCGGTTGCCAGCTTGCCCCCCAGCCGCTAATTCCTAAAGTGCAGAAGACGCCGACTAAACACCACGCTAAAAACCGTTGCCTGCCTTTCATGACTCGCCAACCAGAAACGTCACGTTTGATCTATTGTGTCAATTCGCATGGAGAAACGGGGGAACAAAAACCCAGCCATAGTTTCCTCAGGCGATCTGACGATTTCCCAGGGGTGCGGTTCCCGCTTTGTCAGGAAATCGGCGGACTATGTCATGGAGGGCTGATGCACGCTGCCCCAAATGGCCTCTAAGTCTAGAGCTGAGGCGGCATTTGCTAAGGTCTGTAGATCCTGTAGATCTGACAAAAAAGGGAGATGCCCGAGCACCGGCAACTGTGTCAGACGCTCAATCAGCTCGACGGGGGTCCAGTTTTGCTGCTGATCGGGCGTCAGTGGTCTAGTGCAGTTGAGAATAATGCCTTTGACAGTGAGCTGATGTTGGCGAGCCAGCGCTGTATTGGCCACTGCTTGGGCGATCGCCCCTAGCTTGACCGGCACGACTAGCACAATGGGCAAATGCCAGGCGGCAGCTAGCTCAGCTACGGTCCATTCATCGGTAACCGGAGAGCCCAAGCCTCCGACCCCTTCGACCAGCACCCGCTGTCGTGTTTCGAGCAACTGGCTCAACTGCTGCCAGACAATCGCTAGATCGACCGTTTTGCCCTCCTGGGCGGCAGCCAATGGCGGCGCGAGCGGTGCAGCAAAACGCTGGGGAGCGATCGCGTCGGGTGCCTGGCCCAAATCAAAGAGCTGGGTGTAGGTCTCAAAATCTCCTACCCCTGACTGCACTGGCTTGATAACGCCCAGGTCAGTAGCGGTAAAGTATTGGTGCCAATAGGCAATGAGGGCGGTGGTCACCACCGTTTTGCCGACTTCGGTATCAGTGCCGACAATCAGCACACTACGATGCATAACGTTGCTCAAATCTATCTCACCTCAAATCGCAATGTGAACTCAGAGTCGGCATTTGCCGTCACGTCAATGGCATAATCGCCGCCAACTGGAGCCGGCTCCTCCCAAAGTTGAACGGAGTTGGCCAGTGCATCTCCGCTAGGCAAGCTAACACTAAATGTAGTCGGGGCAGTGGCGCTATCTACGGAAACCTGTAGCACCTCACCCTCTTGCAAGTTAATAACATAGCGACGGAGCCGGCCCGGCCCCGCGCTGTTGGCGACCAGGATGCTGTCCTGTCCTGCTGGAAAGCGTATCCGTTGCTCTGAGATGACTTCCGGTTCATCGGGTGTTTCAGGTCCTTCCGGTTCTGGAGGACGCTCTGGGGTCTCAGGATCAGTGGGGCTACCCGGTGACTCAGGATCGGTGGGAGCTTCGGGATCGCGATCTTCCGATAGTGCCACTTCTAGCGCATAGGCTGCCTGCTCAACGCCCTCAACGGGGCTCAACTGCACGGTATATTCGCCGGTGAAATCTAGGGTCCCTGTCCAGCCTAAGACACGACGGGCTTGATCATCGGGCGGGTTGCCGTTGGGAGCCAAAACTGTCATCAAAATCCCTTCGCCGTCTAGCTGAGCTAGCAAGGTTTCCCCCTGGCGACCATTGACGCGGTAATTCACGGTTTCGTTTGATTTGAGACTCCCCTCTACAGTGGTGGACTCTCCCGTACGAATGCCTAAAGCCTGACTGTATTCGACTGGTTCCGGTTCGGGCTCTGGGGTCGGTTCCGGTTCGGGCTCTGGGGTTGTGGTTGGTTGCTCCGGGTCAATCGTGATCGGTGGAACGTCGGTCTCGGGCGGTTGTTCTGGGCGGTTGAGAGCTGTGACCAAACCCCAGCCGCCGAGTCCTGCGACGAGGGCAAGACCGAGGGCCAATGCTCCGACAGCGAGGGGATTTTCCCAAATGGACCCTTCGTCGTCGTCTAAGACTGATGGCAGGGGCGATCGCTGGGTTTGGGAGTTCTGGGGACCTGCCATCGTGGTCGCTTTGTAGGGGCGACCCACGGCGACAGTACGCATTTGGGAAGTGGGGGCCGCAGGGCGAGGCGGCTGGGGACTGTAGGGCGGTGGAGCAGTTCTCGCGCCAACGGTACCAGCGGCACCTAACGCCTGGGCCATTTCGCTAACTGTTTGATAGCGATCGCCTGGTCGATAGCTCGTCGCTTTGTCCAACACTTGCGCTAAGCCGGGGCTAACGTTGGCGTACTGGTGCCAGTGCCAGGCCAGATTGACATCATCAAAAATATCCTGGGGCTCGCGACCACTGAGGAGCACAATGGCCGTTACGGCGAGGGCATATAGATCACTACTGGGGTAGGCCCGGCCAGACTGCATTTGCTCGCTGGGGGCATAGCCGGGTTTGCCGACTGTTGTGGCGTGGTGGGTAGTCGTTGCCATTTGGACTCGGGTAACCACCTCTTTGACCACACCAAAGTCGATGAGTACCGGCAAGCGATCGCGGTTACGCAGCAGGATGTTGTCGGGACTGATGTCGCGGTGGATAATGCCCTTGGCATGAATGTGGGCCAAGACCGGCAGTATTTGCTGAAGAAACTGCCGCACCTCCGCTTCGGAGAAGGTGATGTTTTGCAAACGGCGATCGTTGAGCAAATCGCGGTAGGACGGTCCTTCAACGTAATCTTGGACGAGAAAAAGACGTCCTTCCACCTCGAACGTAGCGCGAAATTGCGGGATTTGTGGATGCTGAATTTGATAAAGAATGGCGGCTTCCCGCTGGAATAGCTCGGTGGATTTGCTAGAGAAATGGTCCTCATCCTGCTGGGGCAAAAACTCCTTGACCGCACAGGGCTCATTAAACCGACCAGTATCTTCGGCCAGGTAAGTCCGGCCAAAACCGCCCTGCCCGAGCAGCTTAGCGATTTTGTATCGAGACTGGAGTACGGTGCCAAAGGGGAGCGGGGGATACATAAACCAACTTCGCTGGACTCAACCACGGGCAAGCCTACCCCAATTACAGTAGCTTGCCGCCTGAATTTAATGATCTTAGAGTGTGCCGATTCCCTTCGACAGCAATTTATACCGATTTTTCGGGTTAATACTACAGATGCTAGAAAGGGTATGAAGCATTGGGTAGGAACCGTGTCAGGCGTCTATCACCTTGAGATCACAGAAAGTGAAGAAGACCTCAAACTGCTTTTGAGGCAGCGAAAAAGCGCCACAGACAGAGATCACGTTCACCTGCTGTATCTCTTAAAAAGGTGGATAATCAGTGACGCGAAAGTCAGCCCATACCAGTTCATGCTACTTTGCTCAAAGCCATACTCCACCCAGTTTCTGAGGCCATATAGGTCACCGACTTGTTGGTAAGAAATGTCATTGACCCAAGTCATCACCATCCAGGTCGAGGCCGACGAGAGAGTGGCGGT
>JBHJHA010000074.1:0-10354 GCA_050331235.1 Leptolyngbyaceae cyanobacterium
GACTGGATGGTCACAGCGCGGCCGCTTTACCCCAACTCGGTAGCCACGATCCGGCGATGGTTTGGCGAGATTCTGCAATATTTTGAGCACCGGACGACAAATGGCGTCGTGGAGGGAATTAATAATCGCTTGAAGCTGATGATACGGTCTGGTTAGGGGTTCCAAAATTTCGCGCGGTTCCGATTGCGCGGTTTGATTGGCTGGTATTTTCCTACATCGGCTGCATAATCAAATCAACCCGGTAGAGCCGAATTCTTTAAGATTTGGAAAGTTAAATGTTTAATGGACAAAATAGCTGAGGGTAAGCGAACCGCCCATTCATTCAGCCCGACAAGCGGAACGTCCAACGCTATCAACCAGTGCAATAAAATGGGCTTATCCACATAGATTTCGCCGTTGTAGTGAGGGGTGAGCCAATCTTGCCGCACCTAAATCTGACGCGCAATTTCGGCCTGCTTGGCTTCGGTCTCATTGAATAGGCTGTAGGCATCCAACTGCCAAAAAAATAGAAAGCTGCACAGCAACAGCAACACGCTAATGCTCAAACGGGAGGATACTGAATGAGCCATGATAAATGTTCCAGAGGGTAGACAAGCTGGATGATGACAGTGACGGGGCGATCGCCCAGATCCCAGACTGCATCGTCTAAAATATCGGTCAACTCATCTGACTAGGGGGACTTATAGCCGCTGCCAGATAGCGCACTGTATGCGTCATTGTGGTAGACCGCCCCCGGATCATCCGACTGCTCGCGGGCTATTGTCGCAGCGCTTAGCTACTGCGTCTGGGCGATATTTTCAGCCGCTATCGCTCTTTTGCTCCTCTACTCGCTGTACATGCTCGTTGTAAGCTAGCCGCCGCTGAGGGAACGGATATAGATGAAGGCGGATAGATCAGCAATGCCCTTCGCCTCGATGATGCGGTCTAACGAGAGCTGTACTTTAGTTGTTTGGCTAGTGAGTTGCTGTTGCTGCCGCGTCCAGTCGGCTAAAACTTGATCCGAGTAATTCCCCCGCCGCACCTTCAGGTGATCTGGAGAAGAACGCGCCAGCGTAAATTTCAAGATCCGCGGTGTGGGGCTCTGGGTCGGAGCCGTGATGGGGGCAATCAGTTCGACGGTGGTGGCTTGGGTCTGGGCAGGCTCCGTGCGGGCAAACCAGAGCCCACCGACTTGAAAAGCCATAGTGCAACTGTGACCTCTTAGGGGTCTGTGTTATTTGGGGGGAAGCTCATCTCGTGCCCTGACGTTCATGATTACGTTGCCCTGCAACACCTAAAAGTTCCCGAATAGCTGCACTATTTCAGCGGGCTATTTTTGTGAGGTCGTTGAGGAACTGAATCATTAGTTTTGCGCGTGCGTCAGTCGAGGGGAGAAGTCGTATCTCTACCAGAGTACCGGTCCAGATCAAAGCTCGAATGAACACACTCAGAGACATGGTGAAGGCCGTGTAAGAATGGAGGATGCGTGGATCGGCCTGTCAGCGATCGCTACTTTCTTCGATAGAGTCTTCAATTCTGACACTCGGCTTACTTATTTCGGCCAATCTGTAAACGTTCGCTGCAGCCCCTTGACAACGGCAATCGCCGCCGCCTACCTTAGGCCATGCTTCTGTGTCTCAATCCCAACGTGAGTCCGCATTCTTCCAAATCAGGGTGTTCGCTTTGGCCAGCGGCTCACCAGGCATCGATGGAGGCGGCCATGCCCTCAGTCAGCAAGGTGCCGCTTTGCTTTTCTACAGGCCATTTTGCTTTTCTACAGGATTTAACGCTACACCGCTTCGTTTTCTATTCCCGGGTTAACTGCAATGCTCAAGGCTTTTACCAAAGCTGACTATTTAATCCGCGAGACACTGCTCGGTCTCCGGCGGGGTGGCTGGATGAATTGGGCAGCCATCAGCACCATGACAGTTCTGTTGTTTTTGTTTGGCATCAGCCTGCAGGCTAGTTGGCAGCTGGAGGGTTTGCTCAATCAGTTTGGTAGCCAGTTGGAAGTATCAGTGTATTTGGACTGCGGCGTCCAAGCCGACTCTCTCACAGAAACGGTAGCGGCATTGCCCCAAGTGACCACAGTAGAGTCCATCTCCAAGGAAGTCGCCTGGGAGAACCTCGTTGCCGACCTCGGTATCTCCGATATTGCAGGAGCCACGGAACAGCTCAAGGGCAACCCCTTGGTCGATGCGTTGCGGGTCAAAGCCAGCAACTCGGAAGCAGTGCCCCAACTGGCGTCTCAGCTCCAGCAGATGCAGGGCGTTAGTGACGTCTTGTATATCGATGAAGCTGTCCAGCGCATTGAGCAGCTCAACCAGGGGCTACGCTGGTCCAGTGTGTTTGTCATCGGCGTACTGAGTTTGACCGCGATCGCCGTCATTACCACCACCATTCGGCTCATTGTCATGGCCCGCCGCCACGAGATTGAGGTGATGCAGCTCGTAGGGGCAACCAACATCTGGATTTATCTACCCTTCATTCTCCAGGGCGCGTTTTTCGGCTTAGTAGGCGCTGGTATTGCCTGGGGGCTGTTGACCGCGATTCATCAGTTCCTCTACGAATTGGTCAACCAGCAGCCCGACTTCATCCAGTTCGTGATGAATGGATTACGGTTGACTCCCCAGCAGGCCATTCTGCTACCGTCAGCGCTATTGGGCTTAGGGAGTCTGGTGGGTTTACTAGGAAGTTTGGTGGCTGTACGCAAATATGCGCTGCGTTAATCCGGAATGGGCGATTACCGTTCGGTCTCTTCATCTTCCAGGTAAGCGGTTTCTTCAACATCCGTAGTGTTGAGCTCATCTTTGAAGGTGCGCAGGGTTTTGCCCAGGGCGTTGCCCAACTCAGGAATCTTCTTAGGTCCAAAGATCAGTAGGCCGACGCCTAATACCAAAATGACTTCTGTCCAGCCGATATTAAACATGACAAAGCGCTCCGTCGGGTTGTCTGGGTAAGGACAAGAAAAAATGAAAATTCTTTACAATCTGGGCCAGCCAGAGTGGCCTAGGGATGAGCCACAGTTTAGACGCTAAACGTTGGCCGTAGCAGATTCAAAGCAAATGTTGGCCTGCTTGAGGCGCGCCATGGCTTCGCCGAGGCGATCGCAGTCGGCAATCAGACTCACCCGAAAATAGCCTTCCCCGCCGGGGCCAAAGGCATTGCCAGGGGTAAACACCACCCCCGTCTGCTCCATCACCGCTAAGGCAAAATCGGTGGAGGAAATGCCCGGTGGGCACGCTACCCAGAGATACATGGTGGCTTGGGTTTTGGCTACTTGCCAGCCGAGGGCGGCAAACTCCTGGATGAGAAAGTCTCGGCGGGTGCGATAGCGAGTTTGCACTGCCTCAAGGTAGTGATCCGGCAGTTGGAGAGCAGTTTCCGCAGCCTTTTGCAGTGCAGAAAAGATGCCATAGTCAAGATTCGTTTTTAGGGTGCGCAGGCCCTGAATAATATGACGATTGCCCACTACAAAGCCCACCCGCCAACCAGCCATGTTGTAGGTTTTGGAGAGGGTGTGAAACTCCACGCCAATATCCTTGGCCCCAGGAATTTCCAACAGGCTCGTGGGTTGGTAATTGTCAAAGGCAAGCTCGGCGTAGCAGAGGTCATGCACCAACATGATTTCGTAGTGGCGGGCAAACGCCACCACTTCCTCAAAAAACTCACGGGGAGCCGTCGCCGCCGTAGGATTGTTGGGATAGTTGAAAAACAGCACCTTAGCTTCGCGGGCTACAGCCTCCGGAATGGCTGACAGGTCAATCAGCCAGTCATTGTCTACAGACAGTGGCAAGTCATAAATTTTGCCCCCGGCGATCGCCGGTCCCCGAAAGTGGGCGGGGTAAGCCGGTGACGGCACTAAAACCAGATCACCCGGATTGATGTAAGCCATGGCGAGGTGCGCTAACCCCTCTTTGGAGCCCAACAGCGGCAGGGCTTCCCCATTGGGGTCAAGGCTGACGCCATAGCGACGGCGATACCAGCGAGTGATGGCCTCTCGAAAGCTACGGGTGCCCTCAAAAGGCGGATAGCCGTGGTTAGCTGCATCCTGTACCGCCGCACCAGCAGCGTCAATCACTGGCTGTGGCGTTGGACCATCGGGATTGCCCATGCCCAGATCAATCAGGTCTAGCCCCCGGGCCCGCGCGGCCGCTTTCAGCTCATCGAGCCGGGCAAATACGTAAGGGGGGAGTCGACGCACCCGCTCCGCTGGTTGCAGCCAATCCAGATCCATGCCCGCTGTTCCTCTCGCTTAGAAGTCTCGATGCCTAACGCACCTATAGTGTGCAAAATTTACCAGATTTTCTGGATCAATTGACTGGATTAACGACAACGAGTAGTTTTTGGGGCCGGAGCCTCTGCCCGTTTCTTGACTTTCATTTCAACTGCGGTGGTGGAGACCAACGCCCCCATCAAGGCCTCGGGGGTGACAGTAAAGGGTAGATGATGGATGTCAGAGGTGGGACGACAGGCGATCGCGGCCGCCTGCTGTAAATCTGCCACAGCGACCGCCGCCAGGCCCATATCGGCCAAGGTTTTGGGTAGCCCCGTCTCGGTATAAAACTGAATGAGCTGCTGCCGAGCTGTGTACGCGAGAGAAGACTGCTGGGCAATTTCCTCAAGTCGCAGCTGGGCCAAAATGCCATAGGCGACCTTTTCTCCGTGAAGCACACCGTGGCTGGCGGCGAGATGGGTCAACCCGTTGTGGATAGCATGGGCCGCCACCGTGCGGCACTGCGCCCCACCGAGGCCGCCCATAACACCTGCCAACAAGACGCAGGCATCCACCACTTCGCGCCAGGCCGCTCCACCGGGATCAGCCAGCGCTGCTGGGGTCTTTTGCCAGAGTAAATCGCGGAGAACCCGGGCCTGCTGGACTGCGGCAATCACCAATGTCTGTTCGGAACTGCCACTACTCACGGACCCCTCATACCACTTAGCCAGAGCGTCACCGATGCCGGCGATCAAAGTTCGTTGGGGAGCCGTGGCTACTAAATCGTAATCCAGGATCAGGAGGTTGGGGCAGTGATCTAAGGTCACATCATACAGAAACGCCCCTGCCTCGGAGTACACGTTTGACAAGGCGGTCCAGGCGGCACAAGTCGCCGCTGACGTGGGCACCGTCACCACTGGTAGGCGGGCTTGGTGGGCCGCAAGCTTGGCGGTGTCTAGAGCTTTACCGCCGCCAACCCCAATAATGACGTCGGCTTCATGGTCGGCGATCGCCCGCTGCAACTGATCCAGCGTAGCCTCACTACAGTCAGCACCATAGGTCACCGTGGCGGCGGCCAAGTGAGTAAGGGCCGGGGCCAAATAAGACTCCGCTGAGGCCAAGGAGCGATCGCCACCAATGACTAAGGGACGATGGCCCAAAGCCGCAATGTGCTCCCCCATCTCAGACAAGATGCTAGCTCCCCGCACGACCTGGGCAGGTGCCACCATCAAAGGCAGAAAGGTTGTAGAAGTCATAGTATTCAAGCGTTGTGGTTGTCAGTAAGGTCTTGAGAAGTCGATGAGGAGAGGGATTTGAACGCCTCATCATAGAGCTCAACGGACAAGTTGTTATCGGTTTCAGCCCCTTTGATGGGTTGCGCCTTGCCCAGATAAACCAGTTTTGAGACGCCACCGGCCTCATGCACAATGGAGCGAGCCCGGATATTGGGAGTCGTGCCATAGATCCCTAGGCGGCTAGGCTTTAAGAGATTGCTGGCAGCCTGCTGTAGGGTCGCCTCCAGCTCAGTAGGGGTAATGGCGCTCGGTACTTTGATAACGATTTGCGCCGCGCCCGAATCATAGACGGTCTTATACGGTATGGCTCCCGGCACTACATTTTGGGTAAAGGGTTCAAAGCTCAGCCCCAGCAACCCGCCTGTCAATACCCCCATAAAGCTGGTGATGCCTACCAATCTAAAGCGAAAGCCCCAGCCCAACACGAAGGCAAGAATCGTGATGCCCGCCATGGTCAGGGTGGCAATCCCGAAATATTTAGTGGCTTCGAGAAAATCAGCAGGAGTTGGCATAGGGGTAAGGAACCTTAATATCAACAAACGTTTTAAGCACCGAATTTGACCGCTCGCTGCATGTCGCCACAGTGGGGCCCATTGCCAGGCAATCAAATAGTATGGGTTTTGATCCTATCAGGTTCATTTAGGCTTGATCAGCCTGAGAACAAGAGTTTTTCGATGGAAAGCGTTACGGTTTGGGTATGCTGCTGTTTGTGTTGGGATGTCCTATCAGTCAGGTGGGCGAATGAGAGTATCATGTGCCAAGCCCGATATTGGGTCATCCCCATCGTTGACGTAGAGGAGAGAGTCATGCGGACAGTTCGTCGCCGTTTAGGAATAGTTTCAGCGAGTGCGGCGATCGCCTTGCTAGCAGTCGGCTGTGGTGAATCTAAGGTCTCGCAGTGCAATCGGCTAGCCGAAATTGTCAACAAAGCCCAAGGCTTTATGCCCGCTTTTGAGAGCAACATTCAAACTTTTAGCGCCAATGCTGCGCAGGTCAAAAGCCTGGATGACATCAAGGCCGCAGCGGACCAATATGTACAAGCTGTGGACCAAGTGGTTGCCGACTTAGATGCGCTCTCGGTTGAACTTAACCAAACGGAACTCAGCGACGAGGAACTGATTGGGTACCGCGATCGCTACATCACTATGGTGGATGGCTTCAGCACCTCGTTGACCCAGGCCAGCGACGCCATGGGCATTGTGCAAGAGGTAGAAACTGAGGCGGATCTACCCGCCAAAATCGAAGAGTCTCAGCAGCAAACAGTGCAGGCCGTCCAGCAGATTCAAGAACTTTCCGTTGAGGAATCCACCATTATCAACGAAGTCAACACTTACTGTGGGGCCGCGGGGGCCGAAGCTCCTGCCGGAGCCCCTGAAGGCGAAGCCGCCCCCGAAGGTGAAGCCGCTCCCGAAGGCGGCGAATAACGCCGCTGCCCCAGAGCCCGGCGAAAGCCTAGGCCGGCAACGACACCATGCGTTGCCGGCCTCTTTAATCTCCGGGTTCATCACCTGGGCGAATGACCACCCCCGCTGGAGAAGAGCTGTCGGCATCGCCTCGATAATCTAGGACCCACTGGTTCGGGTGAGTAGCACCCTAGCGCTCGACCAGCGGGGCTGCTGAGCCTGCTCTCCTACTTGCTCGCCCAAGGGAGTCACTGCATCTATGCTGATCAACTTGGCCTACCTGCTGCGTCGGCCCACCGGCACTACCAACTACGCCCTCAATTTATTGCCCTCCCTCGCTCCGCTAGAGCCGACCTATTTAGCGACAGCTGCCAGCGGGCTCGAAGATTACTGGGCGGTACCCGCCAATATGACCGCTGAGAATGGCTTGGCGGGACATGTCCGACGTTTGTTGTGGACTCAGTGGCGACTGCCCACACTGTATCGCCGACTGGGATCACCTCAGGATTTGCTGTTTTGTCCCATTGCTGAGGCCCCGCTCTACACCCGCTGTCGGTTTATCGTCATGATCCATGACTTGATTCCGCTGCGGTTCCAGGTGTCGCGATCGCAGACTTGGCTGCACCACCACTATATCCCTCGAGTCTTGGCGGCGGCTGAGCACATTCTCTGCAATTCGGAAGCAACCGCCAACGATGTGATGCAGTTTTACGGCATCAGCGCTGAAAAAATTACGCCGATTTTGCTAGCCCATGATGCTGAGCACTTTCGCCCGCTGGGGCTGCCGCGACAACCCTATTTTTTGCTGCTGGGGCGGCAGGCACCCTACAAAAACTGGGCGATCGCCCTGCAAGCCTTTGCCCAACTGCCACAGGTATCGGACTACGAATTATGGATTGCTGGCCCCCCGGATTCTCGCTATACCCCTGAGCTCAAAACCCTGGCGCAAACTTTGGGGATCACTCCCCAGATGAAATATTTGGACTATGTTGCCTACGACCAGCTACCTTGCCTGCTCAACCAAGCTCAAGCACTGATCTTTCCTAGCCTTTGGGAGGGGTTTGGCTTGCCGGTGTTGGAGGCCATGGCCTGTGGCACGCCGGTAATCGCCGCCAATCGCGCGTCCATTCCCGAGGTGGCGGGCGAGGCAGCGCTGCTGGTGGACCCGACCGATGCCGGGGCGATCGCCCATCAGATGCAGCGGCTCATCACCGACAGTCAGTTGGCACAACAGCTCAGCCAAGCCGGGCGTCGCCGCGCCCAGCAGTTTAGCTGGCAGCGAACTGGCCAGTTAACGGTGGAACTGCTGCAAGCGTATCGATAGGGGATGAGGAGAGGTGACCCTTACCAGCTAAAACACGGCTAAAATCAGCGGCAGCAGCGACTTGCAGACCGTTGCTAAATTGGAAGCCTCGGTCAGCGGCTCGGTGATGGAGCGTAAGTTGTCAGCCGCTCGTTTGGCCATGCGTTGCATCACGTTATCTTGCGGTTGGGTCCCCGCCTCGGCTAGCTTGCCTACATTCTCCAGGGCTTCTTTTTTCTCTACGTCGCTGAGTTCAGCATCGGCCTCCACTGCGGCCTGTAGCTGTGTGAGCAAATCTTTGAGGCTGCGCTGATCGGCACTTGGGTCATTATCGGGTAGCTGATTAATCTGGTTGCTCACCTGACCGCTAATTTCTCCCAGGTTGATGACGTTGCCCTGCAGGTTATCGCCTGTATTCACAAAGCTGCCGTCACTGGCAGAAATACTCGGATTTTGACTATTGTTCATAGCAGTGTTGTTGACGTGAACTGTGTTAGTCGCTGGACCATGTTTCAGCAAAATAGCTTCTAATGTGTCCGCCCGTTTGCGTTCGCCCTCTAGCAGTCCTTGAGCTTTTGCCGCCTCTAGTTTAAGAGCCTGCAGCTCGTCAAAGTCTTGCTCAAATTGGCCTTTGTCGGTGCCCTCAGGGACCGCGACGGTCACCAGCACGTCTTCGCCTTTGCGCTCATAGCTGCGTACGGCATCAGCAGAAAGGTCGTAGTCGGCCATTAGCTGCTTGAGAGTATCTTTGAAAACTTGCGGATGGATGCCCTGGCGAATGAGTAGCTGCACCGTGTCGAGCACTTCCCTAAAGAATTTCTCGAAATCGCCCGGCTGAAAGACCTTGTCAGGATTGTGGGGGCGCCGCTCCCGGTTGCCCTTACCATCGGGTTTTGCCCTGAGAAACACGTAGTCGCAGTCGATGTCTTGAAGGACGGTGGTGTTGTCGATATTCCAAGCTTCTAAGCAGGCTCCGGTGAGATGCGCCCCGGTGAAGTCAGTGCCGACACACTGTGCATTCATCAAGTTAGCTCCGTGCAGCGCTGCCCTGGCCAAAGTTGCTCCTTTTAGGTTGGCTCCGGTGAGGTTGATGCGGTGGAAGGTGGCTCCCGCCAAATTGACGCCCCGCAAATCAGCATCGGTTAGCTCTTGGTCAACGCCGTTGAGAGTAACCAGCAAATTGCGGACGCGGGAGTCCTGTAGATTACTGCTGCCAAGGCGAGCCTGATCGAGCTGATCAGCCCCGTGCCAGCGAATATCAGTAAGCACCGTTGACCGCTGACTGGCATCGGCAAAGTTAGTGCCCTTGAGGCACGCTTAGGCCAAGGTTGCACCCGTCAGGTCAGCCCCGCTAAAGGTGGTGCCCCCCAAAGCAGCCAAGGCGAGACCGATAATGCGCAGATTCTCAAAATTGGGATCGCCTCGGCGAATGCGGCGATTAACATGCCAAGAGAGAAAAAAGCCCGCGGCCGCGAAAGTGCCAGCGACCGCGGCAGCGACCGCGAAAGCGACCGCGATAGCGCCCGCGATAGCGCCCGCGATAGCGCCCGCGGCCGCGAAAGTGCCAGCGAAAGTGCCAGCGACCGCGATAGCGAAAGCGACCGCGACCGCGAAAGCGAAAGTGCCAGTGAAAGTGCCAGCGACCGCGGCAGCGACCGCGACCGCGACCGCGACCGCGACAGCGACGCTCCCTAAAGCCCGAATCGTAAACCCTTGGCAGGCGATCACAAAATAGGTGACCGCAATGAAGAACGTGCTGGTGATCGCCGCAATTAAATCACTGGGGTCACCACGCCTGAAAAAATCACCGAGTATAGCCCCCGCAAATCCTTGTAGCAAGCCTGCGAGCAAGGCAATCACGATGACTAAACTAAGCTGACCGACGACCCAGCGGCGCTGTAGACCCCCGCGAGCATGGCAAAAGGTAGCTTTTTGTAAGTTGGCATTCACAACTCGCGCACTGCGAATGTCGGCTCCGGTGAAGTCAGCCTCTGACAGGTCAGCCCCGCGAAAGTTGCAGCCGCGCAAAATGGCTCCCCTAAAGTCTCGCTCTCCGGTGGCGTAGTAGCTCAGCACCTGTTTTGCCGTGAGGCGTTGACCGTGGTATTTGCCGCGATCTGACATAGATAGAGTTCAGAATTCCGAGGTGGGACTTTGG
>JBHJHA010000075.1:0-37057 GCA_050331235.1 Leptolyngbyaceae cyanobacterium
GGTCCCCAATGTGATGGGCTCGGGTTCCAAGGCGGCGGCAAGCCGCACCAAAGCTTCTGAGCGATGGGTATTGAGGCAGTCCATGACCAGATGAATTTTGGGAGCCTCGGTCACTTGGGCCAGCAGGGCTTGGAGGTGGGCCTCTAAATCTTTTTCTGTGCGGGTGTCGCCGACCGTAGCCTGGTCAATGCGCCCGGTAGCAACATTCAAGGTGGCAATCAAGGTTTGGGTGCCATGGCGACAGTATTCAAACTCGACTCGCACACAGCGCCCCGGTTTCATGTCAATATCTGGCATCACGCGCTCCAACGCCTGAATGCCCCTCATTTCATCGAGACAGTAGGTCACCTCTCCACGTACAGAGCGCTCGGCGGCCTGTTCGTAGACCTGGCAGATGTCTCCGACTTTCCGGGCATTTTCTGGGGCCGGGGGTGATTATGCCAATAACGACTCTGTTGCGGTATCAGTTCTGCTTCGGCGAGCAAGCGACCCACATGGCGACCGCTGATACTCTCCACAATGCCTAGTTTGACCAGTTCATCGGCTAACTCGCGGGGCGTCCAATGACTCAGAGGACGTCCATATTGCTCGGGCGGTGCACAAGCTAACGCATACAACTGGGTGATCTGCTCCAACGTAAACGTCGCGGGGGCACCCGCACGAGGGGCATCCGCCAACCGCTCTGCCACGGGCAGTTCAGATGCCTGTAGCGCCTGCCACCGTCGCCGCCAACAGCGACTCATTTGCTCCCCAATGGCCAACTCCCGCGCAATCTGACCTTGGCTTTCCCCTTCACTGGCACGGAGAATAATTTTGGCGCGCAACGCCAGTTGCTGGGGCGTACTCGGTCGCTTCACCAACTGCTCGAGTTCATGGCGTTCGGTTTCGCTCACAATGAGGGCGGGCAGGGCGCGACCAGGCATCAGACTCAGGCCTCTAAAACTGACTCCTTAAGGGTATCTGCATTTCCGCCATGCGGTACTAGGGTCTTCTGTAATCATTGGCAACGTCCCCATCAGATAAGAACATGAATCTCGTCGGGTTGCGGACTGGATCTGTCAGGGACCTTTGAGCCCTATCAAGTGAGTCCCATCAAGGCTCAGACTGATCATCGCTGAGTAGCTCAGGTATAAGACCTTGGGGGGGGTTGATCACAACGTAGCCTCCAGACAAGTCAACGGTAGGCACAATTTCTTCAACAAAGGGAACAAGCACGGGAAGGGGTTGGCGGGACCGATTTTTGCCCTTTGATCTAGTATTGGACTGAGCAGTTGACAGAGTATCTGACAGCAATTGAATGGCTAATAAATCATTTCCAGCGGTATATAAATCGACGACTTTACCAATCTTAGCCCCAGTTGTTTGTAATCGGACTGTGAGGCCGATCAAATCAGCAACATGAAACTCGTCGGGAGCCAAGGGCAAGCGATCGCTAGCAGCAACTACTAATCTCGCATCCCGCAGGGCTTCTGCTTGGTCGCGGTAATCGATGCCCTGAAACTTCACGACGTATAGGCCTTTACCAGGTAAGTAACGGCCAGACACGAGCTTGACAGACTCTGGCTGGGCTTGGCCGGCCTTTAGTAGCCAGCGATCGCCAGGGTCTACAAACCGCTCTGGGAAATCACTATCAGGATAAACACGCACCTCGCCGTTCAGACCTTGGGGGGCGACAATGCGACCAATTTCTAGCCAGTTATCTGACGGCAAAGGTTCCATTTTCTCCAGCCTTACTTAACCAAAACCGACGTCGAGGTCAGCGATCGCTGCTGATACTGTGCAGCCGTAACCGTTGCCAAATGTTGAATTGCCTGGTCAATCTCAGCATCCGTAGCCGTTAAGCTTATGCGGATACACTGGTGCATATGAATCCAATCCGTCTTTAAACCAGGGAAAAAGGGATCGCCTGGTACAACAATGACACCATAGCCCTTGAGCTGTTGATAAAGGTCGCGGGCCGTCCCAGGTAACTGATCAAACCACAACCAAGCGAAAATCGCGCCTTCTCCTCGATGTAAATACCATGGAATGGTGGCCGGCATATAGCGGTCTAAGCTCTCGGCCAAAACGGCAAACTTCTGCTGGTAGTAGGGACGAATAACGGTCTCTGCCAAATGGGCAAGGGCACCCGAAGCGATCGCCCGCGCCGCGATCGCTTGACCATAACGAGACGAATGAATGCAGAGGTTGGTTTGAAACGACTGCAAGACCTGAATGACTGAAGCATCTCCAATCGCGATACCAATGCGCTCGCCTGGCAAACCCGCCTTTGACAAGCTGATACAGTGGAGCATATTTGGCCGGAAAATCGGGACCATCTCAGTAAAGTTCAAGGCTGGGTAAGGAGGTGCATAGGCTGAGTCCACCAATACAGGAACTTGGTGCGGTGCAGCCAAATCGGCAATGCGGCTGACCTCTTCATGGGACAAGACATTTCCCGTAGGATTACAGGGTCGAGAAAAGAGCACAAAGCCAGTATTTGGCGAAATCTCTAGCTGGCTAAAATCAGGACGATATTTAAACGTGTGAGCTGCTGCATCGGCCTCGATGGTAGGTTGATAGGCACGCAGGGCCTCCGGATACAGAGAAACGCCGCCGTAGCCAGTGTAGTCAGGACTCAACGGCAGGATGATTTCTTTCAGCTGTTCTGTAGCTGTATATCCCCCAAAAGCATTCGCTGCAAAAAAATAGAGCGCCTGACTACCAGGCGTTACTAAGATATTGGCTCGGGTCAGGGATAGCCCATATCGCTGGTTGAAATCTGCTAAGACCGCTTCAATAAAGGGTTCGTAGCCCTGACTAGACCCATAACGACATACCACTTCACCGTATTCTGCACTGCTTAACAGCTCGGCTGTGCAGTCTCGCCAAAGTTGCTCCACTTCAGGCAGGATCACAGGGTTACCAGCGCTGAGATTGATAAATGACTGTCCTTGCCCCGTCTGTAGTGTTGCAATGATGTCCTGCATGATGGCTCTCACTCCAGTCAGGTGAGACATCTGGTCGCCAAATCGTGTCAGAGCAGGGTTCATAGGTCAATGATGTGGGAATTGGCTACGTTGCGTTAGCCAAATAAGCGAGTTTTGTCAGAATAGCACTCATATTTAGTAAACGGGAGAAGCGCGATCGCCGATGTCAGGCCTAATTCTAAAGGCCCAAAATATGACTCCTGAAGCCAGCAGATCCGATGGTATCGATTACGCTAAACAAAATGTCATCAACTCAACTTAGGAGCCTTCATTCAGGGTGAATATTCCAGCCTTAGGGGCGATCGCGAGCTTACTTGCCGGATTGGGGACTGGAGTCGGGGCGCTGCCAGTCCTACTGCCGATAGCACCGTCTGTCAAAGCCGAAGGAATTTTACTGGGGATCGGGGGGGGCGTCATGTTGGCAGCCACTTCATTTTCGCTAATTTTGCCTGGGACAGAAGCTGCTCAAGCACTGGGATACCCGACTGCGATCGCGGCGTTGATCATGGGCGTCGGCATTCTGATCGGAGCAGCTTTGCTGTGGTGGGTTCACAACCGTTTTCCCCATGAGCACTTCTTTAAGGGGAAAGAAGGTCCCCAGGCCGCGAACTTGAAGCGCATTTGGCTATTCATCGCCGCTATCACTTTACATAATTTTCCAGAAGGACTGGCGGTCGGTGTGGGCTTCGGCTCAGGCGACATCTCTAAAGCAATTTCCCTAGCCATTGGCATTGGCTTGCAAAACATGCCAGAGGGCTTGGTCGTCGCTTGGTCACTCAAAAGCCTGCAATATTCCCCCCTCTATGCCTTGGGCATTTCCACTTTGACAGGATTAGTTGAGCCTGTGGGTGGCATTATCGGGGCTGGCATTGCCAGTATCGCCCAAGAGACTCTGCCATGGGGCATGGCCGCCGCCGCAGGAGCCATGTTGTTTGTCATTGTCGACGACATCATCCCTGATATTGCGCAAAAAAGTCTGGGACAAAGCGGCACCTTGGGCATCATGATTGGGTTCGTCATCATGATGTGCCTAGATATCGCCTTAGGGTGATGGAGACAGTCTACGACTGAAAATCTCCAGCACTAGATCATAATCGCCTTGCATAGCTCACATCAAGGCTCTGCCCAATGGCCAACGGAGAGGCTGATGCTGCGGTCACTTCGTTGTCATTGTATGTACACCATCCCAACCGTCGGGGGGGGGATTCACCAAGTAAGCCTGAGCCCGATCAAGATGAATGTCAACAGCGCGATCTTGAGGGCGTAGCTGAGCTGCTTTTTCAAACACGGCGATCGCCTGCTCAAAGCGCATGTCAGTATACGCCTCACGCCCTTGACGATAGAGCTCTAAGAAATCTTGGCTCGTCTGGTCAAGGGGATTCTTCTTGAGGTCAATTAATTCATAGATGCTGACCGGCTTAGTTTTGCCCTTCACTCGGGTCTTGTCCAGTTCCCTGACCCACACCAGATCTGAACATAGCTCATACGTATACTCGCTCAGCACAATGTCGCAGCCGTACTGCTTAGTTGCCCCCTCTAGACGGGAGCTGAGATTGACACCATCACCGATAACGGTATATTCCATTTTGCGCTGTGAACCAATATTGCCGGAGACCACATCACCAGAACTAATGCCAATACCAATCCGCACTTTAGGCTGATTTTTTTCAATTCGGTCAGCGTTAAACACGGCTAAACGATGCCGCATATCTAGAGCGGACTGTACAGCAGCCCAAGCATGATTTTGAAGGGGCAATGGTGCCCCATAGACCGCCATGATGGCATCGCCAATGAACTTGTCTAAGGTGCCTTCATAGGTAAAAACAGCCTCAACCATCGTTTCAAAGTAGGCGTTCAGCAGTTCTACAACTTTGTCGGCTTCTAAGTTTTCCGACAGCGTTGTGTAACCTCGAATGTCAGAGAACAGCACGGTAACTTTGCGGCGCTCTCCCCGCATCAGCATGTCTTCGCCTAAGGCCATGACTCGCTCGGCCACGCCGGGAGTCATATAGCGATACAGGGTGGTCTTCATCCGTTTTTCTTGGCTGATATCTTCTAGCACCAATAGGCCTCCTCTAACGCCCCCTTCAGGGTTTGTTAAGGGGTTGACCGTGAGATTGATGCTACGCTCTAGCACCTGTACCTGTTCGCGGGTAAGGGGGGCAGTATCGTTTTGGTGTCCCCATGGCCAAAACTGCTCAGCGTTTTGATTATCTGGCAGCAGCAGCAGGGCAGCAGCCGGTTCGCCTTTGGCTTCGGGTGATGCCAAAGCCGCCTCCACTGGAATCGCCACCTTCAAGGTTTGTTCTGGCACATAATGCTTAGCTCCAGTTTCTAAACTGTCTTCTAAACGAAACTGGAGCTTTTCTAATGGGATGATGTCCCAAACAGGACGGTTGATCAGCTGCTTTTCCCACGCTTCACGGAGTGTATGATCGGTGTCATCAGTTGACTCCGGACAGCCTAGCAGTTCTAATGCTGCATCATTAATGGTGACCACCCGGCCTTGCATATCCGTTGAGATGACGGCATCTGAAAGACTCTGAAGAATATCTTTTTGATACTGTTTTTCGACTAAGACATTTTCAAAAAGTTGCGCATTCTCCAGGGCAATACCGGCCTGAATGTTGAAGGCCCGCATGAACTCCTCGTCAGAGCTATTGAAAGAGCCTTGCTTTTTATTAATCAGCTGAGTGACGGCAATCAGCTTACCAGCTGAGTCAAACACCGGCATACAGAGGATATTGCGGGTGAGATAGCCTGTTCGACGGTCAGACTCGGGGTCAAACCGCGGGTCTTTGTAAGCGTTAGGAATATTTAAGGTCTTACCGGTCGAGGCCACAAAGCCCACAATGCCTCGATCAGCTGGAATACGGAGGTCTATGAGGGTTTTACCATCCCCTGACTTAACCTTTGACCACAGCTCATTCTGAGCTTCATTAATCAACCAGAGAGTGCTGCGATCAGCGTTCATCAAATCACGGGCCTCGGCCATCACTGATTGCAGTGTTTTTTCTAAATCCAAACTCTGCTCCAGGGACGAAATGGCTTTGAGCAGTGAAGAAACACCCTTTTGGTTCCGGGCAGCGATATAAAACGAGTTGCAGCTTTCCAAAATGATGCCGATGGACGACGCAAATTCTCGAAAGCTCCGCTCGTCTTGAGCATCGAACGGAATTGGCGCTTCATTAGGATCCAACTTATTCAACAACTGTACGACGGCAACAACGGCTTCCCTCGACTTGTTGAAAACCGGCATACAAAGAATGCTGCGCGTTTGATACCCCGTTTCTTTATCAACTTTGTCGTTGAATAAACTGCTTTCTTTAGCAATGGGAATGTTGAGGCATTCCCCAGTTGCCGCCACATGGCCAGCAATACCTTTGCCGATGGGTACGCGGATCTCGAGCCGATCTTCACCCTCAGCCTGTGCAATTTTTGACCAGAGTTCTGCTTTGTCCCAATCCACCATAAAGATAGTGGTGCGATCGGCTTGGAGAATTTGTCCGATTTTCAGGGTAAATGCCTCTAAAATTTGCTCCAGCATAGTTTCCAGAGACTCATTGTTGATCATGTCGATCGCCCGGAGGAAATGCTCAAACTCGCGAGTAATCTGATCAAGCAGATCTATAAACTGAGGTGCAGGTAAATCTTTAACTCGGTGAGTCAGGCCGCCCTGCTGATTAACCTGGGAGAACGTCGCCAACATGCTGGAGTTAGACGGTGCCATAGGAAAGGACCACTGCTAAAGCAATAAAAATAGCTGGGACAAAAGCGAAGCCTGCAGCGCATAGATAGAGAAGCCAAATCATCCATGCTTTAACAAGCTGCAGAAACAAAGACCGATGAGCCCTTATTTACCAACTTAAAACTAGAGACTCACCTTGAGTATTTACTACTCTACCTCAAACTGATTTGAACAAGCGGAAAAAGCAGCCCAAGCTACAGACTGGCTTAGTTTTTTCTCGTACAGAAGGGAAAAGCGGGCTCAATCTTGAAAGCCAATACCAGAAGGCCCCCAGATGATTTTGAGTCTACCCAGAGTATTCGAGTTGAGCGACAAGTGTTTCCTCCCCGATGCAACACAATCAATCGGTACATGGTCTGCAGACGATGCTTATGACGGTTTACCTCATCCCGACTGTCTCTTTGAACCAACAGATTTCCCCTCGTCAATTCCGAAAAAGGGCTGAGGGTTTCATTCATACGGGCAGGGCACATTGGCCAGCCATATATCAACCCCATTTTATTTTCGCTGATTAGCGGGCATTGTCACTGCTGGGCGCTGATTCATCCTCAGCGTCAATCCGCTCTGGTTTGAGCAGTGGAAATGCAATCACATCTCGGATACTGGGGCTGTCGGTGAGCAGCATGACCAGTCGATCAATACCAATGCCCAACCCACAGGTCGGGGGCATCCCATATTCCAACGCTGTGAGAAAGTCTTCATCCACGCCGGTCGCTTCCAAGTCGCCGGCCGCTTTACGGGCAGCCTGGGCCTCAAAGCGCGATCGCTGATCAACGGGATCGGTCAACTCGGAGAAACCATTGGCCGTTTCTCTCCCTGCGATAAAGAGCTCGAAGCGCTCAACCACGCCGGACTTATCGCGATGGGGTTTTGATAGCGGCGAAATCTCCACTGGATGATCGATGACAAAAGTGGGTTGGGTCAGGTCCGCTTCCACTGTTTCTTCAAACACGGTGTTGAGTAGCCGTCCAAGGGAATCACAACCGCTCAAATCGGTCACCCCCAGATCTGTCAACTGGACTTTGGCAGCGGCTAAATCCGTCAACTGAGTAAAGTCAAGTCCGGTCTTTTCTTTAACTAGCTCATGCATCGTTGCGCGACGCCAGGGAGGCGTCAAGTCAATCGCGGCATCTTGATAGGTGATCACCGTTGTACCCAAAACAGCCTGTGTCACCGAGGCAATCAGTTCCTCAGTCATCGCCATAAAGTCGTGATAATCGGCGTAGGCTTCATAGACTTCAATACTGGTGAATTCGGGATTGTGGCGGGTGGAAACGCCTTCATTCCGGAAAATGCGCCCAATCTCAAATACTTTTTCAAAGCCTCCCACGATCAATCGCTTAAGGTGCAGCTCCGTGGCAATCCGCAAATACAGCGGCATATCGAGCGTGTTGTGGTAGGTGGTAAACGGACGAGCCTCGGCACCGCCCGCTTCCCCTTGCAGGACGGGGGTTTCAATTTCCAAAAAGCCTCGATCCTCAAAAAAGCGACGGATGCCTGAGGTAATCAGGGCACGCTTGCGAAAAGTCTCACGGACATCGGGATTGACAATCAAATCTACATAGCGCTGGCGATAGCGCTTGGCCACGTCAGTCAGGCCATGCCACTTATCGGGCAAGGGCAAGAGCGATTTGGTCAACAATGCGTATTCGCGGACTTTGACAGATAATTCGCCCTTATCGGTTCGCTTGAGGGTGCCCCGGACACCGATAAAATCGCCGACATCAGTCAGTTGCTTGACCTGATTGAACGCTTCGGGGTTGTCGGCCATGCCCTCGCGAATGACCTTTTTATCGAGATAGAGCTGAATTGTGCCGCTCTCGTCTTGCAGATTGAAAAAAGCTAGTTTGCCAAAGACTCGACGCGCAAGGATCCGTCCGGCGATCGCCACTTCATCTTCGACCTCAGCACCCGCAGGAAGATCTTGATATCGAGCCTGTAGGTCTGCCGTAGTGTGCGTTTTGTCCCACCGATAGGCAAAAGGATTGAGCCCCGCATTAACAAGCTGTTCCACTTTTTGCAGCCGGGTTGCCCGGATTTCATCCAAGGTGGATGCACCTTGATCTGGTTTTGAAGACTCGTTTTGGGCCATGACAGGTTGAGAAGATTGGCGACGGCAAACAAACCCTCATTATAGGCAGAGGAGCGCCCCTATGATTTTTTCACTCTGGGGAATTGCCGGTGGCGTAGCCTACAGTATCGTATGTCTGTCGCGTCTCGCTTTTTCCCACAGATACGGTTTCTCCCGAGAGAGAGCCATGTTATGATGATCAACTCTGTGAACAATTGATCCACTACGGCAACTCACCCAATTCACTTTTATGGCACTCGTACAAGAACGCAAACAGGAAATCATCTCTGAATATCAAGTCCACGAAACCGATACTGGATCCGCAGAGGTTCAGGTGGCAATGTTAACCGAGCGCATCAATAAACTTAGTCAGCATTTGCAGGGCAACAAGAAAGATTACTCGTCTCGGCGAGGTCTGTTGAAGATGATTGGCCGCCGCAAACGTTTGCTTTCATACATTGCAAAGAAAGACGTTAATCAATATCGTGAGCTGATTGGTCGCCTCGGCATCCGTCGATAGGTCGTAGATTGATTGCTGGTCATGGAACTTTAGAGATGCCCGCTGACTCAGAGAACAACCGTTTGCCATTTGAACCTAAACGTAAGCGTAAAAAGTCGCAAACAGACAACGCCTCATCGGCGGCTGCCGCTAAGGCCGAGACCGTAACGGCTTCTGAAGCTCAGCCGAAGTCTAACCAACCGCGACGATACACTCGCGAAGAGACCAGCATTCCTGAAGTCGTAAGCCAGCGCATGCTGCGCCGCATGCTGCTGTTTGCTGGTATTCCCATAGTTTTGGGTGTATTGGTATTTTTTGCCAGCTATGTGTTGATTGTGCAGGGTATTGCCGAACTGCCCAACGTTGTTGTGTTGCTGACAACGTTAGGCTGTTTTGGGTTAAGCGTTGTGGGGCTGAGCTACGGTGCCCTGTCCGCCTCATGGGAAGAGGAGACAAAAGGTTCTACGTTTGGGTTTGACGAGTTTCAAGTCAACTTTGGTCGCCTGGTGGACTCTTGGCGGTATGCCAGAGAGGAGCAGAGAAATCGCTCCTGAGCCGGGTGAGCACGTCGAGTGAGCCATAGGAACTAGGATGAAGATAACTCAGGCGAATTGACGCTCTATAGAGGTGTTTAAGCGCGATCGCTTCAGTTGACGCTCATGCCTTATCTCAACTGCCAAAAGCCGTTTTCGTTCGCTAAAAGCTGCACCTGCCGTCATGCATAATACCGACGACTATCTCGAAAAAATTTTGACGGCGCGAGTTTACGACGTTGCGCAGGAGACTCCCTTAGAACGAGCACCTCGCCTGTCTGAACGTCTTCACAACACACTTTTGCTGAAGCGGGAAGACCTGCAGTCGGTGTTCTCGTTTAAACTGCGGGGTGCCTACAACAAAATGGCTCAACTATCGCCTGAGCGGTTAGCTCAGGGGGTCGTCGCGGCATCTGCCGGCAACCATGCTCAAGGGGTCGCCTTAGGGGCCAAATACTTAGGGAGTAAGGCCATTATCGTTATGCCTGAGACTACCCCAGAGCTCAAGGTTAAAGCGGTAGAAGCCCGGGGAGGAGTTGCCGTCCTGCACGGAGAAACCTTTGACGATGCCTATGCCCATGCCTGTCAACTGGCTGCCGACAAGGGCATGACCCTGATCCATCCATTTAATGATCCCGCCGTGATCGCGGGTCAAGGCACCATCGGCATGGAAATTTTGCGGCAGCATCAGAAGCCGATTCACGCGATTTTTGTGGCAATCGGCGGCGGCGGGCTCATTTCCGGCATCGCAGCCTATGTCAAGCGGCTGCGCCCCGGTATTCGTATCATTGGGGTGGAACCTGTGGATGCTGATGCCATGTACCAGTCATTGCGGGCTGGCAAACGGATCAAGCTTGACCAAGTCGGTTTATTTGCTGACGGTGTTGCGGTTAAGCAGGTCGGCGAGGAAACTTTCCGTCTATGTCAGCAGTATGTCGACGAAGTCATTCGGGTGAATACGGATGATACCTGCGCGGCCATCAAAGATGTCTTTGAAGATACGCGGTCAATTGTCGAACCGGCAGGGGCTTTGGCGATCGCTGGGGCCAAAGCCTACGTCGAGCGCGAGGGCATCACCGGAGAAACGCTAGTCGCCGTCGCCTGCGGAGCCAACATGAATTTTGATCGCCTCCGGTTTGTGGCCGAGCGCGCCGAGATGGGGGAACGACGCGAAGCTATTTTTGCTGTCAATATTCCCGAAGGACCCGGCAGTCTGCGCAAATTTTGTCGGTGCATTGGCAGACGCAACTTAACCGAATTTAACTACCGTATCGCCGATAAACAGGAAGCGCACATCTTCGTTGGGCTCCAAGTCGTTGATCGTCAAGATGCGGCGCAGATGGCAGCCACCTTCGAAGCTCACGGCTTCAAGACCCTGGATCTCACCGACGATGAGCTCACCAAAATGCACTTGCGCCACATGGTTGGTGGGCGATCGCCTCTCGCCCATGATGAGCTGCTGTATCGCTTTGAGTTTCCCGAAAATCCGGGAGCATTGATGCGTTTTCTCAACTGCATGAGCCCCAACTGGAACATTAGCCTGTTCCACTACCGCAATAACGGGGCTGACTACGGCCGCATCGTTATTGGCATTCAGGTGCCCCCTACAGAAATGGACGAGTGGCAGGCTTTCCTCCACACGGTGGGTTACCGTTACTGGAATGAAAGCCAGAATCTGGCCTATCACGTTTTTTTGGCTTAAGCTGACTAGATGCCCGCGATGAAGTTTGGGCATCAGCCAGCGAGGTTTGTCGACTACGTTGTGATCAGTCCAGAGCCACTCCGCCCCACCGCCGGAGACTCTTTGAAGGGTAGCTCAATGAGCTTGAGCAGCGCTGCGGTTGCATAGTTGCGACGTGTGGGCTCATTGGGAAGGAATTCATTGCTGCCCAATTCCCGAGGGGTCGCAATGCCCAGAGCGACCATCTGATCAATCGCCCCCTTGCCCCAGTGCTGGTCAGGCACATCGGCAAAAGGCGACGAAGGTGTTATCTCATCCAAGTCAACCACCGACGCAATCGGTGTTCCTTCCCCATAGTTGGCAGTAACGACAAACTGCAAAGTGTTGGACAGCACCGCCATCAGTTCAGCCCGAGTCAAGTCATTTTTAGGTCGAAAGAGGCCGGTATCTTTATCGCCACTCATGATGCTGGCATCGGCCACAAATTTAATCCGAGCCGCGAATAAATTACCAACCGGGACATCACGAAAGGGCGGTTCACCAAGCGTTTTTGAAATCTTGACCACCTCAGAGTCGTGAACCAAGTGCTGCAGAGCAGCGACTAGCATAGCGACCAGATGCTCCCGATGGATCGACTCAAGCGGATGGAAGTTACCGTCTTCATTGCCCGACACTATATGGTACCGATTAACCGCCTTGGTGATGGCCTCAGCGTAGGGATCGCTCACCACATCGATAAAGGCCATCTCACCTACAGGCTGTGGAGTCTCGGTATACATGAGCTGCAGCATGTGTACCCCAGTAGCCACCGTATAGTCTCGGCGCGCCAATGCATCCGGGGCAAACTGGGTGGGTTCAGCCGGATCTAGCGGTTGCGCGAGTCCAAGGATTCCCATGATAGGCAGGAGGCCCGCCGCCCAGTGGTCGTTAGGAATGTCTTTGAAGGAATATCGATCAACCACTCCGGGATCGAAAATCTGGTCTAAGGGCTTATGTTCTCCAAAGTCTGCCCACACAGCATAGGCCAGAGCCTGATAGGTAATCGCCATCAGTTGCGATCGTCCCAACTGAGCTTCTGGAAAGAAGCGTCTGGTATCATCCCCAGCGATAATTCCTGCTTGTTTGGCGAAATAAAGCTTAGGCGCACTCCAGCGATCGAGGGGCACATCCGAAAAGGGAGGCTGGGTCAACCCATCGGGGACCACAATTGCCCCTTTATTCGCCACGCGCTGTTGCAGGGCATCAATGAGAATCGAGAGTGCCTGTTCTCGATTCACTGGTGCATTGGGCCTAAATGTGCCATCCTCATAACCTTTAATCATTTGATATTGGCTAGCGGCAAGCTGAATCTCTTGCTGATAGGCGTTGTCATCCAGGTCAGAAAACGTTGGCGGTGGGCTTGGCTTAGTTTGAGGCGTTGGAGATATTTCGGTCTCGATCATGCGCACCATGGCCGCCGTCGCATAGTCCCGCTCAGCCGACTGGTCCGGCTTAAAGCTAGTCCCGGTCTCCTGATAGGCACTAACGATGCCCGTCGGCAGCAGGTCTCGTACCAAACTATAAGCCCAGTGAGTGTCAGGCACATCACCAAACTCAGAAAGCGGGGTCTCCCCTGCAGCCAGAACATTATTGAGCGTAGCAGTTTCACCTAAATCGTGGTGAACGATATAACTCAGACCGTTGTGGATCATGGAAATGAGTTGCGCCCGGCTAAGACGATCTAGCGGACGGAAGAAGCCGTTGTCATCTCCGCTAACTAAATTGGCAGATTTAGCAAACTGGATCTTGGTCGCATTTTCACCGGCTTTTACATCCACAAACGGAGGGGGATCACTCAGCATCTCTGGAATCTGGATCACCTCGGGGGGCAATATCTTCTGCATGGCATTGATCAGCAGTGCAACCGCCTGCTCACGACTGAGAGGGTCCGTCGGATGAAACTTGCCATCTTCATAGCCGGCAACGATGCGATATTGATTGGCAGCTTTGATGATTTCGTCTTTATACAAGTTGCTGCCAATGTCAGAGAAAGTTTTCACCGGAGCCGGCTTTGTTTCTAACCCGGGTTTACGGTTGAACTGGGCCTCTAGCATTCTCACCAGGGCCGCGGCGGTAAAGCCACGGGTGGCATCGGTATCGGGTGCAAAGGTTTGCTGGGCTTCATCAGCGGCTGAGGCAATGCCGTAAGTGGTCAATTCGCGGATGGGGTCTTCGCCCCAATGTTCAGCGATGTCGGTGTAAGTAACATTGGGCACTAGTGCCTGAATGATCTCGTTGAGCTCAGTCGTTGTGCTGTAGTTTTCATTGACGACTACTTGCAAGCCATTGCGAAGAATTACCATCAGCCCTGCCCGGCTCAGCGTAGCATCAGGATAGGCTTTATTTTGGTCATCGCCAGCTAAGAGGCCAGATTGATTCGCATAGTAAAACTGCCGGGCACTTTTGTGATCTTTTGGCACATCGACAAACGGAGCAGTTTCTAGTTCATCAGGGACGGCGATCGCCCCAGCATCTACCAGCATCAGCGCCATCGCCCGGAGGAGCAGTATGATGACATTTTCTCGAGTGACCGCCCGCTCAGGCTTAAAGGTGCCGTCTTCATACCCCGACAGCAGGTGATAGGTATTGGCCGCCTTCAGGATTTCTGACTGATACGGACTGTCGGCAATATCGGGAAAGGTCTTTTGATCACCCGTGGCTGATTCTTCGCCCTCGCCCATCGGCGTCATCGGCTGGGAGGTAGTGCCGCTCTCCTGCTTAGAGGCAAAGATGGGGCGGGTCACAACGGAATGATCCGTCTCGCCGCAGCGACTATCTAAGTAAATGATGACATCGCCTTCAATTGTGCTGTCAACTGTTGAGACATCCCAAGTTGTGGCGATATTGCCCCCCATACAGTAAACGTAATGGGTTTTATCGCCGGCCTTGGGTTCAGCCTCAATTTCGTGCCAGTAGGCATAGTCATTGCTCGCCACTTTTTCAAACAGTCGAGTGGCAATTTCACGGTTGTAAATAAACGTTTGATATCGGGGATCCCGTTTATTCAAAATAATGCGTAAGGCAACGCAGCGCTCCTTGCGATGCAGGCTGATGATCCCCGTTAGCACAACCGGAAATACATCTTTGAGATAGCGAGTGCCATGTAAGTAAAAGTCGGTTTGCTTTTCCGCACTGTATTGATGATTAATGGAAGGTCCGAGATAGGTCTGGACAACTTCGAGGGGCTGACCGAGCAAGGACCAAGTCACAACGCTATTCATGGGCTATATGCAGTAAAAAGGTAAAGGCCGAGCGCTCACCGGGGCAGAGGATGGAGCAGTTTGTTCGTACCGAACAATATCGCCTTTTTCTCTAAACATGAGGTTAAGGGACGAGGTTGAGAGAAGGCGTTTGAGGACCTGCCAAAGTCGCTGCTCCAGACGACATTGCCATGCTGAGCCCGGGTTCACCCTCCATCATTTCCTGCCAGGCCAATTTGCTGACCAGGTGCCCATAGTCGCGAAGCCGATATCCCAATAGCTCGGCGCTAGAGTCGTTACTATAGGCAAACAAGCAGCGCCTATGCCCAACTCACGGGTCCCCCTAGCGCAATCTTCTACTCTTTATGTATGCAGATCCTTTCCGTCACACTCAAAAACTTCAAGACACACCAAGACAAACACTTTACGTTTGCCCCCGGGACCAACGCTATCTGTGGTGAAAACGGTGCCGGCAAGACAAGCATTCTAGAAGCGATCGCCTGGGTCTTGTTTAACTATGTGGGTCATTACGCCAAAGATGATTTGATCCGCAATGGCAGCAGTAGCGCCGAAGTCACTGTCGACTTTGTCTCTAACCTCGATGGTCGCACCTACGCAGTGCAGCGCCATACCAACAGGGGCTACACCCTGTTTGACCCGCAGCTAAATGAGCGCCTACCTTACAACCGCATCAAAGATGAAGTGTTGCCGTGGCTCTGCGACCATTTTGGCATTGCTAGAGGAACCGACTTAGGCGAGCTGTTTGCCCGGACCGTGGGCGTGCCCCAGGGCACCTTTACCGCTGACTTTTTGCAATCAGCGGAAAACCGCAAAGCTGTCTTTGACAAGGTGCTCAAGGTCGAAGAGTACAAAACCGTTTACAAAGACCTCAACACTCTGCGCCGGTTAGCAGAGGATAAAGTCACCGCTGTAGACACTGAAATCGCCACCTATGAAGAGCGCTTAGCCATTTGGGAGGAGTTGCAGACCCGCTACCGGCAAATTAGCGATGACATTGCTCAAAACACCGTCCAGCTTGAGACTTTAGCCGAAAAATTAGTCACCCTTGAGCAGACTCGCAGGACACTGCAAAGCCAGGCGGAGCAGCGCCAAACGTTGACCAGCCAGCGGCAGCAGGTCCAGGCTAATATCGCGGGGCAGCAGCAAACGATCGCGCTACTGTCACAAAATCTCGCCCAGGCTCAAACCGCCGCGAAAATTTGCGCTGATAACCAGACTGCGTATCAGGCTTACCAAAAAGTCGAAGCTGAGCTCCAAGCTTTAGGGCAACAGCAGAGCAGTCGCCATGTTACACAAAAAAAGCAGCAGCAGCTACAAAAGACCTTAGATAACCGGGCTGCCGACATGGCACGGCTGAAGGTACAGCTTGACAACTGCATAGCGGCGGCAGCCGAAATTGAGCGGTTGCAGCCAGATGTGCAGCAGCAAGTTGCCTTAGAGACTCAACTACAAGCTCTACAACAAGACCAAACTGCCTTAGCGCAAATCCGTGGCGAGCTTCAAGCCAGCCAACAGCAGATTACTCAGTCTGCTCAGCAGATACAACAGCTCACCCAAGATATTGAGCAGTTACAAGCATTGACCCCTAAGGTTGCGACGATCCCCCAGGTAGAACAACAGCGCGATCGCCTTCAGCAACAGCTCAGCCGCATTGAAGCCGCCCGCCAGTTTGAAGCTGAGCTTCGCCACCTCGTCCAGACAGGGGAAACCGTGTTAGAGCAACATCGCGCTGAGGCCAGCACCAGCCTCACCATACTGGGGGAGCTGCGGGCCAGCTTGTCTGGTCAGCCTGCCGCGGCGATCGCCCAGCTAGGTCAAACCCTAGAAGCCGGCATCACAATCAACGACACCCTGCTATCAAAAATTCAGCAAATCCTGGCTGATCTCTCATCCCAGACGAACGCTGACAAGCTGCAATCGCAGCTTCACCAACTGCAGCAAAGCCTCCGTCAGCTCCGTCAGCAGCAAGGACAGCTCGCTGTCTTACCAGAGCGACGGCAAACGCTGGCCCATCTGCAACAGCAGCAAACTGAGCTGACAGCCAGGACCCAGACCCTACAAAGCCAGCTCACAGCGGGAGAAACCGTGACAACTCACCTGGCCGAGGTCCGTGCTGAACTCGCTGCTTTAAATGACCCTAAGGGGAGATGTACGATTTTGGCGCGATCACAGCAGCAACAGCCACAACTGCAACAGCGCTATCAAGACATGCAGACAGCTCAGACGGGTATTCAAACCCAGATTGACGAGTTAGCCGACCAGCTAGCCGTATTGGCTGAGCTGGACACGACCATTGCCCAGCAGCAGGCGATAAAGCAAGTCCATCAGGCGGGATATCTACAATATCTGCAGCATGAGCAGACGGCCCAGGCATGCGATCGCCTATCCCAGGAACTCACCACCGCGCAGCAAGCCCTGGATGAACTGCAGCAGTCTGAGGTGCAGCTGCAGGCTCAACTGGATGAGCTGCAAGGAACTTTTGACCCACAAAAGGCTCAGGAGGTTGAAGAGACCTATCAGACTGTACGGTCAGACCGCGATCGCTTAGAGGGCAGCTTGCCTGCCCAGCGACAAGTATTGCAAACCCTGCAACAGCAAATCGATGAACTGAAAGGATTGGCCCAGAAGCGAGATGCTGCCATAGCCATCCGTAAACATCGAGAGCGGATCAAACGGTTCGTCAATTTTGCCCGCAAAGCCTATAAGGAAGCAGGCCCCCGCATTACGGAACGGTATGTGCAGCAAATTTCCCGGGAAGGCGATCGCCTATTTCGCGAACTGCTCAACCGCCATAACGTTGCCCTCACCTGGACACGTGACTATGAAATCCTGGTGCAGGAAGGTCCTAACACTCGTCGCTTTATCAACCTGTCGGGAGGAGAGCAGATGTGTGCGGCTTTGGCAGTCAGACTGGCGCTGCTAAAAGTGTTGGCCGATATTGACATTGCCTTTTTTGATGAGCCCACCACCAATATGGACCGTTTGCGGCGAGAAAGCCTCGCCGAGGCGATCGCTCGCATTCGCAGCTTTAGCCAACTCTTTGTCATCAGTCACGACGACACTTTTGAAAAGGTCACAGAAAACGTCATCGTAGTTGAACGCGAATCATAACCAGTCCGGACTTCAGGATGAAGCCTATCCGTAGCTGGACCACAAAGGCGAGAAAGCAAAGACCAAGCTCACTAAATGATGCTCTGGTCAGCACTTGGAGCGCCGTTATACCAATTCTCTGTAATAGTGCTACAGATTTGAAGATCCCCCGCTGTCGCTGCTCCCTTAAAAAAGAGGCTTTGAAGGATCTACGTATAGTCGTGATTCGCAGAAATAGCGTTAATCCTGGCTCCAAACAGGATGAGAGACAAAAAAAGAGTGCCGTTATGACACTCTTGCAACCGCTGATATTAACAAGGATAAGGTCAGCCTTAGAGGTTGAGGCCCTCGGCCGCCTGTACTCGCTCGACTTGCTTCTTCTTCAAAACCAACATGATTTGGGTCAACATGACTGCGGCCAGGAAAGCCATCAGACCTTTGATGCGGCCAGGGCTCTGTAACACAATTTCAGTATCTGCCTGACCAAAGCCACCCATATTGGGGTTAGAGGTCAATAGGCCACCCGCCGTTACAGATTCTCCTTCGGCCACCATGAGCTCAGGTCCAGCCGGGATGGAAACCACCTCAGAAGAACCGTCCGCAGCATCCACAGTCACCTCATAACCACCGGCATCCAGCGTGTTCACAGCGCTGATAGTACCCGCAATCGGCGACTTGAAAGCCGTGTTATTGCTGTTTTGCCCATTGGGGTAAACCTGGCCGCGGCCGCGGTTGCCACCAACATGAACGGCATATTTACCGAATTTGATGTTTTTATCCGTGGCCGGATCAGGAGACAGAATCGGAAAAACAATTTCCTGATACTGCTCACCGGGTATCGGGCCCACCAAAAGAATGTTGTCCTGCTCTTCGGAATAAGGTAAGAAATAGGTATTACCCACTTCTTCTTGCAGCTCTTCGGGAATACGATCCGCTGGCGCTATTTTGAAGCCTTCAGGCAACATCAGTACGGCACCAACATTGAGCCCTCCCTTACTGCCATCGCCTAATACCTGCTGGGTATCGAGGTCATAGGGCACCTTGACAACTGCCTTAAACACAGAGTCGGGCTTAACGGATTGGGGGACTTCAACGTAGGTCGGCTTTTCTGCCAAGTGACAGTTGGCGCACACAATGCGGCCAGTTGCCTCGCGGGGAGAATCATAATTTTCTTGAGCCCAGAAGGGGTAGGCCTGGGCAGCATCTGGCATAGCTACAACACCAGAGACAAGCATCAAAGCTGCTGCGATCGCAACGGACAGTCGCTTGGTCACCTCTAAACAGCGCCAAGCTGGCTCACGAAGACAGCTTCTAAGTATTGAGGTCTTCATCGGAAGTTTCGTTATCCAAACTTGAAATACAACACAGCAAACCAGAGTCATGGGCCGTTGCCTCAATCCTCTAAGTCCACCAAGGGGACTCGCCCGTACGGAAATCAGTCTCTGTCCACTCGGACAACGCCACCTTATCGTCATCCGTCACGTCGGCATGGGCCAAAGCCAACGACAGGGGAGCCGGTCCACGGACAACTTTCCCTGTAGCATCGTATTGCGACCCATGACAAGGGCAGATGAATTTATTCTCACTGCCGTTCCAAGGCACCACACAGCCCAAGTGGGTACAGACCGAGTTAATTCCATAATTTTCCAGATTCCCATCCTCGGTTACCACAAGATAGGTTGGGTCACCTTAGAGGCCCTGCGCTAAGACTCGGGATTCGGGGCCATTGGCCTCCAGAAATTCACTCGCGACCACATCATTGCCAAGAGAATCTTTAGCGATGGTGCCACCACCAGCCGGCCCGCTAGAGGGCGGCACAAAGTAGCGGACCACCGGATATAACATTCCACCGACCGCTCCAGATGCTGCTCCGAGGGTCAATAGATTCATAAACTGACGACGCCCCAAACCGGGCGTATCAGACATTCCAGAAGCTTGAGTCATAGTCTTAAAGACAATTCATCGATGAGCAACAAATGTACCAAAATTTTCACCAACTATAGTTGGCTTAACCCATCTCATAAACAACTGAAAAGCTTATGAGATGAGACATTCTGGCGACCAGCAAGATAAAAATGAGGCCGTATTCTTAATACGTATTATTGCATTTTGATGTCGGCAACATTAACCATTAGCCTACTCACAGGAGGGATCAAGCTCGATCATTTTGATTTCTCAGCCGAAAAAACTGCTCCCAACTCCTGATCGAGATCGCCAACTTGGCGCTGCCCATGTGACTAGAACCCCTGCCCCACAGGCCATTCAAGAATCGAGCCGTTAATCCCCCACCGCACTTCATCCCGCCGGAGACAGATCAGAAGAAGCGTGTTACGAAATATAAAGACACATCAGGAGTACAAGGGTATGACCGGCACCGAATTACATGAACTCATCGTGTCGAAATGGGGTTACTCATTTGACGTTCAATTTCGACGGCTACAAAATCAAGTTTTCTTCCAAATCATGTGGCGATATTTAGAGCAGGCGTCTTTCCCGTTATCAGAAGCTGAGTATTTCGCCCACCTTGACGACATCGCGACCTATCTAGTCGGCTGGGGACAAGCTGAGCATATCCGCCAAGTCATTATCAGTACTCGAGAGCGGCCACGCCTAGGCAAAGCTGTCAGCATCCCCCTAGATCTCGGCCAGCGTAGCTCTGAGTGGCTGCTCGATTGACCCGATAGCCAGCTAGCCGCCCCGTCTATAGAATCCACTTTTGCAAAATCGGTTGCTTTGGGACATTGACCTGCGCGATCTCCAAGGCCCCACTGATACACCCGCAAAGCCTAAGTAGATATACGCAATTTTTACACTGATGACTTTCTTCATGAAATCCCCAGCAAGATTGCTTCAAATTGTTTGGGCAAGCAAAAAGATTTATTAATCTAACCCTTAGATGGATACGGGTGATTACTTAGTAGGAATCACAAACGAGAGTGCTAGCATGACCATGATGATTTGGGATTTTGGGGGTTTGCCGTGATTCGTTCTGCTACGTTGCCAATCCAGACGACACTGCCCACCCTGAGCGACAACAGTCGACTCAAGCTATTTTCAGGGTCGGCCAATGTAACCCTTTCTCGAGAGGTTGCTCGTTATCTGGGAATTGACTTAGGGCCTATGGTGCGCAAGCGGTTTGCCGATGGTGAACTCTACGTGCAAATTCAAGAGTCAATTCGAGGTTGCGACGTTTACTTGGTGCAACCAACCTGCCACCCGGTCAATGACAACCTGATGGAACTGTTAATCATGATTGATGCTTGCCGACGAGCATCAGCTCGCCAGATTACCGCAGTCATTCCCTATTACGGTTACGCTCGTGCCGATCGCAAAACGGCCGGTCGAGAGTCTATCACCGCTAAGCTCGTAGCCAATTTGATCACTCAAGCAGGGGCTAATCGGGTGTTGGCGATGGACCTACACTCCGCTCAGATCCAAGGATATTTTGATATTCCCTGTGATCATGTGTACGGCTCGCCAACCATCATTGACTATCTAGCTAGCAAGCAAATCGAGGATTTGGTGATAGTCTCGCCAGACGTCGGTGGGGTCGCCCGGGCACGAGCCTTTGCCAAAAAACTGAACGATGCTCCTCTGGCCATCATTGACAAGCGCCGCCAAGCTCATAATGTCGCTGAGGTTATGAACTTAATTGGCGATGTCAAAGGCAAAACAGCGGTCTTGGTAGACGACATGATCGACACAGCCGGCACGATTTGTGAGGGAGGCCGTTTGCTGCGCCGCGAAGGGGCAGAGCAAGTATATGCATGTGCCACTCATCCCGTCTTTTCCCCGCCAGCTTCAGAGCGACTCTCCGGCGGCATCTTTGAAGAAGTGATTGTCACCAACACCATTCCAATTTCGGATGAGAGGCGCTTTAAGCAGCTCACCACCTTGTCAGTAGCCAACCTCTTAGGAGAGGCAATCTGGCGTATCCACGAGGAAAGTTCAGTCAGCAGTATGTTTCGCTAAATTACCAGTCAACTACAACACTGCAATTCGCCTGTTGACATCCCCAAAACCTTCATGGTCATCATGGAGGTTTTTGAGTGCTCTGGTCGAAACGAAAAATCCCCTCAACGCCTGATCGCTGTTGAGGGGATTTTTGTAAAAAAAGCATCCAGCAACTGTTGGCAGGTCTAAGCCTTCCGTGAGTAATACTCAACCACTAACAGTTCATTCACATTCAACGCTATCCACTCACGGTCAATCACACCGTTGACTTTAGCCGTGAGCTTATCCTTGTCAAGCTCCAAATGGGTGGGAACGTTGGCCAAGCCAGGAAACTCCAGGTTAGCTGTCACCATTTTCTTAGAAGCGTCGCGATCGCGAACGGCGATGACATCACCCGGGCGACATTGATAACTAGCAATATCTAAAACGCCACCATTGACCGTAATATGGCCATGGTTAACGATCTGGCGGGCCGCCGGAATCGTTGGCGCAAATCCCAATCGAAACACGGTGTTGTCGAGGCGCATTTCCAACAGCTGCAAAATCACCAAACCGGTGGATCCGCCGGCTCGGCGCGCCTTTTTCACATAGCGAATCAACTGCTTTTCACTAACACCATAGTTAAAGCGCAGCTTTTGCTTTTCTTCTAGACGAATCGCATATTCTGTCTTTTTCTTGCGGCCTTGACCATGTTGTCCAGGTGGATAGGCCTTCCGAGGTGCTTTGCGCGAAAGTCCGGGCAATTCCCCTAATCGCCGGACCACACGGAGCCGAGGCCCTCTGTAGCGTGACATACCGTTTTCTCCAGAACTATAGATGTCATAAAGTTGCCACCCCCGCATCTAGGGATTGCGTAAACAGGACCAAGGGTTGGTGGCGCCTCCCTTAGCCAAAAAACTGTGCCAGCGCGACTATCTTATCTACCAACTAGACTTGACAACGCCTGGCAAAAGACCTTTGTGAGCCATTTCACGCAGTTGGTTACGGCATAACCCAAAGTCACGGTAGTAACCCCGAGGGCGTCCGGTTTTCCAGCAGCGGTTACGTAGACGAGTTTTAGAACTAGCACGAGGCAACTGCTGAATTTTGCGATGAACCGCAAACTTTTCACCGGGGCCATTGGCGTTGTCAAACTCTTCCATCAAGGCCGCACGCTTTTCAGCATATTTAGCCACTAGCTTTTCACGTTTGCGCTCGCGCGCAATCATGCCTTTCTTAGCCATGAAATCTTGATTGCTTAGTTATTTTCGACACGGTCTATAATGATAGCCTGAATATGCTTAATTCGTAAAGTCTAGTTTGTCAGTCGGAACCATTTAAGGATCTAACTGCTCTCGATAAAAGCTTTCCAATAGATTTTCCAGCTTTTCATCGGGGGTGCAGTCCAGCAAACCGTTCAGCACATCAATCAAACGGGCAGCCGTCTCACCTAGGGTCGGGCTTAAGGCCCAAATGTCTTGAACCCAGTCCTCGGCGGTGCCATCGGTAAAAACAAGTCGCTCTAGTAATTGCTTCGTTTCTTCAGAAGAGAGAGCCATAGCGTCAAAGAAGTAAATGTGAAATTGAGAAAGGCGATCGCGCCCTGGTGGGTCAAGCCAGCTGGTCGCGACTTAAAGACAGGTGATTCAATCCTCAGACCGTCCCTTGAATAAAGCGATGGATACACTGTACTGCCGTCTCTAAAACTTCTGGCGTTTGCACTAGGGCAATACGTACATAGCCTTCGCCATGTTTACCAAAGCCTCGACCGGGAGCTAACGCTACGCCAGTGGACTCAACGAGCTGCACACAAAAGTGAATCGAGTCTTGATTCCACGGTTTGGGCAGTTTAATCCAAAGATATTGAGTCGCCTCCGGTTTCGGAATCTCCCAGCCAACCCTAGCCATGGCTGCAACAAACGCATCGCGTCGCTGGCGGAAGGTGTTGACCGTTTCAGCAACGCCCGTCTGAGATCCCGATAGCGCTGCCATCGCCCCGCGAACAATACCGGGATATTGATTGAAGTCGACCACGGCCTTAATCTGTCTCAATGCGGCAATCAGCTCAGCGTTACCGATGGCGTAGCCGATGCGAAACCCGCCCATGTTATAGGACTTGGACATGGAATAAAACTCAATAGACACCGTTTTGTCGCGATCGGCTTGCAGAACCGACGGGGCAGGCTCACCAGTGTAGGTCACATCCCCGTAGGGAAAGTCGTGAACCAAAACCAAATTATTGGCTTGGCAAAAGGCCACCGCCTCTTGCCAGAATTCTGAAGGCGCGTAACCAGTCGTAGGATTATGCGGGTAACTCAGCACCATCATGCGCGATTGCGCCAATACGGCGGCTGGAATTTCATCAAACTGGGGGAGAAATCCATGCTCTGCTAACAGGGGCATTGTGTAGAATTGCCCACTCGCCAGATGCACACCACCCGCATGGGACGGATAGCCCGGGTCCGTCAGCAAGGCAAAATCACCGGGGTTCAAAATCGCTAACGGCAAATGGGCGGTACCCTCTTGGGAACCGATCAGCAACAAAACTTCTGTCTCAGGGTCAACGGGCACGCCAAATTTACGGGTGTACCAGTCAGCCACGGTTTGGCGAAACGGCAGCGTACTTTGGAAGAGTGAGTAGCCGTGGGTACGAGTGTCGTAGAGAGCGTCGGCAATGGTATCTAAAACATTGGTCGCCGTGGGCAAATCTGAGGACCCAAGAGACAGATCAATGATGGTTTGACCGGCTTGCCGTGCCCGCGCTTTGGCCCGATCCATATCGGCAAAAACATTAGCTTGTAAAGGAGCAAGGCGATCGGCAAACTGCATAGGGCGACCTATCAAATAGCTGCAGTTTTCACCTTATCGCAGGTTGCAAAATATCATGGCTAGCTCGTGACCCCCTTCACAATTTGGGGCTGCAAAGCGTCACCCCATCGCTAAACGCAAATTCTGAGATCCCAACCAAACCCAAAACCGCCCTGGGGCGATCGCTCCAGGACGGTTATCTCGACCAAAGTTTGTATCGCTACAGATTGTCGAGCTGAGTCTTGAGTTCCTCAAGTTCAGCATCGACTTCAGCATCCTTGGGCGCAGCGACCGGCTCATCCGCAGCCGGAAGCTGTCCTTGGTCGGTCGAGCCCCCTGATAGTTGGGCTTTCATCGCTGCCAGTTCATCATCTACATCGCTACCGGCCTCTAGCGCGGCAAACTGGCTCTCTAGATCAGACCCGGCAAGTTCTTGAGCAGCTTGGGACTTGGCCTCCATCATCAAGACCTTTTCCTCCATACGCTCAAAAGCACCCATGGCACTGCTGGTGGTCATAGACGTCATAGTACTTTGTAGTTGCTCGTTGGCCTTGGCGGCACTCACCCGAGCCTTGAGCATATCTTTTTTAGTCTTGGCTTCAGAGATTTTGCTCTCCAGCCCAATGAGATTCTTTTTGAGCTGGTCGACTTGGGTGCCTTGGGCATCTAACTGCGCTTTGAGGGCGGTTGCCGTCTCTGTGTGAGACTTTTTACGCGTCAGCGCTTCCCGAGCCAGGTTTTCGTCGCCTTTTTGGAGCGCCAGTTGAGCGCGCTGTTGCCAAGTGTTCGCTTCTGACTGAGCTCGCTCATACTGCTGCTGCACGCGCTTTTGAGACGCGATCGCCTTGGCCACGGCCTGACGCATCTGCACCAGGTCTTCCTGCATATCAATGATGGCCTGATCCAAGATCTTTTCGGGATCTTCAGCATTGCTGACGGCAGCATTTAGGTTTGAGCGGACAACGCGACTAACTCGATCGAACAACCCCATGATTCTGTAATTCCTTCCAATTAGTTTTTACCGGGAGGCACCTCCCAAAATGCCCCCATACGTGCTCAACCAGAGTTTTTCAGGACACAATCCCAAAATCGAACCTGATCGCAGCAGCTCTGAGACAAGTGACAGACAACAGGGTGGTTGCCTGCTCTAGTCTTAGCACATCGCTTCCCATAACCGAGGCGGATAGCTCACCTATTCACAGTGGCATAGGCAGCTCAAGCGCAAAGTCTTTTTGCTATGAAAATTTAACTTCAGAGGTAGGAGGCTCTATTCCTGAGGCAGATCGTCTAAATTTGCCGCGTCCCATTTCAAAACGGAGGCATTGACGCCCTCCTCCTGTTTGCGTTTGGCGTCGGCTTCAAACCACTGAATGATTTGCTGAGGCGTGAGCTCCGCCATCGGGACTTCGAGCTCTTTAGCAATGACCTTGAGGAGCTTACTTGTCGAGATGGTCAACCGCGTCAAAAACTTTTCCGGTGATGTCAACAGCGCTTTGTCAACCTCGGCGGACTCATCGGGGGTGAGAAACTGTACAGATTGATCGAGCATAGCAGGGGAATGGTTGAACAATAGGGGTCAAAGTTAGGCGGGGGCAACAAGCGGGCGCCTCCGACCGCAACCTTACTTTCAGAATACTGAGGAATTTGGGGACTATTTGGCCTGTGAGGTGCGGCGTCCCCACCAGGCACCAATGAGATAGCCACACACACAGAGCAGCAGCCCATAAACGTTGACGCCGAAGTCAACGGCATATTTGCCTCCACCCAAGCTCAGCCAAGCAGGAAAGAGGGTGACGCTCAGGGCACTTTCCACCACGCGGAAAACGCCAATCATCAAGCCGGGCCAAAAGGCCAGATGAAAACTCAAAGCCCCGGCACCGGGCACAAACGCCAGCAGGAAAATAGGAGCCAGCCCCATTACCATGGTGCCGCTGATGGTGGTCGCAGTGATAATCGCAGGGCCAAGCTGATCACCTAGATAAATACTCAGAAGGGGCACATTGCCCAGTAGTGAGATCGCCACAATCCACCTCCGGCCGATATACGCCTGACTCTCAGTCGGCATCCCTTTGCGGTTATCCCAGTCGCGGGCCCCCAGCTTGGCCACACTCGAAAACGTGGAGTCGAGGGTTGACCCGGCGCTGGTCAACATAATGGCGTTGAACACTAGCAACATTGGTAGGCCAAACAGGGCCGGCACCGTATAGCTGGGGGCTCCCTCAACGCCGAAAGCCCGAGCATATAAGCCAACCGTACTGAACAGTAAAATAAAGCCGCCGCTGATGAACCCAGCCCAAAAGAACGCCTTGACCATAGTGCGCGGCCCGGTGATAAAGGCGCGATCGGTCATCACTGGATCATGAAAGGGGTAGCTAAAAATTTGCACAAAGGCCAGCCCACAAAAGGTTAGCCCCGCCACGCGAGTATCAGCATCTACCGCTGGCAACCCTTGGGTGACTAAGCCCGGCCCTAAAGCAATTAAGATCACCACCAGTAGCACCGCCGCCAGCAGCATCTGTGCTCCGTCGGTGAGTAAGCTGCTGCGCAGTCCGCCCAGCAGACTATAAAAGACCGTAAACACGGTTACGACGATCGCCGCCAACCAATAGCCCCCGCTGCCCTCAGCCCCAAAATAAAGGGAAAACACTTTGGTATTGGACCAAACCTCATTGAGTAGGCGAATGGCGATCGCGATCAGAAACAGTCGAGAACACACCAAACCATATTTGCTCACTAGGAATTCTGGGATGGAGCGATAGCCACCCCGAGTGCGAATGAAGTAGAGGGCGATCGCCGCCGTAACAAAGCTCAGATAGTAAATGCCGTAGCCAATGCCTCCAAGCAGGCCAAAGGCATTGCCAAGACTGGCCGCATTGTCGATAGACTTGGCAAAAATCCAGGAGATCGCAGCACTGGCAACCAACAACCAAAAACCGGGAGCTTCGCCCGATTGCGATTGCCCTTCAAAAAACTCTGGCGCTGTGACCCGCCGGGGAGTCGTTTGGCGTACGAGATAAAAGATCAAGCTGCCGTATCCGGCTAAAAGCGCCCAGGTGAGGGTAGTGATGAACATAAGCTGGTCGTTAAAGGGAAAACAGGAACAAAAACACTAACAGCAGGATGGCTGAAGTCACCACCGTGCCGGCTATCCAGGTCGATAGCGATAGGAACCGTGATTGAACCGAACGCTCCGCATCGGGCAAATTTTCTGCGCAGGTAGTCCAAACGTTGGTGAGGGGCGATGCTTGAAACTCAGCCGGCAGCCCTGCCGCCGTCATGGTCGCCACCACAGGCTGGGAATCATGGGTCAGAGGCCTCATCTGAGGTACAGGTTGAGCCGCCTGTCCCGGAAAGGTCAATTGCGTCCAATCCCCCCCCTCATGGGCTGGATGTCCAAAGACTCCAACATTGCACCAACAAACAGGATCGCCCCAGCGCAGCCACGGTCGCCCCATATGGGTCACCAAGGTGCCATCAACCTCCGTCTCTTGCAGGCAATCCGTAATCCCCTGATCGGTCGTATCGGATTCCCAGGCACATTCGTTTACCTGGCGAGGGCTACCATGGCCAAGCAAAAGCCGGCGATCGCCCCAGTGCCAACGGATGATTTGCGGCCAAGACTGCAGCCATGCACGGTGAGCCAGGGCCGTGTGAGCATATATGTCGTCATCGCTAATTTGAGCACATCTGCGATCGCGGGGACCGGTATAACCACCGCCGCGGTCACGCTCCCCGTTGCCAATGGCCTGATCAGAATCCCCCTGCAGGCAGACTACCTGAGCTTGCTGGAGTTGCTCAGTTGTAAGATCTGGCCACAGCCCACAGCCCCTCCTATCGCTGAGAAAGAAGCGATAGGGAACATCCACCGTGGCTGCGAGCAAAGCTGCTACCCCGCCAAAGTTGCTGTTAAAGCTCCTACAGAGTGCGATGCGATCGCAGGCTGACGGTCTTTCAAATTCAAGAATTTCCAACGATTTCACAACTGACTAATCCACAAGATTGAAATCACGCCTCAGGACTCCCAGAGCCAAAAATCGCGAGACAGGCTAAATCAAAGATTCCACGGCCTGCCTACGTCAAGGGAAAAGGATGCTCTCCGCGCTGCACCGCTACAGCTCGAGAGCTTAGCCCTGATTTACTGCGCCCTCTGGAGTAACACCCTGCCAGACCAGGCTGAATATTCTCTGAGAATATGGTCAAAGATAATTGAAAATAATGCGTGGGTGCATCTCTTTGAAATCGGTCAATTGGCTGAACAGCGGATCTTTCTGAGCTGGAAGTTAGTCACTGTCGCGTCTGCTAGTCGGTAACCTAAGCCACCAGCCGCCCTTGCTAAATCTGGCGACCGCAACCTTCAAACTGCAATACCCAGCGGCGCAACCGTCTCATCGACAGCCGTTAGGATGACATATCGCCTACAGCCATCTCCGGGCTGCAGATGATAGATATTGACAGGGTGCTGATCGGCTATCGTTTTATTCACAGGCATCTGTGTTGATCCTTAAACAGCTCAAAACGTGCGCTGCCCTAGCAGCTAAGTCAGTTCAGCGCTGGGGCAGGCAGCATGGCCAAAATCTCACGGTTGTGGGGTTGACCAGTTTGGCCGTGTCAACCAGCACCTTAGCAGTAGCCCAACTTGGAGTCTTAGAAGGCCTCGAGCAAAAGGTCTACGATCAGATGACGCGGTTGCGGCAAGCGACCCAACCGCTGTCGGCAGACGATCGCCTGCTGATTGTCACCGTTACTGAAAACGATATCGAAACGCGGAAAGAGTTTCCGCTGACCGATGGCACTGTCGCCCAAGCGATTGACAAACTACAGCAGCATGATCCCGTGGTAATTGGATTAGACCTGTTTCGGGCAATTCCTAAACCGCCGGGTCGTGAGCAGTTACTGACCGCCCTACAGGCAGACAACCTAGTGGTGATTACCCAGTTGTCCAATGCTGTGGGTGGCCCTGGCATTTTGCCACCGCCCGGGGTTACCCCAGCGCAACTGAGCTTTAACGATGTGGTCGTCGATCCCGATGGCAAAGTGAGACGCGCCTTACTCATCGCGGAGCCAGTAACGCCGGTCGAGGCCCCCGTGCTGTTTTCGTTTTCGCTGCAGCTAGCCCTGTCCTATCTAGCCCAGCAGGGAATTACTCCGCAGGCGAGTCCGGTCAATCCGGACTACATGCAGTTAGGAACCGCTACCCTATGGCCCCTATCCGCTGGCTCTGGTGGCTATGCCACCGCCGATGATGCGGGCTATCAGGTCATGCTGGACTATCGCGATCGCCTCACCCCCGCCAAAACAGTTACACTTCAAGCGCTGCTGAATGATCAAGTCGACCCGGACTGGATTCGCAACAAAATTGTCTTGATCGGCATCACTGCACCGAGCTTTAAGGATTTGTTTTACACGCCGTTTACAGCTGGTGCGAGCGATGACACCCACCAGATGCCAGGGGTGGTCGTTCACGCACAAATGGTGAGCCAGTGGCTTGACCTTGCCCTCGGCGATCGCGCCTTGATTGGGACCAGTGCCCCCTGGCAAGAGTGGCTCTGGTATTTAAGCTGGGCACTCCTTGGCGGTACCCTTGCCTGGTATTTGCATCATCCAGTCATCTTGACCGTAAGCGAAATCGGCCTCTTTTTGGCCATTGCCCTCAGCACCTACGGGCTCCTTTTGACCTATGGTTGGCTGCCTGCGGTGGCCCCGCTACTATCGGTGATCGGCACCAGTGGGGTGGTGCTGGCTTATCAAACGCAACAGTCGTTTCGTCAGCGCCAGATGATGCAGGTGCTGCTGGGCCAAACGGCCTCGCCGGAGATCGCCCAAGCCCTTTGGGAAAATCGCGATCGCCTGATTAAGTCTGGCAAGCTGCCCGGACAAGCGATGACCGCCACGATGATGTTTACGGATCTACGGGGCTTTAGCAGTCTTGCCGAGATCACCCCACCCGCAACGCTACTCGACTGGCTCAATCACTATCTGGAAGCCATGACTGATGAAATCCAGCAGCACCACGGCATCGTCAATAAATTTACGGGGGATGGCCTACTGGCAGTCTTTGGAGTGCCGATCGCGAGTCGTACGCCTGAAGCAATCGCCAACGATGCGATCGCCGCTGTCAATTGTGCCCTGAGTATGGGGCAGCGGTTAGAGATGCTCAATCGCGATCGGCACCGGCAGCGGCTACCCCAGCTAGAGATGCGTGTGGGTATTTTCACGGGACCAGTGGTGGTCGGCAGTTTAGGCGGACATCAGCGCATGGAGTACGGCGTCATTGGTGACAGCGTCAACATTGCCTCCCGGCTAGAAAGTTTTGCTAAACATCGTCAACCCACGGCCTGTCGCATTTTGATTGGCCAGGAAACCCTGGATTATCTCTCGGGCCAGTTTGTCGTTGAAGCCTGGGGCGATTTACAACTTAAAGGACGGCAAGCCCCCGTTGGCATCTATCAGGTCCTTGCACAAAGCGCGGCAACATGAAACTAGAGCAGATCGTTCCATGGCATGGAAGGTGGCACAGCTATGCTGCGAACGGGGACATTTGAAAGCTCAGCAAGCACAAATTTCCAGCCAGAAGGCTTGATCTCACTCTGGACTTATTCAGATTCAAAGGTTTGATTGGGGGCCAGTGCCTTCATAACGGCTTGCTGTCCCACGGACTGGTAGAGATCCCGCAGGTGAGCCATCACTACCCGCGCATCATTCACCGGTAGCGGAATCGTATCTAGCACATCCAACACTGTGGAGGCGGCAGGCGCAATCACCACCAAAGATGAATCTAAGGGATGGTCATATTGCCAAAAGTGCTCGACCTCTACAGGACCATAGGTTTCTGAGGGAGAAATCGACTCTGTTGCAGCTTCAACCTCGGCGACAGCAGCCGTTTGCGCACCGGTCGCCTGCTGCCGCTTTTGCCGCAAAGCCGCCAAAATCTGTCCGCGATCGCGCCCCCGCAGTTGAAATAGGATAAACGGGTCCTCCCGAAAAAAGTCTCCCAACTGATAATACACAGCCGCAATGTGTTTGCAGGGATTTTGGGGATCAGGGCAATCACATTTGGAATGCACTTCCGCGAGCTGAAACGGGAATAGACTGAGGCCATTGGCAGTGAATACTGCTTCAATATCGTCCGGCATTTCCCCTGACAGCAGCTGTGCGGAAAATAGGGCATGTTCTGCCAAACTATCGATGACATAGTTCCAGTCTTCGTCAGTGAATGAATCGAGCCAGATTGAGAGCTTGTAAGGTTCCTCCGCCGTCCCCTGGACAAGGGCAATTACCTTAGCGCCCTTGTACTCAATATTGAGAATGTTGCCTTCACGGGCGTAGCGTCGCCCCCGTTCCAGGCGCTTTTTAAAGCGATAGTTGTTGAGCAAGTCAACCCAGCGCTGCACCCACCAAGCCTCTTGGTCAAGCTCAAAGTTGACGTTAGTTGGAAAGCCATTGGTCATGGCAGATTTCACCTTTTTTGGTAGAAGTTTACTTCGCTGACGTCGACCGCGCTCGAGAGTGACAATAGCCAGTCAATCGCCGAAATGAGATCCGTTAGCGGAATGGCGACTTGGGGGGCAAATCGCCCCGCTTGAATATCATCAACAACTTCGGCTGTTGCAATATTGCCCGGGTTAATCACAGTAAACCCGATATTAGTGCCTTGTAAAGCTAGTCGTAGGGCCTGCACCGCCCCCCGCAGGGCAAACTTAGATGCCGTATTGGCCACTTCCACCGATGGGCAGTGGTCCAAACCACTCAAAGCACCGATGTAAATCGCCCGTGGATTAACGGAGCGCTGCAAATTACCCACTAGCTGCTTGGTCAACTCGATGGGGGCGATCGCATTGACCGCCAATACAAAACGGGTCTCGACGTCTGGACTCGCTAAAAAATCGTACTGCTCGGTAAAGGCTTGGGCCTCCCAGACACCCCCCATAAACAGCAGCGCATCGAGATCCACCCCTTGCAGCGCGATCGCAACCTGCTCGATGCCGACCGCGATCGCCATATCAGCTCGAATCCACTGCCCTGCTGCTGCCGGCGTCCTCGACACGGAGAAGACGCGATCGCCCGCTTCAGAAAAATGCTTGGCAACGGCAGCCCCAATGCCTCGACTGCCTCCTACGACGAGCAGGTTTCTAGACATCTCAGAGCTCGTAGGTGAGGGCAAACTGGCAGCTAGAGACCACCGTCGGCATCATAAGCGCACCTGACTCAGGTGGTCACGAGGATCGGTAGACCGCTCCTGGTGAATTTTCTCGTAGAGCTGTCGCTCAGCGTCGGTCAACGACTTTGGCGGAGTGATGACCACTCGCACGAGTTGATCGCCTCGTCCCCCCTTGGGCTTGGGCCAGCCTTTGCCCCGCAAGCGTAATGACTGGCCAGATTTGACCCCAGCAGGTAAATTCATCGTGACGCTGCCATCAGGGGTAGGTACCTGAATCTTGCTACCCAAAACCGCCTCATCCGGTGCAATTGGGACTTCACAGACCAAGTTGTCACCCTCAAACTGGAAAATGTGATGGGGTAGGAGATTAACCACCAGATAGATATCTCCCCGCTGTCGAGAATAGGGATTGAGCTGACCTTTGCCCCGCAGTCGCACCTTGGTCCCCTGCTTGGCTCCGGCAGGAATGCGCACCTGGACCTCATCATCACCAATTTTGAGCCGCTTTTGTGTGCCTCGAAAAGCCTCACTCAGGGTCAGCGAGATTTTGGCTTCCTGATCAAAAGTGGCTGATGAGGGGCTAGTTGAGCTGCCATAGCCACCAAACCCCGAGTTACCAAAACCACCTTGGGGAGAGGTGCGATAGGAGGTATAGCCACCGGGCGATCGCCCCGCCGTCCCATAGCCGCTAGTGCTGCCAAAGCGACCAAGCAGTTCATTGATAAATTCGTCGAAGCTGCCGTAGTTACTGAAATCAAATCCACCAAAATCAGCCGCATTCCCCCCATAGGCCCCAGCTTGTCCAGCCTGCTGCCAATAGCGACCAAACTGATCATATTTTTGGCGCTTGTCGCTGTCTGACAGCACCTCATAGGCTTCACTGACTTCCTTAAATTTGGCCTCAGCGGCTTGATCGCCTGGATTCACATCAGGATGATATTTCCGAGCCAGTTTCCGAAACGCCCGCTTGATCTCCTCCGCGCTGGCGGATTTACTCACGCCCAAGGTGGAGTAGTAATCTTTAAAGTCAGTAGCAGCCATTCAAACATCTCCCCAAACACAGCCTAAAGGTAGAAAGCTTGCGCCTGATGCCACCATTGTACGGATCAAGCTTCGGCCCGCCGGGATATCGCTGACAGATATCGTGGCATCTGCCACCACCCAGGCAAATGATGAGCTTCCTTAGTATTTATTAATGCTAGTTACAGGCTATCAAAGGGACCTCTCGGGTTGGGTTCGGTTATCTCACCGAGGGCAGTTCAATTTCCCGGCATGTCTACCGGTTTAGCCTTCAGGATGGGGGATGAGCGATCGCATCACCGCTATGAGCCGCCCTCCATCAAGGCAAAAACCGGTCCAAGGCTGCCTTAAGTTCCTCAATTTCGGCCTCGATATTGCCTTCCTTGGAAGCCCGCATCACGCACTCACTTAGATGTTCATCCAAAATCATGCGAGACACCCGGTCCAAGGCACCTCGAACCGCCGCAATCTGAACGAGGACATCCGGGCAAGGTCGGCTTTCTTGCAGCATGTTTTTAATACCGCGAATATGACCTTCAATGCGAGAGAAGCGGTTGAGAATACGCTGTAGGGACTCAGGATCATGCACATGGGTATGCGTATGACCATCGGCGTGCTCTGGCTGTTGCCCCCGCAGGTCAGTACGCAGCGCCTCGGAGGCTGGCAAATGGTCTTCAGAAGAAGGCTGAGATTTGGCAATGGCCATATATAGCGTCCACAAAAGGTCAATAAAGGGCAGTTGAAATTGTCATTCTTTGAAGCCAGACAGGGCAGCTAGTTTTTCTAACGATTGCGTCCCTGGATAAAACTCACCATTGATTTCCCAGGTCGGATAACCGCGAATTTCCTTAGCGGTGCACAGTTGAGGCTGTGCCTGCTCCCCCTCGGAATCGCACTCAACGTAAGGAACGCTGTCAGCCGCCTTGCCAAACAACTCTTTTTGATCGGCGCAGTGGGGACACCAAAACGCACCGTACATGGTGGCTCCTTCAGTGGTCAAATGCTGGGCTAGCTGCTCTTCGTAGGCGGGAGCACCACCAGCCGTCGATTCGGCGGCACAGCCGGTGAGCAATAACCCACACAGTGCCAAGCAGCTGCACAAAGTTTTGACCGTTGGGCTAGCAAAACGGGAAAAAGGACGTATGGAGCTCATAGGGAGAATATGGATTCAGGATTTATGTTGAGCGGCACGAGCGATCGCGACCCGGCGCAGCGCGGGAATGCGCCATAAAGAGCGATCGCGGGTCTGGAGACGGCTTCACAGTGACCGCAGTTCAAATTAGCCGTTGAGTCTTCGCTTCTCTCTCTCACTGGTTAGCATGGGGCAAGATAGTGATTATGGTAGCTTTCACAGAATAATCTGGTTAGCAACTCTTAGTTTTTTTCTTAACTTCAACAGCTTCGGAGAGATCAATGTCGGTAATGGATAGGCTGCTTGCTTGGAGAACTGCATTCGTGCGGCTCGTTGCGATCGCACTCTGCACGGTATTGACGCTGGCGACGGGACAACCCGCTGCCGCCGAAACCGCTGTGGCGGAGACCGTGCCCAGGAGTTTTGTCGCCGCCGCAGTGGAACAGGTCGGCGACGCAGTCGTGCGCATCGATACGGAAAAAACCGTGGTTAGAGAGACCCCCGATCTCTTTTTTGATGACCCCTTTTTTCGCGGCTTCATGGGACCCAATGGCTTTCCCAGCTATCCCCAGGAGCAGTTATTGAGGGGCCAGGGCTCGGGCTTCATTATTTCCACCGACGGCGATATTTTGACCAATTCCCATGTGGTGGATGGCGCGGACCGCGTCACCGTCACGCTCAAAGATGGGCGCAGCTATGAGGGCATTGTGGAAGGTCAAGACAGCGTGACTGATCTAGCGGTGGTCAAAATTGAAGCAGATAACGAAACCTTGCCCGTCGCCGCCTTGGGCAACTCCAATGAGGTCAAAGTCGGCGACTGGGCGATCGCCGTGGGCAATCCCCTCGGGCTGGACAACACCGTCACCCTGGGGATTGTGAGCACACTCAAACGTTCCAGTGCCTCCGTGGGCATTCCTGACAAGCGGCTAGACTTCATTCAGACGGATGCGGCCATTAATCCCGGCAACTCGGGCGGCCCCCTGCTGAACCAAGCGGGAGAAGTCATCGGCATTAATACCGCTATTCGGGCCGACGCCATGGGCATCGGGTTTGCCATCCCCATCAACAAAGCCAAAGAAATCAAGGATCAGCTCGTACGCGGCGAAAGTATTGCCCATCCCTACCTTGGCGTCCAGATTGCCACACTCACCCCTGACAATGCCCGCCGCAACAACGAAGACCCCAACGCGGGCGTCCTCCTCCCTGAAGGCGAAGGTGTCCTAGTGATTCGAGTGATTCCCAATACTCCGGCAGCCGAAGCGGGACTGAGGCGGGGAGATGTTGTGTTGGAAATTGACGATTTAGCGATCGCCTCCGCCGATGTCCTGCAGCGTCGCGTAGAAAATAGCACCGTCGGCCAAACCCTCCGGCTCAAGGTTCAACGGGGAGAGCAGCTCGAAATGCTCACAGTAACCACCGCTGAGCTTGACAGCGGTGCGTAACCCGGCTATCGCCGCAGCGTTGTTGATTTCTGTGCTCAATCATCGCAACGCCGCGGCGGCCCCATCGGTATTTGCCCAGGAGTCAAGTCTTGCCTGCCGTTACCCCCCTAATCCCCACCGCCTTGTCCCTAGAACCTTGCTCATCACAGCTCAAATCACTGGAGTCTGATAGCTGCCGGAGTCTGATAGATTAAGTAGCGATTACGGTTGCTCCACACTTGCATCAATACCGATAGCGACCCGCGATCGCTCTTTTGAGCCCTAAGCCGTTACTCTCACGAGGCTGCCTCCGATGGCGGGTGAATTAAAACCCCAAAAATTCTCTTGGCGCAGCGGTGGTCAGTGGTTGGCACGACAACTTTCCCAATTGCAGCCCCTACTGCCCCTGACCGATTTACAGTGGGCCAAGCTATCCCTCTTAGGCACCCTTGTCCAAAGGGACACCGCCGCCCGCTATAAGGGCTCGATCTTGGGCAATCTGTGGCCCCTAGTCAATCAGCTAGCCATGTTGCTGATTTACACCTATGTGTTTTCAGTCGTTTTACAGGTCAAGCTCGAACTCAAAGGGCTGCCGCCTGACAACTCGCTTGTGTTTGGTCTGTGGCTGTTTGCGGGGCTGTTACCCTGGCTGACCTTTAGCTACAGTTGGCTGCAGGCGTCAAGCGCCGTTGTGAGTCAGACAAATATGGTCAAGAAGGTGGTCTTTCCCCTCG
>JBHJHA010000076.1:0-44987 GCA_050331235.1 Leptolyngbyaceae cyanobacterium
CACCATCCAGCGTTTGCAAGAAGAGTTTGCAGCTGAGCTAGCAACCCTACGTGGTCGCGTGGATGCTCTAGAAGCTGAGACCGCTGAATTGCGTGCACAGCAGTTCTCCACCACGACCAAGCTTCGTGGTCAGGTGGATGCTAACTTGGTTGCTCCTTTCGATGATCTGGAAGGTACCAGTGCTGGTAGCGACGATACGACTTCCTTCAACGTTCGGGCTCGCTTGAACTTTGACTCCAGTTTCACAGGTAGCGATCGCTTGCGCGTCCGTTTACAGGCTCGTGATGATGACTTCGGCGCTCTACCTGCTGGTGGCGGTTTGGCTAACTCTGGTAGCGGTGGTCTCGACGTAACTATCGATGACTTCTACTACAGCTTTGGTGTTGGCGATAACCTCGACTTCATTATCGGTGCTAACAGCATTCAGACTGATGACTTCGTCACCAGCACTATCGTTCCTTTCGACGGTCCTAGTGTCGCTGACCCTGGTGGTCCCGTTGGTTATGACTTCGGCATGGGTGGCGGCGGCTTCGCTGTCGGCGGTAGCTTCCAAATCGGTGATAATTTTGTCATTGACGCTGGTTACTCTGCTGACCAGGGTAACAGCGGTAGCAACGACCCCAATGATGGCGGTATCTTCGGTTCCAACGATCAGTCCTACATCGTCCAAGGTAGCTTCCTCTCTGATGGCTTGCTCGACTTGGGTGTTGCCTACCTCCGTGGTAGTGGTGACGGTAACGACGATGACTTCGTTGATACTTTCATGGGTTTAGCGAACCTCGACTTCGGTAGCTTCTTCGTTGCTGGTTACTTCGCTCACCATGATGGCGAAGGTAATTCTGATGATTCCTGGCAGATTGGTGCTGGCTTCGACGACCTCTTCATCGAAGGGTCTGAAGTGGGTGTTTACTACGCTGACCTGGCTGATTTCGACGAAGATAACTACATGATCGAAGGTTACTGGGGCGTCCCCGTTAACCAGTTCCTGACTATCACTCCCGCAATCATCTACGGTGAGTTTGAAGATGAGGACAACTGGTACGGTGCACTGCGCGCGACCTTCAAATTCTAAACAGTCCTGGCTTGTTTAAGCATGACTTGATCAGAGAGGCCCCGAAATTTCGGGCCTCTTTTTTTATGGCAGTTTGCTGCACTTCGTTCCATCGATGACGCTGCGCGGCAAACTGTAGCGGAAACCGGGTTGATGAACTAGAGAATTAGAAGCAGCCAAAGAACCGGGAACGTCTTAATGATCGCTGTTTGCCTTTGCGCTTAGTCAAGTCCATTGCTCACCTCCGTCATGAATTGACGTGGTCTTGTGAATCCTGCAAACCCGACTGGAGAACCGGGGTTATACTAGGGATACCGCTTCGCTGAATTTTGAAAACTTGTGGAACTGTCCAGTAAAAGTGAATATGCGCTGTTGGCCTTACTTGAACTCGGGCGCGGGTTTGACAATGGGGAGCCGATGCAAATCCGACAGCTTGCTGCGAAACAAAATATTCCCGATCGCTACCTTGAACAATTGCTAGCGATACTCCGCCGGGCCGGTTTTGTGCGGAGTCAGCGGGGAGCCAAAGGTGGCTATTTGCTCGCGCGATCGCCCTGGCAGATTACCCTCTACGATGTGGTGAGCTGCATCGAAGGATTTGAGGTAGCCAAAGAAACATCAACAGTGCCGCAAACTTCGGAAGGCGCTGTAATTGCCGAAGCTTGGCAAACGGCCCGGCAAGCAGCGGTGGAAGCCTTAAAGAGCCAGACTCTACAAGATTTGCTGGATCAGTGCCGAGCTAAGCAACAAGTTGATCTGATGTATTACATTTAGCGTCTATGCGTATTGCCGAAGATGTCACGGCTTTGATTGGTCACACCCCCCTGGTACGACTCAATCGCATTCCCCAGGCAGAAAATTGTCACGCCACGATTGTGGTCAAGCTCGAGGGGATGAATCCTTCTGCCTCGGTCAAGGACCGGATTGGCATCAATATGATCAATGCCGCAGAGGCAGAAGGCAAAATTGCGCCCGGGCGAACGACTCTAGTGGAGCCGACTTCTGGCAATACAGGCATTGCTTTAGCCATGGCGGCGGCGGCTAAAGGCTACCGGCTGATTTTGACCATGCCTGAGACCATGAGCAGTGAGCGCCGAGCCATGTTGCGGGCCTACGGGGCCGAACTGGAGCTGACGCCTGGTTTAGAGGGGATGTCAGGCTGCATTCGGTGTGCCCAGCGATTAGTCAATACGATTCCCGATGCCTATATGCTGCAGCAATTTTCCAACCCAGCTAACCCAGATGTACATCGGCGGACGACAGCGGAGGAAATTTGGGCTGATACGGACGGCACGGTTGACATTGTCATGGCTGGTGTGGGGACTGGAGGGACGATTACAGGCGTTTCGGAAGTGCTCAAGGCGCGGAAACCCGATTTGCAAACAATCGCTGTGGAGCCCATGAACAGTCCAGTGCTGTCTGGCGGACATGCCGGTCCGCATAAGATTCAGGGTATCGGTGCTGGTTTTGTTCCCGATGTGTTGAATAAAGACATTATTGATGAAGTCATCGCCGTGACGGATGACGACGCGATCGCCTATGGACGGCGTCTAGCCCGAGAAGAGGGGCTATTATCGGGCATTTCGACGGGGGCTGTGCTCAAGGCTGCCATCGCGGTGGCACAGCGACCTGACAATGCTGGCAAGTTGATTGTGATGGTGCAGCCGAGCTTTGGTGAACGCTATTTGAGCACGCCGCTATTTCAAGATCCGGAGCTGATGGCTCCGGTGAGTGCAAATTAATGCGCTCGATACGCCAGCGCTCTGAAGATTTCGCTTTGGCGTTCCCCTAAAAGCGGAAAGGTCCATGAAGCCGAACTCTAGCCATTTTTGATAAGGGAGTGCGGCAGCGGGGGATCACCTAATGCACAGCGCCATCATCCTATTTCTGCGAATCATGACTACACATAGATTCTTCAAAGCCCCTTTTTCCAAAGGGGCAGCGACAGCGAAGGATCTTCAAATCTGTAGCGCTATTACAGAGAATTGGTGTTACGTCGAATTGTATCAATGCTGGCTGTGGGGAAGCTCCGCTGGGGCTGCTTGCTTCCTATGGCGTTTTTTCACTGGGCTGTAGGCGGACCAGATGATAGGTGTTCGTGGTAATCAGGTCAGTTTGCTGATTGCGAGGCCATTGGATGTTCTCAATCTCATTAGCGGTACCCACGACGAGTGCTTGCTCCTGCTGTTCTCTTTGCATCAATCCTCGTAGCTCCTCTGGCCGTTCGAGATAAGTGACTGGTCTCCGGGTGTAGAACACCAGCGAAGGTTTCATAAAACCAATCATGTAGAGCGGTTCGTTGGGCTGTTGTTCATTGACTGCAACCGCCGCAATCTCCCGAAGGGGTTGCTGCCGGACTTGATCTGCCAACTGCAAGGCGGGCAGCATCGAGAGCAGAATAAAGGCAACGAAAGCGATAAGGTTAACGCTCCAGAGCCACTTTTTCTGTGCTTTGATCAGTAGCCCTACGCCAGCAATCAGCGCTAAAAACCAAACCACGGCGGCCCTCACCATGATGCCCGACTCACGGACTAGTTCAGGCAAATCGGGCATGGAAGGGTCGTTACCCATCCAGTTGGGACTGTAGAGTGCCGCGATCGCCAAACCGGCAAAAATCAGCAAGTTGACAATATAGCTCAGGGCAAATCCTACATTCCGCTTGGGAGTAGCAGGGGAGGGGCACAGGCGATCGCTCCAGCCCAAGCCTACTAAAATGGCCGCGGCTGGCATCAGTGGCAACACGTAGCTCGGCAGCTTAGTCACAGCAATGGTGAAGAAGCTGAAAATCACAACTAACCATACCAGCGCAAAGATGCCAAGGTGCGCCGAGCGAGGCTGACTTTGCCAATATTGCCAGTGATGAATACGTAGTCGGGCGATCGCCCAGGGCAACAAAGAAGACCAGGGTAAAAATCCGACAGCGACGACTAAAAAGTAAAAATACCAAGGCGCTGCATGGCCGTTAACAACGCTCGTGAAGCGTTCAACATTGTGATAGCCAAAAAATGAATCAATGTAGGCTTGGCCATTATCGGCAATCACCCAGATGTGCCAAGGCACGGTGATGGCCAAAAAGATTAGTGTGCCTTTGAGCAAGTGCATTTCCCACAGCACCTGACGCAACTGACCGACGTAGCCCAAAAACGCAAGCACAATAAATCCTGGGATGGCCAAGCCAACCGGGCCTTTGGTAAGGACGGCCAGACCTAAGCAACCAAAGGCTATGAGATACCAATTACGCTGGCGGTGAGGAAATTCTGGCTGGGCATAGCCCCAAAAAAAGGTGAAGAGGGCCAGGCCGATACAACCTGACAGCAGCATATCGGATACCCCGATCCGCGCCCAAACGATTGTTTCAGGATTGAGGGCCATGATGCCGGAGCCAATGATAGCCGACCAGAATAGATTCCGTTGACTCAGGCGCGATCGCTGCGCCGCCGTGCCATTGAGTTCTCCCACGGTTGCCGTCGCTAGCTCTGGGCGCGAAAAGCCAAAGCGCTTTAGGGTATAGAATCCCATCCCAACTAGGGCGGTGGCTGACAGGGCAGAGGGCAGGCGCACGGCCCACTCGCCTACGCCGAAAATCTGAAAGCCGATTGCCATCAACCAGTAAACTAATGGCGGCTTATCAAACCGCGTGGCACCGTTGAAATAGGGCGTAATCCAATCGCCGGTTGCCACCATTTGTCGAGCCGCTTCGGCAAACAAAGGTTCAGTTTCATCGACTAACCCGACGCTGGCAATGCCCCAAAAAAAGGCAATACCGCACACCATGATCACCCAGGCAAGCGAAAGCCAGCGCTCACGTCGAGCTTGCCGCTGGATCGGGTGAGCTACAGAGGGAGAACTATCTAGCGGCATTGAAGGCTTCATAATCGAAGGCCGAAATGGAATGTCGGCAAATGCAAATCAGTCTTCTACATTACAGCGAATTGCTGTAGCCGATGGAGCGTACCAGTCAAAACCCGAGGTGGCATAGAGTCCAACGCCAGGTATTCCCAACCAGTGGGCGATCGCCCAACGATGCAAGGGGCTTTTCCTGATGGTCCACGCCCAGACTCTTTGCAACTATGGAAGGAATCTTCCACAATTAAAAGGCAATTGTCAGCATTGCTAAAGGTTGCACTAATAGCTGTTGGAACTCTGCTATGACTTCCCCCTCGGTGGATACTGATCACTACCGCACACTCAAGATTTCAGAACAGGCGACGCAGCAGGAGATCAAACAGTCTTACCGTCGGTTGGCTAAGGAGTTGCATCCTGATACGCAACGGGCAAACCCGGATCAGGAGAGCATCAAACGGTTGAATGCAGCCTATGAGGTCTTAGGCGATCCGCAGTCGCGGTCTCACTACGATCGCCAGCGCCGGGTACAACAAGCGGGCTACGAATCGGAGAGTCAAATTCGCGATCGCTCCCAGCGCACGGCTCACTCCCAAGCCGCCTATCAGCAGCGCCGCCGGGCCTCCCGCGATGCGGACGATGCTTTTGCCGCTTGGGTCCAGAAGGTCTACAACCCAGTTGATCGCCTCATCGCCAAAATCCTTACGCCCTTGAAAGCCGAAATACGAGCGCTCTCTGGCGATCCCTTTGATGATGATCTGATGGCAGCATTTCAAACATATTTGGAGGGCTGTCGCGAAAACCTGGAAAAGGCACGAAGCAAATTTCAATCCGTGCCCAATCCTTCCAACACGGCGGGTGTTGCGGCAAACCTCTACTACTGCCTCAATCAGCTTGAGGACGGTATTGAGGAAATGGAACGCTACACCTACTGCTATGAAGAGAGTTATCTGCATACCGGGCAGGAGCTGTTTCGAATTTCGACCAAGCCGCGCAAGGAAGCCAAAGCGCAACTCAAGCTTGCAAACCGCTAACCGGACAAAATCGATCACGCCAGGCAGACGCGCTGCTAGACCCAGTTCTCAATGCAAAACTCAACATTTGCAGTAGAGATTTGATCGACTTGCAACAAATCAATATCTGCCACAATGGAATGCTGACTAGGTGCGATCGCTACAATAGAACATTAACCCTTCTTCCATCTAGCTATGCCTCTCCCTGTTGTTGCTGTTATTGGTCGCCCCAATGTGGGCAAATCCACGCTGGTCAATCGATTGGCGGGGGTGCAAGAGGCTATTGTCTATGATACGCCTGGTGTGACCCGCGATCGCACCTACAAGCCCGCATTCTGGCGCGATCGTGATTATCTGGGAGTCGATACCGGCGGTTTGATTTTTGATGACGATACGGAGTTTCTGCCCTACATTCGTGAGCAGGCCATGGCAGCGCTGATCGAAGCGAGCGCAGCGGTGATGGTGGTAGACGGTCAGGAAGGACCCACCGAGGCGGATCGCGAAATTGCTCAATGGCTGCGACAACAGCATTCTGTGCCGGTGTTTTTAGCCGTCAACAAGTGCGAGTCGCCAGATCAGGGATTGATCCAAGCGGCGCAGTTTTGGGAATTGGGACTGGGGGAGCCTTACCCGGTATCGGGGATTCATGGCAATGGCACTGGTGAGCTGCTCGATGATCTGGTGACTCGTCTGCCGCCAAATGATGAAATTGAGGAGCCCGAAGAAATTCGTGTGGCTATTGTGGGCCGACCGAATGTTGGCAAATCAAGCTTGCTCAATGCATTTGTTGGAGAAAATCGCGCCATTGTGAGTCCGGTCTCAGGCACCACGCGGGATGCGATCGACATGCTAGTGGAGCGAGATGACAAGCGCTATCGCTTGATTGATACCGCTGGCATTCGTAAGAAAAAAAATGTTGACTATGGGCCCGAGTTTTTTGGTATCAACCGAGCTTTCAAGGCCATTCGTCGGGCGGATGTTGTTCTCCTTGTGATAGATGCGATCGATGGCGTAACTGAGCAAGACCAAAAGCTCGCTGGGCGCGTCGAAGAAGATGGTCGGGCCTGCGTGGTCGTGGTGAATAAGTGGGATGCTGTCGATAAAGACTCCCACACGATTTATGACTACGATCGTACCATTGGCAGCAAGCTCTATTTTATGGAGTGGGCCAAGCGCATCTATACCAGTGCGCTCACAGGTCAGCGCGTGCCCAAAATTTTGGACTTAGTGGACCAAGCCGTCTCTGAACATCGCCGCCGGGTCACGACCGCGGTGGTTAATGAAGTGTTGGAAGAGGCCGTTGGCTGGCATACGCCACCGACCACTCGCCAAGGGCGGCAGGGAAGAATTTACTACGGTACCCAGGTGACCAGTCGCCCGCCGACGTTTGCCTTGTTTGTCAACGACCCGAAGCTGTTTGGCGAAAGCTATCGGCGTTATATTGAAGGGCAGTTCCGCCAAAATTTAGGATTTGAGGGCAGTCCCATTCGGTTGCTGTGGCGGGGTAAAAAGATGCGAGATCTAGAGCGTCAAAGCGCCAATCGGGCGACCAAAGTTTGATGTTCGAGAAGGATATCTGAATTAATCAGTTTGCTAACCTAGCGTCACGTACCATCGGATTTTGTTCAAAAGTACCGTTCTTAGATTCAACATTTGCCAACCCTTCTCCTGGTGTCACAAAGGTGAGGGATTGCAGTTGTTGGTTGCGAGCGGTAGGACTTGTTTACCGACGGGTGAGGCTTAAGGGATGGATTTGCTCAAGACACTGCCCATCGGTCTGTATTTGGAAGAGCCGGTCACTTGGCTTCATCGCCTTGACCCCCGAGTTAAGCTCCTCTGGTTAGTTAGCATTTTGATTAGTCCCATTTTGGCGAACGATGTCTGGCGGTTCTTCGTAGTGGGATTGCTGATCGGTCTGACGGTTGCCGCCCTGATTCCGTTGCGGGTGTGGCGGCAACAGATGGGCTGGCTTCTGTTTGTTTGTACATTGATGTTGGTTTTGACCTCTCTATTGCCGGATGGCTTGTCGATTGATTATCAGACGCCGCTGCCGACGCCAGAAACTTTAGAACAAATTGAGCCTTTTCCCGATCAATTTTCGCTACAGGCGTTCACTCTACCTCAACCCACTGGATATCAATATGTTGTGGTTGATCAGGGGCCGCTGACGATTACCCAGCGATCGCTAGAGCTGGGGATTCGCATCAGCACGCTGCTCTTTACTCTGATCTATGGCACGAATCTATTTTTGTTAACAACGGCGTCTGAAGAGGTAACGGTGGCGCTAGAGGTTTTAATGCGGCCGTTGCGATCGTTCAAGGTGCCGGTGACCGAGATTGCACTGACGGTGACCCTGGCGCTGCGGTTTATTCCTCTAGTGCTAGAAGAAACGCAAAATCTGATTCGTTCAGTGCAGACTCGCGCCATCAATTGGAAGAAACTAGGCTTTCGCGGCTCGATTCAGGTTTGGATTGCGGTGGTGGAGCGATTGCTCAAAAACTTATTGTTGCGAGCAGAGCAGACGGCGGCCGCCATGGCGGTAAGGGGCTTTACGACACCTAACACCCATCGGGTGAAATGGTCAGAGTTACGGCTACGGAGTCGTGATTGGATGGCTTTGATCGTACTTGTAGGGTTTTGGTATGCCCGGGTGGTTTGGGGTGGTGAAGGGATCTGATGCTGTCTTCCTGGTATGTGCGTGCCCTCCCGCTGCAGCAGCGAACTGGGGCTGAGATCTTCCACGCGCTCTACGGTCACGGGAGCCTCTCAGAAGCAGTCAACGGTGACCAGCCAGCCTGGCACCACATTGCAACTCTGTTGGAGAGCCCGGCTCAGCTAGGGGCGGAGACGCCACAGGCCCGGTTATCCCGATATTCCATTTGTGCGGGGCCGCCGCGCTGGGTCGGCGATCGCCCCCGGGTGTGGACGCCTCCCATCGGTGAAATTTTGCCGATGCTGTCGGCTCGGCTGGCGACTCCTTGCCCCCCGGCGGTCCTGTTAGACGAACATGGTCAACCCCTCATGACGCCGTTGGAGCCCTTTGCCGGGGGCTGGCTGGGCTGGTTGGGTTACGACCTCGCCTGGGAAATTGAGGCCCTGCCCGATCAAAATCCTGATCCGCTGCCATTCCCAGTGGCCTATTGGTATGAGCCTGAGACTTTTGCCATTGCTGATCATGGCACCCAAACGCTGTGGCTAGCGGCAACGGCACCGCATCAACTGGACGATATGGCAGGGGCGATCGCGACAGCGCAGCCAGAGCCCCCTGCTGAGGCTAGTCTCATTGACTCCCTCAACTTTGCCTCTACTCAGCACCAATATGAAGCGGCAGTCAAACAAGCCCAAGCGCACATTCAAGCCGGTGATATTTTTCAAGCAAATCTGTCTTTGCGATTCTCCAGCCCAACAGAGGCAGACAGTTGGGCAATTTATCGCCGCTTACACCAAATTAATCCGTCTCCCTTTGCTAGCTACTGGCGTACCCCTTGGGGGGACGTTATAAGTTGCTCGCCCGAACGCTTAGTTTCACTGCGCCAGGTTATCCAGGATGGCAATGTCTATCAGCAAGCTGAAACGCGCCCGATCGCCGGGACACGTCCCCGTGGTCACTCATTGGCTACCGATCACCGTTTGGCCCAAGAGCTGATCAACAATCTTAAAGAGCGGGCCGAACATATTATGTTGGTCGATCTCGAACGTAATGATTTAGGACGGGTTTGTACCTGGGGAACTGTGCAGGTCAACGAACTCATGGTCATTGAGCCCTACAGTCACGTCATGCACCTCGTGAGCAACGTTGTAGGCCAGTTAGATGACGATAAAACTGCAGTTGATTTGATTCGTGCCGCCTTTCCTGGGGGCACTATCACGGGATGCCCTAAGGTGCGCTGTATGGAAATCATTGAAGCGCTTGAGCCCCTAAGGCGTAGCCTCTTCTACGGGTCCTGTGGTTATTTAGACTGGCGAGGCCATTTAGATTCGAATATTTTGATCCGCACTTTGTTGCTAGGGCGAGACGATGCCGGCCAGCAGACGGTCTGGGGGCAAGTAGGAGCCGGTATCGTAGCCGACAGTCAACCCACTCAGGAATGGCAAGAATCCCTCCAAAAAGCCCAAGCTCAGTTTTTAGCCATTGGCATGCTAGACAGCGCGATGCTCCCTGACTAGGAGTCTGTCACTCGCGATCGCGTTGATTGTTTAAGTGCTTGAGGGGCCATTGACATGAATCGGACTGGCAGTACTGGGCAGTAATGCGTTTGTAACAATTCTGCGAAATCGCATTACAGATCGCCTATCCCCTACTGTCGCCGTTCCCTTTTTAGGGGAGCTGAGCCCATACTGCATGGAACGGCCCCTTGGAAAGGGATTTAGGAGATGAGTTTAATATGTGTAGCTTGGATTCAGAGACCTGGCATTCGGTGGTGGGCAGTCGATTGCCCATCGGTGGTGAGTCGTTGCAGCAGCGTGTCAAGTTCTGGCCTTGGCAACTTCGTCGGATAGAGCGAGAACTCAACGTGCAGCGGTGGAAGCCTCGGCGTTGTGCCAATGCAGCAACAAAAGTTGCAGACTGAAGGTTCCCCGCGATCGCCACCAGCGCAGAGACGACGACAGCGTTTCCTGACTTGTCAAAGAATCTCAGTGGGCGCTGGCTGCTGGATGGATAGTCCAGTTTTCGAGTATGGGTGTGACAAAATGAACATTAATCGCTGTCGGCACTGGGCAGTCCTGTCAAACTTAAGCCGATTTGTATCTCTTGCAATCAGTTATGTAACTTGTTGAGCTTTAGTAAGACTCTAGTTTTGATCTCCGCGATGACTTACAGTGTGGAAATGTGTAGACAGCGCTGTGAACAGGTATGAGCCACTGAATGAGCACAGAGAATTACATCAATCACCCCACATTTGGACTACTTTTCCGGCTGTGTATGGTTGCTGAAGGGGAAGAGTTATTTGCTACTCTCTATGCTCAACGGTTGTTTTTTGTGGTGACGGCAACAGCGTCTAAAGGATTTGCCTTAGCCACGGTCAGCCGCAGTGATGCCCGCCAGCGATTTGAAGAGCGTATGCGGTATTTACGGCGACGAGGAGACTATTCAGAGTACGATCGCCTACAGCGAATTTATAAACAGACGTTTCAATGACCGCTCCTGTTTTAGCCGCTCAAATTGCTGCTCAGATTGCGACTGTGACGACGACTTTACCTCCGCGGGTGCGGCTGATCGCCGTTTCTAAAAAGCAGCCCGTGGAAGCAATTAGAGCCGCCTATCAGGCGGGGGTACGAGATTTTGGTGAAAGCATGGTGCAAGAGGCGATCGCTAAGCAAGCGGAGTTGACCGACCTCAAAGGTATCACCTGGCATTTAATTGGCCATTTACAAACGAATAAAGCCCGTAAAGCGTTAGAAAGTTTTAACTGGATTCATTCTATAGACAGCTTAAAAATCGCCGAGCGCTTAGATCGCATCGCGGCAGACATCGCCCGCACTCCTCAATGCTGCCTACAAGTCAAAATGGTGCCGGATGACGCCAAGTTTGGTTTTAGCGTTGAAGCTTTGTGGGAAGCGCTACCGCAGCTCGAGCAGCTGCAGCATCTCAATATTGTGGGTTTGATGACGATTCCCCCCCAGGGCACCTCTGTGACTGCCGCTCAGGCAATATTTTGTCAGGCTCAAACGCTGCTCGATCAAATCAATCAGCAGGACTTTGATCGGCTGCACTTATCAGAACTTTCAATGGGAATGTCGGGGGACTATCCAGTTGCGATCGCTGCTGGTTCAACCATGATCCGACTAGGGACAACTCTCTTTGGCGATCGCCCAGCTTAGGTTTCAGCGATCGTGAGATCGTGACCGCGCTTCAACTTTGATGGATCTGATCGCGCTGAGTGATATCAGCAAACATGATCGTTGCGATCGCTTCAGCTTTGAGAAAAAGATGAAAGTAAGTCGTACCAAAGATCCCAAAGTTTTTAACTAATTATTAATAGGGATGTCCTTTTAGGGATTTCGTGTATACTGTGGACTCAAATTCCGCATTCTCGATTAGAGTAAAGGCGGTTCAACGAACGGGTCGTTTTTTGACTGAATCAAATTTGGATTCGGTTTTGTAAACGGCAAACCTAACCTCAATAGTTGGCATGTTCAGCCGTCGAGCTGACGCTGATAAATGGGGCCGTTGGCATCATCTCTCATGCGAAGTAGGACTCGTCCTACGATTTGCTGATTGTTATGGAGTGTACTTGTGAGCAACTTGTTCAATAAACTAAGAGACTTTGTCGGCCTAAACGATCCTGCCGACTATGACTACGAATATGACGAGATAGAAGCGGGTGAAGAGTATCAAACGCTCTATCAAGAAGAGAACTCTCAACCGGCAGTCGCGGCTCCCCAGCCTCAACAGCCACCACAGGAGGAACCTCGCGCCCGGCGTCGCGTTCGCGAACGGATGTTGTCTAATGAAACCGGAATGAACACTATGGGAAGTAATGTGATTGGTATGCCTGGAGCCATCAACGGAGCCTCTGAAGTCGTTGTCATGGAGCCCCGTTCTTTTGAAGAAATGCCCCAAGCGATTCAGGCATTGCGGGAGCGCAAGTCTGTGGTCCTGAATCTCACCACGATGGACCCTGACCAAGCACAGCGGGCCGTTGACTTCGTGGCCGGTGGTACCTATGCCATTGACGGTCATCAGGAGCGTATCGGTGAGAGCATTTTCCTCTTTACGCCTAACTGTGTCCATGTGAGCACGCCGACCGACGTCGAGGAAGATATGCCCATTGCGCCTCAAACGCCCATGATGGATCCTCGCAATGTGCCTCCCACGCCCGTTTGGGGTGGCGATCGCGCAGTCGGCCTCGGCTAATTTCACACTCCAGCAGTCAGGCTGAGGGAGTTGACGTTTGGCAGCCTTGCTGTGCTGCCAGCCTTGTTGTTCGTTGAAAGGACTTAGCTAGTTGCCAACCCAGCTAAGCGTTTTGGGAGGCGGGGTGATGGGTGAAGCACTCATCTCTCGCCTTATTTCCCTGGAAACTTTTGCGGCTGACGCGATTATGGTCGGGGACCCCTCGGTAGCCCGCCGACAGTTCTTGGTGGATCAGTATGGAGTGCAAACCACAGATGATAATGCGGCGGCGCTAGACGGGGCCGACGCTGTGCTGGTGGCGGTTAAGCCGCAGATTTTTGCAAAAATTGTGCCTGATTTACAAGCGGCGGCGACCCAGCAATCGTCTCTCCTGTTGTCCATTATGGCCGGGACGCCTCTGGCAACCTTAGAAGCTGCCGCGCCTAATTGGCCAGTTGTCCGTGCTATGCCGAATACCCCTGCAACGGTCGGTGCGGGCATGACGGCGATCGCCGCAGGCCAAAACGCTACAGCCAACCATTTGCAGCAAGCTACGGATATCTTTGCTGCTGTGGGCCAAGTCGTGACTGTACCCGAGTCTCTGATCAATGCTGTTACCGGGCTGTCGGGCTCGGGTCCCGGCTATGTGGCCGTCATGATAGAAGCCTTAGCCGACGGTGGCGTTGCTGCTGGTTTGCCTCGGGCCACCGCTCTGCAATTAGCGATTCAAACGGTGAGTGGCACAGCCACCCTACTGCAAGAGACAGAGATGCATCCAGCAGTGCTCAAAGACCGGGTGACGAGCCCTGGCGGCACCACGATCGCTGGCGTCACTCAGTTGGAAATGGGCGGTGTCCGAGCCGCCTTGATCAAGGCGGTGAAGGCGGCTTGTGATCGCGCCCAAGAACTGGGCTCTTAATTCTCAGCTGGTTTGGTTAGAGCTCCCCAATCGCGGCTCGGTCCCTGCTAAAAGGCGCTGAATATTGGCACGGTGGCGCAACACGACATATAAGCTACCAGCCACAGCTAGCAGACTATAGGGCAATGGTTGCTGCAGCACGATCATCAGTAAAGCGGAGGCGATCGCCGCCGTCATGGAGCCGAGCGAGACAATTTTGGATAGACCCAAAACCAGCGCGAAGACAGCCGCTGCCCCTACACCCGCTGGCCAGTGCAGCGCCAACAAGACGCCGAGGCCAGTGGCGGCTGACTTGCCCCCGGTCCAGTTGAGCCAAATGGAGCGACTGTGGCCCACAATCGCCAACAGCCCAGCCCCCGTAATCCACCACGGAACGGTATTGAGCCATTGGGGTTGAGCCGCAAAGGCCATCTCCAGCACGATCGAGGCGCATACAACCGCGAGGAGACCTTTAAATAGGTCAATGAGTAAGACGGTAACCCCTGCTTGCTTGCCCACTACTCGAAAAACATTGGTCGCCCCGGTATTGCCTGAGCCGTAGTCTCGGATGTCAACGCCTTTGATTGCTCGAGTCACTAAATATCCGGTGGGTAATGATCCCAAGAAGTAAGCTACTAGCAATATCGAGCTGCCGATCGCCCAAGCCATTGGTGAATCCTTGATCTGGTGCCAATCATCAGTTTACTGGTCGGTGGTGGATCTCCCGAGAGCTCTTGAGCAACTGTTTACAAAGCTGCTGTATTACCGCCGTCTTGGGGCCAGACCTGGGCGGCCACCTGAGCCAGTGCTGGCGGTGAATGCCGCTTAGGCTAAGGCTGGGTCAGCCAAACCTTAATCGCTGGATTTTCGCGGCTGGCGACTACAATTTGCTGACTAGAAGGCAGCAAAATATGGTCGATGGGCATGCCGAGACCGGTATAGGTAGCTTGGAGCTGAGCCGTGGCCACATCCCACTGCCGCACCGTTTCGTCGGCGCTGCCGCTGGTGACGTACTGACCGTTGCGACTCATTGTCAAGACGTTCACATAGCTGGTATGGGCGGCTAGGGTGTTGAGCACTTCGCCCGTGGTGAGATTCCATCGTTTGAGGGTGCCATCGGCACTCGCGCTAAACAGGTATCGACCGTCAGGGCTCGCGGCGATCGCGTTGACATAGCTCTCGTGGCCCTCTAACGTAGCGATTTCTTCGCCGCTGGCCAGTTGCCAAATCCGAATGGTGCGGTCCGTGCCGCCGCTGATGACCCGTTGACCGTCATTGGTGACGAATAGGGTGTTGACTGCTCCTTGATGACCTGTCAGGGTTTGGACGAGCGCTTGTGTCGCATTGTCCCAAACATGAATTGTGCCATCGGAGGCCCCACTGACCAATAGCCGGCCATCCGGATTCCGACCCAGGGTGTTGATGGGGCTGACATGCCCTTCATAGCGGGCAGTTTGTTTGCCGGTAGCCAGATCCCAAGCCAAAATTGTGCCGCTAGCACTGCCGCTGTAAAGCGTTTGTTCATCAGGACTCAGGGCGATCGCATTGATAAAGGTTTCGTGGCCTACATACGTTTGTAGAGACTCGCCAGTGCTCAAATCCCACAGACGTATGGTGGTATCAGCACTGGCGCTCACAAACCGCCGCTCATCGGATAGCAGCAGGAGCGCATTAATGGAGTTTTCGTGGGCGCTCAAGGTTCGCAATAGCTGCGCCGTAATCTCCGGCGCGTCTGCTGTTTCCGGGCCTGGAAGAGATTCGGCCGGAGGCACAACTGTGGCCGACTGCGATCGCTGACGCCCCCAAACTCCCAGCCCGATCAGGGCCACGGCTGACAAAATGACTCCGCTGGCAATTAGCCAAGTCCAGTGAGTGACCTTTTCCGAAACTTTTGTGGTGTCATTCACATGGGTGGCAGGCGGCCCAGCTTGTGCATACTCCGGCATCTGAAAGCCACTCGCCTGAGTCGCGTCGCTGACGGGCGGAGAAGTGATGGCATGTAGAGCGGTTTCTCCAGACTGATTGATAAACTGCCCCAGCGACAGTTGATGCAGGCGGTCTAGCAGCTCTTGGGCGGTTTTGGGGCGATCAATGACACGAGGTGAGACCAAGCTGTCTAGCAAATTGGCAAAATCTGCGGAGACGCTGCTCGCATGGGTACGCCACTGAAAGCGATTAAGCATGGGATCATATAGGGCGGCATCGTTGGGCGATCGCCCCGTCAACAAAAAAATGATGGTACGACCCAAGGCATAAAAATCAGACTGGGGTACGGCTTGGCCTTGCTCTTGTTCGGGGGGGGTGTAGCCAGCCGAGCTGATGGTAGTAACTCCCAAGCTGCCCACTTGAGCTAGGTAGGTTTGACTCATTTCCCGGGCCGCCCCAAAGTCCACCAGCACGAGCTGGCCGCTAGAGCGCAACATGATGTTATCCGGCTTAATATCCCGATGAAAATAGTTGAGCTGATGGACTCGGCGCAAAATTTCCGTGAGCTGAAAAAGCCACCGAAAGGCTTGGCGTTCGCCAATTGGGTGATTGCCCTGCTGCTGCATCCACTGCAGCAGGTTTAGGCCGTCAATCTTCTCCATCACAATGCAGTGGAGAGCAGTACCCGGCTGAGGCGTAAATACAAAATAGCCCTGGTCTTCAATCTGGGGCACGCCGGGGTGTTTAATCTGGCTCAGGACTTCAGCCTCTTTGCGGAATAGGCTCAGAACTTTGCTGTTGTCGCTATGGTCTGGTTTGAGCACTTTGAGAATCTTGGGCTGATCCTGCTGATAGGCTTCATACACCAACCCAAATCCACTACGGCTACTCAAGAGTCGCATAACACGGTATTTGCTCTGCAAGAGCAACTCTGCCCCACACGCCTGGCAAATAACGTGATGGCTGTTGTCGGGGTGGGTAGGCTGCGGGCAACTAGGATTGATGCAAAGGCTCATGGGTAACTCGTAACAGGAAGATGCATCCCTCGGGTCAGTCGAATCTGAAAGGGAGATGTGGATTTGCTATCTATGTTGCATAGCGTGGGCCAAAACGTCAGAGAGCGGGCTGCTTCGCTGACTGATGTTGGAGTTCACTTTCAGTACTACCATTCACTAGCATTCACGGATTTATGAGAAATGTATCCCTAAGTTTTGTGACGATACATAGGGATGGCATACGTATTTTGTCGATTCAGTTACAGCCGCAGTAGCTGTTCCATTGCTTGGGGGCTGAGTGGTTTAGAAAACAAAAACCCCTGTCCTGATTCACACCGTAGGGCTTGTACTTGAGCTAAGTGGCGTTGGGTTTCAATGCCTTCTGCCACGACTTCTAACCCGAGGTTCCAGGCTAAACGGACGACTGACTGCAGGATTTCTAATTTTTCAAAATCAGAGTCCGCATTTTCTAAAAATGAGCGATCGATTTTCAAGGTATCGACTGGGAAGCGATGTAGGTAGCTTAAGGAGGAGTAGCCTGTGCCAAAATCGTCGACGGAAAGCTTGATGCCCAGTTGGCGAATTGCCGCCAAAATTTCAATAATGGAATTGGAATGATCGATTAAAACACTTTCGGTCATTTCAATCTTTAAGTATCGGGGAGCTAGGCCAGTCTGAGTCAAGATGTTTTGGATTATGTCGAGGACATTTTTTTGCGCAAACTGTTGGCTAGACATGTTGACGCTGATAAATAGGTCGCTGGCACCGGGAATGCGCTCGTGCCAGCTCTGAAGTTGCCGACAGGACTCCTCTAACACCCACCAGCCGAGGGGTACAATCAACCCGGTTTTTTCCGCTAGGGAGATGAATTCGGCGGGTGTCAACAGTCCCTGGGTGGGATGATGCCAACGCACGAGCGACTCCATGCCGATGACTTGCTGAGTGCGAACCAAAAAGATGGGTTGATATTCGAGGTAAAGTTCGCGGCGTTCGATAGCCTGTCGCAACGACATCTCTAGGTGCAGCGAGTTATCGAGGCTGGCTTCCATGGCGGCTTCAAAGACGCAGTAGGGCTGATGAAAGCGGGCTTTGGCTTCGCCCATGGCTAGATCAGCCTGACGGAGCAAGATGTCGGCTGTGAGATGTAGGTGGTTGCCAAGGCTAATGCCCATACTGACGCCGATGGTGATGTTGCAGTCCGCGATCGCAAATGGCTGAGTCAAGGTGTCATGGATGGCGTCGGCTAGGGTGATCACCTCAGCGCAAGCGGATACGTCTTCGAGGAGCAGCGTAAATTCATCACCGCCTAGTCGCGACAGAGTATCTGCTGGACGAATTACGGCCTTGATGCGCCGAGCGACATCCACTAACAGGCGATCGCCCGCCAGGTATCCAAAGGTATCGTTAACGGCTTTGAGCCGGGTGATATCTAAGCAGAGAATCGCGACGGACTGATCAGACTGCTGCTGGGTTCTGAGCAACGCCCGCTGTAAGCGCTCCATGAATACGGCGCGGCTGACCAAACCCGTCAGGTCGTCATGGCTGTGGTCTCCGCTCAGGACCGCATCTGTCGGTTTCTGGTGGGGCACTGGGCGAATGAGCAAGAGCGCCCCCACAAAGTTTTGGCTCGCCAGCTCAAAGCTGGAACCAGTGATGGCCACCGACTGGTGGCATCTGTTTGGCAGGCACCCGATAAACTCGCGATCGCGAAAGTTGTTGCCGGCCAAAATCATGGCTAGCGGGCTGATATCAGCGGGCGTACATTGCTCTGTAGAGTACTCCCAAAGGTAAGCTGGGCAAGGGTCTAAGGTGACTAAGGATGGTAACAGGGTTGCGAAGTGCGATCGCGCGGCCTGATTGGCATATATCACCTCCCCATGGTGACTGGCGACAACGACGGCATCCTGACAATGTTTAAATAGCGCGCTGATGATATCTTGCATAGCAGAAAGAAAAGCCTAAGCCGTTTAAGCCACCGCCTCAAAAAATGAGAATAAGTGTTTACTGAACTCAACTTACGGTGGGAATCAAGCACAAAACCATAATTTTCAGAAAAATGCGACTGGCAATTGTCAATTTTAAATCTCTGTTCCAGGTTTAAACCTAAGCAACCTTGAGGGTGAGTTGCTATCTAGTGTCGATTGGTTGGCTTGATAGGAATGGATTCAAGTACTTTACCGCGAACAATTTTGGTGAAACTGTTAAAGGCTGATGGTGCTTAAGGGTAACTTTTGACCAATCCTGATATCCGATTATCAAAATATTTTACGACTATGGCGCTGCCAGCCACTGCCCTCAGCTGGTGGTCTACCAGCCTGTTAGCGATCGCGTTAGGCGTGAGTATCTATGGAGCGTGCTTGGCGCCGGTGTTAATTAGGGCAGTCCCGATTGTTTTGACTCCCATCGGGCATTGTTGTCCGGCAGAAAATCGTCCCCTCGAAGGTCGCTCGACTTGTTAAGGCATCAAACAGGTTGGCATCAGTCAGATTAGCTCCGTCCAGCGTGGTTCTCACTAGCCGTGCGCGTCTGAGGCTGGCATTTTGTAAGTTGGTATTGGTGAGATTGGCCCGAGCCAGATAAGCCTGATCGAGATCCGCGCCCTGTAAGTTGGCATCGCTCAAATTAGCACTGGCAAAGCTGGTTTGACCCAGCGCGGTGTTGCTGAGATTTGCCGCGGTCAGATTGCTTTCGACAAACAGGGCTTCCCAGGCATTCGCGACACTAAGGTCAGCCCCGGTGAGATCCGCCTGGGTAAAGTCGGCGTAGGCCAGGCGAGCCTCGATGAGGTGGCTATTGGTCAAGGTGGCAGCGCTGACATTGGCCCGCGTCAAGACGACCTGGGTCAGATTGGCATTGGCTAAATTAGCTCCCTGCAAATTGCTTTGGCTGAGAACGGTTCTCTGGAGCTGCGCTCCTTGCAGGTCAGAACTTTCGAGGCTGGCCCCTAGTAAGCGCATATCGGATAGAACGGCTCCTTGCAGGTCGCAGCCAAAGCACTCTTTCGCGATTAAAAACTGCCGCAAGTCGTCGGGATTTTCAGCGACGGCGGTCATGGTTATGCCCAAAACAATGCCTTTAACTAGGACGCCTATGGCGATCGCGAAGCGGCTAACTTTGCCCATGTCTCTTGCTGATTGACGGTGTGAAGTTGAAGACTTTACGCAACCAGCCATCCAACTCAGTAATTTACTTCTACAATATCAGCACATTCTGAACGCGATTGAGCGTTGCCAATGATCTCGCCGGGTAGGGCTGTGCCAACGCCGCTGCGAACCCGGTGGAATAAATTTCCAGACCTTGCTTTAGCAGCCCCTTTGCCGGTTTTGCACCTATGGCCCGATCCACTGCTCCGTCCGAATCTCCTTTAGGCCAGCCCAAGATCAGAATTCGGGTGCCTTTGGGGTGGTTTTGGCCGCTGTTTTGGAGTGGGTTGATGGTTGGCTCTGGAGTGCTAGGGCTCTGGGCGATGGCTTGGCTAACGCGCATTCCACCGCTACCCGACTGTGAAGACGTCACGGCTGCCAGCGCCGACGGCGATCGCCTCCTGTGTGCGCAGTCGGCGCTGCGCTCAGGCAGTGCTAAGCATTTAGCCCAAGCGGTGCAGCTATCCGCCAAGTATTCGGAGACTCACCCGCTGTATGCCGAAACACGGCCGGTTTTAATTGAGTCGTCCGAGCGGTTGCTCGAAAAAGCCACTGAGAAGATGCATGAGGGAGATTTGACCACGGCAGTGGACTGGGCAGGGCAAATTCCCTTGAATACGCCATTGCGGGAGCAGGCTCAGTCGCGCATTTGGGACTGGCAGCAGGAATGGAAACAGGGGCAGGAGCTAGAAAATGCGGTGGAGCAGGCGATCGCCGCCCAGGACTGGGAGGCCGCCAACGTCGCTTTACAGCAGCTCAAGCAGCTATCGAGCGATTACTGGCTGGGTCAGCGCCACCAGGAATTGCAGCAGGCTAAGCAGTTAGAAGAAACGGCTTGGCAGCAAATTGATCAGGCGCGGGGCTTGGCCAATACGGGCAATCCGGCAAATATTGGTCAGGCGTTAGTCATCGCTCAGCGCATTAACCTCACAAGTCAAGCCTGGAGCGAAGCCCAGGAGGATATTGATCGCTGGAGCCAAAATTTGCTGCTGTATAGCTTTCAGCGTTGGGAAGTGGGGGATGTGGAAGGGGCGATCGCGGCCGTGCAAAAAGTACCGCCTGATCCCAATCTAGCCCCTGAAGCGCAGGATCTGATTAACTTTAGCCATGCCATGCAACTGGCGCAAAAGGCCCAGCAGGAAAATCCCAGCTATTTGCAACTGTTTCAGCTCATGGAGGCAATTCGCGCCGCTGAGAAGATTCCCGCTAACAGCACGTTTTATCAAACGGCCCAGCAGTCAATGAAGGCATGGCAGGCGGAACTGGATGATGTGCGGACACTGAAGTTTGCCAATAACGTCGCTAGCCTGCGCCAGGGTTGGGCCTATGACTATGCTGCTGACTTAGCGTGGACGGTAGAGCTGGAGCGACCGCGACGGCTGCAGGCGCAGACTCTGATTGCCCATTGGCAAGATGAAATTGAGCGTATTGAAGATCGCCCCTTCTTGATTCAGGCGACGGTGCTGGCCCGTAAGGCGACGATTCCGGCTTTGCAAGCGGCGATCGCGGAGGCTCGTAAAGTCGATTTGGGTCGGGCCCTGCGCATTGAGGCGCAAACCAAGATTGCTGACTGGCTAGACCAAATTGAAGTCATTCAAGATCAGCCTATTCTGAATCAAGCTAATCAGCTGGCTAGCAATGATCAACTGCGAGAGGCCATCGAAATTGCCCAGCAGATTCCTGAAGATCGGGCTCTACATGGGCAGGCTCAGGCCATGATCAAAGACTGGACGCGCACGATTCAAATCGAAGAAGATAGTCCCCTGCTGGAAGAAGCCAAATCGTTGGCCTATCGCGGGTCCTTAACCCAGGCCATCAACGTGGCGGCTCAAATCGCTCCGGGCCGAGCCCTGTATGGGGAAGCGCGCGATGCGATTGACCTCTGGGAGGCCGAGCGCGCCTACATTTGGAAGCTAGAAGCGGAAGCGGCGGAAGCGGAAGCAGCGGCGGAGTCGGTGGCACCCCCGAGCAGCGACAATGATGACTATCAGGCGGCCCCGAGCGGTGAGGTCATGACCCAGCCTTCCCCCCCTGATGTAGACAACTAGGATTCAGGCAATCGCAATGGCGGCGTCTCCTCTCAATCTATTTTTAGTAGACGAAGACCCGGTCTTTCGGTTGGGCTTGCGTATTTGGCTGGAGCAGCGGGCTGAATTTGCTGTTGTTGGTGAAGCGTCTGATGGCGATATGGCGTTGACCCAGCTGACCGCACTCCAAACGGCTGCCATGGCTAGCGCAACGGATGCCGGTGCAGCGATCGCGACAGCGGCGGTGGATGTTGTGGTGATTGATGTGGGATTAGGGCAGGGGCAGCCTGATCGCCTGATGGGCCTACAGCTTTGCGGTCAGCTCAAGCAACAGTTTCCCGCGATCGCGGTGCTGGTACTGAGCACTCACACAGAACCGGTTCTGCAGGCAGCGGCGACCCAGATGGGAGCCGATGGGTTTGGGGCTCGGGGGCTCCCTGTCCGTGAGTTGGCGCGTTTGATCCAGCAGGTGGCGGAGCCGTCCTCGCCAGATAACCGAGCTGAGTGGTCTGAGGATGTCGTTTATCCGACGCCGTTGGAGGGGCCCATTGCCTATCTCAATCGGACCTCGCTAGAACAAATTGATCAGGCCCTGGCTGACATTGAGGCTTTAGCATCACAACGGTTTCCCTACTGGTATCGCCTCGTGCTGGCAGGCAAATATCGCGAACTGCGGGCGGCCCGCTGGTTAGTGCAGCGCTTGCTCCCGGTTGAGGCGGCTTCTGAGGCGGCGGCATGGCGATCGCCTGCTGCTACGGCTGGTAGTGACTTAACCGACCAGTCTGGTCGCTTACCGGCCCCAACGGTTTGGAGCGACGGCGGCAACAGCGAGGCCCTGACCCGCCTGCGGACAGCCGTGCCAGTGGCCGTGGGCGATGTGCGATCACGGGTATGCGAAGCCGTTTTTCGCAAGCTACAGTTTCCCCTCGATAACCGTAGTGGCGTCCCCTTGGAAATTGACATTCTCCGAATGGATAAACTGCGGGAACTGCTCTACACCACGCTGCGATCGTTTGAGGCGCTGTTGGACGATCTGGAACAGGCAGAGGTCTTACCAGGACAATTGGAAGATCAGGGCGACACCTTTTTGCGGGACCTATGGCAGACGGTAACCGTTGATTTTTTCGGGCGTTACTACACGCCCGCCGTTGATGGCGTTGAGAAACCAATGGTGGTTGTCCTGCAGCAGGATGCGCCGGTGGTGGAAACTGAAATTTTGGCGAATATCCCTGCGGTGACGAGCTTGCTGGCGCATTTACTGTTTCAAGCCCCCCTCGAAATTGAAGGGGCGTCCTACATGGCGTCTACCCCAGAGGCCCTCCGCCGGAGTCAGTATTTGTTAGAAAACCTATTGATTCAGGTGGCCTGCGGAGTGATGCAGCCAGTCTTAAATCGCTACGCCGATGTGGAATCTTTGAAACGTCACCTCTATCAGCGACGGCTGATCTCAACCCGGGATATCACGCGGTTTCGCAATGAGCTGTCCTGGCGCTACCGCTGGGATCAGCTGGTTAACGAACCCAAGGCGATGTTTGAGAGTCAATATCGGCTGATGGCTCTGACGCCCACTGGCCTGCAAATCCATACCGTCTATGCGCCCCGACAAGCCGAGCTGCGATCGCTGTCAGGTTTACAATATGCATTCACCTTGGCTTTGGAAGCGAGGGATGCAATCGCGCCCCGATTGCGATCTACATTTGCGCTGGCTGGCAGTACCGTGGTGTTTGTGTTGACTGAAGTCATCGGTCGCGGTATCGGCCTGATTGGCCGCGGCATCGTCAAAGGAGTTGGCAACACCTGGCAGGACATTCGTCTACGGCAGCGGCAGCGAGACGAACCTTAGCCAAGGCCATCATTGGAAAGCTCATGATCAGCAAGGTCACATCAGTTGCCGACCCACCGCCCAGAGGGGCGATTGGTGGGGCGATCGCGACAGCATCAGCCAAACGATAAAATTAAATGTGCGGTTTGCTCATAGCACGCGCCTGCCGTTGTTCCGCAATATTTGTAAGGCTTTCATGATTTCTCCCAGTTCCGTCGATTTCTTAGATGAGTTTGATGTTGTCGTTGTTGGCGGCGGTCATGCTGGTTGCGAGGCAGCACTGGCCCCTGCTCGGCTGGGGTGCCGGACTTTGCTTATTACCTTGAATTTAGACAAAATTGCTTGGCAACCCTGCAATCCCGCCGTCGGCGGCCCAGCAAAGTCGCAGCTCACCCATGAAGTTGATGCCCTGGGTGGCGAGATCGGTAAAATGACTGATCGCACCTATTTGCAAAAGCGCATCCTCAACAATTCCCGCGGTCCTGCCGTTTGGGCGCTCCGGGCCCAGACGGACAAGCGCGAATACGCGGCTCTGATGAAAGGGATTGTTGAAAATCAGGAGAATCTGACCATTCGCGAAGGTATGGTGACCGACTTAGTCATGGGTGACAACGATGAAGTCGTTGGCGTCGAGACTTACTTTGGCGTCGCATTCAAGTGCAAAGCGGTCATCCTTACCACTGGAACGTTTCTCGGTGGCATTATCTGGATTGGTGACAAGTCAATGCCGGCAGGCCGCGCCGGTGAATTTGCCGCTACGGGCCTGACGGAAACGCTGAATCAACTCGGATTTGAAACTGATCGCCTCAAAACGGGCACCCCCGCCCGCGTAGATCGCCGCTCAATCAACTTTGATGTTTTGGAGCCTCAGCCTGGTAATACCGACGTTCGTTGGTTTAGCTTTGACCCTGAAGTGTGGGTCGAGCGGGAGCAAATGCCCTGCCACCTGACCCGGACGACGGCGGAAACCCACAAAATCATTCGGGACAATCTGCACCTGTCTCCGGTGTATGGCGGGTGGGTCGATGCCAAAGGTCCCCGCTATTGCCCCAGCATTGAAGACAAAATTGTGCGCTTTGCTGATAAAGAAAGCCACCAAATTTTCCTAGAGCCGGAAGGACGTGACATTCCCGAGATTTATGTGCAGGGCTTCTCGACGGGATTGCCAGAGAAGCTACAGCTAGCCATGCTGCGTAGCCTGCCAGGGCTAGAGCACTGTGCTATGTTACGTCCGGCCTATGCCGTGGAGTATGATTACTTGCCGGCAACCCAGTGCTACCCCACCATGATGACTAAGCGGGTGGGTGGTCTGTTTTGTGCGGGACAAATCAATGGCACTACTGGGTATGAAGAGGCGGCGGCTCAGGGCTTGGTCGCAGGTATCAATGCAGCTCGACTCGTAAACGGTCAGGACCTGATAGTGTTGCCCCGTGAGGGTAGCTACATCGGGACTCTCCTGGATGATCTGTGCACTAAAGAATTACGCGAGCCCTACCGGATGCTGACCTCGCGGTCGGAATATCGGTTGCTGCTGCGATCAGACAACGCGGATCAACGCCTGACGCCGCTGGGTCGGGAGATTGGTTTGATTAGCGATCGCCGCTGGGATCTTTTTCAAACTAAACAAACCAATATTCAAGCGGAAAAAGCTCGTCTGGCTTCAGAGCGAGTGAAAGAGCACGATGATATCGGGCAGCGCATTGCCGCTGATACCGGCCAGCGCATCAAGGGCTCGATTACCCTGGCGGATTTGCTCCGCCGTCCTGGTTTTCACTACGCCAATTTAGATGGCTACGCCCTGGGCCGTGCGGATCTCGCCCGTGAAGAAAAAGAGGGGGCGGAGATTGACATCAAATATTCCGGCTACATTCACCGGCAGCAGGCACAAATTGAGCAGGTCAGCAAAAACGCTAACCGCAAGCTGCCCGAGACACTGGACTACAACACCATTGAGACCCTTTCGAAAGAAGCACGAGAGCGGTTAAGCAAAGTGCGTCCTCTCACGGTGGGGCAAGCGTCTCGCATCGGCGGCGTGAATCCTGCTGATATCAATGCGCTGCTGGTGCATCTGGAAATTCAAGTGCGCCGGCAAGAGGGCGCTGGGCAAGTGGCGATCTCTCAGTAATGGGCCTATGCGGGCGATACCATCGTTGTCCTCTCATTAGCTAGGCGATGACAGCAGCTTGGGCATACTAGCGGCAGGATGGGGCACGTCCATGGCAGATGTCTTACAGAGCGGCAAACTCGTAACTTGGAAAGATGAACAAGGGTTCGGATTTATCCAGCCGGCTCAAGGGCAGCAAGACGTTTTTGTCCATATTTCTGCCATCAAGGACCGTACTCGTCGTCCCCAGGTGGGAGACACAATTTGCGATTACGCAGTCGTTTGAGGGCGCTTGCTTTTACCGTAAGAGGTGGTTGAGAAAATGCCTAGCCTGACCGGTCGAGCTCAGGCACTCACTTAAGAGGGCAAAAGGGCTTTTTCTGTTGTTGGATCAAAGAGGTGAGCTTTGTCAGGGGCGATCGCGAGCCACAGTTCTTCGCCAATCTCAAAGGGGCGATCAGGTTCGACGCGAACTTGCAGAATGTCATGGCCGAACTGAACGGCTAAATAGGTTTCGCTGCCGAGGGCCTCAATGCGCTTAACGGTGACGGGCAGATTTTTGGTGGCGGGGGAACTGAGACTGAGGTGTTCGGACCGAATACCGAGGGTTACGGTTTGGCCATCATAGGGCTTCAGTGTCTTAACCCATGTCTCCGGCAAGGTCAGGCGAAAGTCAGGATGGGTGATAAGTAGCGGTGCGTTAACGTGTACCGACAGAAAATTCATCGGTGGCGAGCCAATAAATGAGGCTACAAACCGATTGGCCGGATGGCGATAGAGTTCCAACGGCGTGGCACACTGCTGAATTTGTCCGGCATTCATGACGGCGATGCGATCGCCCATGGTCATGGCTTCGACTTGATCATGGGTGACGTAAATGGTGGTAATGCCGAGCTGCCGCTGGAGGTTGACAATCTGTGCCCGAGTTTCGGTGCGGAGCTTGGCGTCTAGATTTGACAGAGGCTCATCCATCAAAAAAACTTGAGGATTGCGAGCGATCGCCCGCCCTAAGGCGACCCGCTGCTTTTGACCACCGGAGAGCTGTCGCGGTAACCGACTGAGCAACGTATCAATTTGGAGCATCTGCGCCACCGCGCGAATGCGTTGATCAATCAGTTTGTCTGCCGGGGGCAGATATTGGAGACCTTTAGGGAGTCGGCGGGTAGCGCTAAAGAGCCAGCTTTGCCAACGCTTGCGATCAACTAAAGCCTGCTGTAACTGCTGGTTGGCATTGGAGATGAGTCGGTCGGTGGGCGGATTTACCGGCTGGACCAGGAGCTGAGAGCGGCTGCCACCCATGCGTCTCAGGCCAAATGCCAGGTTGTCATACACGGTGAGGTGAGGATAGAGCGCATAGCTTTGAAAAACCATGGCAATATCACGCTGTTTGGGGGGTAACTGATTGACTACCGTGTTGCCCACTGTGACCGTCCCGGCGGTGATTTCTTCTAACCCGGAAATCAAGCGCAGCAGGGTACTTTTGCCACATCCTGAAGGCCCTACTAAAACCATGAACTCGCCATCCTGGATGTGGAGATGGATCCGTCTCAAGACCGCTTGATCCGTTGCCGATGTGATCGGCTGCTTTCCTTGCCCTACAAAGGTCTTATACAAATTTTCTAGGACAACCTGAGCCACAGTCGAATGTCTCCTCCAAGGGTTTGATGTGGGTGTAGCGGAGCGCTAAGCCTTTTGCCGGCGGCTGGAGTCCGGCGGTCAGCCTGCCCAGCGCTGGCAGGTGATTACTCCTCAGAGTCATCTCCGTCAGCCTCATTGTCAACCAATGAGGTGAGGGTCACGATCGCCACTTTTTCCCCTTTGGCAAACTTGCCCAAGCGATAGGCCGTGGGCGCATCCCGGCCTTGACGAGGAATGGCATCGGTGGGGATCTGGGCAACCCGGGGCTGGGTGGTGACAACTACGACGTCGCAATTGGTCGAACAAGGAGCGATCGCCGCGAGCTGATCGGTTTTTTGCTTGAATAGAAAGGCTTGGGTGCCAATGCCGCCCCGGGCCCCTAGGTGAATACCGGCAATGGGTAAGCGCTTGGCGAAGCCCGCCGCCGAAACCATCAACACACAGTCGCCGGTTGCTTGAATTTGGACACAGCCCACGATGGTTTCTTGTTTGCGCAATCGTAAGGCTTGAGGCCCCTGGGCGGTGCGACCCATGAGAGGTAGGTTTTCGTCATCGATGGCAAAGCGGATCAGCCTGCCGCCGGAAGTAGCGATCGCGAGTTCCTCCGCCGCTTTGGCCAGGGTGATAAACGCCAGTTCGTCGCCTTTCTTCAGTTTGACAGCGGTTAGCCCACGCCCCGTCAGGTTTTGAAACTCTGACAGCGGGACTCGCTTAATGCGTCCCTGTTGAGTCAGCAACACCAGATCATGGCTGAGCACGTCCTCCGTCAATACAATTTGAATGGCGATCGCTTCAGGATCGGTTCCGGCGGAATTGGGCAGTAGATTAACAAGGGGCACGCCCTTTGACTGCCGTTGCGCCTGGGGAATGTCGGCAATGGTGAGGGTAAAGGCTTTGCCGTCACGGGTGAGCACTAACAGCTCTTGGGTCGTGTTTGCGGTCTCCGTTTGCAGAGTGGGGTCTTCATCCTCTTGAAACTCCTCAGTCAGGGAGTCAGTTTGGCGGGCCTGACGACGCTGGTAGGTGCGCGCCGACGATCGCTTGACATAGCCTTTTTGGGTGAATTCCAAAACGACAGCTTCTTCCTTCTGTTCAGCGAGAATTTCGGCTAGCTGTTCGGTTTCTTCTTGCCGTTCCGCTTCGCTTTGGATGCGGGTGCGGCGCTCATCGCCAAATTGCTTTTTCAGCGATCGCAGCTCTTTTTTCAGAGCCTTCAGTAATTCATTGCGATCGTTCAGGAGGCGCAGCAGTTCATCGCGCTGGGCCGTGAGTTCAGCATATTCATCCTGGAGATTTTGGCGCTCGAGGCCAGTTAATCGCCGCAGCGGCATCGCGAGGATCGCGTCTGCTTGGCGATCGCTCAGCTCAAAAGCGGTTGTTAACCCCGCCTTGGCGCTGGAGCCATCAGGCGCATGGCGGAGAATCTCGATGAGCTGATCCAGATTTTCCAGAGCGCGAATCAGCCCTTCCACAATATGCAAGCGGTTTTCTGTCTTATCGAGGTCGTGGCGATACTGCCGCGTGAGGGTTTGTTCCCGAAAGTTGAGAAATGCCTGGAGGATTTCGCGGAGGGAAAGCTGTCGTGGTTGGCTGTTATCGAGGGCCAGCATGATGGCGCCAAAGTTGCTCTGTAGGGGCGTTTGGCGATAGAGCGCATTTAAGACCACTTCGGGTTGAGATTCCCGCTTGAGCTCAATCACAACGCGCATGCCCTCGCGATCGCTTTCATCGCGAATGTCAGCGATGCCGTCGAGGCGGCCATTGTTTACCAGATCCGCGACTTTCTCAATCCAGCCCGCTTTATTGACCTGATATGGCAGCTCTGTGACTATGATGGCGGTGCGGCGCTGGCGACCCCGGCCAGGGCGTACTTCTTCGAGTTGGGTGATGCCCCGCACTGGGATGCTGCCGCGACCGGTGCGATAGGCGTCATGCACGCCTTTGATATCAATGATTTCACCACCGGTGGGAAAGTCCGGGCCGGGGATGAGCTCAAACAAACGCTCATCAGAGAGGGTCGGGCGATCGATCAACGCAATGAGACCATCGACCACCTCATTCAAATTGTGAGGCGGAATGTTGGTCGCCATCCCTACGGCAATGCCAGAGGACCCGTTGAGTAACAGATTGGGCAACTGGGCCGGGAGGACGATCGGCTCTTGCTGAGAGTTGTCGAAGTTATCGATGAAGTCGACGGTGGCTTCGCCGATATTGTCTAGCAGGGCGTCAAAGCTGACGGCAGCGAGGCGCGTCTCGGTGTAGCGCATCGCTGCCGGGGGGTCATTATCCACTGAGCCAAAGTTGCCATGCCCAGCCAAGAGAGGATAGCGACTGGAAAAGTCTTGCACCATGCGCACGAGGGCATCATAAACCGCCTGATCGCCGTGGGGATGGTATTTACCCAAGACATCACCAACCACACGGGCGCATTTACGAAAAGGTCGATCCGGGCTCAACCCCAGCTCATACATGGCGTATAGAATGCGTCGATGAACCGGTTTGAGGCCATCTCTAACGTCGGGTAGCGCGCGACCCACAATTACACTCATGGCGTATTCCAGGTATGACCGCTGCACCTCTGTATGCAGCGGGGTCGGTACGACCTGCCCTGATGAAAGAATATTGAGTTGATCCGCCATGAATCCCTGTCCTCTAAAATTGGGAATTAATAAATCAGTCCCGCTGTAGTCTGCCCACTCAAGCGGGCCCTAACAATGCTGTAAGGTAAAGGCAAAAGTATTAGCTGACAATAACTTACAGCTACGATGAGTATCTCAACCTTCGTTAGGAGACAGCCCTCTTTGGGCAATGTACCAAGGTTAGGCCGATGTCTGAGGCTACCGTCGTTTAAGGAAATACCATGAAGACCGTCCTCATTGTCGAAGATGACATGATCAATGCCCGAGTGTTTTCCAAAATACTCTCTAAGCGTGGGGGCTTTACCGTCAAGCATACTGAGGATGTTGATGAAGTCATGGCGATCGCTCGTGACCGGGAAGCCGATGTGATTTTAATGGATGTTTCTCTCTCCCATAGTTTGTTTGAGGGTAAACCCGTTGACGGGATTAAGATCACCCAGATGCTCAAAGCTGATCCCGTCACTTCTGACTTGCCCGTCATTTTAGTCACGGCCCATGCAATGCAAGGCGATCGTGAGAGCTTTTTAGAGCAGAGCGGTGCCGATGGATATATCAGCAAACCCGTGATCGATCACCAAAAGTTTGTCGATGACATTTCAGCTTTGATGCCGAAATCATAGCAGAACAAACATACTAATCCAATCTTTTGATCGTGCTTGCTTCGCTGTTGTGGGTCAGGTCTCAAGTACTGTCCCGCTGCCAATCAGTGGTCGGTTTTAAGTGTTGGGTGGTGACTGTTCTGTGTTGAGACTGCCTCTACAGTAAAGGTCTTGCACCCTGCGTTTGGTTAGCTTAAGGATGTCCAGATTAGTGACTCTGCTCTGAAAGCACAGCCAACCATTTACTTTTTCTACTCCAAAACTATGCAACTGCATCTCTCTACTTGGCCGGAGGTCGAAACCTACCTCAAAACCTCTAAAGGCATCATCTTTCCCATCGGCTCCACGGAGCAGCACGGACCGACGGGACTGATCGGGACCGATGCCATTTGTGCTGAGACGATTGCCCGCGGTGTAGGGGAGGCGACTGGGGCCATCGTTGGGCCCACTATCAATGTGGGCATGGCGCTGCATCATACGGCGTTTCCCGGCAGTGTGAGCCTCCGTCCCAGCACCTTGATTGCCTTGATTCAGGATTATGTCAAGCCCCTGACCAAGGTGGGATTTGAGCGCTTCTTTTTTATCAATGGGCATGGCGGCAATGTAGCTACTCTCAAGGCCGCATTTGCGGAAACCTATGCTCATCTGCTTGATTTGGGCTGGGACAATGCTGGGCAAGTCCGCTGCAAAGTAGCGAACTGGTATATGGGCCGATCAGTCAATGCGATCGCTCGAGAACTCTATGGCAGCCAAGAAGGCTCCCATGCAACGCCGAGTGAGGTAGCCTTGACACAATATGCCTACCCAGAGCAGATCAAACGGGCACCCCTCAGCCCGACTCTCGCTCCGTCGGGCTACGCCATTTACAATGCGGTCGACTTTCGGCAGCACTACCCCGATGGTCGCATGGGCTCAAACCCAGATTTGGCCACCCCAGAGCACGGCCAGCGATTGTATGAGGCGGCAGTCAAAGAGCTTAGCAGTGGGTATTTAGAGTTTCTAGCTGCTGGTTAGGATGAGCGGGATCTGATGGTAGAGGTGGTGGTTGGGGGCTGCCGCGCGGGGCGATCGCTCTCGTCATAAATCTCGCCCACGAGCTCTTCTAAAATATCCTCCAGCGTTACCAAGCCGACGGTGCCGCCAAATTCATCCACTACAATCGTCATGTGAACTCGCTGCTGCAGCATTTGCTTGAGCAGAGCGGCGGTTGGTTGGCCCTCGGGCACATAAAACGGCGGTCCCATGGCGAGGGTGACCGGGCCATCATCTTGAGCCAATTGATCGAGTTTGGCGAGTTCCTGAAGGGCTCGCTTGAGATGGACGATGCCGACAATTTGATCTTTAGAGGCTTCTTGAACGGGAATGCGTGAGTAGCCAGTTTTGAGACAAAGCTGCACCAGTTGGTTCAAAGTGGCATCGTGGGAGATAGTTTGCATATCAATGCGAGACTTTACTAAATCTCGGGCCTGAAGCTGATCAAGCCGCAGCGCCCGATTGAGCAGTTGACGCTTTTCGAGATCGAGTTTGCCATGTCCGCCCAGGACATCAATCAGCAGCTGTAAGTCGCGCACTGATTCCGTCGGCTGCCTTTGGTTGCTCTGCAATAAACGAATTAAGCGGGTGGTAGCACTCTCCAAAATCGGAATGATGTAGAGCCAGGTTAGCAACTGAGAGAGCCAATAAATAGGCCGTACCGCCGCTTGAAAGTAAGGCAAAACGTTGCTGATTGCGAGGGACTTGGGTGTAATTTCGCCAAAGACTAGCAGCAGTATGGTGATGACGCCCGCCGCAAGGCCCAAACCAGCACTGCCAAACCACATCGCAAATAAGTTGCTGGTCAGAATGGCGGCAATGTTGTTGACCAAGTTGTTGCCCACCAGCAGGGTGGTGATAAATCGTGTCCGCTGCTTAAGTACCAGGGTGAAGACGCGATCGGGATCCCCCGTTTCCTGAATTAGCGATCGCAGCTTCAGGTTATCTAGTGCGGTAATGGCCGTTTCAGATCCAGAAAAAAACGCGGAAAGGCCAATCAACACCACCAGTGCCACGCCGTCAAACCAGTAGCTACCGAGAATCGGCGAGCTAGTTAAGAGCACAGCCGTAGATGATTGAGTGAGATATTCAGGGGCCAGAGTAGAGAAAAACCCTTCAACGCAACAATATCATTGTGTGATGATACTGCCTCAAGTTTGAGCACTGTGTGGTGATCATTGCAAACTCCAGTAGGGTAGGCTCTATCCTGAGGTCGGCGTTATCCGGATTTTGCTGCTGTGGTCTGCCGTAAACTCAATGCAAACCAAGCAACTCCAAGGGTCAAAATGCCGGTAATCCAAAATGGAAATAAATAGCCAAAGCTCACCAATAGGCCGGCGGTGGCTGGGCCGATCGCATTAGATAGGCTCAAGAACGATGCATTCGTGCCCAAAACTTGTCCCTGCTCCTGATCGCCGCTCCGCAACGACAAAATCGACTCAATCAGCGGCAAGGGAAAGGAATTGACCGCAGCAAACAACACGGTGATCGCGATGAAAGCTTGAATCGTTGGAAAAGTTGGAATCAATAAGAAACAAATCCCGCGTGCTGCCAACATAAACGCCAAGATGTAGACGATATTAAACCGCTTTTCCAGAGGTTCTAGCCCAAACACTTGGGTGACAAAGCCGATGATGCCGACCACAGCAAAAATCAGCGCCAGACTTCCCGCCGACTGCTCCAAAACGTTGATGAAGAAGGGCTGAAACGCAAAGGTGAAAATGGTGAAGGTAAAGCCGCTGAGAAACGTCAGCAAAAATGTGCGACCAAACTGTGGATCCTGAATAGATTGTAAAATCCGGCCAAATTTGAAATCAGACCACTGGAGCTCAAATTTCTCACACTCTTCGTGGGTTTCCGGTACGCAAATTGCGCAGAGAATGGTTGCTATTAAGGCAATGCCCGCCGACACGATGAAGCTCATGCCGAGAGACGAGCCCCCTGGCAGGGTCGGCAACTGCTGGGCCAAATAGCTGAGCGGAGGGCCGGCCACAAACCCCAATCGAAAAGTGGCCCCAAAGATGCCAAAGGCCCGGGTGCGCTGTTCAGGATTGGTCGTGTCGCTGATAATGGCTTGGGCAATGGAGTTGTTGCCCCCGGTCAAACCATCTAGCACCCGAGCAATAAATAGAAACCAAGCAAATGGGGCCAAACTAGCCATCACATTGGCTGCAACGGTGCCGAGCAAACTAAGAATCAGCAACGGTTTGCGCCCCAAGCGATCAGACAGCCGCCCCAAAATAGGAGTACCTAGAAACTGTGAGGCCGCATAGGCGGTGGTCAGCAAACTTGCTTGAAAATCGCTTAGGCCAAACTGCTTGGCATAGGGATATAGAACCGGAATGATGATGGTGAAGCTAACTGCGTTGATAAACGCTACCAGCGTAATAATCCAAAATCGCCACGGTAAGCGATTCTTTTGGTCAGCCATACTCTTTCTGCAACAACGCCCGCTTCATCATGACCGAATTCGAGTAATAACGGGTTAAATCAGACCATTTCCTATGTTCGAGCGATCGCGCAACTTCAGTTGAATATTCTCCATTGCCCCCAGCTTGAATATTCATATCTCATAACGTAGGCATAATCTCCATCTTCTATTTTGTTAATTAGAAACGCGTCTTTGCTACTTATCGAGTTGTCTGGCGTTTATGCCCGATCTGTCTTCCATCCAGCCCGATGCGACGCTAGCTGAGCTGCCACTGTTCGACGTCCGGGTCCAGTCAACGGAGCGTGGCGTTCGCGTTGCTGAGCAGTTTGAGCAGAATCCTGATCTACCGGGGGTGTTGGTATTTGACGACTGGGTGTTGATGGGGCTGATCTCCCGGCGACGTTTTCACGAGCAGGTGAGTTCTCCCTATGGGCGCGAGATTTTCTTCACCCGACCCATTCGTATTTTTCTAGAGATTATTAATAAAAAAGGTCAGGCCAGCTTCTTAATTTTGCCAGCGAATAAGAGAATCGATGCCGCTGTCAGCATAGGATTACAGCGGCCGATGGAGGCCATTTACGATCCGCTTGTGGTGCTGTTTGAGGCTCCTATCGGTAGCCCACAAGCGTTGGCTACCCATCGCTTGCTGGGTTTTCAAACGTTGCTGCTAGCGCAGTCTGAGATTTTAAGAAAGGTCAATCAAAAGACGGAAGACCAGTGGCAACAAACGCGTAACTATATGCGCAAACTTGATGAAGAACGGACGCGAGTCAAGCAATCTGTCAAGCTGCTGGAAGAGCAAGAGGCCCTAGCCCGTGAGCGCAACGCGGTGTTAGAAGAGCAGCAAATTGAGCTGGTCAATAAGAATGAAGAGATTGCCCAACTCAACCAGCAATTTGTGCAGATTAGCCAAATCATCTCGACCGATGGCCGCAATGCTTTTGAGGCGACTTTTATGGGAGTTGACGGCATCTGTCGCAGTACAACCGAAATCGTCCAGGTCGGTCGCGCGCTTCAAACCGAGCTTGATTTTGTTCAAAAAGCCTCGGATATGGTCGCGAGAGTCAGTTATCAGGTGCGTCATCTCGCAACTAAGGCTGCGATCGTGGCCAACCATGCTGGTAGTGAGCTCAGCGGATTTAGTCAAATTACGGAAGAGATTGGCAAGCTGGTGGGTGAGACGGCCGAAGCTGGTCAGCAGTTGCAACGGGTGGGACAGCGCTTTCACGAGCGTATCCAGGAGTTTACTGATGCAGCGCGATCAAGTATGTCGGTCGCTAGGGCGCTCACGACTGAAATCAATCGGGCTCAGGAGGCCATCATAGACTTGGAAGCCGTTCTCAAGGACTGTGACGTTCCTACTTCGGGATTTCGAGAGGCTGATCCGCCGCAGGCACATTCAAGCGAAGCCCAAGCCCTGCTAGACGTGTTGAACCAGACAGAATCCATTCTCAATCGGATTGATCAGCAAAGCCAAGATGCCAAGACAGCAGCGATCGTGAGTAAAATTCGTCGCCGATTACAGTCCCAGCGGCCGGTTTAGGCATTTAAGGGTAGGGTGGATGTAACGTGACTCAGCTCTCAGATATTCTTCATAGCTATGCTTATATCCTCGTGTTCTGACTGTGTCAGGGGATATCGTTGCTATCTCGATGCTTGATTCGCGCTGCCGTACGTAAAATCTGCCCAGCTAATATCGCTGCGCCGAAGCCGTTGTCGATATTCATCACGCCGATACCGGTAGCGCAGGAGTTGAGCATGGTAAGCAGCGCCGACAGGCCGCCAAAATTAGCCCCATAGCCGACGCTGGTGGGAACGGCCACAATTGGGCTATCGGAGAAACCCGCCACCACGCTGGGTAAGGCCCCTTCCATGCCGGCAACAACAATCAGCACATCGGCTTGGGCGACCACCTCACGATGTCGCAGCAGTCGATGGATGCCTGCTACGCCCACATCCCACAGCCGTAGAACCTCAAAGCCAGACAGCTCGGCGGTGATGGCGGCTTCTTCGGCGACGGGTAGATCAGCGGTCCCGGCGGTTAAAATGCCCATTACGCCAGGATGCTGGGGACGCAAATTCATGGGTATCAAGGCACAGATGCGGGCCGCCTCAAAATACATCGCTTCGGGGAGCGCCACCCGAATTTGCTGCGCTACTGCCGGTTCGATGCGGGTTGCCATGACCACGGGGGTCCGATCGCGCATGGCCCGCATGATATCGACAATCTGGGTGACGGTTTTGCCCGGTCCCCAAATCACTTCTGGAAAGCCAGTTCGCAATGAGCGGTGGTGATCGACTTTAGCAAACTCACCGACCGGTTCAAAGTCTAAATATTTCAGTTTTTCAAAGGCGGCGGCGGGGCTCACCTGCCCTTGAGCGATCGCCTCTAGCAACTGCTGCAAAGCTTCTGGCTGTGTCACTCAATGTCCCTAACTGCAACGCTTCTAGCGTATCGCAAGGGGAGTGGATAGGTAGCCGGATGGCTGAGTGATTGTGTGGATGGAGTGAGTTTTAAATTGCTCCACGCTGCCGCCCTCACCCCGTCAGATCCGGCCACCCGCTTGCCCGTTCAACCGCTCTTGTCGCCGTTGGTGCCGTTCATCCATCGTTTGCTTATGAAGATAAGCGATGTAAACTCCTGCCACGATGGATGCGAGATAAATCAATACACCGACCCAGTGGGTGATACCGGCGATGAGTTCGGCCTTACTCAGGCAATCCCACCAATTAAAGAGTTGCCACCAGTCGTGGGCATTGATGTTGGGGGTGGTCAGTGGTAAGACCCGATAAGGGGCATCAGCCATGTAAACGGCAACATCCATAAAATTTTGCCCTGTCCAAAATAGGGTCAGCGCGCTGGAAAAGTATTGTTGGCTGTAAAAGAAATAGCCTGTAAAGACAGCCGGAAAGGCAATTTGGGTCAGGGATCCCCCCAAAACCATTAAGAAATGACCGAATGGCATAAACAACAGGTGTCCGGTTTCATGAATTGCCAAGTTGGGATAATGCAGCCAGATAAATGGTCCGTCATAGCTGGGATTGCGTGCTCCAAGCAAGCCATAAATGGCGATGAAAGCGATAGTAGCCAGCATCGTCGGTTCAAAGTCCGACCATTTGAGCACGAAGGGTTTGAATGAGCGGACTTGATTATGTCGGAAATCAGAGGACGATCGCTGATGAACCGATGCAGATGATTGTTGCTTAGAAGCGGCAGAGGTGGGATAGGGTCGGGAATGCCGGGTGGTGTCAGCGGCTTGGCTGACAATAGGCGGCGATCGCAGCGCTGCTGTCTCCGCGGCAGCCGTAACTCTGAGAAAAAAGTGCTGCTCCCAAGCGGGGGTCGTTTCACCCAGAGCGAAGCCCTGTAAAGTAACTGCCTGAATCCCTCGGGGCCGTAGTTGCTCCAGACCCGTCCGAATCCGCCTTATCAGCGGGGCAGCTTGGGGAACTTCCGGGGCCTCCAGCGCAATGAAAAGGTGCTGATCTGCGGACTCTACCCGTGCCCAAACTCCTTGTGATTGTAATGAGAGATTGAGCAGCTCAGCGATCGCGATCGCCTTTCCCTGCTGTGCTTGAGCCAACAATTTTGGGTCAGTCACGGTTGCCTCTAAACCAGTCGCCAAAGTTAACTTCAGCTTTCCCAGGGACGTATGATTGCTTGACTTGAGCGCTGCCCAGACAGTATTGCTTAAATCAGATCGGCGTTGTCTTCTAAGGTTTTTAGATCCATATCAGGGGGCGAGGCTTTGTCCAACTGGTCGTCTGCTGCTGTCGTGGCAGGTGCAATCGACGCTGAGGTATCTGGCAGGTTGGTTTTTTCAACCTCCCCGTCGGCAGGCAAATCTATGGCGTCAGTGGTGACGGGGGGCTCAGCGGTCTGGGTCTCTGCCGGAAAGTTAGAATCTCGAGACTGCATCAGGGGTGAGTCTTCCGTCAGATCGTCTGCGGGAAGGCCATCCAAGTTGCTTTTGGGACGATCAGCAGTCGTCGAATCCGTTGGGCCATTGGGGTCGGGTGCTGGCTCGAGAATGATCGATTCTGGAGTGTCGGCTACGGGCGGCATCGCTTGCTCGTCTGTCGTGGGGGTTGCCTGATCAATCTCAGCGTCAGTATTTGCTGAGGGAGCCTTTAGCCCGGACATGTCGGGGTCGGTTTTATTGATCTTCTCCTCGATTGGAACTGCCGGGCGATCGCTCTCTAGGTTGTCAGGTGACTGCTCCGTAGCCGATTCCGATGCTGCCGAGGCAGTGGGTGCTTTTTTTGTCGTACTGTCGTCTGCCGTATCTGCTGATGGGGCAAGTTTTATCGCATCACTTTCAGCGTCTGGAGATGCTGCAGTGGGGGAAGTGTCCACCGCAGCCGGTGCGGTTTCTACCTCAGGGCTAGACTCAGGCGCGGGTGGAGTTTCCGTCTCTATGTCAACTGCTGGCTCGATGGCCGCTTCTGGTTCAGCGGGTGTAATGGATTCAGCGGGAGCAGTAGACTTGGCCGGCGACATCCCTCCATCCTCGACAATTTCTGGCAAGGTGTCCTCGGGTTTCATCGCTTCCGGCTCATTTGCCGAGGGCGTTGGGGCGGGGGCTGCTGCGGCAGGTTCTTCCGGGGCGCGGTGGGGTGGCTCATAGTCAGGGTCGATCAGCACTTTGGCTTGCTCTAAGGGGATGTCACCGCGCACTAGCTGCGACAAACCATCTTCGCCGGCGGGTTGATAGTCAATGACTCGAATACTGGTATTGAGGGCATTGTCGATGAGGTTGCCGTTCTCATCGATGAGCTCGAGCTTGATCCAATTTTTGCCCGGTTGAAAACCTTCGAGGTAGATTGGCTGCCATTGATCAAAGACAAAAGATTCACCATTGATCGTGCAACGAATTTTCCAATCGGTGACTGTTTCGTCCGTTTGGGCAACAAGATGAAGGGGGGTATTGGCCAGATAAAAGTCGAGCAGAATCGGCTCGGCGCCATAGCTGCCCTGGGGCTGGTTATAGCTCAGCAACGGCAGGCTACTGTCGGGGTTGTTTTCCGGCGAAGCAGCGAAAACGTCGAAGGTCACTTGATCGTATGCCCCTGCGTTTTTAAAGCTTTCGCCCCAGGGGCGGACCGCAATCAACCGCAAAGTATGGGTACCTGGAGACAAGCGATCAAGTGTGATGGCGGCATCCGTATCGTAAATTGCTTGGTGGGGCTGATTGTCCAAAAACAAATGTAAGTGTGGTCCTAACCCCCAGGTTTGATCCTTATATATAGGAAAATCCCTGACTTGTACCTCAACCGATACGGTGTCGCTCAGAACGGTGTCGTCCGCTCGAGGGAAAGCAATGCGAACCTGAGGCTCGTACACATCGAGATACGGCTTGAGCTGCTGCAGGCGCTTAGGCGGTGAAACTTCGGCCATGGCTCCCACCAAAGGGTTTTGAGAAACTTGACTGGTCTCTTCATTGGTGAGCAAGACAACGGGCAGATCTTCATTATTGCGGCAGCTTGCCATGCCCAATGTCAGCATGACTAATAATAGTGCGATCGCGCGTCGCCAAGTTGCCTTCATTTCCACACTCCATACGTTGGTTGCCCGCTTCAGATTCTCCCCCACCTTGCAACAGGAAGAAAGCCCGCTGACTGGAATCACAGGGATTTGATAGCCGGAAAGCTACGTAAATTGAAGATTTCAATCATTGCAATAAGGATTTAAAGAATATAGCGATCACAAAGTGGGATAGTTACGATTTCAGGGCCTCAAATCAGACACCTTTCTATATTAATTTTTACATTTGTTAATAAAAGTCTACGAAAGCCTCTCAAAGACCCAGGAAATCGTTGAGGGTTTTAATTGAGAATTGTTAATCATGTGGTTTTTGGGCCAGTTTCTTGATACACCTTGTCCTCTGAAAGCTAATCAGGGTCAATGTTTCCCTAGGTTGAAATATTGTTAACCTGATCTCAGATCGGTAAAACATGCCGTCTATAATGCTCAGGAGCAACTGTAATCCGAATCCTCAGAAATCTAAGGTTTTTTAATCTTTAGGTAATGCTCTGATCATCGGTTTACAGTACCTACAACTTGCTAATGCTCGTTTGTCTAGAGAGGAGAGTCTCCATGACAACTACCCCCCGCGAGCGGGAGGCAGACGTGAAGGTGACGGTCGACAAAGATCCTGTTCCTACTTCATTTGAGAAGTGGGCTAAGCCGGGTCACTTTGATCGCACTCTTGCGCGAGGTCCCAAAACTACAACTTGGATTTGGAACCTCCATGCCGACGCTCACGATTTTGATAGTCATACCAGTGACTTAGAAGACATTTCGCGCAAAATTTTTAGTGCGCATTTCGGCCATCTGGCCGTTATTTTCATTTGGCTTAGCGGCATGTACTTCCATGGCGCTAAGTTCTCTAACTATGAAGCTTGGATGGCGGATCCCCTTGCCATCAAGCCCAGTGCTCAGGTCGTTTGGCCAATCTTTGGACAAGAGATCCTGAATGCTGATGTCGGCGGCGGTTTCCAGGGGATTCAGATTACCTCTGGTTTCTTCCAGCTCTGGCGAGCTTCTGGCATCACTAACAGCTATCAGCTCTACTGCACTGCGATCGGTGCGTTGGTTATGGCTGGTTTGATGCTGTTTGCGGGCTGGTTCCATTACCACAAGCGGGCTCCTAAGCTCGAGTGGTTCCAAAACGTGGAATCGATGATGAACCATCACCTCGCCGGTCTCTTAGGTTTGGGCTGTTTGAGCTGGGCTGGACACCAAATTCATGTGTCTCTGCCCATCAATGCGCTGCTCGATGCCGGTGTCGCCCCGCAGGATATTCCCCTGCCCCATGAGTTCATTTTGGATAAAAGCCTGATGGCTGAGCTGTATCCCAGCTTCTCTCAGGGTTTGACTCCGTTCTTTACGTTGAACTGGTCGGCTTATTCTGATTTCCTCACCTTCAAGGGTGGTTTGAATCCTGTAACGGGTGGCCTTTGGCTGTCCGATACAGCGCATCATCACTTAGCCTTGGCTGTTCTCTTTATTGTTGCTGGTCATATGTACCGCACCAATTGGGGTATCGGTCACAGCATGAAGGAAATCTTGGATGGCCACCAGGGTGATCCGCTCTTATTTGGTGGTCGTGGTCATGAAGGCTTGTTCTATAACTTGACCAACTCATGGCATGCTCAACTCGCTGTCAACTTGGCAGTCTTGGGTTCTTTGACCATTATCGTGGCGCATCACATGTACGCCATGCCGCCCTATCCGTACATTGCGACGGATTATCCTACCCAGCTATCTCTATTCACCCACCATATGTGGATTGGAGGTTTCTTAGTGGTGGGTGCGGGTGCCCATGCTGCCATCTTTATGGTTCGTGATTACGATCCTGAAGTGAACTTTGACAACGCGTTGGATCGGATGATCCGCTCTCGCGATGCCATCATTTCTCACTTGAATTGGGTTTGTATCTTCCTCGGCTTCCACAGCTTCGGTTTGTACATTCACAATGACACCATGCGGGCCTTGGGACGTCCCCAGGACATGTTCTCTGACTCCGCAATTCAGCTGCAGCCTATTTTTGCTCAGTGGGTGCAAGGTCTGCACACCGCGGCGGTCGGGTCGACAGCCCCGAATGTTATGGCTAGTGTCAGTCCGGCTTTCGGTGGAGACGTTGTTGCTGTTGGCGGCAAGGTTGCCATGATGCCGATCGCGCTAGGTACAGCGGACTTTATGGTGCACCACATTCATGCTTTCACCATTCATGTGACGGTATTGATTTTGCTTAAGGGCGTGCTGTACGCTCGCAGTTCTCGACTGATTCCTGATAAGGGCGAGCTGGGTTTCCGCTTCCCTTGCGACGGTCCGGGTCGGGGTGGCACCTGTCAAGTATCTGGTTGGGACCATGTTTTCCTTGGCCTCTTCTGGATGTATAACTCCTTGTCCATTGTGATTTTCCACTTTAGTTGGAAGATGCAGTCGGATGTCTGGGGCACCGTGTCCGATAGTGGTGCGGTATCGCATATCACGGCAGGTAACTTCGCAACAAGTGCTATTACCATCAATGGCTGGTTGCGTGACTTCCTGTGGGCACAAGCATCTCAGGTAATTGGTTCCTACGGTTCAGCCTTGTCAGCCTATGGCTTGCTGTTCTTAGGGGCTCACTTTGTTTGGGCGTTCAGCCTGATGTTCTTGTTTAGTGGTCGCGGCTACTGGCAAGAGTTAATTGAGTCTATTGTCTGGGCTCATAACAAACTGAAAGTTGCTCCGGCAATTCAACCTCGCGCTCTGAGCATCACTCAGGGGCGGGCTGTTGGGGTAGCCCATTACCTCCTAGGAGGAATTGTCACAACTTGGGCATTCTTCCTGGCTCGAATTATTGCCGTTGGATAGAGCGCGGAGGACTCATTAACAAGCTATGGCAACTAAATTCCCAAAATTTAGCCAAGCGCTAGCGCAAGATCCGACTACCCGTCGGCTCTGGTACGGGATTGCTACGGCTCACGATTTTGAAAGCCACGATGGTATGACGGAGGAAAATCTTTATCAAAAGATCTTTGCTTCTCACTTTGGCCACCTGGCAATCATTTTCTTGTGGACCTCTGGCAACCTCTTCCACGTTGCTTGGCAAGGTAACTTCGAACAGTGGATTAAAGATCCGCTCAATGTCCGCCCGATCGCCCACGCGATTTGGGATCCTCACTTTGGTCAGCCAGCGGTGGATGCGTTCACCCAGGCTGGTGCGTCTAACCCTGTGAATATTGCTTTCTCCGGGGTTTACCACTGGTGGTACACCATTGGTATGCGCACCAATAGTGACCTTTACACCGGCGCAGTATTCTTGCTGATTTTGTCAGCAGTTTTCTTATTTGCTGGTTGGTTGCACTTGCAACCTAAGTTTCGTCCCAGCTTGTCCTGGTTTAAGAATGCTGAATCTCGTTTGAACCACCACTTGGCGGGTCTCTTCGGCGTCAGCTCTTTGGCTTGGACTGGTCACCTGGTGCACGTCGCTATCCCTGAGTCTCGGGGACAGCATGTGGGTTGGGATAATTTCCTGACTACCCCTCCCCACCCGGCCGGTCTCGGTCCCTTCTTTACGGGTAACTGGGGTGTGTACGCTCAGAGTCCGGATACGGCTGACCATGTCTTTGGTACGGCTCAAGGCGCTGGCTCTGCAATCCTGACCTTCTTAGGTGGTTTCCATCCGCAGACCGAGTCCCTCTGGCTGACGGATATGGCGCATCATCACTTGGCGATCGCAGTGATCTTCATCATTGCGGGTCATATGTACCGCACCAACTTTGGGATTGGTCACAGCATCAAGGAAATCTTGAATGCTCACACCCCTCCCGCAGGTACGCCCGGTGATTTGGGTGAAGGCCACAAGGGTCTGTATGACACCCTGAACAACTCCCTACACTTCCAGTTAGCTTTGGCGCTGGCAAGTTTGGGGGTAGTCACCTCTTTGGTGGCACAGCACATGTACGCCTTGCCGCCCTATGCCTTTATGGCTCGGGACTACACGACCCAGGCAGCGCTTTACACTCACCACCAGTATATTGCTGGCTTCATTATGGTGGGGGCGTTTGCCCACGGGGCGATCTTCCTAATTCGGGACTACGATCCCGCTGCGAATAAGAACAACGTCCTTGATCGCGTTCTGCAGCATAAGGAAGCTATTATTTCGCACCTGAGTTGGGTATCCCTATTCCTGGGTTTCCACACGTTGGGTCTGTATGTCCACAACGACGTCGTTGTGGCCTTTGGTACACCTGAGAAGCAGATTCTGGTTGAGCCAGTCTTTGCCCAGTGGGTTCAGGCTGCTTCCGGTAAGATGATCTACGGTTTTGATACGTTGCTATCGAACCCTGACAGCATTGCTCAAACCGGTGCCGCTTGGCTTCCTGGTTGGATGGATGCGATTAACAACTCCTCCAACTCTCTGTTCTTGAACATTGGTCCTGGTGACTTCCTCGTCCACCACGCGATCGCCCTCGGTCTGCACACCACCACTCTGATTTTGGTCAAGGGTGCGTTGGATGCTCGCGGTTCGAAGCTGATGCCCGATAAGAAAGATTTCGGCTACAGCTTCCCTTGTGACGGTCCGGGCCGGGGTGGTACTTGCGACATCTCTGCATGGGATGCGTTCTACCTCGCCATGTTCTGGATGTTGAATACCATTGGTTGGGTTACCTTCTACTGGCACTGGAAGCACTTGAGCATCTGGTCTGGCAACGTGGCTCAGTTCAACGAAAACTCAAACTACCTGATGGGTTGGCTACGGGATTACCTGTGGCTCAACTCCTCTCAGCTCCTCAATGGCTACAACCCCTACGGTATGAACAACCTGGCGGTTTGGGCTTGTTTGTTCCTCTTTGGGCACCTGGTCTGGGCAACGGGCTTTATGTTCCTAATCTCCTGGCGGGGTTACTGGCAAGAGCTGATCGAGACCATCGTTTGGGCCCACGAGCGCACTCCTCTGGCAAACCTCGTTCGCTGGAAGGACAAGCCTGTGGCAATGTCCATCGTTCAGGCTCGGGTTGTTGGTTTGGCTCACTTTACGGTGGGTTACATCCTGACCTATGCCGCCTTCCTGATAGCATCGACCTCAAGCCGCTTTGGCTAGCTAGGTCGAGCCGTTAGGTGAATAAACGAAAACCGCTCTAGATTCTCTGGAGCGGTTTTTTGATTGTAGCCACATCAATATGATTGTGATCTATAGTCATTCGACATAAGTTTGAGAATGAAAAGAACGGAATATCAAAGCTTACAGAGGTATTCTTTTCTCATTCTTAACTGGAATCACTATAAAGCCGTACTTCAAGCTTTTCGTTGTTCTTTTTGACGTTTGAAGAGATCACAGCTTCCGGCAGCGATACTTCCCCTAACCATGAATGAATCTGTGACTGAAACACCTGCTATGAAAACTTCTAACTCCTCACTGCATGCGGTCAATGGTGCGGTATTGGATGGCTTCGGCGACATGCTGCGCTTTTAGGCCGTCAGCGTTATCGAGATC
>JBHJHA010000077.1:0-8829 GCA_050331235.1 Leptolyngbyaceae cyanobacterium
GTCAAGGAGGAACCAATCACAGCTCCAATTTGGTAGCCGTTCATTTGGTTTGCCATTCACAATTACATCGGTGAACAGTAGAGATTGCTTGAGCCGTATACAGTGAAAGTTGTACGTACGGTTCTGAGGGGAGGGAGGAAGCCATATCTAAAACTTCCTCCTTTACCCGGCAGCTGAATTCTGGTTGGGACGAAGCTTGAAGCTTGTCTGTGTGTGAAGCAACTATTTGCTAACTACTCTCATAGTTTCAAATTGAATCATGAAAGTGATTTACAAAATAACTTATCCAAATGGGAAAATTTATATTGGGCAAGATTTGACAGATAGCATTAATTATTTTGGAAGTGCTAGTAGTAAATTGATTGAAAAAGATTTTACAAGGGAACAAAGAAGAGACTTTGTAATTAGGAAAGAAATACTTTGGGAGTCAGAAACAGCGTCAAATCAAGAGGTTAATACGAAAGAATTAGAATATATTTTGCTGTTCAAAGCTAACGATCCCAACATTGGCTATAATCAACGACCTAAATTCAATGGCTAGAAACTCTACGAATGCTCACTCTGAGTCCAGATGGGAATATAATTTTGTGCGGTCAAAGTTTTGATTCCTATGTCAACAAGTGATTCTGAGTTGCAAGCTCAAGCCAGAAATATTCTGGATGCGATCGCCTTTACCCCCTTTGAGCAGTGTCAACTATTAGGGCGTGAGTTTAGTAGTATTCCTGCGCGTCCTGGTATTTATGCAATTCGACACAAGATCGATGGATTGCTCTATATCGGCAAAACAAAGAGTTTACGCGGTCGCTTTAGTGGTGGACATAAAGCTTTTTTGTGGGCATGGCTTGACAAGTACAACGATGAAGATGTGCGGATCGCAGTACAGGTTATTTCGCATTGGGGAAACCCCGCGTTACTATTGGAGCTAGAAGCCATTATTTTGAGAGCCACTCAACCACCTTACAACGCCCAAATTCCCACTGAAAGGTGATGCTATGCAAGCCGAACTCCAAGAGCAACTTTCTCCGGCTGATGCTGAAGTTATTTTAGGACGATTGCCTGAGCGAATTCGGACGGCTCTGATTGAGCGTGCTGATGAGATTGAGTATCCCATTGAAGCTGTGGTTGAGATGGCAATTGCAAGCTTTCTTGATTCAGAGGCGTTGGGTTTTGCAGATTGCAAACCAGGGCGTGGACAATAAAGCTGTTAGTTAGCGATCCGGCGGTCTAACAATCCTGTTGCACACCGACCGTACAGAGCCTCTTTGTGAAATTCGAAAAGTTACTAGCGGCGGGTGAACGGGGTCGTTAAACCAGCCGAATGGTTGCTCTGTGCCCTGCAAGCGTGATTCTGAGAACGGCGTCGGCGAGCGGGCCTGTAAATCAGCCGAATGGTTGTTCTGTGCTGCAACTGATCCAAGCTTTGGTGGCCAAAAACCGCTTTGCTGCCAGGACTTGACCGGGTATTAGCAATCTGTACACGGTAGTGTCTGCTGCTAGAGCCGTCTGCTTGATCCTGCTGAACTGCACAACTGGCCAATGAGGCGTACGATCGCGCCTAGAGTTGCCCCTGGGTGACTCTGCTGTGTTGAGCTGGGGAACATCATGCAGTCATTTGCCCAACTTCCGGCTTGGTCATCGCTTTGGCAGCGGCTACAGCAGTGGCGACAGCCAGAAGTCGCCATTGCCAGCCTTTCTGCAGGGCTCGTAACCGGTGTGATTGCAGTAATTCGGGCGATTTCCTATGCCAGTCTCATTTTCTCCGGCACCTTGTCAACAAGTTTGTCTACGGGGCTGGGGCTGACTGTGTTTAGCACTGCGGTGACGCTGGGCGTGGTGGCGATCGCCAGTGGCTTGCCCGGCATGATTGCGACGCCGCTGGCCGCACCAACGGCAGTTTTGGCAATTTTAGCCAGCAACTTGGCAGCCGACCTGCAAGGGGCTGACGCCGCGATTGTGTTGACAACGGTGATCGCCGCGATCGCGCTGAGCACGCTGTTGACTGGAGCCCTCCTGTTTCTGCTGGGGATTTTGCGCCAGGGCGATCGCATCCGGTTCGTGCCCTATCCAGTGATTGGTGGATTTATGGCAGGTACAGGCTGGCTGCTGACCAAAGGCTTTGTCCAAATCACCACAGATCAAGCGCTCACCCTATCGCTCTTGCAAACCTGCCTGCGCCCTGAAATCCTGTGGCAGTGGCTGCCGGGGGTTGGCTTTAGTTTGGCTCTCCTGTGGACAACACGCCGCTGGCAGCAATTTTGGACAATGCCGGCGACTCTTCTGGTTTGTGCGGCTATTTTCTTTTCAGGGTTGTGGGTAGCGCACATGTCTTTGGTTGAGGCGCGGGCAGCAGGGTTACTGTTGGGGCCATTTCCCCAGGGGGAGCAGCTTTGGCAACCGCTGGGCTGGAGTGACCTCAGCGACATTCAGTGGGGGGCGATCGCGCAGCAGTCCGGCAGCATCTTGACGGTGATGTTTGTCACCGTACTATCCCTGTTGTTGAGTAACAGCAGCATTGAGCTAGTGGTCGGTCGCGATCTCAACCTCAGCCGCGAAATGACGGCGGTGGGGCTCGCGAATCTGACCGCTGGTGTGGGCAGCGGCATGGTCGGCACCCACGCTCTACCCAGTACGCTATTGGTCCACGATTTATCCGCGACGTATCGCCTCACGGGTTTGATTGCAGTGCTGCCAGCGATCGCGGTGCTGGGTGTGGGGTCTACGTTTCTTGCCTATTTACCCAAAGCGGTATTAGGCAGCCTGATTCTCTATTTAGGACTCTCACTGTTGTGGCAGTGGCTGTACCAGGCCTATTTTAAACTGCCCCTCAGTGATTATTTAACCGTGTGGGCCACGCTGATCTTGATTGATGCGGTGGGCTTCATCGCGGGAATTACCGTAGGCTTTGTGCTAACGGTGGTGCTGTTTATGTATGACTACAGCCAAGTCGACGTGGCCAAACGGACCTTGTCTGGTGCGACCAGCCGGAGTAATACCCTCGGTCGCACCTCTGCTCAGGCGGCGGTGCTATCGCAGCAAGGCGGGCAAATTTTTGCGCTAGAGCTACAGGGGTTTCTGTTTTTTGGCACGGCGAACTATTTGCTGAATAAAGTCCGCGATCGCGTTGCTCAATCCCCCATGGTAACCTCAGAGGCAAGTCCGCCCCTCCGTTACGCCGTCATTGATTTTCGCCAGGTGACGGGCCTCGACTCTTCGGCGGTTTTAACCTTCAGCAAAATTTTGCGGTTGGCGCGGCAGCAAGATTTCACCTTAGTGTTGACTAACCTCCGCCCAGCTTTTGAAACCGCGCTGATGAGAGGCCAGGGGCTCGACTTTGAATGCGATCGCTGTCAGACCTTTCCCGACCTTGATCGAGCTTTGGCCTGGTGTGAGCAGCAGATTTTGCAGCAGTCACCGGTCACGACAACCTCACCGGCCTCGCTCCCAGACCAACTGGCTGAGCAGTTTTTAACTGGGGAGCAAGCAACCCAGTTTATGACCTACCTTGAGGTGCGTGATCTGCCGGCAGGATGCTCTCTCTTCACCGCCGATGAGTCGGCCGCGCTCTATTTCATTGAGTCGGGTCAGGTGGATGTTTTGCTCAATCTCGGAGATGACCAGACGAAACGGCTGCAAACCTGTGCCAGCGGCCAACTCCTAGGGGAAATGCGCTTTTATGGCAAGGTGCCCCTCTCTGACTCCGTGGTGACAAAAACGCAGTCGCGGCTATATGCCCTGACCCGTTCGGCCTATGAAGACATGCAAACGGCGGCTCCGGAGTTGGTGCAGGCTCTACAGCGCCATATTGTTGAGCTCCTCTGCGATAGCCTGAACCGGCGGGGTGAGCAGCTCCGGGTGATGCAATAAAGCCAGTTGCACAAGCTGGCTCATTCCAGACGGGGGGGCTGGGCGATCGCCGCCGTTCTCTGGCGTGCTTCTAGCTCTCGCTCGGCTTCGGGTTCTTTTTCTAAAAAATAGTTAAGGAAGGTTCGCACGATGGCTACGATCGCCAGCCTAGCCAGGTCTTGGGTTGTTGGTGCCACAGTTGTTGCCAAAATATCTGCCCCCAGCTGAAACTCGAGAGCTAAGGCTAGCCAAGTGCCAAACTTGAGGCGAATCAAGTTAAACGGAAATTCTTCGCCGCGGCGGTGCTGGCGGTTGAGTGTAGTGACGAACTGCCCGGTTTTGAAGACGCCTAACACAACGCAAAAAACCGAGATGACCTCCAGTACGAGCTTGGCGAATGAGACGCAGAGGACCAGGATCAGTTCCAGACCTTCCAAAATTTCTAGCGTTTCCATCGATGGTCGGTTGCCTCCTCGGGATGTGAATGCATCATCCGCCAGCTTTCACCCCATAGATTAAAGGCAAATTAACTGGTCCGATAAATAATGGGATAAAGCCGGTAGGCTGGAAAAAGTTCCTGCTGCCATCAAGATTTGAGAGCCTAGTCATGGTGACATTTTTGCGCGATCGCCTCTTACCGAGTCGGCTGAGTCAGCTTGTCATCCAGACCGGACTCAAATGGCAGCGCGATAGATGCAGCGCTTGGGGAGCCGCCCTCTCCTATTACGCGTTGTTTTCGCTCTTTCCGATTTTGTTAGTGGCCTTGAGCGTTTTGGGTCGCGTCTTAGGCCCCGATGCGGAACTCATGGCCCAGCTCCAAACGGTGGATATGAACTGGCTGCCGGCGGAGGTGCGTGACTTGATCGAAGGGACACTCGCGGCCCTCAATCGTTCCAGCACAGGGGCTGGCATTATCGGGTTTGGGCTGCTGTTGTACTCCGCCAGTACCGTGTTTGGTGTGCTCAATCAGGCCGTTGCGGCCATCTGGCGAGACGACGAGGCGGCCACTCCGCCCAATCGCCTCACGCAAACGGTAACGGCCTATGTCATCAATAAGGCGATCGCCTTTGCCTTGGTCCTCAGTACCTGTTTATTGCTGTTGGCTACCCTGCTATCCCAGATTTGGGTCGAGAGCGTCCTACGGTTTGTCGATAGCTTTCAGTCGCAGTGGCTCTGGCTCGACAGCGCTCAAATTCCCTTAACCGATGGCCTCAATGACGGTATCTCTATGCTGTTAGTGGCGATCGCAACGTAGATCTTGTTAAAAATTTTGCCCGCTGCTCGAACGGCATGGCGGGATATCTGGCCAGGGGCCCTGCTAAGCGCCAGTTTATTTATTTTGTTGCAGTGGCTGGTGAGCAGTAGCATTGTCAGCATCGGTAGCAAGTATGCCTCCTATGGTGTAGTGGGTGGAGTAATGATTTTGCTGCTGTGGATCTACTTTACTTGTCAGATTTTTTTGTTGGGTTGCGAATTCGCCTGTGTTTATTCCCATTTGTTTGGCACCCGTCGCCACCAAAACGCCCTTTGATTGAGCGAACTGGTATGGCACGGCGCGCCCTTTTAGAGGGTGGCGGATAGGCTTAGGGGCAAGCTAGAGTGCCATGCAACACCGGGTGTTGGTACTGCATCTATCACTTTTGATTGCAATCAGGGTAAAGGCTACATCTACCCAAGACTTCTCCCTGAGTTGACTGATGATGTTGATCCCGCAAAATCCCATGGCAAGCAACCCCCACTTTCAGGCTGTGGCTGATTGGCAGCAGGCGGCTGATTGGCTAGCGTTTACGCCGCGGTGTCCCAACTTTACGGCTGCCTCCTTACTACGATCGCTAGCGATCTATGTGGTCGATCATCACAGCCACCCGATTCCTAAACGCGATCGCATCATCGAGGCGCACTACGACGGTTTTTGTATCGCGCAGCAGCGCTGTCGATCCGTCGATGAGGCCAGTTACCATGCGCTATCGGTGGCCTACGGTACAGCCGGTGAAGCCGTTTCCGTAGCGGGATATGTCGGCTGTCGCTATGCCCTAGGGCCGGTTACCGCGCCTGATGACATCGATGGTCGCATTCCGGCGGTGGTGGTTTGGCATGAGCAAGAACGGTTTTATCTGGTTGCCAGCACCCGTTTAAGGTCTGAAGCGCTTTTACAAATCGCCGTTTCGATGTATGCCCGTTGATCAGAGCCGAGATAGCTTTGAACCGGGTCAGCCCAAGTTGCGCTCGCGCCCCGGCCACACAAGGCCAAGGCATCATGTAACTATCGAGAGGTCAATGCGTTACCCAGCCATGTATCCGTTATGAAGCATGCCAGTCCTGCCGCCTTAGAAGCGCTGGCTCCCTTACTAGAGCGCGTGCGCCACTATATTCCACCGCTGAAAGAGAAAGCGGTCGGTAAGTTCTATCTCAAATCGTCTGCCTTTCTCCATTTCCACGAAGATCCGGCTGGTCTGTTTGCCGATCTCAAGGTCAACGGCGAGTGGCAAAGATATGCCGTCAATACTGAGTCGGAATATGTTGAACTGTTGACGGCGATCGCCCATCAGGCCAGCCTTGCCCAAAGGCCTAAAAGCTAACCTGTTGCTTTGAGAACAGAAAAAATGGCCTTGCTGATTTTGGATATGAATCGCACGTCAGCAGGGGGATAACGGGAGCCCGTACACCATCGTTCAAGGAGAGTAGGCGTCTCGCCCACGGTCTTGAACATCCAGATTCAGACTTCGAGCCAGCAACACCGAAACCATTGTTCCCTAAGCCATCTCTATACGAGAGGCAGACTGGATTATTCCATCGTTTTGATCGGAATGATCACGAGAAAACCCAACAACATTGACAGCCCCATCATCAGGCCTCGACGTTCATAGGCTTCGGGAAACATGGTTTCAGCTAGCACTGTCAAAATGGCACCAGCACCGAACGCTTCAATCTAAGCGATAACTGTAATCGGGGCATCCGCCAATAGCAGACTCCCCAGGCCCGCAACAACTCCCTGAACGGCCATGACTGAACACCAAAGCAGCAAAATTCGAGAAAACGGAAACCCCTGCTGTCGCATGCCATCAGAACTGGAAAGGGCTTCGGGGTAGTTGGAAATGAACAAACCTGTTAGAAGGGTGCCGCTAACCCCGCCTACAGTAATGACTGAAGCGCCAATAATCAGTGATTCAGGGATGCCATCAATTAATAGGCCCAGCCAAATGGCTAATGGTGCATTGCCATGTTCCATCAAGGTGGCGACCATTTCCCGCGCGATGGGGAGATCTTGTCCTGTGTGCAAGCTGGTCGAAGCTTGCTGCAACCACTGGCTGGACTGCTCCGGTGAAAATCACTGCTTTTTTTGGAGGTAGCCCTCGACGGATTTTTGGTGCAGCAGGGTTTCTACGGCTTGTCTCAATTCGGGGGACTGTTTGAGGAGTTCTTTAAAGTCGGGCCCAGACAATCGCCACACCCCAGAAAGGATGCCAGCAACTGCGGTTACCGAGTGTGCGGCTCCGGTGATTAAAGAAAATCCCCCGAAGACATCACGAGGCTCCAACAGTGTGACTTTGCGGCTGGGTTCCTTGGGATCGCTGAGGGCAATGCCTCCGGTGTTCAGAATATAGAGGCAATCAGCATTTTCCCCTTGATAAAACAGTGTTTCACCTTGATCGTATTGATGATAAGTAAGACGGCTGGCGATGACCTCAATATCTTCATTGGGCAAATATTGAAACAGCGGTAGCCGGTTGAGTTGACGAGCAACCGCCATGAAGTCGATGGCTTTGTTTTCGACGGCGATCGCATCGGGAATGCGAGCGTAGTTTTTAATTTCAAACGTGGCGCGATCGGCCCAAGTTTTCACCGCCTCTGCTGTGAAATAGTGTCGCTCTTGCAGATAGTGAGCCACCTCTTCTCCTTGCACAATCCATGTGGTAGCAGTGTTCAGCTCAGGGGACGTTTCTAATAAATCCTCAAAGATATTCTTGGGTAAGATGGCCACTTCACAATCCGTTGCCGCTACGGCGCTGGTGCCGTGGGGAGTCCCCGCAAAAAAAGCCATACGGCTAAAACTGTCGCCCGGCCTCAGAGTGGCAAATGGCTGCATATTCTTTAATGGGTCAAGTAGCTTCACTTCGCCAGACTGGAGTATGTATAGACTCTCGCACACACTTTTGGGCGGATAAATCACGTCCTCTGCTGAATAGTGCCCAATCAGAATATGGCGGGTCAGAAAGGCCAAATCACTAAGAGGTAGAGAACGAAATACGTCCATGCGCTTGACGTTACTTAAAAATGACTCAAACTGCTTCTCCTGCTGCTGTTTAACATGGGCCATGGCAGTAGCTGGTTTCCGCAAAAACCCTCCAAATTGATTAACGAGGTGATTGACGGTTGTAAAAAATAAACTGCCTAGAACTGAACCAATGGCCAACTCAGCAATATGTCCCTCCTCGACGGCGTCCACAACTAAATCCAGCACCGTAGCAGAAAGTAGGGCCCCACCTCCAAACGCTGTCAGAGAACCCACGATTTTTCCCGGCGGCTGCCAAAACCGCGACGTAATTGTGCCCAACGGCATGGAAGCAGCACTGAAGAGACCAGCCCAAAAGGCCTGCATGGTAGAGGCTAACATGCTGACACTTAACCTTATTGAGGACTCTCCCAGTAAACAAAATGCGGATTAAGAATTGGTAACCGCAGTTATGGGAATCACATCCTATTTGAAATTTATGAAAGGCAGTATCTCTCAGAAGCCGCAAAGCGGCTAATGCTCCATTCTTCTACGCATTCGAGATCGAAAAAACCTAATGGAGCTAAGCGGATTCGAACCGCTGACCCCTTGAATGCCATTCAAGTGCTCTAATGCTTTGTTGCAAGGGTTCCGAAGGCGCAACCCGCAAAGCGCCCCAAAGCTTACCCCTTATATCCCCTAATAACGAAAGCTAAGCACACCCATCTTTACCGAGTGTGCCGTTTTACTGTGACAATTCCCGTTCAAGTTTT
>JBHJHA010000078.1:0-50058 GCA_050331235.1 Leptolyngbyaceae cyanobacterium
CTCGCCAGTAGCGACAGACTTGTTTCTGATAGAAATGCTTGAAGTTGCGGTAAGACTCGCGATGGAAGCTGACCAAAATCGTCATGATTTCGCTCAAACTCATCGCCCGCTGGCGCTTCCGTTGCCGCACACCATAGCCCAGTAACGTCTGACGCCATAGCGGATCAAAGCGGCGACAGAAATCATCAATATGGCAAAACAACTCTTCTACACTATTCATGGAAGGGGCCTTAGCTGAAGATTTTGACTAGTTTCAGCTTACTCAGCCCCTTCATTTCTTATCCCGAGCTCACGTTAAAAAAGTGCTAGGTCTTGGAATAGGCGATTCTTAAAGGCTTGGACCGCCTGTCTATTCTCGTAGTGATCGTTATGTCATGACTCAGAGCAGTCTTGGCTGGTCAGACACTGTGGTACCGACCCCTAAGCTATCCATTAGGCATGAATCGGTCAAAGTGATGCTTAATCGGAATTCTGGTAGATCGCTTGTAGCGGCCCGTCGGTCTGCCTTCAAATCGCTACAAGCGATCGCTATTGGGAGGATTCGATGACTTCCCTAGAGTTGGCCCCTAATTGACCCGAAAGGGATGATGCAGCCGCAACTGCACTTCCGCAATCATCTCGCTCTTTTCGAGATGGGGCCAAACTCCTGGCTCATCAGAGGTTTGAAATGCTTCCAGAGCGGTGATCTCTGCTTATGTCCCTGCTGCATGGCGGTGATTTTATAAGTATCTACCATCATTACCCGCGCTCAACCAGTTGAGCGCGGGTAATGATGGTAGGCTACAGCGCGCACGGTAGCAATTTCGTAGAAACTCCCTGGTCGGCGGCAGGTAAGCAGCTGCACTAGTATTGAAAACGTAGTCGGTCAATGCCCCTAGGTGTAGAGGCTAGATCACCATGCCGTCTGGAATTACAGCATTCTTGAGAATCACGACGATGCCGCTACGGATGTAAAAACCTAGGTCTTCACGCTCTGCTTCTTCAATGTTTTCTTTATTGACAATCTGGACGTTACGACCGACCCGAGCATTTTTATCGACGATTGCCCGCCGGACTACCGAACCCTCACCAATGCCCATCGGGATTTTGCCACGGGTAAGATGTTGGCTACTTTCAGAAAGCGGCTCGTAATAGTCAGCCCCCATTAAGAGAGCATCTTCGATTAGGCAATCAGCATGGACGCGCTGACGCAGCCCAATGACCGAATGATTGACTCGACAATTTTTGAGAATGCTGCCATCACCGATGATGGACTGGGTAATGTGGCAATCTAGCAATTTGCTGGGAGGCAGATAGCGCGATCGCGTGTAAATTGGAGCATCTTCGTGATAAAAGCTGAAGGAGGGCTGGGGCTGTTGGGTTAGCGCCAAATTAGCATTGTAGAAAGCTTCAATGGTGCCGATATCTTCCCAGTAGCCGTCGAACAAATAGGCTTGAATGTTGTAATCTTTTGCCGCTCCAGGAATGATTTCCTTGCCAAAATCCGTCTGTTCTAAATGCTTGCGCAATAGGTGTACTAGCACCTCTTTCTTAAAGACGTAGATCCCCATAGACGCGATGTAAGGTCGCTCTTGCGCCTGCTCCGGCGACAACCCCAAGGTGGAGGTATCCACCTGCATTTGCTTCAGGGCATCCCCTTTGGGCTTTTCGTAAAAATCGATGATCCGACCGGCAGTATCAATTTTCATCAAGCCAAAGCTAGAAGCGACCTTTTCAGTCACAGGCACCACAGAAAGGGTGACATCAGCATTTGTGCTGCGGTGTCGTTCTACAAATAGGGAGTAGTCCATGCGATAGAGGTGATCGCCGGATAGGATTAAAAACTCATCCACATCCCAAGATTCAAACAGCCATAAATACTTACGCACAGCATCGGCTGTCCCCTGAAACCAACTAGGACTTTCTGGTGTCTGCTGAGCGGCTAAAACCTCAACAAATCCTTCTAAAAATTGAGAAAACTGATACGTTCGAGCAATGTGGCGGTTGAGAGAAGCGGAGTTGAACTGAGTCAATACATAGATCTTGTGCAGATCAGAATTGATACAGTTGCTGACAGGAATATCAATTAAACGATATTTGCCCGCTAAAGAAACGGCTGGTTTAGCTCGAAATTTGGTCAGTGGGTAAAGGCGAGTTCCGGCTCCCCCGCCCAAGATGATGGATAAAACTCTTTTCACCGGGAACCTCGCAACGGTACGCAACAACCCTCTGATTGACACCTTTAGTGTGAGATGGGAGGTTCCTATTGGCAAGGGGGGATCACGACTTTTTTTTCTTTTGTGATTTAAAACACGCGGGAAATTGATTCATTGGGACCCACCGCAACACATGTGACTGGGCCCAAACTCCTCACGTGCGATCGCTGCTCTGGCGATAGGTGTGGTCCCGGATCAATCGCGCCTGCACAAAATCACTGGGGCAGCACTCACTCTCTGATCCCACAACCGCAACTCTACAACCTATAGCGCTCAGAGAGAGCTGGTAGCCGGAATAATGGTGTCCAGTTTCAGAGGGTCAGCATACGCTGGGGTGCGCTGGAGGGCATCAAGTGGAACTGCTCAGATCGTCGGTGAGGCGGTTCTGAATGCGCCCCGTGGTGAAGCTGAGAACGGCGATGAGCAATGCGGCCATGGCTATCGCTAAACTAGCGAGAAGGGCGAAGATAGCGCGGGAGTAGCGATATCCCACTCCCAAATGCTCGGTATTGAGCAGCGATTCGCCTAGTCCTAGCCCTGTACCAGCGATGCTAATCACCAGTGGAATGCTCAACGGCACCCCAATGACAAATGTGAGCACGAGCCACGGGCTAGACCAGTTGTGTTGGCGAGAGAGGCGGCCGAGCTTTCGGTAAAGCAGCATGACGATGTAAAGCGAGATCGCAATGCTGCCTAGCCGCAATAAGAGCCGTGTGCTGCTGACCATGGGGGAGAGCACGGGACGGGTAGTAACGGTAATTTGCTCGCTTGGCAATTGGTCAAAAGTAGTTTGCCAATGCTGCTGCGCAACCGCAGTGATTGGGGGAACTAGCGTCGTCGACCAACTCTTAGGGGCAAACACATCGACGGTGAGCGTACCAAACGAGCGCCACTGCCGCGCCGGCGATAACCAATACTCCAAGGTATATTGGCGATAGACCCCGGCGTCATCGCTATCGGGCACGCCACGATAGGCCACGGTAATCGTATGCTCTCCTGAGGTCAATGGCACGTCGAATTGGAAGCCTTGCAAACTTTGACGAAACTGGGGCATCCCCCATTCCTCAGGAATCGCTGGAGCCGCTGTAGGGGTGACGGCCATCGCCGGCTGGTCGTCGATGGTGACGCTGCCGTCGGCTAGCCCCGGTGCCGCAAAGAGTAGGGGTACGGTGACGGCTACTCCAGGATTGTGAACGAAGTAAGTTGCTTCAACTTGCACAAATCGGCTGGTTTCTAGTTGGCGGAGATCTAGCCGCAGGTCTTCATGGCGAATATCGAAATTGGCGACTGAGGCCCAGGGCTCAGTGAATAGATCACCCACCTGGAAAGGGTCAGCCATGTTGGCGATCGCGACTGGAGAAAAATGGCTGAGCAAAATCAGCAGCGCAGTTAAGGCTGATAGCAACCATCGCCATTGTCGGCCCAACTCTGAAGAAATTTTGATATCAGCCATGGGATAAACCTAATGGGATTCACGGGATCAGCCAGACGACGATGGCAGGAAACTCACCGCCGAGTGGGCTAATCTTGACGGAGGCATCTATCTTAAGCGCAGCAACGATGACAACCGCATATTCTCCTCCGTACTTTGACCAAGCTGAGCACATTGCCTTGCCCACTGGTGCGTTAACGTACTCTCCGCATACTGCTTGGTGGTTAGCCCACTGTTCCCGCTTAGCCTATGACTCTAAGCCAAATATTGCCCGCCATCTGCGGCGAGTGGGATTTGACTGCGTGTATTTCTTTGATATGCAGGGAACCCAAGGCTTTTTGGCAATACATCCGGGAGAAGAGTCCCCGTTTGCCATATTGGCATTTCGAGGCACCGAGAAAAACTACATCGATATCCTGACAGACATCATTATTTTGCGAAATAGGCTGCCGGATTTGGAGGACAAAGAGTATGGAGAAGGTCCCCTCTTTGCCCACGCCGGTTTTCTACAGGCATTTCAGCATGTATGGGGCTCCGCTCTGCCTGCGGCCATTTGCAGCCAGATGCGCGAGAGCGAATGGGTCGGAGCCCGGGGGGTCAGTAATATCATCCAAGAGAAAATTCAGGCTCAGGCAATGCCGCTGTTTGTCACGGGGCATAGTTTGGGGGGAGCGATCGCCACGCTTGCCGCCTATCACGCCATGACTTACCATCGCGACGTTTACCTTTACACCTTTGGCAGTCCTCGGGTAGTCAATCGGTTGCTGAGTCGCAAGATGACCTACGCCCTTAAGGGGCGGTCCTATCGCTGCGTCCACGGCGACGACATTGTGCCGCGGGTCCCGCCACTGCTGAACTATACCCACGTCCATGAGCTGATCTATTTTGATCCCCGGCAGGGACGCACTGCCCCCAAAGGAGCGATGCGCAATGATTGGCTGGTGATCTTGTTTCTGCATTTAGATACGCTGCTCTTTTTCCTCACGTTGCGTCTGCGCAAGCCCAAAACGACCCTCGCCCACGCGATCGCAGCCTACATACAGGCTATTGAACGAGAACCGCTTCAGCCTCGCAAACCCGCCACGCCCCCGGTGCCCTTACCGTAGTTTCCCCATCGGGTCACTGTACTGCTGTAGCAGATCGCCAATAAAGGCGACGGCGGTGGTGGCCTCTCCCTTTGATGAGGGCGACTGACAGCGCCACCCTCGGGCTCGTTCCGGAAATTGCCACAAAGCTAGGTGAGACACTGGCGGATCGGCATAGAAGCCCGCCTGTCCCTGACCGAGGAGGGCCGAGCTCCAATGGGTAAAGGCGTCATGGCTCACCCGATGTAACGGGAAGTCACCTACTTGCGGCACCCCCCAACCGTCCATCGCAATTAACGCAGCCATAGAATGCCCCTGGCGTTGCCACAGCTGACCAGCGGCGATCGCCCCCACTACGCCAGCGCTAAAGCCAATGAGCAGCAGCGGTTCGTCGGGAGCGGCGGCCCGCTGCAAAAAAGACCAGACTGAAACGCCATTAAACGGCGCGTAGCGGTCAGGCGGCAGAACCTGTGCCCGTGCCATGTGAGCCGCCAGTCCCACATCCCGTGAGCGGCAACTTTGCCTCAGGGTCGCCATAAACTGATCGCTCAAGCTCGGGGAATGCATCCCAGGACACACAATGATACTCATACTCCATCACTTGGTCATACACATTGGCGGTGGCTATACCCGATGCCGATAAGGCAAAAACGATACCATCAAAAGCAAATGTCCACCTTCGTTTGGGAGCAGGCCTATGTCTCCAGTGGCCGAGAGCCCTGGTGCGATCGCCGAGGAGCCCGTTGTCAATCCGCCGCCAAGAGCTGCTTATATTCATATCCCGTTTTGTCGACGGCGCTGCTTTTATTGTGACTTTCCCATTGCCGTCGCTGGCGATCTCGCTCGGGGCGAAACTTCCCCCCGGATGCAGACCTATGTGGATGCCCTAGCGCGTGAGATTCGGATAACTCCGGTCCTTGGTGCCCCCCTAACCACAGTCTTTTTGGGTGGGGGCACCCCTTCGCTGCTGTCTGCAGCCCAAGTGGCGCAGGTGCTGACCGCCTTAGCCGACCGGTTTGGGCTGGCACCCCAGGCAGAAATCTCGATGGAAATGGATCCCGGCACGTTCACCCGGGAGGGCCTACAGGCTTTAGTTAATCTGGGCATTAATCGGGTCAGCCTGGGTGTGCAATCCTTTGACGATGAACAGTTAGCAGCTTGTGGCCGGACCCATCGGGTCGCCGATGTGCGGCAGGCGATCGCTGACCTGCAGGCCGCGCATATTCCCACTTGGAGTCTGGACTTAATCTCGGGGTTACCCCATCAAACCTTGGAAACATGGCAAAGGGCCTTGTCAGAGGCGATCGCCCTAGCGCCCCCTCACCTTTCCATTTATGACCTAACGGTGGAACCTCAAACTGTGTTTTATCGCCGCTATCGTCCTGGTGAATCTCCCCTACCCAGCGATGAGCAAACCAGTGACATGTACCGACTCGCTCAGGCCCAACTCACCCAAGCCGGATACCACCATTACGAAGTCTCCAACTACGCTCAACCGGGGCATCAGTGCCAACACAATCGCGTCTACTGGCAAAATCAGCCCTTCTACGGATTTGGCATGGGGGCCGCCAGCTACACCCAAGGTCAGCGATTTCAGCGGCCTCGGTCAACCAGCAGCTATTACGATTGGCTTGATACTTACGTCCAGACCGAGACTTTGGCAGTGCCACCCGTTACGCTGAGCGATCGCTGGCTGGACCGGTTGATGATGGGTCTCCGCTTAGCCGAGGGACTCCAGCCGGAGGACTTGATACGCGAGTTCGGGCCAGAGCGTGTGGCGCAGCTCCAGCAGTGTTTACAGCCCTACCGCCACCAGGGCTGGCTCGCTCCCACCCCAGACCCAACATCACCGATTCGATTCACTGATCCAGAGGGGTTTCTCTTTTCTAACGTGGTCTTGGTCAAGCTGTTTGAGACCTTTGATGATCCCTAGTATTTGCTGTGTGGGGACTCCGGTCATGCAGTAAAATGACACCTGGAAATTTTTTGGCTTTCCATCGCCAGCCCTGGCTGGACCGAGATTTTTCCATCTCGCCGTGATAGCGCTCCTCTACCTCTGACAAACCTATGCCTAAGGTTCTCGTATCCGATCCAATTGATCAGGCTGGCATTGACATCCTGTCACAAGTTGCCCAAGTCGATATCCAGACCAAGCTGCCCCCTGAGGAGCTGGTCAAAATTGTGGGTGAATACGATGCTCTGATGATTCGCTCTGGCACCAAAGTGACGAAGGCGGTCATCGAAGCGGGGCATAACTTGAAAATTATTGGTCGCGCGGGCGTCGGCGTTGACAACGTGGATGTTCCCGCTGCTACCCGACGCGGCATTGTGGTAGTGAATTCTCCCGAGGGGAACACGATCGCTGCTGCTGAACATGCCTTGGCGATGATGCTGTCGCTATCCCGCTACATTCCGGTGGCCGATCAGTCTGTCAAAGCCGGCAACTGGGATCGGAAAGCGTTTACCGGCGTGGAGGTCTACAAAAAGACTCTAGGAGTCGTTGGCCTTGGTAAAATTGGTTCCCATGTGGCGACGGTCGCCCGAGCCATGGGGATGAAGCTGCTGGCCTACGATCCCTTTATTTCCACTGAACGGGCCGAAAAAATCGGCTGTCGATTGGTGGATCTGGAACTGTTGTTCCGGGAGTCTGACTACATCACGCTGCACTTACCCAAAACGCCTGAAACCGCCAACCTGATTAATCCGAAAACGTTGGCCAGTATGAAGCCAACCGCCCGCCTGATCAACTGTGCCCGAGGCGGCATTATTGACGAAGTGGCCCTAGCTGATGCTCTTACCAAAGGCGAAATCGCAGGCGCGGCCCTAGATGTCTATGCTGAGGAGCCACTGGGAGACTCTCCGCTGCGATCGCTCGACCGCAAAATTATTTTGACGCCGCACCTGGGGGCCTCCTCCGAAGAAGCTCAATTCATCGTAGCCACCGATGTGGCTGAGCAAATTCACTATGTGCTTTTGGGGCTACCAGCCCGCTCTGCCGTCAATATTCCTGGCCTACGGGCTGAGGTGCTAGAGCAAATGCGCCCTTACCTGCAGCTAGCGGAGACCCTGGGTAATCTGGTCGGTCAACTGGCCGGTGGCCGCGTTGAGTCGCTCAACGTCCAAATGCAGGGCGAATTAGCCAAACAGGATAGCCAGCCAGTAGTTATTGCGGCCCTGAAGGGGCTACTCTCCCATGCGCTACAGGAGCGAGTGAATTATGTGAATGCCAATATTGAAGCGAAGGAGCGGGGCATACACGTAGTAGAAACCCGCGACACCGACATCAAAGACTATGCGGGCTCGTTGCGGCTGACCGCCAATGGCTCCCTGGGCGAACACTCGGTCAGTGGGGTCCTGCTGGGGGGCAGCGAGATTCGGGTGACCGACATTGATGAATTCCCCATCAATGTGCCGCCGACTCGCTATATGCTGTTTACGCTGCATCGCGACATGCCCGGCATCATCGGTAAGATTGGCTCGTTGCTTGGCAGCTTCAACGTTAATATTGCCAGCATGCAGGTTGGGCGTAAGATTGTGCGAGGGGATGCAGTGATGGTCCTGAGCATTGATGACCCGCTGCCAGAAGGTATCTTGGATGAAATTACCAAGGTGCCCGGGATTCGGGACGCTTACACCGTTAGCCTTTAAGGCGATCGCCCCTGCCGTTCAGAAATGGTTAACGCTCTTGGCTACTAGCTGGTGGGAAATTCAAGTGCTATGTGATCCGGCCTTGGAGGATATCATTTTTTGGCGGTTTGACTCCTTTGGTGGTCACGGCACAGCTAGTCAGCGCCGCAACCAATATCGACAAATCCAGGCTTACTTTCCCCAAGAGAAGTTTGAGCTACTGGACCTAGCCGCTGTGGCTTTGCGCCTCAAGCAAGATGCCATTTGTGCCGAGCTGAGCACTCCACAAACGACGTGGCGATTGATTGATGAAGAAGACTGGTCAAAGAGCTGGAAAGATCATTGGTCGCCGCAACCAGTCGGCGATCGCTTCATCATCAATCCCGCTTGGCTGCCTGACCCCCAAGAGCGAGATCGCCTGACTTTGCAATTAGATCCGGGAGCGGCATTTGGCACCGGTACCCACCCCACCACGCAGCTCTGCCTGGAGTCCCTAGAGATGCGGTTTGGCCCCGAAGATACTGAAATGATTGTCGCTGACATTGGCTGTGGCTCTGGCATTCTCTCTATTGCAGCCCTGCTACTGGGGGCCAAGTGCTCCCACGCGGTCGACATTGATCCCTTAGCGGTGCAGGCCACCACGGCCAACGCGGCCCTCAATCACCTCACCTCAGAGCAGGTAAACGTACAACAAGGGAGTTTAGACACGCTCATGGAGACCCTCAGCAAACCCGTTGACGGTATCCTGTGCAATATCCTAGCCGAGGTGATCATCGACCTGATTCCGCAGCTCAACGAAATTGCCCATCCTCAAAGTTGGGGTATCCTCAGTGGCATTTTGCTAGAACAGTCAAAGTTGGTCGCCGACACGCTAGAGCAGCACGGCTGGGTGGTTGCGACCCTGTGGCGACGCCAAGAGTGGTGCTGCTTAAACATTCGGCGTTCATGACCATGGGCGAAATCCTGCGAGACCAAATCGGGTTTGTGGCTAAGGTCCTTGGCCTGGCGGCCATTATCTCAGTCTTATTGAAAACGGTTGGCCCGCGGCTACCCCTGCCGCCAACCGCGGCTGTGAGTCTGGTCATCATCTCGCTGCCATCGCTCGTAGTCGGTGCAATTTTGCTGTGGCAACTGTGGACTGCAAATGACCGTTCCCCGCACCCTCCCAACGATTAATGATAAGATCCGCCGTCAGAGCGCGGTGGCCGAAACAGCGGAAGCCTTCAAGCATCGAGTTGCAGCAGAAGGGCTAAGCGCGGCCTTTGCAGCGGTTGATGTAGTGACGACTGGTACCTTTGAACCGATGGAATCTTCGGGAGCCATCCTCAACATCGGTCACACTGACCCACCGATCAAAATTCGGGACTGTCGCTTAAATGGAGTTCCTGCCTATGCTGGCTTCGGGGCGGTGGATCTGTATTTAGGGGCCAGCCAACTAGCTGTTAGCAGCCGTGAGGGTGCGCCGCTACAGGAGCGGGGCGGGGGCCATGTCATTGCTGACTTAATTGCCGGCAAAGCTGTTCAACTTCAAGCTACTGGCCATGCCACGGACTGTTACCCGCGCAGCGATTTAGAAACTACCATTACCCAGGACACGATCAACCAGTTCTACTTGTTCAATCCCCGCAACCTCTATCAAAATTTCATTGTTGGAGTGAATGGGGGCGATCGCCCTTTGGCAACCTATCTTGGCCCGCTGCAGCCTAACCTCGGTAATGCAGTTTATGCCAATCCTGGGGCGCTCTCGCCCCTGATGAATGATCCCGACTTGGCCGTCGTCGGCATCGGTAGCCGAGTCTTTTTAGGTGGGGGGATTGGCTATGTCGCTTGGGAAGGCACTCAACATTTCCCCCTACAAAGACGCCTCTCTAACCAGACACCCATTGGTCCGGCCGCGACGGTGGCTTTGATTGGGGACGCTAAACAAATGCAGCCCAAGTGGGTCCGGGGCTGCTATTTCAAAGGCTATGGTCCTTCGTTAATGCTGGGCGTGGGGGTAGCGATCCCCCTGTTGACCGAGCAAATTGCCCATCACTGCGCCGTTCAGGATGCTGATTTGGTCGCGCCTATAATGGATTTCTCGATTCCGCGCCGGGTCCGCCCCACTTTTGGTTTGGTGAGTTATGCCCAGCTGAAACTCGGTCATGTCACCCTCAATGGTCAAAAGGTTCGCACTGCTCCCCTAGCCAGCATTTATCTTTCGCGTCAGGTGGCCGCCGAACTCAAGGAATGGATCGACGCCGGCCAGTTCGAACTGACTGCACCGATCGCACCCTTATCCCGCGATCGCACCTTTGTGGCCCAAGATCCTTGGAATCTGCAAAGCGGACTGAACTAAGGGGAATCTGCAGCCTCAGATGAACGCCCTGCATTGGCTGAGTTAGCGGGTTGCGTAGCCAAAAACGCTTCAAATTCGGAGAACGTCATGGGATAGGCATACAGCCATCCTTGTCCAAATTGCACCCCTTTTGCCAATAGAGCAGATCGTTGTTCCTCGGTTTCAATGCCCTCAGCAATTAGGCTGATGCCTAGTCGATTACTGAGGTCCACCACGCCCACCAACACACTTGATAAAAGAGAGGCTGTGGCGCTGGCGTGGGTAAAAGTCCGGTCAATTTTAAGATAGTCGACCTTAAGTTTTGATAAGTAGTTGATGCCGGAAAATCCTGTACCAAAGTCATCTAATGCAATTTTGGCGCCTAATCCTTGGATTTTCTGAATATTTTTTTGAAGCTGCTCTTCTCCGGCATCCGCTAACGTGGTTTCAGTTATTTCAAACATTAGCTTATGGACGACATTTCCTTGGCTAAGCAATAAATCAAACAGCAATTTACTGGGCTTAATTGATGTGATTTGGATCGGTGATAGGTTAATCGAGATGTAGAAATCATAGCGCTCATCTAGTAATTCTGTACATTGCGCTACCACTTGCTCAATAATCCACTGCCCCAATCTAGTGATAATGCCCGTTGCTTCAGCAGCAGGAATAAAGACGCTTGGTAGAACTGTTCTTTGATGACTATATTGCCATCTAATCAATGCTTCCGCCCCCACACATCGATTGTTTTCTAGATTGAAAATAGGCTGATAGTAAAGCTCAAACTCTCGATTTTTAAGTCCAACTTCTATGTCATAGTCCCAAAGCTGAGAACACCAAAGTAACCGAGCCAATAAGCTGATAATCAGAAAGCTTACCAACAAAACTATCGGCATGGCAATGGTAAACAGTCTATGCCAGTTTTGCATTACCCAGTGACGGGAAACTTCGCCGATGACAACCATTTCAGTGTCGGCAACTGGCTGAATCACTCGAATGCGATCGCGACGAATAGTTGAAGAAAATGGATCAATCGACTTGGGGAATAAACCAATACCTGCAATAACTTTATCGTTACTTGTATCAACATATGCCAAATAGCCATCTTGACCCAAATCGAGCTCATTTAAGTTTGTCCAAAAGTCCTGTAACAGCATTGGATCTACCAGGATATTAAGCTCTCCTTGTCCTTCTGTAGGCCATACCAAAACAATCGAGCGCTCACGCATGACAGTGGTCGTTAGAGGTCCAGTCAACTGGAGTGTCTTGTTGGATAAATCAACCCGTCCGAGGCTATCGATCTGTATGGGAGGACGAACGGGACCTAAGCTCGTGGCAATGAGATTGCCGTCAGGATCAATCAGCCCGATTTCCCGAAAGCGTGGATCGTTGTAGGCCTTACGCTGCAGTAGCGGCCAAATTTCAGCGTCTTCAGCATCCCAGTTCCTAAGAGAAATTTCGAGTTCTTGCAGCGTTAGTTCTGCAGAACGAATCAGATTGCTAATTTCTTGGGCATTTTTCTCAGTTGTTCTTGAAAGTTGCGATCGCGCCACATGGATAGTCTGCCGATAAGACAAGCCTAACAAAATCGCCGGTGGCAGCAGGCTCAAACCCGCAACGAGCACTACGATGCGGTAATGGCGTTTTAGCCACTGCAGATTGAGCCTATTGAGTATGTTTAGACGGTGCATCTTGCCAATTTCACCAGAGAAGTTGAGAAAACTCTATTTGAACCAACTACATCGAAACCTGGTCTAGAAAACTACTGCTATCCTAACCGGCAAGCATATTTAAATAAGAATAAAACACTGCATTGGGAGTGGGCAGGCGATGAGATTGATGGTGAGACAAAATCGTCAATTTCATTCATCGCCCCTGATAATTTCGTGGGGGGACTGAACGGCCTCGATCTATACCGGCAACTCCCTATTTCGCAGCTAAATCGTGATTGCTGCTACGGATTGCTTCTGACAGCGATTGCTCCGTACGGATATCTTCCACCTAGCGGAGGTGCTGGAGCAAAGCGTGCCGCTAAAATGTCAATAGTAATTCACGATAATTTACAAGAAAGTTGACGACCGATTATGTTGAACCTGTTACAGGAAGCTCGCAGTTACTGGAGAAAGCTCGACGAGGTGGAAGCCGCTTACCAACGCGGTGAGCTCTCTATTCAAGAGGTGGATACGCGAGTGCATCAACTCATGGCTGACCTAGGGCAGGCGCGACGTCGCGCCCTCAAAGACGCCTGGGCAAGTCTGCAGGTGGGTATATCGGCGCAGTGGGAGACATTTGCCGGTACAGTCGCCATTGGTGTGCTGGCGGTTTGGTGGTTGACCACGGTGGCGTAGGCTGAGTTTGGTTAGGCCATTAAGTCAGTGACACACAGAAGGGCGACTATCAATTCAAGGATTCAAGTGGTAATGAATCAAGAGCGTCGCTGCGGATGCGATCGCTATCCACTGCTGAGAGCACTTTATTCTGGGTGTTCGCTGACTTTAAGCAGCGAATGCATAGGTTAGCTACATCGATTCGGGTGATGACACCAGCGACGTGGGCACTCTCCGTCACAAGTCCTTTGCCGGTGGCTGGTTCAGACACTAACCCGCCGGGCCGTACCACGGTGTAAGGCAATTGACTGGCGATTAAGTGTTCTTCAGCTTTCGCTTTCGCCAGCAGCGCCGGACGCAATGTTTCCAAAACGGTCTCTGGCAGGGCTATAGCGCTGTCTCGAACGCCGATGGAAGACACCAATAAAAACCGCTCACAGAGCAACGATTTCACTGCATCAATGAGATGGCGGTTGCCTAAGTAGTCAGCTCGAGGGCCATTTCGCTCCAGCCCCTTGCCTCCTACCGTCGTCGCTAAGACGAAAGGGGCTTCTTGAAAGTTTTGAAATACAGTTTGAATAAACTCAGGCTCAAGCACATCGCCAATAGCAACCTGCGCCCCCAGAGCCTCTAAGGGCGATCTCGCATCGTCAGTGTGAATCAGTGCGGTGACTGGGTGACCCAGTTTTCGGAGACCTTTGGCAATTTCAAAGCCAACTCCCCGGCTAGCCCCTGCCACAAAGCAACGGGTGGAATTTGAGAACGTCATGGTTATCGAATGGCACCGGCTACATCACAGTGTGTCACATCGGTCTCGATGAAGGTGCAGTGAGTTAAATCGGCACGGCAAAATGAGGTGCTGGCAAATCGCTTGAGTGACTGCCCGCAATAGACCAGGCTGTTAAGGGCGACTACGACAAATATGACAGCGAGGGTAAGGGCAAGCCCCGCCGTTAACCATTGTCTGACTGCCAACAAGTTGCTGCCGCCGGTCCACGTCCAAAAGGCATAGCTATAGGCGATGACTCCTCCCATTGCTCCCAGTACCGCGTCTAACCAAGCAGGCTGCATTTTTCCCGCGATGGCCCAGCTTAAAAGCCCCAGGGCGATCGCCCCGGCCAACGCAAAAAGGGGATTGTTGTCCGTGAGGCTGCCGACATAAAATAATCCCATCAGGGCGGCGGCAGTGGCTCCCATTATTCGCTTTGCCAAGCTCGTCACTGGCCAAGCAAGGGGCAACAAGGCAGTGCTAAGTGCGCCTACTTGCAAGATGACAATTAAAACTTGCACATAAAGCCATGCCGATTGGCCAGGGACGGTGCCCAGGGCCGCAAACAAGAGGGAACTAACGGCGTGAAACAGTAGCCCCGTCAATAGTAGAACGATGGGTAACAGCAATATCCATCGGCGTGATAGGCCCGTGCCACAAGCCCTGAATTTGGCACCTCGCAAGTTGGCCTGTGTGAAATCACACCCTTGCAGTTGGCACTGGTAAAAGTTGGCATTTTGCAGATTTTGCCCCCGAAAAGACCGTCGCCGCAAGTCTTGATTGATAAAACTATGGGAGGGGGCATGTTGCATTGAAACGCTCTCACTCACCGCACAATCTTAGCAATGTCCAAACTTCGTTCAGCTTCCTGGCTCTTAGGTTTTACTAGCCTCATGGTGCCACTACTATTGTATACCCACGCCCAGTGGCAGCGATCGCCCCGTACGCCGCTGACACAGCAACTCTTTGACGGCGTCATCTATCAACGTCAAATTCGCGATCAGCCTTGGCCCCAAGTCATTCACAAAGTTACAGTTGACCTGACGACACCAGGGGTCGAGGTGCTTGTGAGTCCGGGAAGCCCGGAGGCTGGTCTTTGGGAAACGGCTGCCCAAACGACGTCAGAATATGTGAGTCGATCAGGGGTGCAGTTAGCGGTCAATGCCAGCTTCTTTTCCCCCTTTAAGGAGAAAACTCCTTGGCATTATGGACCTCACTCCGGCGATCGTGCCAATGTCTTAGGCATCGGGATTGGCAATGGCGAGCCCTATTCATCACCAGAGGTGACTTGGCCGGCCTTTTGTGTCGTGGCAGCCGCACAGGTGCAAATCGGCAGGGATGGCCATTGCCCTGATGGGACCTGGCAGGCTGTAGCCGGTAGTCATCAGCTCGTCGCCGATGGCCAGCCGATACCCATTCGGGGGAGCGATCGCCCCTATGCCCGGGTCATGGCAGCGGTCAGCAACGGCGGCAAAACGCTGACTTTCGTCGTTGTCGATGGTAAGCAACCTCACTACAGCGAAGGGGCAACCTTAGCCCAACTCACACAGATTGCGATCGACATAGGGGCCGACGCAGCCCTCAACCTCGATGGTGGCGGGTCAACCACGCTAGTGATCAATACTTCCGACGGTCCTCAAACTTTTAACGCACCAATTCACACCAAAATGCCGATGCGTGAGCGCCCGGTCGCCAGCCACATCGGCATTCGAGTGCCAACAGCCCAGTAAAACTGTTGGCGATTGAGGCCTAATCTTTGGGAAAGACGACGCTCAAGTATTCTCGATAGGCACAAACTCGAGAGTGGCGAATGTCGAAGGCGATCGCCGCCTGATTTTCATACGGCTCAGCCCCCATCAAGCCTTGGGAGCGGACCTCAAAAACAACTGTAGTGTCATTCGCAGTCACTTGTAGCAGGGTCAGCGTCAACCCACCGGGAAAGATTTGAGGGATAGAAGCCAAAAAAGCCGCGGCTTTTTCTTTTCCGTAATGGGTCCCCTTAAACGGTCCTGCCGGAAACCAAAAGTTAAAGTCATCGCTGAGGCGATCTAAAAAGGGTTGCCATTCTCCCGTAGATAGTCCCTTTGCATAATCTTGGAAAGCTTGGTGGGCAACTTCGAGGATTTCAGAAATGGCTGAGGTCATGGGTCAAAAGGAGAGTAAATCAGAGTATGGACCTGTGAGTTCTATGGCCGACGCGATCGCGCAAACAACCTAAAGTAGAGGGACTGGGTAGTTTCCTTGATGGGGAAGGCAATGTAGGTAAGCGGATTGATGGTGACGATAATGTTGCGGACATCGCGCTTAGCTAAGGCAACCACCGCTTTAGCAACCCACTCGGCCGACATCACGCCAATCGGATTGAGATTACTCTTAAATGGGCCAAGGATGACCTTGCGAATCGTGCAGGGAGCATTGCGTCGTTTGAGGGTGATCAAATCTCCTACTAAGCGCTTAGAAATTTCATAGAGCGGGCTAAACGACGGCCCCACTTCGGCTTCGGAGGTATTGACCCAAATCTCCTTAGTCGCTGCCGCAGTTGGGGTATCGGTCGTGGTGATGAAGGTATCCATCAGCGCCAGCACCGACAGGCTATTGACTTCTAAAGATTGAGCGATCGCGGCCGGCGTACAGTCACCCTGAACATTGACCCCGTGGTTGATGATGAGGATATCCACCTTGCGGAGCTGTGTTTGGAGGTCAGCCTCTTGTCCAGGTTGCCACACCAAGGAGCGCACTCCAGGGGCAAATGTAGCGTGGGGAGAGGTCGTCAGCGCGATTGGTTTTGCTCCTTGGCGCAGGAGCTCGGTTATGAGGGCCCGGCCCATGGTGCCAGAGGCACCGGTAACAGCAACGGTCTTATTTTTTAGCGAGAGGGCTGTACCCATGAGCTTGTCGAGAAAGGTAAAGTGACCGGCATAGTACGCATTGACATCATCGAAATGATGTTTCCAATGGTAGCTGCGGTTGACCCGCCACAACCCGGGAATTTCGACGAGGGGGCCGGGCTTATGGGTCAAGTCAGTTCCGTGGAGCAGCCCCTGGGAACGGGCGATCGCCCCACCTAGAAAGCCTCCACCATAAAGGCATCCAGCCCACAAACCCGGCTCGTTTAGACCAATGGCCAAGAGGGCCATAACTGTCATCATGACAAGCGATTCGGGGACATCGTTATAAAGCTGGGCCTTGCTATAGATTTCTGAGCTGATGGGCGTAAAGTCTTTTTTATACGCTCGATGATGCCAGTTATGTAGCGTTTGCAGGGGGGGGCAAGCGTGGCTGGCGATGTGATAGACATCGCGAACCATCTCGACCAAAACGATGGACACGACTCCCCACAAACTTTGTATGACTACCGTCTCCAGCACGATATCCCTGCCTCACTTATCCTATTCACACCGGGGATAGCTGCACGTGCCCGGTTGAATTTTCATCACTCGCCACCAGCATTATCCATGACTAGCCGTGTCTTTGCATCAACGGGTCTCATCCCCCACTGTCTGCGCCTGAATCCAGGCAGCGATCTCAAAGAGAGCTTGCGGACTGATGTCGTTGCCCACGAGGTTGGGGCGGGGTGCATTTTGACGACGGTCGGTAGCCTACAACAGACTTGTTTGCGACTAGCTGGGCAATCTGAGACCACCACAGTGACGGGACGCTTTGAAATCATGTCGCTGGTGGGCACCTTGTCTCCTGAGGGATTGCATTTGCACATGGCGATCGCCGATGCCTAGGGACAAGTGACTGGTGGACACGTCATGCCAGGATGCCTGATTTATACCACTGCGGAGATTGTAGTCGGCGTGCTCTCAGGGGTGCAGTTTCACCGTCAGATAGATGAACAGACCGGATATCGAGAGTTGACGATCGCTGTCAACTGACATGACCAGCATTGCTGTCGGGTTGCTCGGCGCCGTTCTCACCTTTAGGCAGAAAAGGCTGAGCGAATCGCCTCGATGCGTTTGCGGTTTACCCCTAGGTCAGACTGACCTAAACGGGCCGCCGATCGCACATGAATGGTGCCCGGCGCCTCAGAGGGCAAGTAAAACTCGACATCATCGACGAAGCCCATGAGCTTGCTGGTAAATTCGGCGTAGAGGTAGCGATCAGTTTGCTCAATGATTTCACTGCCTTCCTGACCTTCCACAACTTGGCGCAGAGCCGCCATTGCTGCTTCTGGCGTGCCGGTGTAGCTAATCGGCGCGATCGCATGTTCAGCGTCTTCTTCTCCCTGGCTGACGACACAGTTAGGGCTTGTCGGACAGGCTGCTAGCCGTCCATCCTTAACGCCAATGTTGTTAGGACGAGAGCCGCCAAATAGGGCTTTGAATCCAGGTAGTGCAGCAAGCATGGGAGAGTTCTCAACTTCAAGAGGAACGGTGTACCAATCCTAGGATGCAGCGAGTCATGTCGCGGGTCAAACAAGGTTATCGATCTTGCCCCTAAGATGTGAATAACATCTGTGACAAGGACCATGAGCAGTTTACCGGACCCTCATGAAAAAGCGATCGCTTATGAGCCGATTCTAAATATCCTTAGGGCGGATTTGCCGACCCTCTTCGAGCAAGATATTTCCTACGACATCTACACGCGAGACATCTTCTTCGAAGATCCGGTCAATCAATTTCAGGGCAAACTGAACTATCGCATCGTCTTTTGGACTCTGCGATTCCACGGTCAGCTCTTTTTCTCAGACCTGCACTTTGATCTTCACCATGTGCAAGTGGCCGACGCCTTGACCATCCGCGCGGACTGGACGGTTCGAGGTACCTTACGGCTCCCCTGGCAGCCACGTATCTTTTTTAATGGCTACACCCTTTACGCGCTGAATGAGGACGGCAAAATTCATGAGCATCTTGACACCTGGGACCGGTCTCCAGGTGAAATCCTCAAACAGTTTTGGCGAGGTTCTGACGCAGATCAAACTCCGTAAGTTCCGCTGATAGTCGAAATATTAGACACCCATGACACTGAATCAATTTTGGGAACTTCAGTGAAGAATCTCGGTCAATAGCTCCAAAAGCAGGGCGCGCTGCTGTTGACAATCGCAATTGCGATCAAAATCACGATTCTTCGTTGGAAACTGCAAATTTTGGCAGTTTTCGACAACTGTTGAAATTCTCTAATCAATCACGTGGGTAACGATTATGGGCCAGATTCTTTTTCGTATGCTACTCAGTGGGACTTCTCTAGCGACCCTGCTAGCGTTCTTCGCGCCTTTAGCGTCTGCCTTAGCCGGCGGTCTGCTCCTGTCTGATATCGCGATCGCCACAATGCTGGAAGCCAATACTACTGCTACTCAAGTTGCTGAGTTGCCGGACGATCAGCTCAAAGATGACGATGATGACGACGACGACGACGACGATGATGATGACGACGACCGCGATGGTGAAGTAGAGCGGCGACGGGAAACAAACACCACAACCACGACCACCACGACGGTAACCCAAGTAACCTACACAGACGTCACCACCGATTATTGGGCCAGCGATTTTATTTATCGCCTCGCCTCAATCGACGTGATTACAGGCTATCCCGATGGGGAATTTCTGCCGAATGCTTACCTCACTAAGGCCCACTATGCGGCCATGGTTACTAAAGCGTTCAATAAAACGGCCGTTCGTGAAGTAGTGAATATTCGTAATGTATCTCAATACTACTGGGCCTATTCCGCTTTGGAAGAAGCATACAGCGAAGGTTTTATCGACTTGAGTGAGACAGATACCTTCGATCCCGAAGCAACCATGACCAAGCTGGAAATGTGGGTCATGCTGGCGCGATCGCTTGGCTACACTCAAATAACTTCGGAGACGTCAGTAGAGGAAATCCTTAGCGTTTTCACTGACGCCGACACCATCCCACAAGAATACCGAGTTATTATTGCATCGCTCGTAGAAAGGGGAGTGATCGTCAACTATCCCAGCGTAACCAAGCTCAACTTATTTGAGCAAGTGACACGGGCTGAGGCTTGTTCGTACATCTATCAGGCCATGGCGAGTATGAATCTGGTCGAAGCCTTTTACTCTGAATACATCGTTGATGTATTTGGTGTGTATGAAGATTTAGAGACGACAACCACAACCACCACTGAAACTACCGTCGAAACCACGACCGAAACTGTCAGTACTGATGGGGACGACGATGACGACGATGACGATGACGATGATGATGACGACGACGATGATTAATGGTCGCAACTGTAATCAAGGGCACGGCATGGCTCCGAAGGATGCGATCCGGGTAATTCTCGGCCCCATGGCGGCAGTAATGGTGGGGACTGATGTTAGCCGCACTTGATGCAAAGTCTTAAGCTCAGCCGGGTCCTTGATCTTAAATGCCCTCCAGTGTCCTTACAACAAGGAGGACTGGGGGGCGTTTAAGTAGGTCAAAGAATAGACTTAGCGATCGCTGAGTCTGTTCTTTGAAATTTCAAAATCTTGGTGTTCTAAAAACCAGCCAAGATGAGTAATACTCCAGCCCCTAGCGCCACAAAAGCTAGAACAAGGCCGGCATTAGGACTGCCTTTCCAAGAATAATTTTTTTCTTCAGCCATGGTAAATTTACCTTTCGATACGTACATTATTGTGACATTTACTTACCACTACCGTAACGGTAAGAAGATATAGGTTTCCAAAATGAGGGTCGGCAGACTGCTCCACCGAATTTGTTGGGGTTGCAGCAACCCGTAAGTCGACTTAGTTCAAGCAGTCGGCTTCTCAGATGTAGGGTTCCAGGTTGCAGGACAAGCCTGGCCGAGCTAGAAACTACCGCATACCTGACGCCATCATATTTCACGACAAAATTTAGGGGCTGAAGCAACTTGCCCCAACCCCTACTGGACGTTCGCGTACTGCCAACTTAAAAAAAATGTGACTTAGATTTAGCGGTCAGCCGCAGTTGCCTCAAGCGTCCGTTCTTCTATGACGCGATCGATTAAACCGTAGTCCATCGCTGCTCGGGCAGACATAAAGTTGTCGCGATCGGTATCTCGCTCAATTTCTTCCAGTGTACGACCAGTATGCTTCGCCAACATCTCGTTGAGCGTTTGCTTGATGCGCACAACTTCTTTTGCTTCAATCTCGATATCCGTAGCCTGACCCCTTGCCCCGCCAAGTGGCTGGTGAATCATGATGCGAGCATGGGGAAGTGCCAGCCGCTTACCCGGTGAGCCAGCCGCTAACAAAAACGCGCCCATGGAGGCCGCTAAGCCCACGCAAATCGTGATCACTTCTGATTTAATATGCTGGATGGTGTCGTAAATCGCCATCCCCGCCGTGACAGAGCCTCCTGGAGAGTTGATGTAAAGGTAAATTGGCTTGCTGTTGTCATCAGAATCTAAATAAAGCAAGTACGCCACGATCGCATTGGCAATACTATCGTTTACCTCTTCTGACAAGAAGATAATGCGCTCTCGAAACAGACGCTCATAGATGCTGATCCATTGTTCGTAAGGGCTGCCCGGCATGCGATATGCCACGCTAGGAACACCAATAGGCATTTGTTAAATTCTCCTAAGACCGTTGAATGTAGCTAAAATAAAGGGCGGATAAAGGTCGAAAACTGTTCAAGTGGTTCCCCCCAGTACTCGGTCAATCAAACCGTATGTTTGAGCTTGCTGAGGCGTGAGGTAAAACGTCCGATCCATGTCTTTAGTCAGCTTCTCAACGGCTTGACCAGTATTGCGAGACAACACCTCCATCATCAGTTGACGCTTGGCGATAACTTCATCCGCATTGATTTGGATGTCGGTTGCCTGCCCCTGGGTCGCAACCTTAGGCTGAGCTAGGGTGATCATGGCATTTGGTAAACTGACTCGTTTGCCGGGGGAGCCAGAGGATAGCAGCACTGTAGCTACACCAAAACTTTGGCCCAAGCAAATGGTCGTAATTTCGGATTTGATGTGTTGCATCGTATCTAAAATCGCCAGGGTTGCCGTGACTCCCGCCATGCCCGAGAACGCATCCGCCATGCCCGCCGTCACCGGATCGCCCATCGAGTTGATATACAAATTGATGGGCTTGCTCTGGTCTTCCGAATCCAGATAGAGCAGCGCAGAAATGATAGAATTGGCAACTCCCATCGATATTGGCTGGTTAAGAAAAATGATACGTTCCTGACTTAAGCGAGTGTAGATATTGATCCACTGCCAGTTTTGGCTGCCTGGCACTTGGTAGGGAACGCGCAAGATTTGATCGACTGGCATAACTCTAAGCCATTGCTGGCATCGCTTTGGGCAAATCTTTAGTACTTTCCAACACCCGGTCAATCAAGCCATATTCTTTAGCTTGTTCTGGGGTGAGGTAGAACGTGCGATCAGTATCTTTCGCAATCTTCTCTGCAGATTGACCGGTATTGCGAGACAAGATGTCGAGCATGGCCGCCTTGTTGTCTAACACCTCTTTGGCTCGGATCTGGATATCGGTGGCTTGGCCCCGCCCCATGCCGACCCGTGGCTGATTTAGCACGATAGTAGCGTTGGGCAAACTGGCTCGATAGCCCTTAGTTCCAGCAGAGAGAATCATGGCCGCTGTGCCCATGGCTTGGCCAATACAAATAGTGTGTACTGGTGGCTTGACATAGCCGATGGTGTCGCAAATCGCGAACGCCTCGGTATCTTGACCGATTGCATCGCCGGTGTACCACGAGGTGCCAGTGGAGTTGATGTAGAAATAGATTGGCTTGTCTGGATCGTCAAACTGCAGAAACAAAAGCTGCGCAATGATCAGCTTGGTTACGTCAACGCCCAGTTGCCGCTTGTATTCATCGGCGGATACAAGGGGCAGCCCCAGATAAATAATGCGCTCTTTCAACAGTAAAGAAGGCAAATCAGGCGGTGGTGTCCGGTAGTAAGCACCACCCCCACCCCCATAAGGGGCTTGTACAGCACGAATGTTTGAGCTCATAAACGGAATGTAATAACTTAAGGCTTCCCAGTTCCTAACATAGTAACGTGTGTGTGAATGGCGTCAGTGGGCGAGATAACCCTACACCGTTCCTCGATCTCTCGTTTGGAGTGCCGCTGTATGAGTGTCACGGTGCACTGCGCCCTCAGTGATCCCTTTCTGAATAGCCAGCAAACAGCCAGTCAGCGCCAGCTTGCGATCTCTTTGCAAGTTGGCACGGGCATGGATACCGATCAGGCCCCGCTTAACTTGAGCTTGATTTTGGATCACAGCGGCTCGATGAATGGCCCGCCTCTGATAACGGTGAAAGATGCAGCTTGCCGTTTGGTTGATCAGCTATCTGAGCAAGACTCACTGTCAATCATTGTGTTTGATCATCAAGCCAAGGTCTTAGTGCCCCTGCAATCGGTGAGCGATCGCGACCGAATCAAGGACAAAATCAACCGGCTGAAACCCAGTGGGGGGACTGCCATTGACGAGGGCATGAAGCTGGGCATCGAAGAAGCCGCCCAAGGCAAGCAAGGGAGAGTCTCACAGATTTTTCTACTGACGGATGGGGAAAACGAACACGGTGACAATCAGCGGTGTCTCAAGCTCGCCCAAGTTGCGGCTGACTACACCTTAACGCTGAATGCCCTAGGCTTTGGTGACCACTGGAACCAGGATGTGCTGGAGCAGATTGCGGATGCTGGGGGAGGCGCTTTATCTTATATCGAGACGCCTGATACTGCTGTAGATGAGTTCACCCGCTTGTTAACCAGAGCTCAGTCAGTCTTGTTTACGAATGCATATCTCCACCTCACTTTGTTGCCGGGGGTGCGCTTAGCGGAGCTCAAACCCATTGCACAAGTTGCTCCTGAAACCGTTGAGATGACCTATAACCAATCTGGGAATGAGGTCATCATTCGCCTAGGGGATTTGATGTCTGATGTTCCCCGTGTGGTGTTAACCAATCTGTACATCGGTGCCCAGGGGGAAGGGACGTTTCCCGTGGCCAAAGCCTTTGTCCGCTACGACGCTCCTGTAACTGGACAAACCGAGATAGAGTCAGACATCGTTCATGTCAGTGCCACGTCTCAGACCGCTTACCGGGGGGCTCCTAACCATCAAGTTCAAAAGTACGTTTTGACCTTGGCTAAATATCGCCAAACCCAGATTGCCGAGCGCAAGTTGGCTGCGGGTGATCGCCAAGGGGCTGTGACGTTGCTCCAGTCAGCCGCTAAAACGGCCTTGCAAATGGGTGATCAGGGAGCTGCTACCATCCTGCAAGAAAACGCTACTCAGTTACAGTCAGGCAAAGAGCTTTCAGAACGCGATCGCAAACGTACGCGAATTGTTTCCAAAACGCAGCTTCAATAGGTGCAATGCAGATTATCACTACGCCCTTTACCGTGGATAAACGGGTCGCGTTGACCATTAGCCGAGGCACTACTGCGGCTTCTGACAATCTGTGGGTGCGATTAATTGCCGACGGCATCGAGGGTTGGGGAGAAGCTTCAGCCTTTTCAGTGGGGACTCATACTCAAACGGCAGCTCAGCTAGAAACAGAGTTGGCCACGCTGGCTCCAGCTTTAGCTCCGATACATCCACTAGAGCGGCAAAAGCTGACTCCTTTGTTGGAAAACCTGAACTCAGCTGCCAGGGCTGCTGTCGATACGGCGCTCTATGACTGGTTAGGCAAAAAGGTGGCCCTGCCACTCTGGCAGCTATGGGGACTAGACCGCAAGAACATCGGCCCCACTGCGGTGACGGTGGGGATTAATACTCCCGGGCAGGCTGTCGAACGGCTACATCAATGGCAAAACCAGATTCCGACGGTCAAATCGATTAAGGTTAAATTAGGTAACCCAGCTGGCCTAGCAGCTGACCAAGCCATGATGACGGCCCTACTGGCGGAAATTCCACCCGATACTAAAATTAGCGTTGACGCCAACGGGGGATGGGACTTGGAAACTGCGATCGCAATGTCAAAATGGCTCGCTGATCGCAATATTGCCTACCTCGAACAGCCTTTACCTATATCTTTAGATCACCAACTCGCCAGTCTGTCAGCTCGATCTCCATTGCCGGTCTTCATTGACGAGAGCTGCTTTACCGCTACAGATGTCGCCCGGTTAGCCGGCAAAGTTCAGGGAATCAACATCAAGCTCATGAAAGCCGGCGGCATTCGTGAAGCTTGGCGAATGATTCATACTGCCAGAGCCTGCGGCTTAGCGGTCATGTTCGGCTGCTACTCTGATAGCAGCATTGCCAATACGGTGATGGCCCATCTGGCTCCCTTGGCTGACCATCTGGATTTAGATAGTCACCTCAACCTAAAAAATGATCCCTTCAGCGGAGCGACCATGCAGGCTGGTTGTTTAGTACCTAACGACTTGCCCGGTTTAGGACTCACTTGCCATGAATTACCTCACTACTGATCACCGCATTGCTCTGTTGATGCACGAAGGGCTCGATAATCCAGGGGGGAAGACCGGGCTCGCGATTCTTCGCTACAGTCCGCTCAATGTGGTAGCGGTGATTGATCAACAATACGCAGGCAGCTCATTGGCAGCGGTAACCGGTATCGCTCGCGAAGTTCCCGTTGTTGCCACCGTCGCCGATGCCTTAGCCCTTGCCCCTACGGTGTTGACTATCGGCATTGCTCCCTCCGGTGGGGCGCTACCATCCCCTTGGTATGCAGAGGTTAAAACTGCGGTCAAAGCTGGCCTTTGCATCGTTAACGGTCTTCATATACCTATGGCAAAAGATCCAGAACTGGTTAAGGATCTGGGTCCGCAGCAGTGGATTTGGGATGTCCGGCAAGAACCGCCAGGGCTATCAATCGCTAGCGGCGCGGCGCGGTCTCTTAACTGTCTGCGAGTACTGCCAGTGGGTACGGATATGGCAATCGGTAAGATGTCGACTAACCTAGAACTCCATCAGCTTGCGCGCCAACAAGGATTACGTTCAAAGGTAATTGCTACCGGGCAGACCAATTTGATGCTCGGGGACGATGGCATCCCCCTTGACTCAATTCGTGTGGACTTTGCGGCCGGTGCCGTCGAGCAGCAAGTTATGAGATACGGCAAAGACCATGACATTTTGTTCATCGAGGGCCAGGGCTCTTTTTTTCATCCCGGATCGACCGCAACATTACCCTTAATGCGGGGAAGCCAGCCGACCCATTTGATCATGGTGCATCGTGCCGGACAAACCCATATTCGAAATCATCCTACTGTTCCGCTACCTTCACTCACCGTAGCCATCTCGATATATGAGGCGATCGCCCATGCGGGCGGCGCTTTTGGATCAGCTAAAGTAACTGGAGTTGCTCTCAATACCCAGGCGCTGAGTGAGCAAGCAGCTCGCAAAATGGTGATCGATGTGCAGGAAGAAACCGGCTTACCAACAACAGATGTCATTCGGTTTGGCGCGGAAAACTTACTTGAGGCGATACTCAGCTCGAAACCTTGAGCGGCGCTTAGGAAATTATTTCTTGCGCAAACGATAGGTGATCCGTCCCTTGCTCAAATCATAAGGAGTCAATTCAACCTTGACGCGATCCCCAGGCAAGATTTTGATGTAGTTTCGGCGAATCTTACCTGAAATGTGGGCCAATACATTAAAGCCGTTGTCGAGGTCCACTCGAAACATGGCATTCGGCAAAGACTCCGTAACGGTGCCTTCCATCTCAATCAAATCTTGCTTAGACAAACGATTACCTCCAAAAACCCATGGAAAATTTGCTCTGTATCCTTAGCAAATTCACCCCACTTTCGTAAATACTTGCTAACTAGAGTAGCAAATTTGGCAAACAAATTCTCAGTCTTCCCTTATTTACAGGGGTTAGACTTGCACCACCTTAGTCAAATCATTGGTAACTCGGTCAACTACCTGATTCCCATCAATAGAGACCAGCTTTTGTTGACTACGATAAAACTCAATCAAAGGTTCAGTTTTTTGACGATAAACCTCAAGCCGGTGACGAATCGTAGACTCTTCATCATCAGATCGTCCTTCTTGCTGTCCCCGCTGGACAAGACGCGAAATGATCACTTCGTCCGGCACTTCAAGATTGACTACGCAGTCAATCGGTTGATCGAGCTTCTGCAGCAGTTCTTCTAAAAAAGTCGCCTGTTGAGTGTTACGGGGAAATCCATCAAGGATCCATCCATTAACCGTATCGTTAGCAGTCAATCGCTCTTCAATTAGGCTCAAAACCAATTCATCAGGAACTAGCTCTCCACTATCGAGGTAGAACTTAGCCTTCTTGCCTAACTCTGTTTGCATTGCAACTGCAGTTCGAAAAATATCTCCAGTTGATATGTGCGGAACTTGGCAGGTCTGGGATAACCTTTTTGCCTGAGTTCCTTTGCCTGCGCCAGGAGGTCCCAAGAAAATTAAACGAGTCACTATTGTTTCACCATTCCTTCGTAGCGTTGAGAGATCACATAGGTTTGAATCTGCTTAGCAGTATCGATAGCCACACCTACTAAGATCAGTAGCGACGTGGCCCCCAACCCTCGGAAAGTTTGGACCCGAGTCGCACTCTCAACCGCACTAGGAATTACCGCAACGAGACCCAAGAAGATGGCACCCAAAAAGGTCAACCGATTCAGAACGCGCCCTAGGTAGTCTGAGGTCGCCTTGCCCGGACGAATACCCGGAATACTTGCCCCCATCTTTTTGAGGTTGCGGGACATATCCTCAGGATTTACCACCAAAGATGCATAAAAATAGCTAAAAAACAGGATCAGCAATAGATAAAGCGCTACATACAGGAGAGACGTAGGATTTAAATAGTTGCCAACGAAGTTGACAAAAGCTGGATTGCTGACGTACTGCGTTAAAGAGAGCGGCAGCACAAGGACTGCTGAGGCAAAAATAATTGGCATTACGCCGCCCTGATTGAGGCGCAAGGGTAAATAATTGCTCTGTTCCAAGTACAGCTTTCTGCCTACCTGCCGCCGCGCAGAAATAATAGGAATCCGGCGCGTTCCCTCCTGAACAAAGACGATACCAACAATCATTGCTAAGAAGACTAACAGAAGAATGATGACACCACCAACCAAATTGCGATCGCCACTCTGAGCCAGTTCCACCGTCTGGTTCAGAGAACGAGGCAAGGTAGAAACGATGTTTAAGAAAATTAGCAGCGAAGCACCATTCCCTAAACCCCGCTCAGTGATGAGTTCCCCAACCCACATCACAAACATGGATCCAGCAGTTAGCGCAATCACAGTTTGGAAAACAAAGAAAATTCCTGGCTGCTCCGCAAAGGGGGCCAACAAAAATAATGAAAGCAAAGTGCTTTGCAGAATAGCCCAACCCAAAGCAACGTAGCGAGTAATTTGAGAGATGCGTCTACGCCCAGCCTCTCCCTCGTTCTTCTGCAAATCTTCAAGCGAGGGAATTGCGGCCGTCAGTAGCTGCATAATGATTGAAGCATTGATGAAAGGCAAAATGCCTAACGCAAAAATCCCTAGAGCCGATAAACCGCCGCCGACAAAAATGTCGATGAAGCCAACAAATCCGCCCAAGCTACCAGACTGAATCGCATCGCCAAAAGCGCTTCGATCAATTCCGGGAACAGGAATAAAGACCCCCAAACGCACCAAGACCAACAAGCCTAGGGTTAATAACAGTCGGCTCCGTAAGCCAGCCGCCTGTGCCATCTGCATGAAAGTTTCCTGGGCACTGGGATTTTTACCGCGGCTAACAACCATATCTCAAACTACCTCGTGGGCATTCGCTAACAAAAATTGGCACTACCATGACTAATGCATCTACTGGAAAGCCAGTAAACCTCTTAAGGCGATCATAGCGACTGAAGGGTCGCTATGGAAGCAATTCATAGGTTCCGCCTGCAGCTTCAATTTTTTGACGAGCCGATTTTGTGAAAGCGGCAGCCTTAACAGTAAGCGAGTTGGATAATTCACCATCGCCTAGCACTTTTAATGGGCCGTTTTGAGCTGTCAAAATCCCTGCCTCTAGCAGAAATTCTAAAGTCACCTCGGTACCAGCTCCCAAGTCCGCTAAGTCACTGACATTAATAATCGTGTAGGATTTACGATTCACAACTGGAAAGTGCTTTAGCTTGGGAACCCGACGATATAGGGGTAACTGTCCACCCTCAAATCCTGGGCGTGTCCCCCGACCAGAACGAGACTTTTGTCCTCGCATGCCGAAACCGCAACTAGCACCCTGTCCAGCCGAAATACCGCGACCGACCCGTCGCCCTCGCTGCTTTGAGCCCGACTTGGGCTGAGCATCGTTAATGCGCATGATTTGCTCCTAACCAACTCACTCTTACAAAATCTTTTCAGCAGTTGTTAAGCATAAAGCTTTTCAACTGGAATTCCGCGCTCTTCAGCAACCTCAGAAAGTGTCCTCAAAGACGCTAAGGCATCAGCAGCGGCACGAGCATTGTTGAGTGGATTATTGGAACCTAGCTGCTTTGCCAGAACGTTCCGCACACCAGCCAGCTCCAATACAGTTCTTACCGCACCGCCGGCAATTACGCCAGTACCAGGAGCGGCAGGTCTCATAAAGACCTTAGCACCACCCCCGAACCCGGTTGCCTGCTGGGGCAAAGAATAGGAACGGGTCAGAGGAACATCGACTAAATGTTTTTTGCCGTCTGCGACTCCCTTTTTCACCGCCCCGATAACGTCACCGGCTTTGCCAACCCCAACGCCAACTTGTCCACGTTCATTACCAACTACGACGATCGCCCGAAAGCTGAGCTTTTTACCCCCTTTCACGACCTTAGTAACTCGACGGATCTGAACCACCCGTTCCTGCCACTCCGACTCTTTCTCTTTACTGCGAGTATTCTTACGACGATTGTTTGCCATCACACATGTTTCCTATAGCAATATCTCAAAGGGCCAACTAACCCATAGCCTTAAAAGGACAATCCCGCTTCACGAGCCGCTTCAGCCAAAGCCGCAATACGACCGTGGTAGAGCTTACCGCCTCGGTCAAAAACAACCTGCTTGACGCCCTTTTCTAGAGCGCGCTCAGCAATGAGCTGTCCCACGGCTTGGGCCCCTTCTTGGGTGCTAGCTTTAACGTCCCCTTTCAATCCGGACTCTAGCGTTGAAGCCGCAGCCAACGTATGGTGAGTGGTGTCGTCAATCAGCTGAGCATAAATGTTTTGATTGGAACGAAAAACCGCTAACCGAGGTCTTTCGGGAGTTCCAAAAATACGTCGCCGAACTCGAGCATGGCGACGACGGGTGAGATCTTTCCGACTTGCCTTCATGATTATTTCTTCCCTGCCTTACCAGCCTTACGTCGAATATATTCGCCTGCGTAGCGCACACCTTTACCTTTGTAAGGCTCCGGAGGACGAGCAGCTCTAATTTTAGCGGCCATATTGCCGACAATCTCTTTATCAATGCCGCTTACAACTACGTTGGTATTGTTCTCAACTGCAAACTGAACACCTTCAGGCGGATCAAAGACAACCGGATGGCTATAGCCCAAGCTCATATTCAGCGCTTGACCTTGCACCTGCGCTCGATAGCCCACACCTTGGATTTCCAGACGTTTCTGATAACCGTTAGTGACACCTTCAATCATATTTGCAACCAAGGTCCGGCAAAGACCGTGGCGCTCACGAGACCTTCGGGAAGTATCTTGAGGCTGAACCAGAACGGTATCGCCTTCCTGGGAGATAACAACCCCCTCTGGTAAAACCCTCGAAAGCTCGCCTTTCGGGCCCTTGACTGAAATAGCTTGCCCATCAATGGTGACAGTGACTTTAGCCGGCACCGGGATCGGCCTTTTCCCAATTCGAGACATGACTCAATTTCCTACCTTACAACCGCAAACAACTGACGAGACTTAAGATTTAGTCTTACCACACGTAGCAAAGTACCTCTCCACCAATTCCCTGGCGACGGGCATCGCGATCGGTCATAATGCCGCTCGACGTAGAGATGATGGCAATGCCAATACCACCCAGGACTCGTGGCAGTTCTTTACGGTTGGAATAAACGCGCAAACCAGGGCGGCTGACACGCTTCAGGTTCTTGATGATAGGGTCACGAGTTTTGCCGCGGTACTTCAGTTTAACCACGAGCGTGTTTCTTGTTCCTTCTTCAGAGATTGTGAAGCTCTCGATAAATCCCTCTTCTTGCAATACTTGTGCAATACTGCGTGTCATCCGCGTAGAAGGAATATCCACAGTTTGATGACGAGCGAGATTTGCATTGCGAATCCGCGTCAACATGTCTGCGATTGTGTCGTTAGCCGCCATAGTTCTCTCCAGTGATTAAACCTAATTCTCGCGGAAGGGCATGCCCAATTCCTTGAGTAGGGCGCGTCCTTCTTCGTCAGTGTTGGCCGTAGTCACAATCGTGACGTCCATGCCGCGTATTTGATCGATGCTGTCATACTCAATCTCGGGAAAAATCAATTGCTCTTTCAATCCCAAGGTGTAGTTACCACGACCGTCAAAACTCTTACCGCTAACGCCTCGAAAATCCCGAATTCGAGGCAGGGTTAGATTAATTAGCCGGTTTAAAAAGGCGTACATTCGTTCGGAGCGCAGGGTAACCATCGTACCAACTGGCATACCTTGGCGGATTTTGAATCCAGCGATCGCTTTTTTGGCGCGGGTCACTACCGGTTTTTGTCCAGTAATTGTTGCCAACTCTGCGACGGAGGCTTCCAATGCCTTGGCATTCTGAGAAGCCTCGCCTAGGCCACGATTAACGGTAACCTTGACCAACTTCGGGACCTGGTGAATGTTTTTGTACTCAAACTGTTCCATTAGTTTGGGTACGACTTTCTCTTGGTAAAACGCTTTTAGTTGTTCAGCCATTTAGACCATCCTCTCCAGCTTTCTGGGCTTGGTCAGAAAGCAAATCAAAACTTGTGCAATCGAAATCGTCAACTATCAACTCAGCAAAGCTAGTCAATGACTTCTCCGGTCTTTTTCAAAACCCGAACTTTCTTCCCGTCTTCGGTAAATGTGTAACCAACCCGGCTAGCTACCTTTTGTTTCTCGGAATAAAGCATGACATTGGAGCTGTGGATGGGCGCCTCTTCAGTCACAATTTGACCAGACTCACCATCTTGCCGGGGCTTGACATGCCGGGTTCGAATATTGGCGCCCTTAACAATCACTTGGCTAGACTTAGGCATCACCTTAATGATTTCGCCCACCTTACCTTTGTCTTTGCCTGTAATGATTTGAACGGTGTCACCGGATTTGACATGCATCCGCATACTATTTTGAACATTTCTTTGAGGCATTAGAGAACCTCCGGGGCTAGAGAAACAATTTTGGTAAAGCTCTTGTCGCGGAGCTCTCGGGCCACCGGACCAAATACTCGAGTTCCTCGCGGATTGCCGTCTTGGTTGATGATGACAGCAGCATTATCATCGAATCGGATGCTCATGCCGCTACTACGGCGCAGCGACTTCTTAGTGCGAACAACCACGGCTTTAACGACATCGGATTTCTTGACAGCCATGTTGGGGATTGCATCTTTGACAACTGCGACGATCACATCTCCAACGCCGGCATAGGTACGGTTACCGCCAAGCACTCGGATACACATCAGCTTACGAGCACCGCTATTATCAGCAACGTTTAAGTAGGTTTCCTGCTGAATCACTCTCTGCCTCCTTTAGACTCTGTTGGTCCGGTTGAGAACATCGGCAACAGTCCAACGCTTAGTTTTGCTCAGCGGACGAGTCTCACGAATTCGGACGCGATCGCCTATTTTGCATTCGTTATCTTCGTCGTGGACTTTGTAGCGTTTTGTTTGAACCATGATCTTGCCGTATTTAGGGTGAGGAACCCGATTTTCCACCGCTACCACTACGGTTTTCTGCATCTTGTTACTCACGACAAGTCCGACGCGTTCTTTTACTGCCATTATTTTCCTCCTTACTCCTCTTCTGCTGAGCTAATCGCTGCTGCCGAAGGCGTTTGAGTGCTATCGATGGCTTGAGCCTCGGACAACTGTCGCTCTCGTAAAACAGTCATCAGCTGAGCCAGACGATGACGTTCATGCTTAAACTGATGTAAGCCGCTCTGCAACTGGCGAGTCGCTTGCTGAAACCGTAGGTCAAACAACTTGCGTTTAGTATCGGCAATTGCTTCTTCTAAAGCCTGATTATCAAGCTCACGGGCCTCTTTAATCTTAGGTAGTGCCATAACTCAAGCCTCCTCCTCACGGGCAATAAACTTTGTCTTAAACGGAAGTTTGAAGGAGGCTAGACGCATGGCTTCCTTAGCGACTTCTTCGGGAACCCCAGCAATTTCAAAAACGACTCTCCCCGGCTTGACGACTGCAACCCAAAACTCAGGGTTGCCCTTACCAGAACCCATACGGGTTTCTGCAGGACGCATTGTAATTGGCTTGTCAGGAAAGACGCGAATCCAAATTTTTCCCCCACGGCGGACATAGCGAGTCATCGCTCGACGGGCAGCCTCGATCTGTCGAGAAGTTAGCCAGGAAGGCTCAGTTGCCTGCAATGCAAACTCCCCAAAATTGATCTTGTTTCCCCGCTGGGCCATACCTCGCATGCGACCCCGGTGCTGCTTACGAAATTTAGTACGTCTAGGACTTAACATGGCTCAAACTTTGCCTACGAATCACATTCAAAAAAGACTGCCCCAATAACTGGGAAACTGATAGCTTGCTTAAGACTCGTTCGAACGGTCTTCAAACTGCTGACGCCGGCGCTGCTGGCGTCTTCTCGGTTGGGCGGCATCAGGGGCTGGTCGCTGATCTTCTTGGCCTGGAATGACCTCCCCACGGAAAATCCACACCTTGACTCCCAATACTCCATAAGTGGTTTGGGCTGTCCGATAGGCATAATCGACGTCGGCGCGCAGTGTATGCAGCGGCACTCGACCTTCACGGGTCCACTCGGTCCGGGCAATTTCAGCCCCATTCAAACGACCACTGACTTGAATCTTGATACCTTCTACCCCAGCTCGCTGAGCTCGCTGCAGGGCTTGACGAACCACCCGACGAAAAGCGACACGACGTTCCAGTTGCTGGACGATGTATTCTGCTACTAAAGGGGCGTCTGCATCGACTCGGGTCACTTCAACGACATTGATTCGAATCTGCCGACTGGAATCCTTCAGCGCTTTCTGAAGACCGACGCGGAGAGCCTCGATACCGCTGCCTCCTCGACCAACTACAACACCGGGACGAGCCGTGCATACTTCTAGATCAATCTGGTCGGCTTTGCGCTCGATCCGAATGTCAGAAATGCCCGCATTGCTGAGATTCTTCTCGATATATTCGCGAATAATATAGTCTTCCTTTAAAAGTTGTGGATAGCGATCGCTATCGGCAAACCACCGAGACCGGTGCTCTTGCACAATGCCTAATCGAAAACCGGTTGGATGTATCTTCTGTCCCACTCGTAATCCCTCAGATAAATACTGTACGATGAATGCCTAATCGACCTAGCAGCTACGACTCGCTCGGAGCAACGGCAATTGTAATGTGACAAGTCGGCTTGCGAATTTGATAAGCGCGACCCTGCGCCCTGGGGCGAAACCGTCTTAGAGTCGGACCCGCATCTGCGAACGCTTCGCTGATTACTAAGGATGCTGGGTCTAAACCATTATTGTGCTCAGCATTGGCCACGGCAGACCGCAACACTTTGAGGACTGGATCACAAGCTCGGTAGGGCATGAACTCGAGAATGATAAGCGCCTCTCTGTAGGACAACCCTCGAATTTGGTCGAGGACTCGCCGCACTTTGTGAGGAGACATACGGATATAGCGAGCAACCGCTTTAACCTGTTCAGTAGTATCAATAGCCATTGAAATAATCTCCGTCCTCTCTGTTATCGACGCGCTTTCTTATCGCTCTTGGCATGGCCCCGAAAAGTACGAGTCGGAGCAAATTCACCAAGTTTGTGTCCTACCATTTGTTCAGTCACATAAACTGGAACGTGCTGGCGACCGTTGTGCACCGCGATTGTATGCCCAATCATCTGGGGAATAATGGTTGATGCCCGAGACCAAGTCTTGATGACTTGCTTATCACCTTTGGAATTTAAGGCTTCAACCTTCTGCATTAAATGGTCCGCAACAAAAGGACCCTTCTTTAGAGAACGCGACATAACCCTTACAACCTCTCAAACCTTTAAATCCGAAAACTCGATACTCAGTAATCAACGACTAGTTACAGCAGTAGCCCTTAAGTATTCCGACCACCTCGACCCCGCTTAGAAGTTCGGCGCCGTCGCCGGACGATTAGAGCACTACTCGCCTTCTTCTTCTTTCGAGTTTTAAGACCAAGGGCAGGCTTACCCCAAGGCGTCACCGGTCCACTACGACCGATAGGAGCTCGGCCCTCACCTCCTCCGTGGGGGTGATCAACTGGATTCATCACACTACCGCGAACCTCCGGACGGCGACCTAGCCAGCGTTTACGACCAGCCTTGCCCAGGGTGATGTTTCGAGAGTCAACATGTCCTACTTGGCCAATCGTGGCGTAGCACTCACGACGAACCATGCGGACTTCAGTCGAAGGCAACTTAAGAGTGACGTAATTACCTTCTTTGGCGACAACCTGGGCCGAAGTCCCGGCAGCACGTACGATTTGTCCACCCTTCCCAGGCTGCAACTCTACGTTATGCACCGATGTACCAAGGGGAATCTTGTGTAACGGTAGCGCATTGCCAATTTCTAACGGAGCTTCAGGGCCCGCCATCACGGTTGCTCCCACTACGAGGGAAGCAGGATGCAGAATGTATCGCTTTTCGCCATCTTCATAATGCAGTAGCGCAATGCGAGCATTACGGTTGGGGTCATACTCAATGGTGACTACCGTAGCTGGGATATTCCGCTTATTCCGGTAGAAATCGATAATGCGATAGAGTCGCTTGTGTCCACCGCCGCGATGCCGACAGGTAATAACACCACGATTATTTCGTCCCTTAGCTCGATGTACAGAGACGGTCAATGATTTTTCGGGCTCAGAACGAGTGATTTCCGAAAACTCAGAAACCGTGCGCTCACGAGTACCAGGGGTAAGGGGTCGATATGAACGGATGCCCATTGCTCAACTCATTCAATAAACTGCATCAACGACTGACAAAAAAGCAGATGCTACTTAGACATCAGGGAAGAGGGGAATGCTGTCACCTTCTGCCAAAGTGACGATCGCGCGCTTGTAACCGGGGCGAAACCCCTCAAAGCGACCAACACGACGCCTTTTTCGAGGCAGATTGGCAGTGCTGATGCCGGTGACTTTGACTTCAAAGAGCGATTCAATCGCAGCCTTGATTTCTGGCTTAGTTGCCTTAGGGAGAACCTCAAATACATATTGATTGTTCTCTAGCAGCAGCGTCGCTTTTTCAGTAATTAACGGCCGGCGAATCAAATCTGCCAATGCACCGCTTGTCGATACTTTAGTCACCGTAAACCTCCTGGATTTTCTCCATCGCTGTTGCCGTTACCACCAGCCGATCAGCGTTGAGTAAGTCGAATACATTAAGGTTGTTTGCTGTCAGAACCTTGACCCGCTCAATATTGCGTAGGGACAAGGTGACGTTTTCAGGCTGCTCCGCCAAGATGAAAAGCACCTTTGAATTAGGGCTAACACCCCACCGCTCTAATGCTGCTACCATCTCACGGGTCTTTGGCCGAGGCAGCTGAGCAGCGAAATCTTGAACTACTACTGTGTCTCCCTCAAGACGGCTTTGAAAAGCTGTACGTAAGGCCAACCGGCGTTCTTTGCGGTTCATTTTGATACTGAAATCTCTAGGTTTAGGGCCAAAGATGACACCACCGCCTTTCCAGAGCGGTGAGCGACTGGAACCCGCTCGCGCCCGTCCAGTACCCTTCTGGCGCCAAGGCTTTTTACCACCGCCGCGCACTTCAGAACGGGTCTTACTCGCCAGCGTACCCTGACGAGCATTGTTCATCTGTCGAACAAGCGCCCGATGCACGATGTGAGAAGCATTCTCCGGCTTCGCCACCTTCAGATCAATGGATGCCGTACCGGCTTCTTGACCTTGCCAATCTTGAACAACACACTCAACCATCACTTTCGTCCCTTTTCACACATCCAGATAATCTGTGCCTCACAGTCTCAGCTGCTCTAACCCACAATGTTGGTGGGAGCAATACTCAGCAGCCCACCAGGCTTACCAGGAATGGTGCCTTTAATCACCAAGAGGTTGTTTTCAGCATCAACGCGAACAACCGTGAGCTTGCGAGTCGTAACTTGCTTACTGCCTAAATGACCTGCCATTTTCTTGCCGGGGTAAACCCGTCCTGGAGTTGTTCCTGGTCCAATAGAACCTGGCAAGCGATGATTTTTAGAACCGTGGGTCATCGGACCACGGCGGAAGTTATGACGCTTTTGGTTGCCGGCGAAACCTTTACCGATGCTAGTCCCGGTGACATCGACTAACTGACCCGCTGCAAAGTTTTCGGCAGTCAAGGTTTGACCTAGCTCAAACTCATCAGTTTTGTCGACTCGATATTCTTTCAAATGGCGAACAGGAGTCGCTGCCGCTTTAGCTAGGTGCCCTAACTCGGGCTTGGTCAGAGCCTTTTCTGCGACTGTGCCATATCCCACTTGAATAGCAGCATAGCCGTCAGTTTGATCTGTCTTTACTTGAGTGACCACACAGGGGCCAGCTTGAATAACGGTGACAGGAATCGCATTTCCTTCATCGTCAAAAATTTGGGTCATACCCAGCTTGGTTCCAAGAATCCCAACTGACACGGTTACCTGTCTCCGTTGCTACACGTTACCAAATAGACGAGCGCCCGACTTCTGACGTGATCGCCAGATATCAATCGCCCAAAACAATCCACAGGACATAAAAGCCCCATGGCAAGATTGCTTGAAAACAAGCAAATCAATCAAAACGCCATACAGCGCTTGCCAGACAGAAAACAGCTATCACTAAACAAGTGGTTTAGCGATAGCATTCGCAGACAAGATTTTTGAATCGAAGCAATCTGGTAGTTGTCACTACAGACTTAGAACGATTGCCGTCCAGTTTCCGTTTCAGCGACAGTTACTCATATTACACAGATTAGATAGAAATGTCCAGGAAAAAATTGGAGGATGGATTTTTTGCCTTGGGGGGTAGGGGTACTTGTGTCTCTGGAGAGGGGCTCGTGCACTGTCTGGCGGTCTGTCCCTAGTCTCTAAGGATTTTTCAAAGGATCGATTTTCGCGATCGCGGAAAGTTGCCTGTGCCCAGCGAGAGCATTTACTCAGAAGTGTTGAAGAGGGGTAGCTGAATTTCGTATTCGGTGCCGCTGCTCTCACTGGCTGATTGAAAGCAAGAAGCTGGCGATCGCACGCTGAATTTGCCTCCATGTTTAGCGGTGATGAGCTGGTAGCTAAATGCCAGGTCCGTTTCACGCTCTAAGCGATGGCGGATTGAAAAGAAGGCACGGATTTGCTGTAGCGCTACTGGAGATAAGCCTGGTCCATTATCAGCAATGGTGATGACCACGGCGCGATCGCGCTGAGCTTGAGACTGTTCACTGCGATCGCGCAGTCGAGTAGTGATCACAATTTCGGGCGGGGAAGGGAGATCCTCGGGAGGGGTGGCCGGAGCCATCGCCATGAAGTCTGCTGCGACTGACTGGCGTGCGGCCAAGCCAAGCAGTTCGTCAATGCAGCGGGATAATAGGTTCATCAGTACCTGACTAAGTTGCCCCGGAAAACAGGGGACTGGGGGGAGGGCCGCGTATTGTCGAGTAATAGTGATGTGAGTATTGAGCCGACTCTTGAGTAGTAAGACGATGCTATCGATCAACTCGTGCAGATCTACAGGGCGCGGGTAAACTTCATCAATATGGCAAAAGTTTTGCAGGCTGCTGGCTAATTGTTTGAGTCGAGCGGCACCGCCTTTTATGCTTTGCAAGGCGCTGGGAAGATCCTGTCGTAAATAATTAAGCTCGATGTCTTCCTTGAGCTCGGCCAACACCTGTGCTTCGGCCATTCCGGCCTCAACCGATTCGTAGGTCTTTATCAGATTGAGTAGCTGCTGACAATAGCTGTCAACGTGGCTCAGGTTGCCCCAAATGAATCCCAAGGGGTCCATGATTTCGTGGGCAATGCCGTCAACAAGGCGGCCTAGCGCGGCCATTTTGTGGGTCTGCAACATGGCGGCTTGAGTGCGCTCATGGCGAACTTGAATCTCAATACCACGAATCTGCCAGTGCGCTTGGTTTAAGTCATGGGCATTTAAGAGGCGATCGCCACTGTCTGTTTTGACCAATAACGGCTCCCCATGGAACTCCGTAGGGCGGCGTAGGGCGGCTCGGGCGGCGACCAAAATCAAGGTTTTTTGGGTGAAGACCAAAGGCTGGAGTCGCGCATAGCTATGAATGACCGATAGCGGTTCGTCAAAAAAAAGCTCGCGACCTTTAGGACGCAATAGATACTCAAAAAATCTTTGCCGTGAGAGGACTCCCACTCCCTGATTGGCATCGCAAAGAAGCAAGCCCGGCAACTCTGGGCGCTGGTTAAACAAAGTGACAGCGGTGCTGCAGAGATCGTCGACGCCGAGCTGAGCTTGATGTAATGGGAGGGCCTGCAAAGTAGAGTCGGTCCCCAGTGTCATGACAGGCAATGTGGATGACTGACTGACATCAAGCTGATTCAAAGAAGCGCGGTCAGGCATGGGGGCGATCGCAATGATTCGGTAGGGCCATATGTAAGCGACCACAGTATGCCCAAATTTCATTCTACTTAGCGGTCTGGTAAAAACTGACAGGATCAGGCGCTATCGAAAAACCTGCAAAGGGCGGCCCCGTAAAGAGTAATACGAAAAATCCTGGTAGTTGAGTGTTAATGTTTGTGAATGTCCTTGACGGGGAATAAAAGACATAACGGGCTCTGGAGCTCAAGCCGGGCAGAGAGTCTGAACCCTTCAGATGGGTTGATCTTTTCCCGTCATTCCACCAAAGTCCTTAAACGCATGGTTCAAACTGCTTCAGCCAAAACAGGTTCGCCCTCCACTATTGATATCAAAACTGCCCATCGGGTTGTCATTGTTGGTGGCGGGTTTGGGGGACTTTATGCAGCGCAGTCTTTGAAAACAGCGCCAGTCGAGGTGACGCTTATTGACCGGCGTAATTTTCATCTGTTTCAACCTTTGCTGTACCTAGTGGCGACTGGAGGGCTCTCTCCGGGGGATATTGCCTCTCCTTTGCGGTCTGTCCTCAACCAGCAAAAGAACACCCATGTGTTGCTAGGTGATGTTTGCGGCATTGATCCCGACGACCAGTGCCTGACTCTCAAGGATGGAGAAACCGTATCCTACGACAGCCTGATTTTGGCAACTGGTAGTGCTCATCATTATTTTGGTAATGATCACTGGGAGGCGATCGCCCCTAGTATTAAGACGATTGAGGATGCTCTGGAGGTCCGGCGGCGCATTTTCTTAGCGTTTGAAAAGGCGGAACTCGAGCCTGATCCGGAAATTCGTAAAGCGCTGCTGACCTTTGTTGTGGTGGGAGCTGGCCCAACGGGAGTAGAAATGGCTGGGGCGATCGCCGACTTAGCTTTTCACACCTTACGCAATGATTTCCGCAATATTGAGCCACTCTTGACCCGCATTATCTTGGTAGAGGGCATGGATCGTGTGTTGCCGCCCTTTGCCCCTGAGCTATCGGCCAAGGCAGCTGAGGACTTGCAGAAATTGGGCGTCGAAATTCGCACCAATACCTTCGTAACGTCTTTAGAAAACGAGAAAGTTACCTTCAAGCGTGGCGATCACATCGAAACCCTGAGCGCTCACAATGTCTTTTGGGCTGCCGGAGTGAGGGCCTCTTCTTTGGGCAAGGTTGTAGCGGAAAAGACTGGGTCGCAGTGCGATCGCGCTGGGCGCATCCTCGTTGAACCCGATTTTAGCTTGCCCAACTACTCCAACATCTTTGTGATTGGCGATTTGGCTAACTATGCCCACCAAGAAGAGAGACCCTTGCCAGGTGTGGCCCCGGTGGCGATGCAGGGCGGCAAATATGTGGCGCGGGTTATTCGCGATCGCCTACAAAACAAACCGACTCCCGACTTTTACTACAAAGACAGCGGCAGTCTGGCCATTATTGGTCACAGTTCCGCAGTGGTTGATCTGAACTGGACCAAAATGACTGGGTTTCCGGCTTGGGTCGTGTGGGCATTGGTTCACGTCATGTTTTTGATTGAGTTTGACAACAAGGTAATTGTCATGACGCAGTGGCTGTGGAACTTCTTTACCCGCAACCAAGGGGCGCGTCTAATCACCGGTCGCGACCAAATCAAGAGCAATCAGGCCTTTATGAAGCAGTGATGCATGTCGGTCATCGCAGCTCAGATAGTGCCCTCAATGAGCATAATTGTCGCTACCGTAGGGATATGAAATCACTCATTGAGCTGCGTCAAGTTAGCAAGGTCTACGGCATCGGCAATACTGAGGTCCATGCCCTATGGAATGTAAATCTCACCGTGAATCGGGGGGAGTATTGCTCCATCATGGGGCCGTCTGGCTCAGGCAAGTCAACCGCAATGAATCTCATCGGTTGCCTGGATCGGCCCACCGCAGGTGAATACTACCTTGATGGTGAAAATGTGGCGCATTTGGGAGATGATGCCCTGGCACACATTCGTAACCGGAAGATTGGTTTTGTGTTTCAGCAGTTTCACCTGCTGCCGCAGCTCACGGCTTTGGAAAACGTCATGCTACCGATGGTATACGCTGGTGTCGCGACGGAAGAACGGCGCGATCGCGCGGCAGATGCTCTAAAGCAGGTCAAACTTGCTGATCGCATGAACAATAAGCCCACTCAGCTATCGGGCGGGCAACAGCAACGGGTCGCCATTGCTCGCGCAATCGTCAATCAACCGCTGCTAGTGCTGGCTGATGAGCCCACAGGTGCACTCGATTCTCACACGACCCAGGATGTCCTGGGTATCTTTTCTGAGTTAAATGCGGCTGGGATCACTGTGGTAATGGTGACTCATGAGCCTGATGTGGCCCGTCTAACGCGCCGAATTGTCTGGTTTCGGGATGGAGAGGTGGTGAATGCGAATCTGACTCCCGATGACATTAGGTCTTTGACCGCAACGGTTTAGAAAATCTGGCAAATTCGCAGACAAATCTGCTCCAATCGCCAAACGATTTGATATAAATACAGGCGAGCTGACGCTATCAGGCAGTTGAGACACTATATCTGGTCTCTGGAGGAATGGATTATGGGGATTTGGCGTAATCGCTGGCTGCATGTTGTAGGGGTGGCGAGCTTAAGTCTGGTGAGTATTTCGGCATCTTCGAGCTGGCACCACGGCGCGATTGCCCACCCCGAGCTTCAGGTTGCTCAGTCGCAAAATGCAGCTTTGGCCGAAGCCGCGCTCAATCGCGGTCTCGAACTCATTCAACAAGGGGCAGTCATACCGGCGAGTGAGGCGTTTAAGGAAGCGATCGAGCTCGATCCCAATTCAGCAGCTGCCCATTACAACTTGGGACTAGCACAACGCCAAACTGGAGAACTGCAGGAAGCCGCTACGTCCTTTTGGAAGGCCTTGGAGGCCGACCCTGAGTTTGCCATGGCTTATTCCAACCTGGGTGCGGCGCTTTGGGAAGGTGGCAACCTCGAGCAGGCCGAAGACTACTTACAGCGGGCAATTGAGCTGCAGCCCAGTTTGGGGAATGCATATTACAACCTGGGTCTGGTGCAACTTGACCAGGAAAACTATGATGCGGCCCTAGCTTCCTTGCAAACGGCTGAGCAATATACGCCAGCGGCCCCAGAGCCAGCTTTTCACCAGGGGCGAATTTATCTGCGACAGCAAAACTACGATGCTGCTATCACGTCTTTTAATCGCGCTGTTAATATTTTTCCGCAATATGTTGAAGCTTATTACAACCTGGGCGTTGCCCAATATGCTCGGGGTGATTTTGATGCGTCGTTGGATACCTTTCGGCGGGCAACTGATATCAACCCTGGATATGCGAATGCCTACTACAGTGCTGGGCTATCCTTTATCCGTTTAGGCAATTATGTGGAGGCGAGAGGGGTTTTGGAACACGCTAAGAGCCTTTACATTACCCAAAATAATCCCCAGTGGGCCGCTAACACCCAAGCTCAACTGGATCGGATCACCGAGCTGTCGGGGCAATAAGATTTTTCTCTCTCAACGCAGCAGTTGCTCGCCAGCGAAACATTACCCCTGCTGGGAGGTGGCAAAAGCAGCAAAGTTGACTTGGCTCACCATAGGAGTAAACCCTACCCAGCGGGCGGCTAAGTTGGCAAACTGATGGGGACAGCCGCTCACAAAAAATTGTGTAGGTCGACCTAATTGGCAGTGCTTCAAGTTTAAGAGTTCAAGTTCTCGAGCAGCGGCCCGCACCATCGACTGAGCCGGGTCGATACGCTCGATGTAACTCGGCAAAAACGTCTGAAAAATGGGGGCCAAGTGTGGGTAGTGGGTGCAGCCATAAATTAGGGTGTCAATTTGATTGGCTATCAGTGGCTGGAGGTAGGCCTTGGCGACCTCTAAGGTTCTGGGCTCTTGCAAGCGGCCTTGCTCAATTATGGGAACGAATTGGGGGCATCCCACCTGCCAGACTTGCTTATATGCATTGACTTCCAAAATTGCTTGGCGATAGGCGTCGCTAGCAACGGTGGCTGGAGTCGCGATCACCCCAATGCGATCGCCGGCTGCGGCTGCGGCTCGGGCCCCTGGATAAATCAGTCCCAAAATGGGTACTGGAAACTCAGCTTGAACTTGCTCCAGGGCTAGCGCGGAGCTTGTGTTGCAGGCCATCATCACCATCTTGACGCCCTGAAGCATCATCCAGTGCATGATTTCGCGAACAAACTGGAGAATTTCATCGGGGGTGCGATCGCCATAGGGCAACCGGGCCGTATCACCAACATAGAGAATGGATTCGTGTGGCAGTTGATGATGGAGTTCTCTCAGGACTGTCAGACCGCCGACGCCGCTGTCAAAAATCCCTATGGGAGCGTTGCTAACCGGAGTAAAAGTGGCAGTCGTCTGAAAGGCCATGTAGTGATCCCGATCTATCTCAAATATTTATAAGAGTTTAGTTGGGTTTCTCCAGATTTCGATAGCGATCGCCCACTGATTGCAAAGTCTCATCAATGGCCGATTGATCGATAGCCCGCCGCCTACCTTTTGGGATATGCGCCCTATGGAGGGAATACGACATAATCCTGCACTGAGATACAGCGATGAAGGAGGATGAAGTTGAGGGCAGAAAACTTGAGCGAGGTTCAGAGAATTGCCCTAAGCAGCGAACTCAGATTAAAAAGAGAGCCACACCATTGTTGCGACTCCCTAGATTAATTGGCGTATTTTTTTATTCCCACAAATTAGAGGACGAGCAGGTCAAGACTGCCACAAAGTTCCTACATTTGTTCGAGCTCGATACCGTTTGTCTCACCGATAAAGAACATGACAAAAAAGATCGAAATGGCTGCCGAAATGGTATACAAACCGTAGGCGGCGCCTAGGCCAAAGAACTCCAAAATGGGCGGAAACGAAGTGGAAACTACGAAGTTAGCGACCCACTGTACGCAAGCTGCCAAAGACAAAGCCGCGCCGCGAATCTTGTTGCTAAACATTTCCCCTAACATCACCCAGGTGACCGGGCCCCAAGAGAAACCGAAGCAAAACACATATAGATTGGCGCAGATCAAGGCGATAGGGCCAGAGAGCCCTGTCAACGATGGATTGCCAGCAGCATCGATGGTGGCATGGCCAAAGATGTAAGACATAGTGCCTAGGGTGATGGTCATACCAATCGACCCGAGGATTAGCAGAGGCTTACGGCCAAACTTATCCACAAAGGCGATCGCAATCAGGGTCGTCATGATGTTAACGGCGCCAGTAATCACCGTCACAGTGAGCGAGTCTTGCTCGGAAAAACCGACAGACCGCCACAGCACACTGCTGTAATAGAAGATAACGTTGATGCCGACAAACTGCTGAAGTAGTGACAGGCCCATACCTACCCAAACGATCGGTAACAGGCCGCCACTGCGGGAAAGTAAATCAGAAAACTGCGGTTGGCGATCGCGCAAAACAGTTTGTCGAATTTCCTCAACTTTGGCCATTACGTTTTGGACGCTAAGCTTGCTGAGGATTTTTTGAGCCTCGGCCTCTTTACCCTGAGCAACTAAGTATCGGGGTGACTCAGGAATCATCACTGCTGCAACCCCATAAATAATTGCCGGCGGAATCTCTGTCCAAAACATCCAGCGCCAAGCTGCGACCCCTAGCGCAAAGGGAGCTTCGGCTGACCCCGCTGATACCGCAATGAAATAATCAGAAAGCAGCGCGATAAAGATCCCGATGACAATGGCGAGCTGCTGTAGAGAACCTAGCCGTCCTCGCATGTGGGCGGGGGAGCACTCTGCGATATAAGCCGGAGCAATCACGCTCGCGGCACCCACCGCGACGCCCCCGATGAATCGCCAAAGGGTGAAGTCCCAAATCGTAAAGGCAAGGCCAGAACCGATCGCGCTGATGGTGAACAAAATCGAAGCTGTGATCATCGCATTGACACGACCATAGCGATCGGCGATTCTCCCCGCATAAAAGGCACCTAGGGCTGAACCCAACAGCGCTAGCGAGACAGCTAGGCCGGTCATAAAGCTATTGGCTCCAAAGGCTCCTGATAGTGCGACGACAGCACCATTGATCACAGAAGTATCGAAGCCAAACAAAAAGCCGCCCAGAGCAGCGGCGGCAGCAATTAAAACAATGTAAAACGTATTTGATTTTCGGCGATCAGAGACAGACATGATGAGTGTTTTCTAGTTCCCAATTCGAGCTAAAGATCGGCACCATAAGCGGCTGTAAAACTGGCTATGCTTTGGATACTGCGATCAAGAATTGATTATCTATGTTTGTGAAACTGCTGATATCCGTCTTTCGATAGTTAGCTGAGAAAGCTCAATAAAACTTGATACTCGATGAGCATTTGCTAAGTGGAACAAGGTGTCAACAGTGATAAATGCCATTTTGCTCGTAGCTCGGACGGGCGATCGCATTTTGCTCGTCCTAATGAAAAAAAAATTGCTATCGATTTAAAGTCCCCTAGACTTGCTGGGCATAGCCTAAGGGGATGATGTTATAGCGATATGAGTCGCTCCGTTGCGCATTTGTCGAGCGAATATCAGGCTAGATGCCTTTGCAAAACCTCTTCGTACTCTTCATAGCTCTTGGCACCGATCAGCCCTTCGCTGACCTCACCCTGGGAAAAGAACATCACCGCCGGAATGCTCCGCACACCTAGCCGTTTAGCGACTCCTTTATTGGCGTCCAAATCTAGCTTGAAAACCTTGACGCGATCGCTGTATTCATCCGCTAACTGGTCGATCAGTGGGGCAATCAATTTGCAGGGGCCACACCACGACGCCGTAAAGTCAACGACAAACAGTGACTCGGCGGAGAGTAAATTATCAAGCTCGGTCTCATCTTGAATGTATGTAGCGGGCATGGCAGGCCTCGATAAAAATTTATTGTCTCATGCCCCGTTGCGGTGACCGCAGCGATGCTATCAAGCTCCGACTCGCTCTGCCAGATGAGAGTAATCTAGAAGCCTATTGCACACTGTTTTTTATTAGCCCAAACGACGTGCAGGAGTTGAGTTCATCTAACTCAGAAAGATCATTTCCAGTAACTCTAGTTCACAGCTTGACCCGTACAAAATACTTTTGCTCAGTTACATGGTTGATCATAATTTTGCGGAATAAGAGTCAAGTACAAACTGTAACGACTTTTTCAAAGCTTGAGTTTTGAGTGTGCGGATGTTTGAACAGTCTTTACTCAGGGTTCTAGACTGCATCTATTGCTTTTACTGCCGCCTCTAGCGCCAGTGCCACATGGGTCCAGTGGGTGCCGCCCTGGCAATAGACTACGAAGGGATCTCGCAATGGACCGTCGGCGGAGAGTTCTGAAGTGCTGCCGTCGATAAAAGTGCCACCTGCCATCACTAAATTGCTCTCGTAGCCAGGCATGCCAGCCGGGACTGGTTCTACGTAGGAATCAATCGGAGAATGCTGCTGGATTGCCTGGCAAAAGGCCACCATTTTGTCTGGAGAGCCGAGCTTGATGGCCTGAATTACGTCACGTTGCTCAACCGCTGCTGGTGGATTGACCGGATAACCCAGTTGCTCAAATGTGTGGGCGATGAGAGCGTTGCCCTTCATCGCTTCACCTACCATCTGCGGCGCCAGAAATAAGCCCTGGAAAAACAGGCGGTTTTGCCCAAGGCTAGAGCCGCCGCTGCTACCAATGCCGGGAGCCGTCAACCGACAGAGAGCCATAGCGACTAGATCGGCGCGTCCCGCAATGTAGCCTCCGGTGGTAGCAATGGTGCCACCAGGATTTTTGATCAGCGACCCTGCCATAAGATCCGCGCCGACCGATGTGGGTTCCCGATCTTCCACAAATTCGCCATAGCAGTTATCGACAAAACAAACTGTGCGAGAATTCTGGCGTTTCACAGCTTTTACGATGCGCTCAATCTCAGCGATCTCCAAACTGCGCCGCCAACTATAGCCACATGATCGCTGAATCAGCACCATCCGGGTTTGGGCGGTTACGGATTCCTCCAGACGATTCCAATCCACACAGCCGTCCGGATTAAGCGATAATTCTCGATAGGTAATGCCAAATTCCTTAAGGGAACCTTGGTGATTACTGCGAAGTCCGATAACTTCTTCTAAGGTGTCATAGGGTGAGCCCGCCACCGCGAGGAGTTCGTCACCGGGACGCAATACGCCATACAAGGCACACGCGATCGCGTGGGTCCCTGAGACAAACTGCACTCGTACGGCCGCGGCTTCTGCCTCCATGACATCTGCGAAGACGCGGTCCAACGTATCGCGGCCTAGGTCATCGTGACCATAGCCCGATACACTTGCAAAATGATGACTTCCCACCTTATGCTTGCGCATCGCGGTCAACACCTTGGCTATGTTGGTCTTGACCTGTAAGTCAATCTTCCAAAATATCTGGGAGAGCAAGGCCTCAGAGACCTTCTGGTTAGCTGGGGAATTCATTGGGGAGTCAACGTCTATGCTGTGTAGAGTTTACTCGCCAATGAGTTGGTATCTTCTTGTCCCAAAGCTGAGAAATTTCGAATGACAGTTGCACGTAGTTTAGAAAGACCCAATATTGACTGGACTACCACCTTGTTTATGGTAGCCATTCACTTACTTGCCCTGCTTGCCTTTATACCCGGTAATACGACCTGGGGAGCAATCGGTGTAGCGATATTTTTACATTGGTTTACTGGCTGCCTAGGAATCACTCTAGGCTGGCATCGCCTGATTGCTCACAAAAGTTTTGAAGTGCCTAAGTGGCTCGAATACTTTTTTGTCCTATGTGGCTCTTTAGCCTGTCAGCACGGTCCCATCATGTGGATTGGTCTTCATCGTCATCATCATCGTTATTCTGACCAACCCAACGATCACCATGATGCAGGCAAAGGGTTTTGGTGGAGCCATATGGGCTGGCTGATTCGCGATGTCCCCGCCAAAGAAGAAATTCATAAATTCACTCGTGACATTAGTGGGGATCCGGTCTATCAGTTTTGTGAAAAGTACTTTTTTGCGCTCCAGTTTCCCCTTGGCCTCGTTCTATATCTTTTGGGCGGCTGGCCCTTTGTGATCTGGGGCATCTTTGTGCGGCTAGTGGTGGTTTATCACTGCACCTGGTTTGTAAATAGTGCCACCCACAAGTTCGGCTACCGCACCTATGAAACTGAAGACACCTCAACCAACTGCTGGTGGGTGGCATTGGTTACCTATGGTGAAGGTTGGCACAATAATCACCATGCTTATCAGCATTCGGCAAGACATGGCCTTAAGTGGTGGGAGATCGACGTGACTTGGATGCATATCCGCCTGCTGCAGATGCTAGGACTAGCGCGCAAAGTCAAAGTTGTAGAAAGCTGAATTTTGACGGCCTAGACATACATTTTGTAAAAAGGGGCCTGCTGCCCCTTTTTCGTCTTTAAACAACTTAAGTTGGCCAGTAATTGAGCCCTGGCTCTGCATCGTATTCTTTGTTTACGCGCCATTGGTACCGTTCGTGAGGCGTATCAAGAGTGTACCTGCGCTAAAGCTATTGGTTTGACAGCAGCAACTTCTGAATGACTTAATAGCTAAATCAAGTGAATGGATGAGGGCTTGACCATGAGTGTCGATAGTAAAGAATTTCACGATGAGCTGGAAAAGGCGCGCGCTTACGCCCGTTCTGTGTGTGCTGAGAAGGGAGATGAATCTTCAGAATGTGCGGCGGCCTGGGACGTCGTGGAAGAAATGCAAGCAGAAGTTTCTCACCAGCATCAAACTCCGCCCAAGACAAACTTCGATCAATACGTTGAGGAGCATCCCGATGCTCCTGAAGCCCGCATCTACGAAGACTGATCAGAGGAAAATATACAAGTCTGTGCAACCGACGAATTCATCATCGATGTGAATTTGATGGGGTTTGCTCCCTCAACTGATCCCAGCAATCGTGGCTTCAGACTGACTCTAAAACTATTGAACAATGGTCTGGATTACGGAGTATTGTTGCCAGATAACGCCATTGCTTGATCGCTAGGGTCAGGTGTCTTAGTTGCCAGTTGAATATTGGGAAGTAGTTTCTGAGCCATGCCATGACTTTCTTCCAGGAGATAGTTAAGGAAAGTATCTGCAACTACTGAGAGCTGTTTCCCGGCGAGGCTGGCGACGTACCAGTGACGCTCAATCGGAAAATTTTCGATGTCGAGGATGGCAAACTCACCTGTGGTGCCCTCAGAAATAATGGTGTGAACTGACAGGACGGAGATCCCCAGCCCACCGGCGATCGCCTGCTTGATGGCCTCGTTACTGCCCAGTTCTAAACGCACCTTGACATCAACTTCATTTTCGTCGAAGAGTGTCTGCACCGCCTGCCGTGTACCTGAGCCAGGTTCGCGCATGATGAACTGTTCACCATTCAACGCTTGGATGGGAATATTTTTCTTACCGGCGAGGGGATGGTTTTTAGGCGCAATGACCACTAAAGGGTTTTCCAAAAAAGGATGAACCTTGAGGTCGGGTTGCTCTGGCGCTTGGCTGATGATGTAAAGATCATCCTCGTTATTGGCCATGCGCTCTTGAATATTTTGGTGGTTGGTGACCTTTAGAGAAATATCAATACCAGGAAAGCGCTGGCAGAAGGGGCCAAGTAACCGCGGCACAAAATATTTAGCCGTAGTGATTACCGCAATTTTGAGCTGGCCTTGCTTCATGCCTTTGATATCGGCGATCGCCATCACAAACTGCTCTAGCCCCTCAAAGACGCGTTGACAGGTATCTAATAGCTGCTGACCAGCCTCCGTCAGATAGAGGCGTTTGCCAATCTGCTCAAACAACGGTAGCCCGACTGCCTTAGTTAGTTGCTTGAC
>JBHJHA010000079.1:0-18767 GCA_050331235.1 Leptolyngbyaceae cyanobacterium
AGCCCGTTCAATTTCCTGGTCAATACTCTGGCGGCCTTGGTGGCTTATACCTATCAAGAGAAGAAACCCGCCTTAGACCTAGAGTTCAAAGGCTTGTCGGCGCTCCCTGAAGCCATCTTTTAACTCGTCGAACTGACGTTAGTACAAATTCAGATAGCAGATCAGTACATTCAAACTGGGCAAATCGACGCGGCTCGTCCCCTTTTACTGAGCACGATCGCGCTCATAGCGGGGCTCGAGCTGTAACTAGAGGCGCTTTGCTCATAAAAAAGCGGGGGCGATCGCCCCCGCTTTACGCAGTTTCAGCGCCAACAAAGCTTACATCAGACCAATCTGAGAAAGAATACCTTGGCCGGTGAGATATTCAGTTGCTACGCCGATGACAAAACCTAGCATCGCCAAGCGACCATTCCAAGTCTCAGCAAAATCGACGAATCCAAATTTCTTTTCGGTTTCCATGGGGAATCAGCTCCTAGTGGTCAAGTTTGACAATAAATCAATTCTCCGTTGTATTTCGTAACATAGCTAACCTTGTTTAGAAAGCTGCTGCGGTTTGGCGTTGGCATATTGACTATTTTGCTGAATGAGCTTGGCAATGAGCCCCGTCCAACCCGTTTGGTGGCTGGCTCCCAGTCCCGCTCCGTTGTCCCCGTGAAAGTACTCGTAGAACAAAACATGGTGTTGCCAATGGGGATCCGTTTGAAACGGTGTGAGCCCACCATACAGCGGGCGATCGCCCTGCTCCCCCGGCAAAAAGATATTCGTCAAACGCTGCGACAGATCAGCCGCCACTTCCCAAAGATTCATCCAATTGCCAGACCGAGTGGGGCACTCTACCTTGAACTGATCACCCAAATAATGGTGAAACTTTTGCAGCGATTCGATCAAGAGATAATTAATCGGAAACCAAATCGGGCCACGCCAATTGGAGTTGCCGCCAAACAACCCGCTGCTAGATTCGGCTGGCTCGTAGTGCACGTAAAAGTCTTGCCCATTGGCATAGAAATGATAAGGATGCTCAGCGTGATAGCGAGACAGTGCCCGCACCCCATAGGGACTCTAAAACTCAGCCTCATCGAGCAATTTGGTCAAGATGCGGCGTAGCTTATCGTTATGATTGACTTCGCCTCGGGTGGCATAGCACAGCGCCAGCATCCGACGAGCGTGCTGTCCAGTAGATTCCATACAGGCGACATTTTTCTTCAGTTGCGGTCGATTTTCAATAAACCATTCCAGTCGCTCCTTGAAGCCGGGGACCTTTTCCAATAGCTCAGGCTCTAAGGTCGTAACTGCAAATAAAGGAATTAAACCGACGGTAGAGCGGACCTTTAGCCGCTGGCTGTCGCCGTTGGGAAATTGCAGCACATCGTAAAAGAAGCCGTCCTCTTCGTCCCAGAGTTGAGTGCGCTCTTCACCGATGTGGTTCATCGCATCAGCGATGTAAATAAAGTGCTCAAAAAATTTGGTCGCCATGTCTTCGTAGACGGGATTTTCGATCGCCAACTCCAGCGCCATTGTCAACATATTGAGACAATACATGGCCATCCAGCTCGTACTGTCTGACTGCTCGATGTGGCCGCCAGTGGGCAACGGAGAACTGCGGTCAAAGACCCCAATGTTGTCCAGCCCCAGAAAGCCCCCTTAAAACACATTGTTGCCCCCTTCGTCCTTGCGGTTGACCCACCAGGTAAAGTTCAGCAGTAGCTTTTGAAAAATTCGCTCCAAAAAGACACGATCGCCTTGACCTTTGATTTTTCTCTCAATCTTGTAAACTCGCCAGGTGGCCCAGGCATGTACCGGCGGGTTGACATCGCCAAAAGCCCATTCGTAGGCGGGTATCTGACCATTCGGATGCATATACCATTCCCGAGTCATGATATCGAGCTGATGCTTAGCAAAATCGGGATCGATCGCGGCAATAGGCAGACAATGAAAGGCCAAGTCCCAAGCGGCAAACCAGGGATATTCCCATTTATCCGGCATGGAGATGATGTCGTGGGATTCCAAATGATGCCACTCCTGATTGCGACCACGTTGATGTCCGAAGGGCGGCTCTGGCATGGTCGGGTCCCCAGCCTGCCAGCGGGAAACGTCATAGTTGTAAAACTGTTTGGTCCACAGGAGGCCGGCAAAGGCTTGGCGTTGGACATTGCGAACCGCCGCATCCATGGGGAAGGGCGTCACCGCTTGGTAAAATTCATCGGCTTCATGCTGGCGCGCTTGCAAATAGCGGCTAAACTCGCTGAACGGTGCGTCTAGCTGAGCCTGCTGAGTCAGTCGGAGGCTGATCAGCCGGGTCTCACCGGGACCAATGTGGAGGGTGTAGTGGGCGGCGGCTTTGGTGCCTAAGCGTTCCGGATTGACCGCGGCCATATCGCCGTCAATGACATAGCGATGAAACGCGTCTTTGACATAGGGGGTGACGTTTTCGGCCCCAAACACTTTCTGGTAGTTGGTCTCGTTTTCGGTAAAGAGGAGGGGGCTGCCGCCTTGCCAGTTGTCGTGGCTCTGACAGTATAGATAGTAGGTGCCCAGAGTTGGATGAATGGCTTCCAAGGCACTGAAATCAGGACGAGTATCGGCTAGCTCGATCCGGGGTTTATCGGCCTCGGGCTCCCAGCTCCAGGTATTGCGAAACCACAGGGTCGGCAGCACTGACAAGGTTTGGGACTCTGGTCCACGGTTGACAACGGCGATTTGAATCAGGGTGTCTTCCGCTGCGACTTTGGCATATTCCACAAAGACGTCGTAGTAGCGATCGCCCTCAAAAATGCCGGTATCTAGCAGCTCATACTCCATGCCCAGGCGACCCCGCTGCTGGTTTTCCGTCACCAGATCGCCGTAGGGATAAGCCGCTTGGGGATATTTGTAAAGCCCCTTCATGTAGGAATGGGTCGGGGTGCTGTCGAGGTAAAAATAGTATTCTTTGACGTCTTCGCCATGATTACCTTGGGAGCCCGTCAGACCAAAATAACGTTCCTTAAGAACGGGATCCTCGCCGTTCCATAGGGCGATCGCAAAACACAACTGCTGTTGATCATCGGAAATGCCCAGGATACCGTCCTCGCCCCAGCGATAAGCACGGGCATGGGATTGTTCGTGGGAAAAGTAGTCCCAGGCTGCACCGGTGGCACTGTAGTCTTCGCGGACGGTGCCCCACTGGCGATCGCTGAGGTAAGGGCCCCATTTTTTCCAGGGGACATTGTGCGTGTGGGTTTCTTGTAGGCGCTGGTGTTCGCTAGTCATCGGTGGTTAGGGGTAGGGTGAACGGGCGGGCGATCGCAAAAACTCACAGTTGCAAACTCACCTTTAGGGAGCTTGCAACCCGGAACTGGCCTCTGGGTTAGCTGAGGCATACTTTTGACAGGTGGCTAGGTTTTCAATCAGACTCCAGGAACGCAAAACTTCGGCGACGGACCAAGCTTGGGCAAAGGCACCCCGAGGAGTATGGGGCGCATTGCCATCGAAAATCTCGCTCAGAGTGCCGACACAGCCATCACGCAAATGATCCGCAAACGGAGTGAGGAACGTACTCGCGATCGCCGGATCTTGGTAGACCTGTAGGTGAGCTTGGATGAATGGCCCGATCAGCCACCCCCAGACGGGACCTTGGTGATAGGCTCCATCGCGCTGCACTGGGGAACCGCCATAATGGCCGTGGTAGTCAGGGTGATTGGGGGCTAGCGATCGCACCCCATAGGATGTCATAAGCTGCTGTGCCACCGTGTCCACAATGGCCTTTTGCTGCGCCTGGGTGAACAGGGGCGGGCCCAAGGGAGCCGTCTGCCGGGCCTGAAAACCGATGCCCGGACGGCAGTATTTATCAGCGGGGAACGCCACCGCTAATAGTTGATTTGGCCGCAGCGTGGGGTCATTACCCTGGGGCCCATCGAGAACGTCATGGCAATAGCCTAAAGCATCGGACCAATACCGCTGAAATCCTTGGCGGGTGTGAGCGGCCATGTCGCGGTAGCTTTGACCAGAGGCCCCGAGTAGGTCCGCAAAGTGGGCCATCGTCAGCAGGGCGTTGTACCACAGAGCATTGATCTCAACCGGCTTACCGTGGCGAGGGGTAACCACCCAGTCACCGACCTTAGCGTCCATCCAGGTGAGCTGCGCGCCCGTTTCTCCAGCCGCAATCAGGCCATCCGTATCGAGGTGGATATGATAACGGGTGCCCTTTTGGTGCCAGCGAATCATGTCAGCCAGCACGGGAAAAAGCTCATCAATCAGCAAGCAGTCGTGGCTGACGGAGTGATATAGCCGGATCGCTTCAAAGTACCAAAGGCTAGCATCAACGGTGTTGTAGTCTGGACGGGCCCCAGCCTCGGGGAAAACATTAGGCAACAGGCCCTGGTCCACGTATTGGGCAAACGTACGCAGTAGGGGCCGCGCTGTCTCAGGCTGTCCGGTGGCGATCGCTAGCCCTGGGAGGGCAATCATGGTGTCTCGGCCCCAGTCACCAAACCAGGGATATCCCGCAATTATCGTCTTTCCTTGGGGCTCACCCGCCACCGGCCGAGCCACGATAAATTGGTGGGCGGCTAAGACTAACTGCTCCAGCCAGGCAGGGGCCTGCTGAGCCATGAGATACCGCGCAGAATACCACTGGCCGAGAAGCTTTTGCTCATGGTGACGTTGGCGCTTGAGCGCATTGGTAAACTGCAGCTTGGCCGGCGGTTCAGTACTAGCCGCCAGGGTGATGCTATCACCGGGAGCCAGCGTCACCATGACCGTCCCAGCATGGAGGTGGTCATCGCTGGGTTCGATACCGCGATAGCGCTCCACTGCAAGATCATAGCCTTGATACCAGGTGTGGTGCGGCGTCCAAATACCGCGATCGCTATAGATGCCAAAGGACTGAGCCGTAGCGTAGGGGGCGATGTGGAGTCCCCCGGCAACGGGAGTGATCGACATTTGCCAATTGGCACTGTGGGTGCTGTGGTGGTGATTGCGATAGTTCACCAGGGCCTTGAGCGAGAGCTGTAGCGGACCGGTCCCCCGTTTGAGGGTATAGCGAATGTAGGTGGTATTAGCGCCCTGCTCCATCCACACGCGCTTCACCAGCAAAGCATCTGCCAAGGCGTAGTGCCAGGTGGGCACCGTCCCTTCTAGGACAAACCGCTCGAGCTGCCGATAGCCGTGGCCGGTGACCATGTCAGGAGCCCAGCGATCGCACTGCAAGGGATAGGTGGCTTCGCCATAAGTCACCGTGGCATCTAACTTGGTGAGCAGCAAGGTGCGATCGAGGGGGGGCTGCAGCGCCGCAAGCAACAGCCCGTGATAATGCCGGGTCAGCACGTCGGCGACGGTGCCACAGGCATAGCTGCCAAGACCATTGGTCACCAGCCATTCTCGGGACTCGGCTAATGCTAGTTGACCGCAGAACGCACGTCCAAATTGAATTGCCATAAAGTCAGTCAAAGTTCAGCATGCAACAGTGAAAACAGGCGGGCAGCTTTTTAAGATCAGGCGACGGTGGCCGCTTCATCATTCATCGGTGATCGCGACAGCCTCCTGGCTCCGGCTCACGTCATTGTTTTCTGGCTCAATTAGACGCAGAGCGTGACCATCGGGATCTCGTACCATAACGGCTCGGCGAAAAGGATATGGCGTCTCCGCGGTGTGCACCCAGTGAGAGGAAACCAGAGGCACTCCCACCGCAACTAAGCGCTCAGTCACGGCGGCGACGTCATCAACCAACATCGTGATGTCCCAATGCCAATGGTCCAGCGGGGTGGAATCAGCGGGATAGGAGCGCCCATGACTGGGGCTGAGATACTCCAAAAGCTCAACGGCCATGCCTTGACCAACGGTAAGACCACTAATGTGCAACCGGGCCCCAAACACATTGTTCAAGCGCTCCTGCTCCGCCCCAAAGTTGAAGCTTTCACCGGCTACAGCAAACCCTAGCAAATCCTGATAAAAGGCAAGGCTCTGAGCCGTATCGGCAACGGCGATCGCAGTGTGGTCAATGCCTAAAAACAAATCTTCGCGATTTTCTTGCCACCGGGGATCACCCTTGTCAGGAGGAAAGGCAATGAGTTCCAGGGTGTGTCGGTCAGAATCTTGAAAATAAAACGCTTCAATCCCAGCTGCCGCGGGAAGGGAGTCCGGTAGGCGTTGGGGAGCAGTCGACACATGCTGCACCTTGAAATCCCGCAAGCGACGATAGGCTGCGTCCATATCACTCACGACGATCGCCATATGTTGAAACCACAAATCATTACTACGCGAGTCAATTGGAATCGGACGTCCCCCCTGAGTGAGATATTCCGTCAGCTCAATCACTTCGCGTCCCAACTGCAGCCGCACGACGTGCATTCTTACGCCAAAAACCCCCTGTAGCGCGTCCACCTCGGGACCGAATAGCTCAATATCCGAAATCTTGTTAAAGGTCAGCACCTCGGAATAAAACTGCACAGCAGCCTCCATGTCAGAGACCGTCATGCCCACCACAGGCACATCCTGGACCGCCGCTTGGGAGGAGACATGCGCGATCGCGGGCGGTGTCCATGTGTCAATCAACCGAGACTGATCAGTCGGGCGATCGTCCAACCCAAGAGCAGCAATGCCCGAGAGACAAACGGAGAGGAAAACGAGGGCGATAAATCGACGAGCCTTGAACATGGCTATGGACTGACTCGGGGGATACGGGTAGCGGCCAAGGCCACGTGACAGGCTTCAATGGCTTCGTCTAAAAAGGTTCTCATCGCCCGTTGGGTAGTCTCCAGAGCCGGATCACCCACGTCTCCGGTCAAAATGGCACCAGTCCAGCCCTCGGTGTGCCAATGTCCTACCGATAGCGGAGACAACGCATCACTGGGGGGATAGGGCCAGGGCGTCACATACCAATTGGGCTGTCCATAGGTGTTATCTCCAGGAGACAGTCCCACACCGATTGTTCGGGCATTTTCACCAGACCCAGACAGGGGGATCAACGTTGCCATATCAAAGTGGTGGGGCCAGATATGAACTGGTGAAGCGCCCGCCTGAGCGGTAACAACCCCTTCTAGGAGAAGGCGTGAGTGAGCGAAAAAAGCCGCTAGGGTTTGCCGCAGATCGGGGCGGGTCCCCGTAAATGAGGCACCGTGAGCCAGGGGATGATCCGGAAAATCGGGCGGATAGTTGAGCAAGGTCAGGGCGTCAGTATCAAACCCTCGCTGAGTCAATTCATGGCAATGCCAGTGCAACATTTCATCCAGGGTTTTACCTGGCAGTGGCAAAGTTGCGATCGCCTGCTGGTGCTCATTCAAAATTAGTGCTTCCAACGGTGCTGGTGCGAGCCCCACAGCGGTCGGCTGACTGCCTGATAACCTTCGTCCCACAAAGGCCTGTAGGTCTGGCTGCCAGTAGCAGGTGAGGTGACTGCCATCCGACTCGGGGACGGCCAGGACATTCCCCGTGGCAGCAATGCCTTGGATGGCGTAATGCAGTTGGATGCGAGTTTCAATCAGCGCCTTAGAAACGGTCATCGGTCCTCCCGTAAAAGTTTGAGCAGGGGTATGCCCCTTTGTTCCGGTCACCAGCCATATCTATCAATGAGGCGATCGCCGACCCGCAGCGCATTGGCAATAATCGTCAACGTCGGATTTACCCCACTACTAGAGGGAAAGAAGCTGCTGTCGACGACATAGAGGTTATCAAGTTCGTGGGTGCGGCAATTGAGATCGAGCACAGTAGCGGCCGGATCAGGCCCAAACACACAGGTGCCGCACTGATGGCCTACCACTTGCAAAGGGGTCTTGTTGCGGGGATAAATGCCAAAGGGAATAACGTGTTCAGCCTGATCTAACTGTTTCAAGACTTGAGTCCAACGGTGAATCAGGCGATCGCCTGCCACCGTGTTGTTGGGCTGATAATGTACGTGAATGGTGCCAGCCTGGACCTGTACCCGATTATTGGGATCTGGCAAGTCTTCGGTTTGCAGCCACCAGCCCGTCGATAGCTCCGCCACTCGACCGAGCTCTGAACCGGGGGCGAACTTAACAAATGGGGCCAGGAGCTTGGGCGCTTCCGCAGGAATCATGTCGCGCAACACATTCCCCGTGTTTTGAATGAACCCCATCGGGTAAGGAAAATCAGGCTCTCCCCAGTAGTAGTCGCTGATGGCGATCGTCTTCTGATAAATATCGCGATTGGGCGTTGTCGTTAGAGCGACCATCGCTGTCGTCAGGTGCTTCATCAGGTTACGCCCCACCTGACCGGAGCCATTGGCCAACCCGTCGGGATGCCGGTCATTGGCCGATCGCAACAGCAGCGCCGCTGAATTAATCGCCCCACAGGCTACCACCACGATATCTCCCGAGAACCGCTGAGACTCGCCCTGGACATCAGCTTCGACCGTAGTCACGGTGTTGCCCACCGCGTTGGTGATCAGCCTTGTCGCCATGGTCTGGGTCAGCAGCGTAATGTTGCTTTCCTGGCGAATCGGCTGAATTCCATTGACTTCAGCATCCGCCTTGCCCTGCACCAAACAGGGAAAGCCATCACAGGAGTCACAGCGAATGCAGGCTCCCAAGGTTTTATCCACCTCATTGAGTTTGAGACCCAGGGGAAGATTAAATGGATGGAGCCCCTGCTGGGTGAGGCGATCAGCAATCGCCTGCATCCTGGGCTCGTGGCTCACAGCGGGATGGGGAAAAGCAGCGCTACGAGATGGCTCAGTCGGGTCAGCCCCCGCCGTCCCATGCACGTCATAAAGCTGCTCGGCAGCGGCGTAATAGGGTTCAAAGTCGGCGTATTTGAGCGGCCATTCGGGGGAGATGCCATCTTGGTGTTCTACCGCGTCAAAGTCGCGCTCTCGCAGCCGCAACAGAGCAGCTCCATAAACTTTGGTATTACCCCCTACCCAGTAACTCATCTGCGGTCGAAAGGACTGCCCACTACTGTCGTCAATCCACGCTTCGTGGGTGTGATAGCGCTCGTCTTGGTATACCGCTTTGGCGTCCCAGTTGGCTTTTTCTCGGGGCAAAAAGTCGCCTCGCTCCAGGATCAGGATTTGCTTTCCCGTAGCGGCCAGTCGATGGGCGATCGTGCCACCCCCAGCCCCCGTCCCAATCACGATGATGTCATAGTGGGCCGCCATGCCGTTCTCCGCTATGCTATGCCAGACATCTCAAAACCATCTGCACTGCATAGCGTAGACAACCCCTTCAAGAATGTCTGTATGAAAAAATCAGTAGTCCATCAGCAAAATCATCACTTAATTATTTCTTCATGGTTACATGTCGAACTAAAGACTTATGAACCGGACACCAATTCGATGGTGAGTAAATGGAAATATCACCCAAATCGAACTCAAACTCATTTCACCATCTGAATAATGCCTCAAAAACTCAAAAGAATCGAACGGGACCTGAAATTTCCAGGGGTGTACGCCTCTGTCGTTACTTGTAAAGATCCCAAAGGTTCCGTTGACTGGTATGTTCGTTTTCTAATGCCAGGACCTGACAGAAGATTCAATCCCGCTATTGCTGTCGTTCCGGCCCACAAACTTCCTAAGCTCATTAGCAACCTTGAGAATGCATACCAGGGAATGAATTCCTTAAGCACAAGAAACCTGAGTGATAGACTCACTGAAGTATATGTAGACTTCGGAGATGTTAGCGATACATTATCAATAGCTCTTGAAGTCGAGCTTTACCATTTCTTATTTTGGACTCATCGCAACGTAAAGCTCAACTTTCTAGTGTCCAGCAAAACACAGATCTTTCGTTGCTCTTTTGATGCCAACGCTTCAAAAAGCGTAATAGAGAAATTAAAGTCAGCCAACTATATAGCGAAAGAACTCATACAAAGTACTTAACTCCTTAAGTTCTTGACAACTTTTTAATTTTCGATAATTTTTAGCTAGCGATCGCCCAAATTCTTGCTCAAAAAATCGGAGCGATCGCGCCTAACTCATCAGAGCTTATCCATTTTTGTCAATGGACAAGGGACCGCTTGGTTGCCAAACCAATCAACGAAAGTCGTATCGTCTTGATAATGGCGAGGAGTTTTTAACAAAATTTTCCAAGCCTGCTTGGCCTCAAGTAAATTAAGTCGACCCGGATATTCTTGCTGCAAGATTTTGCGCAGGAGCGGGTAATAGTCAGGATTCATATTTGGAAAAACATGATGCTCTGTGTGATACGAAAAGTTGAGGTGCAAAAGATCGAAAATCCTAGGGACTTTTAGGGAAACACTGTTAACCAGGGGGTCATTGACCTCAGTTAGTTGACACATCATATGGTTGGTGTATACATATAACATGACAACACTATGACCAATCCAAATAGGCAGAAAATAGCCTAATAACAGCTGAACAGGGTTGAAGTCTAGATAGGCAATGATACTGAAGTGGAGGGCAATCAGCAGTCCCCACTCAAGAGTAATTGTCCGTCTTTTACGCTTAGTCACCTGAAACGCTGCTGGTGGATAGTTGGCTAAACCATCATTAAAAAAGACGACCGAGGTGAGATTGCGCAATGCATGAATGCTCCAGGCGTGCGCCATCCCAATCACTAGAAAAATTGGGTTCACATCCCGCGATGGAACAAACTGATGTTGAATCCACTTACCCCAGGTTGTTGGCTGAGTTGCTAAATAGTTGCGATCGGGATCATTGATCGAGTTGGTCTTGTTGTGATGCTCCTGATTGTGGACTGATTTCCAAAGGGTGGGCGGCATCCATAACATGGCCAACCCCAAAAAGCTCAGCAGGTATCTGACGCGCGGGTTTTTGATAGCCTTAGCATGCAATAGATCATGGGTACTAAAAAGAGCAACAACAATGCTGTTTCCCATAATGAGACTGAGCGGCAAAAAGCCAACCCAAAAGTAGGGGTTCCACTGTGACAAGTAGCTAGCGATTCCTACTCCCAGAATCAGAATAATCAGATTAACAAGTAGTATGTGAAGCGTATGATGAGTAGGCACAAATGCTTGAGCAGGCATCAATAAACGGAGTTTCTTGATGTATTCTGCTTGCGAGATTAGTGGCGAATGACGAACAGAATTCATGTAGTGGTTTCACCTTACTTTAAGCCTCCATTATATCAATCCACCTGTCAAATTTTAGCTATTTATTCCCGGAGGAAGATAAACTTTTGAGACATCTATTTACCAAATCAAAGTCTTCCTGATTTTATTTGGTCAACATCTCAAATCAGTCGTCAACAATCTACCAAGTTCAGCGGTGTCATATCCAACAATAAATTATCTAGCTTTGCCAATAAATAGACATTTGACTCGCGCAGTTTCCTGAAACATGAACGGCAAAATGGTGGGCTGTCTTTTACTGCTAATTCCATACTTTCATGCAATCTAAAATTATGCTCTGCTATGTGCTTCTAATTTTTCATTTCAAGATAAAAGCAGAAACCTCAACATCTTAAAATATTCAATATTTACAGCATCAACCATGTTTAGCCAAACCGCGATCGCAAGTCAATCCTATTCTCAGTGACTGAAATTATCGTTTCCTTAAATTACGCTTGTGCGGGCTACTCGACCTATTGTTGTCTTGTTTAAGGCACCATTATGCTGTTTTTAAGCGAGCAAGCGCTGGTCTGGTCACAGTCAACACTTTCCCGATATCGTCAGCACCGCGATCGCCCGTCCTCCCCAAAAGCCAGGATACAGCTTTAAGATAAATTGGCCCATTGCCTTAACCATTATCTATCAACTCTAAAGGTTCAAAGATGTCTGTTGTTGTTTCAGTCAATAAAAGCTCAGACCATACCTTTTCTAAGCAACCGGTGCCCAAAATTATGCTGCTAGCTGGGTTAGGAGTTGAGGGTGATGCCCACTGTGGAGAGCGAGTCAAGCACCGTTCGCGGGTCAAGAAAGCACCCATGCAGGTTAACCTTCGGCAAGTTCACCTCATCCATCTAGAACTCATTGCTGAACTCCAAGCAGCCGGATTTTCGGTAGCTGCCGCCGCCATGGGGGAAAACATCACCACCCAAGGCGTTGACCTCCTTGCATTACCTCGGGGAACACGCTTAAAGCTAGGCGCAAGCGCCCTCATTGAAGTAACGGGGCTGAGAAACCCCTGTAAGCAACTGAATGACTTTCAGCCGGGGCTCATGGCGGCAGTGTTGGATCAAGACAACATGGGCAACGTGATTCGCAAGTCAGGCATTATGTCCGTTGTCATCACCGGCGGTGAGGTCTCCCCCGGCGATGCGATTGAAATACTGTTGCCACCGCCGCCTCACGAAAAACTTGCACCGGTCTAACAAACCTCAGGACTGGTCTAACTTTTTTACTTGCAGAGTCCGCAGCCGATTGAGGGCAGCCGCGAGCTCTAGTAGACGAAAGCCAGCAAATGCGCCGGTAGGACGATCGCTCAAACAATCCAATCCCTGCGTCTGAATATCTGCCATCACAGCCTGCAACGCCGCCAATAGGGTCTGCCGACCGTCCAGGTAATGTTGTTGAACATAGACAAGGGCCGCAGCGATCGCGTTTGCCTGCCCTGGCTCAATCAACTGTTCTAAGGCAGCAATATCAATGCTGTGGTTGCCGATGACAATTTCCTGAGTAGCTCGGGCCTTAACGTGGCTAGATCGTTTACCTTTGCGCGGATCAATACTGCCAGGCAGCACCACCCGAGGGGTGCTAACTCCAAAAGTCTGGCCGCCTTCGGCTCGACGCGCAGTTTGGTGAGTAGCGGCGATCGCTTTCGCCTGGGGAGTCACATCCTGGGGTTGATAGTTATCTAACGCGATGACCGTATCAGCGACATCGAAGTAATCGCCGCTGCCCCCGATAACCAACAGCGTCGAAACACCATAGTCTGTCTGGAGCTGCTTCACCTTATCGATAAATGGCGTGATGGGTTCTCGGGCTTTGGCAATTAATGCCTGCATCCGGCGATCTCGAATCATAAAGTTAGTCGCAGACGTATCTTCGTCCATCAATAATGCAGTAGTGCCAACCGCGATCGCCTCAATAATGCTGGCGGCTTGGGAGGTGCTACCGCTGGCATCTTGAGTGCAAAATTCCTCCGTTAGGCGACCTTGGGGCAGGTGGTTGATAAAAGGCGAGATATTGACACCAGCAACACTGCGGCCATCTTCTGCCCGGACCTTGAGCGCTCGGGGAAGGGTTACCACTCGTTCTCGCCCGTCACCGGGAATATGGTTGTAAACCCCTGCGGCGATTGCCTTGAGCAGCGTAGATTTGCCATGATAGCCACCCCCAACGATCAGCGTTATGCCCTGAGCAATACCTAACCCCGTTACCTTTTCCCCATCCGGCAGCGATAGCTCTACCCGTAGCGATGGCGGCGAGATCAACGGCACGGCGCCTGCCAAGGGTCGCTCGTCAATTCCGCTTTGGCGGGGTAGCACCGCCCCATCCGCCACGAAGGCCATCAGCTGGCGATCGCTCAACTGCTGTCGCAGATAATCCGCAGTTTCTGCACAGAGACAATGCTGCTCTACCGCAGCGGCATCTAAGGTCGAATAGTGGACAGCTTGGCAAACCATGCGGGGCAAAGTGTTGCAGAGGAGGGCTGCCGCCTGCCGCCCAGCAATGCGGCGACCAAAAGCGGGCAACCCGACCGTAAAGCGCATCTCTATTTCTGCCGAGGAAACGCGGGCAGCGGTGCGCGGCAAAATAGCTTGAGAAGGCCGAGCGATCGCGATGAGGCCACTTTTGCCAGAACCGCGTTCCCGCTGAGTGATCTGCGTCTGGGCATCGAACTGACGAATTAAATAATCTTCTAAAGCGATGCGGCGGCTGGTCTGGTCATACAAACTAAGGGGGAATTGAGCAGCCCGTTGCGACATGACGATGCGCAATCGACTGGGGGTCGCAAACGGGTCGCTTTGGACAGCATCAATATGCAGCGCAAAGGTGGGGAAGGTGTACTTCCCTCGAATCGACTGGTAAGACTTATAGCCTTGTCCATCGAGGGCTTGAAGGCGATCGCGCAGAACCTGAGCAGACATATTCCTTCCTACAGAGACAGACCTCTTTAATTAGGTTGATCTAGATCACACCGTTGTGGGATGACAGTCACCCCGGGATCAGACGAAGATCAATATAGAAATTAGGGGTCGTCACCGGAATTTTCCTGATTTTCATTGATATTAATACTGCACCTGAAAAATACCGATTACTTATGTCTCTCGCTCTACCTCGTTTTTTGTCTGCTCCCACTCGCTTAACCTCGATGAACCCATCGGCACAGTTACGACGGTTTGCTGGTGGTGCATTGATTGGGCTAGGGGTGTTGATCAGTGCCTTCTCCCTGACACCCGCTACGGCTAGCGCCAACGTAACTGCCGATGCTCAACTTGCTGATGGAATGCATGTTTTTGGTGAAAGCCCTGACGCCAATCAGCTAGGCGTCACCTATATGACTCTGGAAGTGACCGCTGGTCAAGTCGTTGGTGGCTTTTACCAAGTATCCTCTTCGTTCGACTGTTTTCACGGCCATGTATCTGGCAATGATTTAGCGTTACAGTTGGCAGCCAGTTTCGAACAGCCCGAGTCTACTTTTAGCCTGGCCTTGGAGTCTCAAACAGCTGTCGCTGCCCAAGGCACCGTGGCCGCGACCTGGGTGCCCACAGGGTTCCACTCGGTCGCTGAGGTTACCGAAACTGACCATCAAGTGTTACAAGCCTGTACCACTCAAATCTAGGGTCTGTCACGTGCAGCTCATGGAAACGCCCTAACGAGAATTAGTTAAGTGAATAGGTGCAAAAAGGCCGATCGCGCTGCAGCGCGATCGGCCTTATTTACGGGTCAAAACCATATCTTTTGGAGACCATTCATGAAGAAGGATCAACTGCGCCACAGGCCACAGTCATTGGTTCTAAGCTATAGCCGAGAACCTGCACGCCCTTACAAAACATGCCCATTTTGGCATGCAGTTCAAAGGCGGGGGTTTTGGACTGGCCCCATTCAGCCTCGGTAAAAATCAACATTTTGTCACCCTGTGACTGCACAACCACAGGCATCTTCCGAGAACGGGACACTAGCCAATGAGTCGGTTGGAACATCTAAACCTCGTAACCTAACTTTGGATGAACAAACAATTTCAGACTGGGATTCTATACTCAATTCTTTGAGAAGGGACATATATTGCATCGCGACTCGTTACAATATGTAAAGTAGGGTCTAAGGTTAATCTCTGGAGAGAGACTATTCTTTAAAGTTTTACTTTAGCTTTTCTCTTTGCTCTGCCTAGCTTTGGGAGGTTTCCTAAGGCTCTATACGGCTCTCCCTACTGCCACTTGGTTAAGATTCTTTGTACAGTTTCCTTAACAGAGGTGAAGCGGTTGCCATTGGCGGCAGTCACCTCAGTGCCAGAGCAACCATCTTAGGAAGCTAGCTTCCTTGCACACGAAACCAAAACGGGGCTATGTTTGAGCACTTCACCAATACTGCAATCGCCGTCATCATGAAGGCCCAAGAAGAGGCCCGCCGATTGCAACATAATTTTGTCGGTACTGAGCAGCTGCTGTTAGGCTTGCTACGCGAGAATTCCAGCCTAGCTGCAGCAGTTCTAACCGAGTTTGGCATTAATCTTTCCGACGCCCGCAGTGAGGTCGAGGCGATTATCGGCCGCGGCAGTGGCAATCCGCCTTCTGAGGTTCCTTTTACTCCAAAAGTCAAGCAGGTTTTTGAGAGCGCTTTTCAAGAAGCTCGCAAGTTAGATGCCTCATACATCGAGCCTGAGCACCTGTTGCTGAGCCTAACTCAGAGCAAGGAAAGTGTGGCCTATCGCGTCATGGAAAACCTTGGAATTTCTCCCAGCAAAGTGCGGACGCGCTTGATCAAAGAGTTAGGAGAGGCAGCAGCTATTCCCGCAGGTGGCCGGTCTAGTCGTCGCAGTGTCGATCGCCGGCGTAAGAGCAGCGTCTTGGAAGAGTTCAGCACTGATCTGACGCAAAGAGCCGCTGAAGGCTTTCTCGACCCCGTCGTTGGTCGAGCTAAGGAGATTGAGCGAGTCGTACAGATTCTCGGTCGCCGCACCAAAAATAACCCCGTCTTAGTCGGTGAGCCCGGCGTGGGTAAAACCGCGATCGCTGAAGGCCTTGCTCAGCGCATCGTCAATCAAGACGTTCCGTCAACCCTGCTGGACAAGAAGATTTATGCGATCGACATGGGTTTGCTAGTTTCCGGCACTCGCTTTCGCGGTGACTTTGAGGAGCGACTGACTCAGCTTCTGGAAGAGGTCAGGGGTGACGATGACATCGTGTTGGTCATTGATGAGATCCATACCTTGGTAGGGGCGGGCTCCCTCGAAGGTGGCATGGATGCCGCCAATATGCTCAAGCCGGCACTGGCCAGAGGGGAACTGCAGTGCATTGGAGCAACAACCTTAGACGAATATCGCAAGCATATCGAGCGGGATGCCGCTTTAGAGCGCCGGTTTCAACCTGTGATGGTCGAGCCTCCCACTGTGCAAGATACGATTGAGATTCTGCAGGGGATTCGTAGTCGCTACGAGCAGTTTCACAATGTGCTGCTATCGGACGAAGCACTCGCCGCAGCGGCTGAACTCTCTGATCGTTACATCAGCGATCGTCATCTGCCGGATAAAGCGATTGACCTAATTGATGAGGCAGGCTCTCGCATCAAGTTACGCCACCAGACTAGCTATCCCTCGGCGGAAATTAAGCAGGAGCTCCGTCAGGTCAATCGTGACCTGGAGTCTGCGGTACGGTCCCAAGAATTTAGCCAAGCGGTGGAACTGCGCAATCGCAAACGCGAACTGCTGCGGGAAATTCAAGGACCCCAGCCCGAAGCTGCCGAAGCTCCTCCCATGACTCAACCGATTGTGAGTGAAGACGACATTGCTGAAATTGTGGCGTCTTGGACCGGGGTACCGGTTACCCGCATGACTGAGTCAGAAGCAGTGCAACTCATGCATTTAGAAGAGACGCTGCATGAGCGGGTGATTGGTCAGCATGAGGCCGTGACTGCCGCTGCCCGTGCTATCCGTCGCTCTCGGGTCAAGCTAGCGAGCCCTGATCGTCCGATCGCGAGTCTGTTTTTCTCGGGTCCCACGGGTGTTGGTAAGACTGAACTGACGAAGGCGATCGCTGCGGCGCTATTTGGCTCCGACGACGCAATGATTAGCTTAGACATGTCGGAATTCATGGAGAGCTACACGGTTTCCAAGCTGATCGGTTCTCCGCCTGGATTTGTTGGCTACGACGAAGGGGGTCAGCTAACCGAGGCAGTCCGCCGGAAACCCTACACGGTTATCTTGCTGGATGAAATCGAAAAGGCTCACCCTGATGTCTTTAACATCTTGCTGCAGGTTCTTGACGATGGCCGTCTGTCCGACTCCAAGGGACGCTCTGTCAGCTTCAAAAATACACTGATTGTGATGACTTCAAACATTGGCTCACGAGTCATTGAAAAAGGTGGGGGTGGCATGGGCTTTGATACTGCCTCGAGCGGTGACGAAGCCACATCTCGATATAACAATATTCGGAGTCTGGTGCAGGAGGAGATGAAGCAATATTTCCGACCTGAGCTGCTCAATCGCTTAGACGAAATCATTGTCTTCCGTCAGCTCACCAAGCCCGAAGTACAAGAGATCGCAGAGTTGATGCTGGCTGACGTGAATCAGCGTTTAGCTGATCGACAAATCACGGTCACCCTGACCGCTGATTTTGAAAACCGGCTCATCGACGCTGGATACGATCAGCGCTATGGTGCTAGACCGATGCGCCGTGCCGTCGCTCGACTCATTGAAGACGCCTTAGCCGAGGCAATTTTGGGAGGAGACATTCAAGACGGTGACCCGGTTTTGCTCGATGTGGATGAAGATGGCAACGTGCAGGTTCAGAAACAGCAGTTGCCTGCCTTTGCCGGCATGAATCGCTAGCCAACCTTATTCTCTAGCGTTTATGTGATGCGCCGAAGCCCCTGTTAAAGTTCTCCACAGCTTTAGCAGGGGCTTTTCAATTAGAAGCAGCCAAAGCTATACCTCGGGTTTTGCCGCGATCACCCACCGCTTAACGTTCGATCGCGTTCTAATAGTCCAGCGTTAAGGTATTGAAGTCATCACCATTGTCTGCCACAGACGGTGCTGTAGGTGGATAGACAACACTATTAGGTTCTGACAACGATCGCGCTGGCTCCCGGCGAGCGTCGTTGGCGTGATGGGCCTGATGATCGAGGATGGCAATTTCCTGTTCCAAGGCTTGCAAACGAGTTTCGATGCGATCGCGGCGTTTTTCGAGACTCGCCAACTCTTGATACAATCGCTTTTTTTCAATCGTGAGCTTGTATATAGCCAGGTAGCGGGATGACTCCGACTGCTGGCGAGGCATCGTGCTGATTTTGGGCTGAATACGGCTGGGAGGGCGAGAAAACGACATGGCTTTATTCGGGTTGGGGCAACTGAGTCAATAGGATAATTGCAATCGGGCTCAAGACAGGCTTTGTCAGCAAAGATAGTTTGATGTGACCAGCAACCTTCCCTCAGTTGGGGAAATCCCTCTACCCTGCAATCCTGGCCACGGAGTCAAAGATGCGATGGCGGCGCGACGCTTACCCTTCAGATTACCCATCTGACTGACTCCCATATCTCAAGCGAGCAGATAGGCACATCACGCATCTCCGTGCTGTCAAGCTCTACGAGCAGGGCTGATTCACTGTGACGAGATAAAAATTATGCTGTAAGGCAACCTCTATCACCAGAGTTGCCATGAACCTCATCGAAGCCCTCCAGACTGTCCCGGATTATCGCCAGGCTCGTGGGAAACGTCATCCGTTATGGATCATTTTGGTGTTCATCGTGATGGGGA
>JBHJHA010000080.1:0-15094 GCA_050331235.1 Leptolyngbyaceae cyanobacterium
GCTGGGGCCGTTTTTGTCGCTGCAATCACCGCTTTTCTAGTCGGCCATTGCCTACTGATTCCCCCTTTGTACGTAGCTCTTCAGCCTTTTCTCGCTTGATAGTATCTTTCTTGCCATGATTGTTGTTATCGATAACTACGACAGCTTTACTTACAACCTAGTTCAGTATCTCGGTGAACTTGGTCAAACTTTTCCTGTGGCTCAAGATATCCGCGTTTTTCGCAATGATGAAGTCACGGTCGATGATCTGGCCGAGCTGGCCCCGGATGGCGTGGTGATTTCCCCTGGTCCTGGACGCCCAGACGAAGCTGGTATTTCCCTAGAGTTAATTGAGCGGTTGGGGCCGCATTTGCCCATTCTCGGGGTGTGTTTGGGGCATCAGAGCATTGGTCAGGTGTTTGGCGGCAAAGTGACCGCAGCGGCGGAGCTGATGCATGGTAAGACATCTCCTATTCATCACACGGATACAGGAGTGTTTGCTGGGCTCGATAATCCGTTTACCGCAACCCGTTACCATAGCCTGATTGTTGAGAAAGCGACTTGTCCAGACGTGCTAGAGGTAACGGCTTGGGTCGAGGATGGGGCCATTATGGGGGTGCGCCATCGTCAATATCCCCACATTCAGGGAGTACAGTTTCATCCCGAGAGTGTGCTAACAGACTCTGGTAAGGGACTGCTGGCAAACTTCCTGAAAGCGTTGCAGACCCAAACAGTAGCCGCTTAGGAATTCATCAGGTAGCAATCAATAAACGGGTAGGACAGTATGTGCTTGCGGGTCTGTCCGTTGAGTCGAGCGTCCGCGATCGCGATCATCAACTGGCGCTACTATTTACCTTATGACTACAACAACCTGGCGGCTAGCGAAACCCAGACCATCATTACTGATCTGCTCAATGGCGATAACGACATACGGCCTACGAGCTATTGTAAATCCACATTTCATCAGCAGGCTCAACGGGTGTGGGGCCCGCTGGGATTTTGCTCCGTTCAGCGGTTTAGTAAACCTAGCAGTGGGGAAAGATTGTGATCATGGTGACTGTGGCAACCGCCGCAAATCGCAGCGGCATGATGGTGTCAGGCGAAAGTCAGCAGCAGCCACAAGATACTAGGCAGAGTGATAAAGCTCAGTAGCGTGGATAGCACGATCGCCCGTGCCACGAGGTCTGCATCGCCGCCAAACTCCGTCACCCAGATAAAAGTGTTGACCGCTGTAGGCATGGCTCCCTGTAGCACGAGCACCTGTCGATCCTGTCCACTCAAACCGATTACCGTTGCCACGGCAAGGGCGATCGCCGGTGCCATTACTAACCGCAACCCGGCCGCTACTAAGACCGTGCGATCAAGATAAAAATTCGTTTGGGCGAGCTGCATACCCAGCGTCACCAACGCTACGGGGATCGCCGCCCCGCCTAACAGAGCTAGCCCATCTCCCAATCTCAAGGGCAATGCGATCGCCAGCGCCTGAAGTAATAGGCCAAACACCATTGCCCAAAATACTGGGAGCCGCAGCGTGGTTTTCAGCCCTGTGGTCAATCCTTGCCCCTTGAGCAGAGTGGGACCAACCGTGGTGAGCAAGATACTGCTGCTGACCAAATAAACGATGGCTCGTTCTAGCCCACTTTCCCCCAAGGCAAACGTAATAAAAGGTAGCCCCAAATTACCCGTGTTGGCAAATAGCGCGGTGGCAATGAGGGTTTTTTGGCGTAGAGAGTCAAGGTTTGCTCCGCGACACAGGCTATAGACCAGCAAGTACAGCAGCACTGACGCGACAAAATACCCGAATACAATCAGTAGGGCGCGGTTGACCGCCAAGGTCATCGTGTACAGGCTGGTGGTAATCAGCGCTGGTAAGAGAACATACAGACTCAGCCGGGATAGGGTGCGCCGGTCTAAGGCTAGGGTCTGCCCAGCAATAAACCCGATCAACACAATCAAAGCGACCGGGGCGATCGCCGGCAATAAAACAGCCATGGAAAAAGGTGTGGGGATTAACTAGACGCGGACTCCTGGGGCGAGGGCCTGTTATCTAGACTGCGAAAATATGTGCCTCCTACCGTCCCTAAGAACAGCACATAAGCTAATGCCTGACCGGCAAAGAGCTGTTCGCGATAGCCCAGCAACGTTTTCAGCAAAATGCCTGGGAAACGCTTGTCTGGCAGGACATCATGGGCATCCCAGAGTTGCGGTCCGAGAATGCAGGAATCTTGTGAAATGCACAGATCGATATTGCCAGGATCGAGACTGCTAATAGCGAGAAAAGCCCCATCGAGGTTGCGGAAAAAGGAGATCACTAGCCCACCCACAATCAATAGGAGTAGGACGCCCATCACCTGAAAGAAGATACGCAGGTTGATGCGGATCCCCCATCTAAACAGCGCTAGGCCAATCAGGATTGCCCCCAGCAATCCACCAATCGCTCCCAACCCGGCGATGTCGCTCTGCTGCACACGGGTAAAAATAAACAGAACCGTCTCAATGCCCTCGCGCAGCACTGCAATACACACCAGGCTGAAAATTGTGATGCCTGCGGCATCACTCTCGGTCAGCGCCGCCGTGACCGAACCCTCGATATCACCTTTGAGCGATCGCGCTTGCCGCGTCATCCACAACAGCATCCAGCTCAACATAATGATGGCGATCGCGCAAAATAAGCTGTCAAATAAAGGTTCGATAATGGGCTCTAATGTCGGTAAAGCCTGCTCTACCCGAGCCACGCTATTGGAAATAATCACTCCGGTCAACACGCTGCCTAGCAGGCCAGCCAGAATGCCCAAGTAAACCCAGCGATTAAGCTGGCTTTGCTGGGCTTTATTGAGGCAGGCAAGCACAATACCGACCACGAGAGCCGCTTCGACCCCTTCGCGTAGAGTGACTAGAAAAGTTGAAAAAGCGGGAGCAAAGTCCATGAGGTTTGACTGAAACAACGGTAGCGGCTGTGGGAATTGAGGTCGATCATGCAGGGAGTGCCCCTGACCTCGACCGGTGGTCAACTCGGTTGGTTCACTGAGCTTCAGACTTGTCTGAAGCGGGGGAGGCTAGCTTATCCCCTCAGATGCCCCCATGCCGACTGCAGGCAAAGCTTGAGCAGGCTAGCTCTAGCCTACTAGCCTGAGTAAACTCCATCTCAATCGCCTATATATGGGTGATTGTAAGGGGTTTTCGAGCTGACCGGGGGATTTAGACCGGTGACTAACCCAGTCGCCAAACCCGCACTGTTTTATCGGCGCTGGCACTGGCAATCAACCGTCCAGTACGGTGAATGGCGATCGCGTTGATGACATGGCTGTGTCCCATTAGAGTGTGTAGCAGTTTCCCTGTGCGGGCATCCCAAATTTTTAGGGTGCGATCGCTGCTGCCGCTAACGATGGTGCGATTGTCAGGGGCGATCGCCACAGAATTCACCTCTTTGTTATGTCCCTTAAGGGCATGAATAATGGAGCCCGTCCCCACACTCCATACAATTAAGGTCTTGTCTTTACTGGCGCTAACAACAAATAAACCATCTTGGCTGACAGCCACGTCGTTGACTGGGCTGACATGGCCCGATAAAAACCGCGTCATCTCTCCAGTTTTGAGATCCCACAGCCGGACTTTGTTATCCAAGCCGCCGCTAAACAGGAAGGACTCGTCTGGTGTCATCGCCACGGCGCGCACGGCCGCAGGGGACCCCAATAGCGTCTTGAGGGCGGTCCCTTTGTCCATCTTCCAAAGCTTAATGGTTTTATCTTTGCTGCCGCTGGCTAAGGTCCAGCCTTTGTGGCCAATGGTGACGCTGGTGACATCGCGGGCATGGCCCTCTAGGGTGTGGATGAGGCGGCGAGCTGACAAGTTCCATACTTTGACAGTCCCGTCATCACCACAGCTCACCAACACCTGACCCTTGGTGCTAATACGTAGATCGTTAACGCCACGGGGATGACCCTGAAGCGTCGTCATTTCCGCCCCGGTCTGCAAATCCCAAATTTTGATGGTGTCGTCGAGGCTGCCGCTGACCAAAGTGGCTGAGCGTGGATTAAAGGCCACTGCGGTCACCCAAGACTGATGGCCAGACAATACTCGCACACACTGCCAATCGCGGACGTTTGACATTGTCTCCGTTTCAGCTACCTCTGTAGCGGTTGTCGCCGTGGGCGCAGCGACGGTCGCCGCCGGCGGTGGGGGCTTTTGCACGGTGACAGAGACCGTCGCTTCGGGCATCAAGGGCGGCGGTGTGGTCCGGGGAATCTCGGCCTCAATGGTCGGTGTTACGACGGATACCGAGGCCGTTTCGCTCTGGTTCACGCTGCTAGAAGGATGCCGACGGGTCCAACCAGGAACGCTGCCCCGGAGCGTCGGTAATGATTTGAGAGCCTCCAGGGTTGATTTTGCACTGGGAAAGCGATCGCCCACCGCATCTTGTACCAGGCGATCTAGCACTGCTGTCAGCTCTGGACTAATCGAGCGCCCCTGTTGCGCCAGTATCTCTTGCCAGCGCCAGGCACCCGCCATGTGGTCATACAGGTTTTCTGGCTTGCGCCCAGTCAAGAGATGTAAACAGGTCGCTCCCAAACTATACAAATCGCTTGACTGAAAGGCCTGCCCTCCCCGCAGTTGCTCAATGGGGGCATAGCCCTCCGTGCCTATGCGGGTCCCAGCGGATTCTGTGAGGGCTTCACCAAAGTGTTTGGCAATGCCAAAGTCAATCAAAAACAGGCGCCGATCCGTATCCCGTCGGATTAAGTTGGTCGGCGTAATGTCACGGTGAATGACGTTTTGCTGATGGATGAAATCCAAAACAGGTAAGCAGTCGAGCAGAAGATTGCGAACGCCAATTTCATCTAAGGGGCCATGCTCTAAAACTTCTTGAATGAGGTTTTTGCCATCAATGAACTGCTGTACCAAATACAAAAAATGGTCTTGTTCAAAATAGGCCAGCAGCGCGGGAATCTGTACGTGTTCACCCAAGTCGTGCAGTCTGACGGCCTCTTGGTTAAACAGCTCCACCGCTTTATTGAAAGCTTGGGTGCCCTTGGTCTGCGGCACAAACTGTTTGATAACACAGGGGGCATTTAGGCGATCGCTGTCCTGAGCCAGATAGGTGCGACCAAAGCCGCCGCGCCCAATTAACTTTTGAGGAATGTAGCGCCCTCGCAACATCGCCACCAGCGGTTGACCGCAACTCCGGCAGTCTTGGGCCGTGTCACGGTTGAGAGGATGAGGACACTGGGGATTCAAACAGCAGATCATTCGGTAGCCCTGTCTGGTAAAACGCTGGCAAGCGCTAGAGTTCTATAGACCCAGCAGGGACTTTCATGGGCAAGCTCAGACAAGCATCGGAACTCCCCATGGTCAAGCGCGGTGCCATTGGTCAAAAGCCGTCGCTTCAGCGGCTCTCCTGCCTTAGGTTGCCCATTGTCTTCATAAGATTGGCTGCCAGCATAAGGGAACTCAAACCTAAGCATAGTTCAGATTTTCCATTGCCGAAGCCCGCCCCAGTTCTTACTTGCTGTAGCTGTGACCGCTTCAGCGGTGCTTAGATACAGTCTATAACGGGCGACTTAGAGACTCGGGTGAGGTACGTCTGTTCGATTCCTCCCGGCTGGGAAAGCCGCGATCGCAGCAATTCTTTACATTTGTCCTTGGAAAAAGAAAACGGTCAAACCCCTGCGATATGGTAGTTATCACACCTTTTTTGGAGAGTTAATCCTGCCGATGACGCTGGCCCAGCCTTCCCACCAAAAAGCCAAAGCCCTCCGCCCCGGAGCCCGCCGACCGGCGAAAGAGCTCTGTAGCGAGTGCGGGCTCTGTGACACCTACTACATTCACTATGTCAAAGCGGCCTGCGCGTTTTTAAATCAGCAGTTTCCTCAGTTGGAAACCCAAACCCATGGTCGTGAGCGACAGCTCGAAGACACTACTGAGCAATACTTTGGTGTGCATCAAGACATGATGGCAGCGCGGAAACGGGAGCCCATCGAGGGGGCTCAGTGGACTGGGATTGTCAGCTCTATTGCGATCGCTATGCTGACCCAAGGAAAGGTTGAAGGGGTTGTCTGTGTGCAAAATTCCGAGAGCGATCGCTTTCAGCCCCAGCCGGTGATTGCCACCACTCCAGAAGAAATATTGGCAGCTCGGGTCAATAAGCCAACGCTGTCGCCCAACCTATCTGTGCTGGAGCAGGTCGAACAATCCGGCATGAAACGGCTACTGGTAATCGGGGTTGGCTGCCAGATTCAGGCGCTGCGAGCGGTTGAGGACAAGCTGGGCTTAGAAAAGCTGTACGTTTTGGGTACTCCCTGTGTGGATAACGTGACCCGCGCGGGACTGCAAAAGTTTTTAGAAACCACTAGCCGTTCGCCCGATACCGTTGTCCATTACGAGTTCAAGCAGGACTTTCGCGTTCATTTCAAACATGCGGATGGCTCGATTGAAAAAGTTCCCTTTTTTGGACTCAAGACAAATCAGCTCAAAGACGTGTTTGCCCCCTCTTGCATGAGCTGTTTTGACTATGTAAATGGCTTGGCCGATATTGTGGTGGGCTATATGGGGGCCCCTTATGGCTGGCAGTGGATTACCGTGCGCAACGATCGCGGTCAAGAAATGCTCGACCTCGTCATGGAGCAGCTAGAAACGCAGCCGGTCATGTCAAAGGGCGATCGCCATGCCGCTGTGCAGCAGAGTATTCCTGCCTATGACAAGGGCGTCACTTTGCCAATGTGGGCGGCTCAGCTCATGGGCGTTGTAATTGAGCGAGTGGGTCCCAAGGGATTGGAGTATGCCCGGTTCTCCATCGATTCCCATTTCACCCGCAACTATCTGTATGTCAAGCGACACCATCCGGAGAAGCTAGAAGACCACGTACCCGAGTTTGCTAAGCGAATTGTCGACCAGTACAAACTGCCAGATTAACCCTACATCGCGTCCGTTGAGTTGGCGGGGCTCGGGGTTAGCCTTTGGGCGATCGCCGACTGAGCAGCACGGGTACGATTGATAGGACGGCTAGGAACCCTAATGCCATCGTCAGCGGCCACAGCCCCTTCCCTTGCATCGCCTCAACCCCAGCCAGGCCAATCCACGTGTAGGCAACGGTGCCCGGCGCAATCCCCACCAGCGTGCCTGTAAAGAAGGCCGTGACCGGTACTGATGTCAGGCCAAACAAAAAATTAACCAGATTAAAAGGCGAGAGGGGCGCAAACCGCACGGCCAACACACAGTTGAAAGAATGGGTATCCATCACAGCATCGATAGAGCGATACAGCCGATGGTGGGCAAACCGGCGGCGAAACCAATCCTTGAGCAAATAGCGCGCTACCCAAAAGGCCGCTGTAGCACCCAATGTTGCGCCAATGAGTGACCACAGCGAGCCCCACCACAGCCCAAATTGCGCTCCCCCCAGTAGCACTAGCAGAGTCGCTGGCACGCCAACCATAGTTGCCAAAATATGGGCCGTGACAAACACGGGAGCTGTCCAGGGGCCGAGCGCATCCAGGGTCTCTGTCAACGCTTGAGGGTTGGACAATAGCGAGATGTGGCGTAGGCAAAACGCCAAAATCATTCCCAAGAATATCAGCAGCCAAAAATTGCCCTTACGAAACACTGTGGTCATGACTTATCGACAAAATCCTGGGTTTTAGCAACGACGTCATCACCGAGACTGATGAAGATATGAGAACCCGATAGCCTCAGCACAGCAATATATTAGGAGAGCTGTATTCCTCATCTTTTTGAGTGATCATCGATCAGGCGGCTAGGATGCTCCTACCATTCCGACCCTTGGCTTGACCTAACTTGCACTGTCCATAGCCCACCGAAGAGGTCAAACAACTTGGAGTTAACAAGGTCTTTCAGCCTTAACCTCAGCTGCCAAATTGCTCGATTAAACAGTTCGTCTCCTGGTAGGGACTGGGTGGATCACTAGGCTGAATAACTCAGGTCGAAACGGTCTCGCCATTTTCGTCTTTGACGGTAGGTACCGACTCCCGAAGTGCTTTGCGGGCAATACGAGTGATATAGAAGGTAATTGCGACGATTGTTATAAAGGCGAGGATATAAATGGTCCACTGGATGACCGGATTACTGGGGGTCTCACCAGCTCCCAACGTGGCCAAATCACCTGCTAGAGAGCCTAAGTAGACATACATAATAGTACCGGGAATAATGCCCGTGGTACCCAGAATGTAGTCCTTGAGAGAAATTTTGGTGAGGCCCAGGGCATAGTTCAATAAATTGAAGGGGAAGGCCGGAGAGAGGCGAATGAGGAAAATAATTTTGCGGCCCTCGTGGGCGATCGCCTCATCAATCGCTTTGAACTTTTCATTGCCGGCAATTTTGCGCCCAACCCAGTCACGAGCGACATAGCGCCCGACCAAAAAGGCCGCCGTCGCGCCCAACATGGCTCCGATGAAGACGTAGAGTGAGCCCTTAACTACGCCAAATACAACCCCGGCTCCCAACGTCACGACCGATGCCGGGACAAATGCCACCGTCACAATGACGTAGAGCACAATGAACACAACTGGCGCAATCAGGCCCAGACTATCGATCCAGGCCAGGGCTTCCACTAAGCGATCCTGCAGTTGACCAATGAATCCGGGACCCGCTTCACTCGCGGCCTCTTGGGCCAACACCGGTAACCTAGAAAATAGGGCGATCGCCAACATCGTGAATCCGCTCAAACGAAACCAACGGTAAGACCGTCGCTTCCAGCTTAAGGGAATATGGGTGAGTGGAGAGTTCATTCGGTGCTCCTTCAAAACGACAGTGGTTGGACAGCAGGCAGTCTTTCGAGCAGATGGTCTTGCGAACGATGGGGCCGGAGTCTCACAGACGCGGCCCCTGGAAACTCAACTAGTCGGCCAGTGCGCCTCCACAGCTAGAGCCGCTGCCGGCCGTGCAGCCATAGCAATAGTTCCGGGTCTGGATGGTATTGATGACATCCAGGGTGCCCGCCGCTAGGAGCGTGCCAAGGGTAATTGGCTGTCCCTCTCGGGTTTGAGCTGCGACCCCAGTCATTTGGTTAAAGTCGCAGTCATAAACATTGCCGAGATAGTCGACTGAGAGCTCTGTGCGACACATCAAACTGGATACGGTGGAGGCATTGTAATGGGTCGCCAAAAACTGAGTATAGGGTCTGAGCAATCCCCGATGTTCCAGCTGAAACCGGGTCCGGCCAATGGGCAGGTTGGTGATGGTCAACAAGCGGTCAAAGGTAATGTCGAAATGAGTAGACAAATACGCTTTGTAATCCCCTTCTAAGGTGGCTTGGCTGGGAGTGAGCCGAAAGTTTTCATCTTTGGGAACGGGCGGATTGTAGACCAAGTCAAGACTGAGCCCTGACCCACGGCCATATCCCAGCGCATTCAACCGTTGAATGGCACGAACGGAAGCGTCATAAACACCCTGGCCGCGCATGCTGTCGACGTTGTCTGGTAGATAGCAGGGCAGTGATGCGACGACTCGTACCTGATGCTGCGCAAAGTATTCTGGCAGGTCTTCGAAGCCCGGTTCAAAAAAGATCGTTAAATTGGAGCGCACAATGACCTGTTTGCCTAAAGCCCGCGATCGCTCGACCAAAGGGCGAAAGCCATAATTCATCTCGGGGGCTCCCCCAGTCAAATCCACTGTGGTGATTTGAGGAAACCGCTCAATGATTTCCAACAGTTGAGCCAACACCACTGGCGATAGTTCCTCCGTGCGGTGGGGCCCTGCTTCCACATGGCAGTGCTGGCAAGACAAATTGCAGCGACGGCCCAGATTGATCTGCAGCGTCTGAATGGGGGCTTTGATTAAAGGACGGCCCAGCACCTTATCAAAGGGACGGACGGCAGCGGTGCTTTGGGGACTCTCGGACGATAAAACCATAGGGTGGCGCAAACTAAAATAACGAACAATTCAATTGGGTAATGTAATTCACCCATGTGTCAACAATGACACCTATGACGAGAAAAATTTGTTGCCTCTTGATAGCTATTAAACGGGAGGGATCTGAATATTCGCTGAGAGTCTGAAATGAACTTTCTGAAGCGAAATATCAGCATTTTCTCAGGATCCCTTGTTAGTTTTGAGGTCAATCAGTTCAAACAGATTTATGCTTGGGTTTCGTCAACAACTGCGCCAAATGCTACATCCGCCGGATTTGAATTCCATCCGGTTTCGGTTGACTGCGGGCGTGGTTTTGACGCTCGCGATCGCCGTTGGCAGCGTATCTGGCTGGCTGAACTGGCGATTGCAACGGATCTTGTTGGCAGGGCACGAAGCCGCGGCGGCGGAGCTGTCGGCCCGCTTTCAGCAGGATGTCGCCCTCTACCAAGATATGATGGCTACCCAGGCCGCCGTGCAAAAGGTGATTGATCGGCGGGCTTTGGGAGACGTGGCGATTTGGGTTGAGGCCCCAGACGGCGAGATGTTTGCCCATTCTGAAACGTTGACCATGGGGTCATGGCAAAGGGCGGGATTGCCTGATTTTTTGCAATCTCTGTCTACCACCCCCCAGCTCGACTTTGTCACTGTGGGTGATCGCACCCTCGTGCTTTGTATTGGACCGTTGGCTCTCTCTGGTGAATCCGTTGGCACGTTATTTATCGTTGAGGATGTCACCCAGAGTCAACAAACCTTTGGCACCATGACCCGCAGCTTAGTGCTGATTAGTGGCGGCACGATCCTATTGCTCGCGGCTTTGACAGCGCTTTATGTCGAGCGATCGCTTCGTCCCCTCAAGATGCTCAGTACTGAGGTCATGGGCGTCACCGCTGAGTCGCTCACAGCCACGCGCCTAGAGCTAGACAAAGCCCCAACTGAGGTCAAGGAACTGGCCCATGCCTTAGACCACACGCTGGAGCGGCTATCGCAGTCTTGGGAGCAGCAGCGGCGGTTAGTCGGAGATGTCTCCCATGAGCTGCGCACGCCGCTGACTTTGGTGCAGGGCTATTTGCAAAGTACTCTGCGCCGCTGCCAAACCCTGACCGAACCCCAACGGGACGGCCTCGAAACGGCAGCCGCTGAGACTAATCGCACGATTCAAATTTTGAATGATTTGCTCGTTTTAGCCCGCGCTAGTATGGGGCATCTCCAAATCTCAGCCGAACGGCTTGATCTCAAGCAGGTCGTGTTAGAAGCCGTGATGATGGCCGACCCCTGCGGCGATCGCATCGAAGCCGATATCGAAACTGCGCCGCTGTGGGTCCGTGCTGACGCCAGCGCCCTACGACAGGTATTGGTAAACCTGATGGACAACGCCCTCAACTATTCTCCCTGTGAGTCGCCAGTGACCATAAAGCTATTTCAGCAAGATCAGCAAGCCTGGATTCAAGTCTGCGATCGCGGCCGAGGCATTCCCTTGGCTGATCAAACTGAGATCTTTGAGCCGTTTTATCGCGTGGATGTTGACCGTTCACGGGTAACTGGCGGCACCGGCTTGGGGCTGGCTATCGTCAAAACCTTGATCATCAAGATGCGCGGCACGATCACTGTTCAGTCCACCTTGGGCGTGGGCAGCACTTTTACCGTTCAACTACCCGTCTCTTAAGGAGTCTAAATTCCATGAATCCCAAAATCCTCCTCATTGAAGATGAGGAAAAACTGGCTAAATTTGTCGAGATGGAGCTGGGCTATGAATCCTACGACGTCACTGTGGCTAATGACGGGTTGTCTGGTCTGATGGCCGCCCGCGATGCGGAACCCGATTTGGTTTTGTTGGATTGGATGATGCCGGGCTTAAGCGGGGTCGAAGTGTGTCGCCGACTGCGCGCCACTGGCTTTAAGGAGCCCATCATCCTCATGACTGCGAAGGATGATGTGGCTGATCGCGTGGCCGGTCTCGATGCGGGGGCGGATGACTATGTGGTGAAACCCTTCAGCATTGAGGAGCTGTTGGCCCGAGTGCGCGCCCACCTGCGGCGCAACCAACCCCAAGAAGCCGACGCCCTCCAGTTCCAGGACCTCAGCCTCAACCGCAAAACCCGGGACATCAAACGGGGCGATCGCTCAATTGAACTCACAGCTAAGGAGTTTGACCTGCTGGATTATCTGATGACCCATCCGCGACAGGTCCTGACCCGCGATCGCATTCTGGAAGAAGTATGGGGTTACGACTTTATGGGCGACTCCAACATCATTGAGGTTTACATTCGCTATTTGCGACTCAAGCTCGAAGCCGAAGGTGAAAAGCGCCTCATTCAAACTGTCCGTGGGGTCGGCTATGTGCTCAAAGATTAAATCCTGAAGCACTTGTTGAGCAAGCGTAAGTCAGCCCTGAGAAATTGCTGAATCTTTTCTACATTTGGAATGTCTAACTGTTGGGGGAGCAGGCCTCAAACTTGTTGGGGAGGAAAGGTCGCGTCACAAATTGTTAAGTTTTAAATACTTGAAGCTATCAATTTGGATTATTTATGAAAGCTGCTCAAAAGTTTGCCCTCGCACTGGGCGTCGTTTATACATTAGTCGGTGTCTTAGGATTTATTCCTGGGCTGGTATCTCAACTGGAAGTTGCTGATACCGCTATCAACCAGTATGTGGCGGCTGCCGAAACGGGTTATCTGTTTGGTCTGTTACCGGTGACTAACCCGCTGAACGTGATTCACATTGCTACTGGACTGGTCAGCATTGCTGCCGCGATCGCACTCGACAGTTCACGCTTTATTTCTGGACAAATCGGCATCTACTACAGTTTGTTTACAGTTCTGGGTTTGCTTCCGTTTGCCAACACTTTCTTTGGCCTATTTCCCCTCTACGGTTATGAGGTTGTTTTTCATGGCATTACGGGTCTGTTGAGCATCTACTTCGGATTCTTTGGCACGCCTTCTTTGCTGAAAGTACTCAAGCAAGAACTGCGAGAAGATGCCATAGCAGCTGAAATTCTTTCGTAGGTTAGCTGCGTAGGCAGCATTCGAAAGGATGAAAATTGCTTTCTTCAAAGCGATCGCACTAGCGGCGATCGCTTTTTTCGTACCATGGTCTGCCTTAGCAAACTGGTCATGCATTGTGTAATGGTAATTCTGCGAATCACGACGACACATAGAGTCTTCAAAGCCCCTTCTTCAAGGGGCAGCGCCAGCAGGGGATCTGCAAATCTGTAGCGCTACTACAGAGGATTGGTGTAAGTTTCAAAACCCATTGCCTAGACCATTCACCTAGAGCCATGCTCCCAGACTCGTTTCTCTGATGGCGTGCACTCAACCGATAGGTCTACTGCGATCTCACCGATGGGTGGTCTATAAACTTGGCTTCATTTTGGAAGCGCTCAGATGATCAGCAAACTTGCCTGATTTGGGTTAAGAGAACAAAACACTTGCTTGCGGCCGAATCTGGCTCGTCGGCATCGTAAAATGCTTGGCTGTTATGGGTCTGCGAAAATGCTGGCGCACTCGGTTTGCTCTCCACGACGGCAGGTTTGACATGTTCCAGGCTCTTCAAAGTTCATCTCTTAAGTCAGCCACGTCTCATGGGTTCATCTAATGTGCAGTGGGCAGACCTTAAAACTTTTATCCGTTTCTGTATCGGGGGTGGCATTTTCTGGCACTGTTTGAGCGTAACAGCACCACAGGAGTCCTTCTCATGGAATCAGGATCATCAGCTTCACCCCTGAACGCCGACGTCAAAAAAGCCTCAGGTTGGCTGATCGCACTGAGTATTTTGGTGATTTTGACCGGCATCGTCGCGAGCGTTTGGCCCGGCATTTCTTCAGTCACCTTCGCCGTATTCCTCGGTTGGCTGCTGCTGTTCAACGGCATCGTAAGGGTCGTCAAAGCGTTTCAATCCAAGCCACTCCGGGGATTTTGGTTTAGCCTTTTGGTGGGGCTTTTGTACGGAATTGCCGGTTTAGTGGTTGTATTTAATCCCGTTGAAGCCGTTCTCACCCTGACTTGGCTGTTTGGCTTCATGCTGGTGTTCGAGGGCATTTTGACGATCATCGCCGCCTTTGTGAACAAATTTGGCCAAAGTATTGCTTGGTTAGTGGGCTTAGACGGCGTGATCACGCTCGTTCTGGGCATCCTGGTGCTGAGTCAGTGGCCCGTCAGCGCGGTGTGGCTGATTGGTCTCTATGTGGGCATCAGTATTCTCATGAGTGGTATCTCGCTGCTAATGGTCACCCTAAACGCTCGTCGCGCTGCGGTCGCTACCCAGCCCCACGAGTAGGCGATCGCTGCGGTCGGTGCTCTCCCTGTTGTTTGCGCTCTATGGATGGTATGAAACAATTTTTGCGTCACTCTATCAAGACTGCTAGCGCTGCGGTTGCAGTAGCTCTGACGGCCTGTGGCGGTTCTGGCGGTTCTCCCCAGCAAGGGTTTGAAGTCAATGTGTTAGTTGGCAGTGCCCTCCATGATTTTTGTGATCAAGCGGCAGAGCGGTTCAACGCAGACAAGCCTCAGCTAGAGTCTGGCGAAAGTTTTTATATCGCCTGTGAGGCTGCCGGTAGTGGCGATGTGGTGATGGAGATACTAAGCCTCACCCAGCGGCTACAGTCAGGGTCGCTGACCACCGATGAACCGGGCTTACCCACATTGATTTCGGTAGATGGTGAAATTTACCATAGTCAATTGCTGTATCAAATGCAGCAGTTGGCCCCGGGCCAAGATTACGTGCCGGCGATCGCCGATGCGCCGCTGGTAGCGTTCAGTCCCATGGTCTTTATGACGCGGGAAGACTTGGCCCCGAGCTTACAGTCGGTTGATGATCTATTTCAGGCGCTGACTACGGCGGAGACCCATCAAGATTTGAATGCTTCGAGTCCTCCACAAAAGATTTTCTACGTACATACAGCACCGACACGCTCTAACTCTGGTCTGCAGACATTGGTTGCACAATTTGCCTCGGTCTCTGGTAAGCGCCCAGCCGACCTGACCGATGCCGATGTCACGACCTATCAAACTGAGATTCAAAAAATCCAGCAAAAAATTACCCGCTACGGCACGTCCACCAGCTCCCTAGCTAAGTCAATGGCGCAGAATGGTCCCTTTTGGGCCTCGGTGGGGTCGGTGTATGAATCTTCGGTGATTGCTGCTAACACGAATCTATCCCCCGGCCAGCCCAAATACGTTGCGGTTTATCCCAAAGCGACCTTTACCTCAAATATGCGCGGCATTCTACTGCAGGCCCCTTGGGTTGACGAACAAGAAGC
>JBHJHA010000081.1:0-43773 GCA_050331235.1 Leptolyngbyaceae cyanobacterium
ACTCGATGGTGAAACAGGCCTGCGGCGAAGATACTCTGGGGGTCGCCCCACGGGAAATTAGCTCGGTGCCAGGTCCCTCTTAACTTCAAACCCCCAGCACTTTCTAGAAAGTGCTGGGGGTTTGAAGTTAAGAGCCTCTAAGCATAATGAGCAAGTAGGGTAAATTACATCAAAGACAAATCACCCTGTACATCAATCCGCTTGTAGTCGCTGGGTATCATGTAGATGTCAGCAAGATGTTCTGAGACATCAGGGGAGATCCAGCCTAATTGTTTCAACAAGTGAACTGCAGCAGCATATTTGGCGCGTCTGGCGCCGTCACGAATCTTAATAGACAACCCTAAGCCTTGGCCCACTAAGCCAATGCATTGGACGCCCTCAGCTCCGGATTTACTGACGAGCGTACCTTCAGTTAGTTCCATCAGTTTGGTGTCAAACGCCTCTGGCCCAGCAACTAATTCTGGGTGCTGAGTCATAGCACGTACGATTCTTTCCATTTCTAAGCTTTCTCCAGAGGCCAGTTTGGCAAATAGAGAAGCCATTTGGCTAAGAGTGACCAAAAAAGTGGGAGCACCACAATCATCGTGAGCGCTGATAAATTCGTCAGCTGGCATGTTTAAAAGTTCTGAAACTGTGTTGATGATGCAAAATTGCAGCGGATGATTGCGGTGAAGATAACTTTCGAGAGGCCAGTTACGTTGTTGGCATAGGGCCAGCATTCCAGCGTGCTTACCGGAGCAGTTGTGCTCAAGAGGACTTTTGCCATTTGTGGGGGTAGGGCACTGAAGCTGGCTTGGCTCAAGTTCGGCTTTCCAAAGAATATGAAAGGCCTGACGCACTTGATCTATATGTCCCTGATGAGAGGCACACATGATAGCTAAATCTTTGTCGTCAAGTTCATAACGTTCTAGCGTTCCTGCTGTGACTACAGTTAAAGCTTGGAATGGTTTTAGTGATGAACGAATGAATGTCGAAGTCTCTGCATTACCGGCGACTGACAACATCCGGCCCCGGCTATCACAAACAACCGCGTGACCTGTGTGAACCGATTCGACAATTCCTTCTCTGAGAAGTTGAATCTCGAGTTCAGCTGATTGATAACGTTTAGCCCTAGTCATGGCTAAGACTTTTACATAGAGCGGCCATAAACGCAATGAGTTATAAAACTTTCCAGACGAAAACTAATATGCCACCAGTAATTAGCATAATTAGTAGCGTGTTACGAACCCGCTGCAAAACTGGCTTGACCTGGTAGTCCATGATCAACCGATCGCGGTTCAAGATGTCCTCTGGCTTTTGCCACACTTGACCGTCGTACCAGCCTGATTCTTCGTAAGGAACAGCTGCCTGCTGCAGCCTCTGGCCAATGTGTAACCAGCCTATATAGAGTTGTGCCAAAGCAAGCATGGGCAAAATGAAGGCGGCAGCCGTGGCTAGAAGCCCAAATGAAACTGGATGACGTGATGGTGTATAGCTGGCTCCGACAATTGGTCCTGTAACCACCCAGCTACAACCCCAGAGCATCAAAATTGGTTTGAGGTATCCAACAAAACTACGGTTGCCCCAGGCATAGAACCATGAATCGCGCATGTCTTCATATTGATTGATAGGAAGTTGTTCAAAAGGGACTGGACAACGTGATTTGACCACTGATACGAAGGTACAAAAGATGTTTACACCGTTACCTTAGCGTGGATGTCAAACTCTGAAAATGTCTCGCTGAGCTGGGGCGAAATTGTTTTGGCTCGATATTCATTGGGTAACGGGAACCCCCTGGCTGTGCTGTATTCGAAGCTTATTGGGTTAGTCTGGACAGCATGCTATTGATAGACAGAGGCTGGATGTTAGCCGGTGCTCAATGGATGTCCAGCTTGACCGAAAATATCTTCTTCAGTAGTTATATGGGCCTCAGCTTGATCGACATAGCCAGCTTGGGCTTGAGGGAATGCGTCGCAGTAAGGGATGTAAGGCTTGATATCAATAACTGGAGTACGGTCCAAAAAGTCGATCCCCTTAACTTGGATGGTATGTTTCTCAATTTTTAAGATACGTGTGGCGCTGAGCCCGATGGGATTTGGGCGATGAGGGGCACGTGTTGCCAGGGTGCCCCGCCGCACTTTAGGGCCTCTCGGCGGAATCACTGTGGGGTTCCAATGTTGATTGAGATGCAACCAGGCGATGATCCACAGATAATCAAATTCCGCCAAGTCTTTGAGGGCGATCGCTGGAACAATATCTGGAAATAGCTCAATGGATGCGGTTACAGGCTCATAATCCACAGGTGTTGATGAGAGCTGAGACTGACGCGGTGTGCCATGCCGCTCAGTATAGGGAGACCGGACCCAGCCAATAGGTTGCACAGGGATGGTTGAAGACAAACCAACCGCTTCTACATAGTTTTTAGGAGGAAGTTTTGGCATGCTATAGCCCACAGAGTGACATCTGACCTCTAGCATAAGGCTAGCGTCGCTCACTGCTAATAGCTGAGTTCAGGTGTGGGATGGAGCATCCGGGCCGTTGTCCGAATTGGCACTGTTTTCTGTTTACCCATTGAGTAACGATATGGACATTCTGGTTGTTGAAGATGAACAGGAAATTGCTCATCTGATTCACCTTTATCTCGAAAAGGAAGGTTTTACAGTTCATCTTTGCCACAATGGTGAACAAGCTTTGCAGATGGCTCAAGCTCTACAACCAGATGTAGTGGTGCTTGATTTGATGCTGCCAGGTTTGGATGGTCTAGAAGTTTGTGCTCAGATTCGGCAAAAGCCCGGTAATAAGGATCCTTATATCCTTATGGTTACTGCCAAAGGAGAGGAACTCGATCGCATTATTGGTTTGTCCACAGGGGCCGATGACTATCTGGTTAAGCCGTTCAGTCCACGGGAATTAGTTGCACGGGTCAGGGCTTTGTTGCGGCGGAGTTTGCGCCAGGGGGGACAAACGCCCCAGCTACAGAGCCCCCACTTTCAAGTTGATCCACAGCAGCGGCAGGCGGTTCGGCTACAGTCTGGCCACGAATCTGAACCTTTATCTTTGACAACGCTGGAGTTTGACTTATTGGCGACCTTTGTCAGTTACCCGGGGCGGGTGTGGACGCGTCCACAATTGATTGACAAACTCTGGGGAGATGATTTTTACGGAGATGAGCGAATCGTTGATGCCCATGTTGCTCGGCTCCGTAAAAAAGTTGAGCCAGACCCAGCCCAGCCAACTTTTATTAAGACGGTAATTGGTGTGGGCTACAAGTTTGAAGATGAAGCAGAATCACCATGAGTAAGCAGAGCCTGCGTAGTCGATTATTTCGGGCCCACTTGACGGTGCTCGCGATCGGTATTCTAACGCTCACAACGGTGGGCTGGTTATATACGCCCCGCTTATTCGTTTTGCGCCTGCGGCGGATTGAAGGCCAAAACTTTCGCATGGCGCAGATTCAAGGACAGTTAGTAGAAGTTTTTCAGTTTGCTTGGGGACGCGGCATGCTATGGGCCGGTCTGCTGGGGGGGATTGCGGCGAGCTCCTTAAGTTATTGGTTGTCTCAAAGGATTTTGCAGCCACTGCTAGAAATTGAGGAAATTACCGGTGCTTTTGCGTCGGGCGATTTAGAACGTCGGTTACCAGAATATGAAATTTTGGAGCTCAATCAGCTGGCTAACAGCGTTAACCATATGGCCGTCGATATTCAAAGCGTAGAACAGCGAAGACGTGACTTAGTCAGCGATCTTTCCCATGAGTTGCGTACGCCCTTAACGATTTTGAAGGGATATTTGGAAGGGCTAGCGGACGGTACTGTTGAGGCTGAGCCTTTGGTGTATGAGCGCTTAGCCCGCGAGACTAAGCGCTTACAGCGTTTGGTCAACGACTTACAAGAGCTGTCGCAATTGGAATCAGGGTACTTACCCATCGATCCACGCCCCACTGATATGGGTGAGTTGCTAAGCTACGTGGTAACTCGCTTTGCTGACCAAAGGTTGCCCGATGACCCTGTACAACTGCGATTTGATTGCCCAGATGCATTGCCGTTGGTGCAGGCGGATGCGGAGCGAATTGAACAAGTTATGGTGAATCTTTTAAGTAATGCTCTACGTCATACGCAACAGGGGTGTGTAACAGTAGCTACCTGGGTAGAACAGTCGCGAGTCTGGGTAGCAGTGGAGGATACCGGACCAGGGATCTCGGAGGCTGATTTGGCACATGTCTTTGATCGCTTTTGGCGTGCGGATCGCTCCCGCGATCGCCTGTCTGGCGGGACTGGGATTGGCCTAACTATTTGTCAGCGGTTAATTAAGCTACATGGCGGGCATATTGAAGTTGAAAGCAGCGTTGGCCAGGGTAGTGTTTTCCGTTTCTGGCTACCGATTGCTACACCAATGACTGCTCCGATGTCGCTATCCGCATCTACTCCATCAGGAAAACAAGTAACCTGGTGAAGGTTACCTATCGATAGTCGTTTGTTACCTTATTTCTCTGATGACTATTCAGGACTCTCCTATCAAGCTATCGGACTATCGATCCGAGAGTAGTCGGCAATCTCGGCGTCGGCAACTGCACAAACCGGGACACATGTTTCGTGAGCGCTATCGGGTTGTCAAAATTTTGGCATCGGGCGGATTTGGCGTGACCTATCTAGCCCAAGATGGTGGCATTCCCGGTAGCCCCTTTTGTGTGATCAAGCAGCTTTGCCCCAAAGTGAGCAACCCGCTAGCTCTGGAGCGAGCAAAACGACGGTTTCGCAAAGAAGCTAAAGTGATGGCAAAAGTCGGCAGCCACTCGCAAATTCCTCGGCTGCTAGATTATTTCACTATCAACGATGGTTTTTACCTCGTTCAAGAGTATGTACCTGGCCAGGTTTTGACCCGTGAAGTGCGACGGGATGGTCCCCAAGGGGAGTCTGAAGTAAAGCAATTTCTGAGAGAAATCTTACCGGTCGTAAAATTTATTCACCGCTGCAAAATTATTCACCGTGATATCAAGCCGCCAAACATCATTCGCTGTGCTGATGATGGCCGTTTAGTCTTGATTGATTTTGGTGCGGTACGGGAGTGTCTGGGTGATTTGGGTGAAGGTAGCTATCAGGCGCCAATGACTCAATTTGTTGGAACACCGGGTTTCGCACCTCCGGAACAGCAAGCTTTGCGCCCGACCTATGCCAGCGATATTTATGCACTAGGCATGACGTGTTTATTTTTGCTGACGGGCAAAACCCCAATAGAGTTTGACTCTGATCCCAAGACCGGGGCGATCGTGTGGCAGCATTTGGTCTCGGTTAGTACCCATTTTGGGTCAGTGTTAGACAAAATGCTGTGCCCCGATATAGTTGATCGTTACGAGTCGGTTGACCAAGTGATGCGAGCCCTCGTGCTTGAAGATCATTTTGATGAGTTTTCGACGGGGTTAAGCTATCAGCCTCGTATGCCGATGATGAGTTCTCGCGAAGATCCGGATGTGGCTACGGCAGATGGATATTTGACTCCCATTCAACGGCAGGCGATCTCGATTCGGCGATGGCGATCTCGTCAGCAAAAAAGCTGCCAACAAAACTTCCCCAATACCGGTTTTTCGATGAATACAAGTTCTGCTTCTCCCCATCGCAACTTTTAATAGGCTGCTGTTAGGCGTCAAGGCGTGTTTACCGATGCACCTCTAGATTTTGAAGCCTGGCCAAAGCTGGGCTATTCAAAGTGGCCCAACCAGTTCAAAATTTGCTGGTTGATGAGCTCGGGGTTATCGTCATAGGCGCAGTGGCCACCGGGAACTAGCTGAAGCGTGATGTGAGAATTGAGCGGTGCGATTTGTTGGCCCCAAGTTGGCGGAATGACCCGGTCAGCATCGCCCCAAAGCAATAGTGTGGGAACTGTCAGATTTGGCACGAGCTGTCTAGTTTCTGGACTGAATTGCAGCTCAGTGCGCGATCGCACTAAGTAACATAGCGTACGAGCTGCGCCGCGATCATTCGTTGGGGTGACAAATTGATGGATGAGGCGATCGTCGACCCGCTCTGGTCTTTGATAAATGCTCCTCAGCGCCTGGCGAATTACACTCGGACGACGGAAAAGTTGAAACAGAGGTCGAATCAGTAGTGGCGTCGAAAATAGTCGTTCGGCATTTCTCGACAGTGATTCTACCCAGCCTGACAGAAGCTCCTCACGAGCGGCAGGCAGCGTCAGCATAATCAACTGTTTGATGCCCGCGGTGTGGCGCACCGTCGTGTTGAGGGCGACCAAAGCGCCTAATGAATGTCCGATCAAAACGGTGGGCCGACCAATCAAGCAGCGCCAGAAATCTTCGACTTGGTCACTCCATAAATCGACATTGAAAATAGTGCTTGCTTTTTGGGAGTCGCCAAACCCGAGCAAATCGAGCGTATAAACGGTACGGTAGCGGGCGAGGTCGGCCAAATTATCGCGCCATTGTTCGAGACTAGCCCCAAAGCCATGGAGCAATAGGAGGGGCGGTCGGTCAGCCCTGTCTGAACAACTGGCAACCGTTACCTGATAGCGGATACGCCAGCCTCGCCAGTACCAATAGCGCTGGATGGCGATCGCCGGGGGAAAGCTAGAAGATAAAGTCATGACTGTTGGAGATGGGTGGACCTAGGGTTCCGATGCCGTAGATGACGGGGCCGCATCAGTTCTTGTCGTTCCGTTGAATGGTGAACCAGCGGTAAGCATGCCCTGATGAGCGGCAGGATCTGAGATTTGCACGACCTGCTGAGGCACTCCCAGCGGAATCTGGGCCGCCTCGAATGTCAGTTTTAAGCGCCGCCGATATTCTCTTGCGACATCCCACTGCTTGAGGGGCTGTGTTTTGATCCAAATACGAATGGTCGCCCCCGCATGGCTGAGCTCATCAATGCCCAACAGGAGGGGAGGTTCTAAGATAAGCGGTCCCCAGATATCGTCTTGGCGCATCCTATCGGCTTCTTGCTCAACTAAGCTCAAGGCTTGATTGATATCGGCTGTGAGACCCACTGGAATCATTAAGTCTACCCGTGACCATTCCTTCGAGGCATTTTGCACCATGTCAATTTGACCATTGGGAATGGTAATCAGCTGACCGTCGGTGGCACGGAGCTGTGTAATTCTCAAATTCATCGTTTCTACAAAGCCAGACATTCCCCGCACTGTGATGACGTCGCCAACGCCATATTGATCTTCGAGTAAAACTAAAAAGCCATTGATAATGTCTTTGATTAAACTCTGGGAAGCGAAGGAAACGGCAAAACCAACTAGGCCGGCACCGGCAATTAATGGACCTACTCGCACGCCTAATAGATTCAGCATGACTGTTACCGCGATTCCAATGATGAGAAAGGCGATGAGACCTTTAATCACCTGAGAGAATGTAGATAATCTCAGGATCAATCGTTGCGATCGCTCCAAGTGAGCAACCGTACGCCCTTGAAAAGCGAGAAATAACCGGTCAATCCACAGGCTAGCTAAGCGAATACAACCGTAAGCAATCAGGGCCACGATGCCAAATCGCACAGGCAACCGCAACATTTCTATCATGAAGGGCTGCAGCCACCGCGTGTAGGGAAAGAAACCCAGGACAAAAAATGTACTACCGGACCACAGACAGACCTGCAAGATTTGTAAAGCTTGTTTTAAGATTCCCAGGCTATTGATCTGCTGCTTCGTTCGCAGCGCAGTACGCATCCGAGAAAGGCTGTCTTGCTGGTTGCCTTGGAGCGGATTTGGGGTTGCCTCCTGCTGATGTTCGCGGAGCAGATTGCGTCGGCTACTAGCTTTTTGTGCAAAGTGACTCAGCGCAAAGCTAGCTAGTAGCGTAATCAAAAGGGTGGCAAGAGCCCAGCGGGCTTGCTGCCATAAAAAATCGGGCTGCCGCTCATCGTAATAACGCAGAAGGGCTGCTTCAACGTCATCAACGATTTGGCGAGCCCGCAAAACTAAGCTGTTGGAGCCGTTGATGCGGGCGTCTAAATAAGTCACCGTCATCAACATTTCATCGTTGACATAGATGACTGGCTGATTGCTCTCGGCGTCCACTTCATCATAGACCGACAGCGTTTCTGGACTGCCAAACTCAAAGAAATCAGCAGCAATCTGCTTCAGTTCCGTCTCGATCGCAATTGATCGCTCGAGGGCGTTGTACGTATTTTCATCATTGCTGGGAGCCGCCACTTCAAATAGCTGACGACCATCGAGATGAATACCAGCGATGTCTGCGTCTTGGGTTTGACTCTCGAAAACCGCATCGATAGTAGGGGATGTCCAGCTTTGCAAAGGATTCCCCACCGTCTCAATGCTAGGAGTAAGGGGGACCGCCGGTACCGTCTCTGCGGGCTCTGAAGGAACGGCGGGCTCTGACGACGTCTGGGCCAGTGAGTGGGGCATGACCGCCCAACTACCAAGGGCAATCGCCATGCCGATGACAAACCCCAAAACATGTCGATTAAAGTGAGTCAGCTGTGGCGTTGAGTTCAATTTGACCAAGATTCTCCAGCCTCCTCGCACACACATCCCTTTACAATAGTGGGATAACTATTGAAAAAGTGTTAACCACCTTAGATTCATTATGGAAGCGATGGATTTCTTTCGGTTGAGCGAGGGGCGCTGGATATCGCAGCGAACGACTCATCATCTAGCGATGCGCCGCACGGAGCTAGGACAATTAGAAATCACCGCTACCGTGCTCGATATTGATCATCCAAAGGTAATCGAGATTTGTCAGATGCATGACATTGAGCCGGCTAAGGCGATGGGGGGCGCTGCCGTCAGTTGGCACGGTTCGATGCAGTGGGATGAAGCCGATCAACAGCAAGAAGGCGCCACTGTATTAGTGCTAGTCCCGGATGACGATGATCCTCAGGTCGGGCAGCTATTACGAGAAAAAGGCTATGCCGAAACATCCCCTGTGGTCGGTCGGTATCAAGTCGACGAACAGCAAGGGCTGGTGTTAACCACAGACTATTCCACCATGAGCTCCACAGAGCGCTTCTGGTTTCCCAATGAGGCTACACGGATTCGCACGAGCACGGTCATTGGCCTTTCCAATACCGCTTCTTTTTGTGTCGAGACCCGATTAGAGGAGTCAGCAGCCTCAGGGGCAAAATCGGCTACAGCATCGCCTGCAGTCGGTTCGATTCCAGCTGCTCAGTTTTCGGTGTTGGGCTGGTAAAGAAACGTTTCGCGATCGTTTAGTCAGCGGCCTCCCATCGGGCTGATCTTGACTTTTTGCTTCAATCTCTGTATATCAATTGCACCTCAAAAACAAGGCCCCGTCTGACTCTGGGTGAATGTTAAGGTCTGTGATGATTTGTTCAGAAACGGCAAGGTCGTTCTCCGCCATCCCCTATGATTGACATTAACGATTGTGAAAAATTCTCAGATATTCGGAGATTCAGACGTGGCGCTTCCATTGTTGAATTATTCCCCATCCAGCCAAAACCAGCGGGTTGAGGGCTACGACGTCGGTGGTGATGAAAAACCGCAGGTTTACAGTACCGACGATTTGCTCGATGCCACTGGTATGGATGCTTTGATCGATGCGGCCTATCGCCAAATTTTTTTCTATGCGTTTAAGTGGGATCGCGAAGCTTTTTTAGAGTCGCAATTGCGCAACGGACAGATTAATGTGCGCGACTTTATTCGTGGCCTTTTGTTGTCAAAAACCTTCTACAACAGCTTTTACGAAAAGAACAACAACTATCGCTTTGTTGAGCAATGTGTAGAGCGGGTATTGGGGCGCCAAGTTTATAACGAACGAGAGAAGATTGCCTGGTCTATTTTGGTGGCTACCAAAGGTATTCAAGGATTCGTTGATGAGCTACTCGATAGTGAGGAGTACATCAGCAACTTTGGCTTCAATACTGTGCCTTATCAGCGTCGTCGCGTGCTCGCTGGTCGTGAAGAGGGCGTAACCCCGACCAATTTGCGTCTCCCCCGTTACGACGAGTACTATCGCTCTGTTTTGGGCTTTCCTCAGTCGATTTGGCAGTCCCAGGTGCGCCGGTTTGTTCCCCAGGACAAACGGCCTTCTGCTGGTAACCCCCAGTTGTTCTTAGACATGGCTCGTAAGATTCAGCCAACTTCTAAGGCTCCAGCGCGAGTGACGACTGCAGATATCAATATCTCGGCGAAGGTACCTTACCGTAAGGTGGCTACAGATTAATCAGCGTTCTTGCTTCAAGGGAACTCGTTTTGGGGGCAAATGCCCCCTTTTTTTGTGTCTTTCTGTAGAGGACGATGCAGAATTCTACAATCTTCTGCTGTGGGGCAGACACAGAAAAAGCATCGGAGTATGATTTGGATGAGACAGTCTAAAAAGTGTCTGCCGATTCTAACTTTATCAATAATTAAAAGGTAGTTTGCAGTCAACCCTAACCTTTTTATGGAATTGTGTAGCTTGGTTGCCGCTTGTCTCTCAGCCGAATTGGGTTATCTGCCACTATGAGCCCCATGGATTCCTACGAGTCTTGGTCAAACCATCGTTCAGCCTCTGCGGCTGAATTGGAAAATCGCCTGTATGCCTATCTGCAGCGTTGTCGTCAGCGAGAAGATGCTGAGCAAGTCTTAGCTAGATTTCACGATCTATTTATTCAGGCAGAAGAGTTTGATGACTCTGACGTTTGGTCAACCCTAGTCGAGTTGGCGCACCGTCCCCATGCTGAGCGAGAGTTTAAGTATACGCTCAACCGTTGTAGCTACACATTGGTCAACCCTTGGTCAACGGAAGCGAAGAATCATTGGGCCGTGCCGGCTTTAGTCCAACTGTTTGAAGACATTCCGACCGCACCTTCTTCTGCTTCTGAAACCTATACGATTCGCCGCTTGAGCCGTTTATTTGCGCAGACTGAGCAGTATGCAGCGCTGCGACGGTTTGCCAATCTCATTGATGATCAGGCAGTGACGGTAACGCCTGTGGGTGAGCAGCCTGTTGGTAAACAGCTTAAGCGCTATCCGTTTTTATATGACAGCAGCTTGCTGACTAAGGATAGCGATCAGCATCAGAAAAGTCAGGTGCTTAAGCTACGTCAAGAGGCAGAAGCCAAGCTGGGTGTACAGCTGGCGCGGTATTGCGATCAGCAAACGCGAGGGGCAACAACGGTTTCGAATCCTACGCGGTTGTCGACAAACGAGCTGTCAAGCGCATTGAAGTACTATACAGGGAAGGTCGAGGGAAACCGTAGCCATCGTGATTTGGCGCAAATGTTCTCGACTTACAGTAAAACTGTGCGCTCTTTTCGGGATTTCAAAGAAGAGCTCCTGGAATATTTGTTGTCGCCTTTGGCTGATGCCGATCCACGTTATGTCAATAATCAATTTCGGCGATCGCTGCAGCAGTATTTACGAGATACCCTGACTGACTTTGACGATCAGCGTTTGACTGAGTTTGTCGTGATTACAACCTGTCAGAGACTGCTGAACTTTTTGGTAGTCCAAGGTCGTCAGCAACCGGTCTTTCGTCGGTTTTGGCAATTGCTCAATGATGCTGGGCACACATTGGCAGTGGGACTCTTGCTGCGGATTGTGCTCTTTTGCTCAGCGGTCAAGCCCTGGCTAGAAAACCGACTAACTGTGCTCTTTAACTACCATGAACGTTACACCTGCAAAGATGTACCTTGGTTGGTTAACACTCTAGAACACATGAATATTGCCCTATTGGCGAACTTTGGTAAGTTTGGCTATTCATTTTCTTAAGTCATTAGTGCTGAAAGACAAATTGCGATCGCCTTGGTTTTGGTTGATCGCAATTTTTTTATTGGTGGGTATTAGCTTCCGCTGGCTGAATTTAGGCAGCAAGATATTTTGGTACGACGAAGTCTTTACGGCCCTGAGAGTAACTGGACATATCGGCGCTGAAGTCCGCGAGCAGGTTTTCACGGGGGAGCCGATTGCCGCCGCAACCCTTTTGCAATACCAAACCTTTTCGCCTGACAGTACCCTGGGTGATACGTTGCGATCGCTGGCTGATCATCCCGAACATCCGCCATTGTTCTACCTGCTGTGCTGGGGGTGGGTCAAAATATTTGGTTCCTCAATGGCAGCCTTTCGTGGGGTATCAGCCCTGGCAAGCACGTTGACCTTTTTGGCGCTACCGTGGTTGGCCTGGGAACTGTTTCTGTCAGTTGAAGCGATCGTCATTGCACCGGTGTTGTTCGCGTTTTCTCCGGTCCATTTACTATATGCCCAAGAAGCCCGGCAGTATGCTTTGTGGACTTTGCTAATTGTGCTGGCGACCGCTGCTATGAAACGGGCGGTTAGGCAAAAGCGTTGGTCTGTGTGGCTGATTTACGCAGTGTTTTTGGGGCTCATGTTCAATACCTCGGTGCTGTCTTTGTTTGTTGTGATGGCCCATGGTGTATATGCTTTACTGATCAACCGACGACAGTGGCGGACGATGGCAGTGGCAGTGGGATTGGCAGGGATGATGTTTGTGCCTTGGCTAGGGGTGATGTGGATTAACAGTCAGCGCTGGCAATCAGCAACATCTTGGACAACACAGGTCGTTTATCCCATCGATGCGTTGATTAAACTGTGGGGGTTGCACTTCAGTTCGGTCTTTTTCGATCCCAATCTGCCATTGGATCACCCCTACTCTTGGGGAGTTCCACCATTAATCCTGGTCTTACTCATCGGTCTTTCTTGGGGCATCTGGCAGTCCTTTGCCCGGGACTCAAGCCTCCTCTTGTTAGCCCTGATATGGGTGCCAACCGCTTGCCTTATCGGGGGCGACTGGATTCGCGATAGCGTGCTGTCAAAAAACACCCGCTATTTCATGCCGGCATTGATCGGGTTTTTGGTCGCGGTGGCGGGTTGGTTGTCGAGGCAGTATCAACAGCGTCGACAATGGGCAATTGTAGGGGTGGCGACAGTAGTGGGACTTGGGCTGGCTAGCTCAATCGCGATTGTGCAAGCACCGACTTGGTGGAATAAAAGTTTGGGATACTACAACCGTGAGATCGCGGCAGCGATTAGCCGTTTTGAGCAGCCAGTGATACTGATCCAGGCCCACGGCACGACCTTAGGAGATGCAATTTCTCTGAGCTACTATCTACCGCCACAAACCCCTTTTGTACTGACGGTCGAGCCAGAGATTCCACAGGTGCCTAACGTGGCTAAGACAGTATTGCTGTTTCAACCGACCGAGGCTGTGTTCAACAGTTTTGCTTGTATGCCAGAAGCCATCCCGGTTCCGGCTGGATTATTTCAAGTCCCGTGTGTTTCTAGCGATCGCCGTGGACAAAACGACCCCTAAGGACAACACGAGTCTTGTGAACCACTAAGTAGCGATGTAAAGAATTTTGGGCTGAGCGGCAGCAGGAGGGGCCAGATTTAGAATGGGTATCGTGCTGATGAGGTAAAGTATTGCCACCCGCTGGTTCCCTAGTGCTGACGAGAGAGGGTGGCAACGACCTTATGACGCTGCGTCAGCGGAGGTGTTTAAGCCTTTGTCTGTTTAAGAGATTCGGCGCTAGGGGCCTAATCGTAGTTGGAAAATAATGTAGGGCGGCGCTTCAAGCCAATCCGTTGCAGGTTGTCGGGGGAAGCGATTATCGATGTAAGTTTCTGGGTTGGGAGTGCCTTCACCAGCCGGCATACCACTGAGGCTCTTTGCCTGCGACAGAAGAGAGATTCATAAACTGGACCCACTCTTCCCCAGATTTCATCATTTGTGAACTCTAGAGAACAATCAAAATTTGTCAGAACTTTGACAGAATGCCGATGATTGTGATGACATTGACAGACTCATCAATCGCCCGGCAACTTTGCTAAGAACAAGTCACTCAGGCATCAATTGGACTCAGCTGGAGGTGGGGAATCGCTTGGACGTTTCATATATCTGAAACTAAGCCAACTGCAGAGCAACAAAATGCCGATATAGGGGCTAAATGCCAATCCCCACAAAGCAATTTGTAAAAGCCCGATGCTAAGAGACTGCATTGATGAACTAGCGGCCTGCCAAGTCTGCCCGAGAGTATCTCTGATAGGGGAAGCTTCCGTTGCGATCGCCCCTGATTCCATCAATGTTAGAGCAATAGTTGAGTAAGTGACCTGAGTTTGCAGTTTTTTGAGCTGGGCCTCATGGCGCTCGATTGCTTCTCTAACAGTGCTCAACTCGCGACGACTCACCTCAAGCACATCGGGGATCGAACCTGAGCGCTCCATAATGCCTAACAGCGACTCTTCTGATTTGCGTAAGTTGCGGACTCGAGCCTGCAGGTCCACCAGTTGTGTTGATACATCCTCCGCAACAACCGATTGGTGTTCCACCTGACCGAGGGCTTTCAGCGATTTGAGAACGACATTAAGATTTGCTTGAGGGACTCGCAGTTGTAGATCAACTGTTCGAGGATCATCAGCTCGGGCATCTGTGTCTGATAGTTGTAGAAGCTCGCCCTGATGCTGAGCTAAGATGCCGGAAATTGTTTCTAGCGTGCTTTCTACATCGTCGATTTCAAGGGTAAGTGTTGCCCGCTTGATAAGCTGTGTTGATGGTTGAGCGTTGGCTATGGAGGGGACAGCGCTGCTATCGCGTTCGGCTGACTCAGTCAGTAATACTTCCCCTGAAGCTGCCATATCGGTTTCTGATAGTGCCGCTTCACTGTTGGTGCCGGCTGGAGAGCCGCTACAGCCCAATAAAACGGTCAGGGTCAGAGTGCCTAAAATTCGAGATGCATGACCAACCATCCTAGCGCTTGAATGCATAATGCCCACCTTCCAATCAACTGTGTTTACAGTATGAAAAGTGGGCATTCGATTGAAACGGCAGTTTCAAGAACTGAAACCAGTCGTAAGAGTAAGCTAGTAAGCGAGTGTTTCTAAGGTTTCACGCAGATAGGTACGGACCCGCTGGTCGAGGGGTAGCCGTACCATATCAGACTGGCATTGCTGCTGCTGCCAGCCCTGAAAACCTGAACTGTTAGCGATCGCTTCCCTGAGATTAGCCCAAATTTCGCCGTCTTCAGAGGCTTGGCGCATCGATACCGAAGAAAAACTGGCCATACGCGCTTCCATTAAGTGAGAGAACAAACGGTCTTAACTTAAACCTAGGTGATTCAGCAATATAAACTGATTTACCTTAGTCCTAGGTTAACCCAAGAGCCGAGATGACTGCTGTGCGAATAACCACACTTTCCCCTCCTTTCTCAGTCAGACCAAAACATTGGTGGTTTTCAGTGGATGCTGATGACGGTTGCAGCAACTGCCTAATCGGCAGGATTAGTGGAATAGGAAACATCGGGATCGTCATCTTGGGTGATCTTGATATCGTTTAAGGAGTTGACAGAGTCTAATTGAGCTGCGATCGAGCCCGTCTCTGACGCCTCGGTTACCGCCGCGGCGTGAGCATCTGCCACCGGCTCGGCATCAATCGTACCAGGGGCATTTACTGGATTCGACGTGGGAATAGGTTCAGAGGCAGATATGGGGGAGTTGGGTTGCGATAGCAACTCTTGATCATTGCCGGACTCATCTTCGCCTGAGATATGAGGTTGCGAGATTTCCTTTGGTTTCTGGGCGGTCTGTTCTAGTTCAGTAGTAGGCAGATTACCTGAGAGAGATGACTCTGTATCTAAAGGTGACTCCGTAACTTCTTCGCCATCCTGGGCATTGGTGACTTCTGCTCCAGGGGAAATGTCTGAGCTAGCGGAGGGGTAGGCGGAGGATTCGACATCGCCATCTGCCGCGGTATCGTGATCCAATCCTTCCATAGCAGCCGGGGAAGTGGCTGCCATCAATGGCTCCTTGCCGGCGTTGTCCAAGGCTCCATCAATGGATGAAGTATCCGCTGCCGGTGGAGCATCGTTTGAGGCTCCAGATGTGAGAGTGTCCGAGGCTGTTGGCTGAAAATATTGGACAAACTCAGGCAAAATACGGCCGATACGCAAACCAACAATCGTAAAGTGGGTCAGAATATCCGATGCTGATAGCGGCTCCACCTTAGTGAGACGCTGCGGTGAAACTAGCAGCAGCGGAATCACAGTGGCCGGGACGAGAGTAAAAAGATTGGCGAGAAGAAATGCCATTGAGCAAATGGCTAATAGGACGAATGGCGATTTGCCTACCAAAAAAGGCACCTCAGCAACGATGGGTGACAATCGATAGAGCCAATACAAAGTCATTAACAGGGCGATCGCGGCAATCACAACCAGCCCACGACTAATCCATCCTCTTTGGAGACGCAATAGGCGACGCCGTTCGTCTGGTAGCTTGTCTGGGCGCAAGGCTAACCCCGGCACGCTAAAGATATAAAACGGACGCTGAAGCTGCATCCAAGTGATCGGCACCGTGCCTACCACCCCCACAACGATGAGTTCTAGCCAAGGTGACAAAATTGGCTCTCCCACCGCGAGCCCCCCTAGGCAAATATCTAACCAGAGCGGCACTGTAGCCAAACCGGTAAAGTGTATCCAAAGGTAGGGATCGCGGCGGTGAGAGGTCATAAATTGGCTTACGCAGGCATCAGCTTGCGGCGTTGGGTCACTAGCTTGAAGGCATTAATACGATCGCCCTCTTGCCAGCCATTGAAGTTGTCTACACCGATACCACATTCAAAGCCTGCAGCTACTTCTTTGACATCGTCCTTCATACGCTTCAGAGAGTCGAGGTTGCCTTCGTAGACGACATTTCCTCCCCGCTGTACCCGGATATGGCAGTTTCGAGTGACCTTGCCAGAAGTCACGTAGCAACCGGCTACCGTACCCTTGCGGACTGAGAAGACCGCACGGACTTCAACTTCGCCCAGCTCCTCTTCAACAAGTTCGGGCTCTAAGAGACCTTCCATAGCGCCCTGAATGTCGTCGAGCAGGTTGTAAATGATGTCGTAATCTCGTACGTCCACCCCTTGACGGTCAGCGGCTTGGCGAGCCCCCGAAGCCAGCGTAGTGTTAAATCCGATCAAGACCGCGCCACTGGCTGCTGCCAGATCTACATCAGTTTCACTAATCTCACCGGGTGCACCGAGCAATACCCGGATCTGGACCTCGTTTTGGGGCATCTGTTGTAAAGCTGCCAAAATCGCCTCGACCGAACCCTGAACATCAGCTTTAAGAATGATGTTGAGCTCCTTTAAATCGCCTTCTTGGGCTTGTGCCGATAGGCTGCTGAGAGTGACTCGGCGAGAGGCCATCGCCTGTTGCAGGCGTGACCGACGCTGATCATCAGATCGAGAATCTGCCACGCTCCGAGCCTCACGCTCATCGGCAAAGACTTCAAACTCATCTCCAGCCGCTGGAACATCGTTAAGACCCAAAACCTCAACCGCAAAGGAAGGCGTCGCTTCCTTCACGCGATCGCCGCGATCGTCGATCATTGCTCTGACTTTACCAAAGACAGAACCCGCGACGACGCTGTCGCCCACTCTGAGGGTGCCATTCTGTACCAGCAGAGACGCCACTGGACCTCGGGCTTTATCCAAATTCGCCTCAATAATGGTTCCTTTAGCCAGACTGTCTGGGTTCGCGTGCAGATCTTCAACTTCAGACACCAGCAAGATCATCTCTAAAAGCGTGTCCAGGTTTTCGCCATTGATGGCGCTAACCGGCACTACGATGGTTTCTCCACCCCATTCCTCAGGCACGAGCCCGTGCTCCATGAGTTCCTGCTTGACACGATCTGGCTGGGCTGATTCTTTGTCGATCTTGTTTACAGCCACCACGATGGGGACCTCTGCCGCTTTAGCGTGGCTGATTGCCTCAATAGTTTGAGGGCGAACACCATCGTCGGCAGCCACCACTAAGATGGCAATGTCCGTAACCCGAGTCCCTCGAGCCCTCATGGCTGTAAAGGCTTCGTGACCGGGGGTGTCGAGGAAAACAATCTGCTGATTGTTGCCCTCATGCTCAACATCAACGTGGTAAGCACCAATGTGCTGGGTAATGCCGCCGGCCTCGCCCTGGGCAACTTTGGTTTGGCGAATGGAGTCTAGCAGCGTCGTTTTACCGTGGTCGACGTGACCCATGATGGTCACAACCGGTGGCCGCTTGGAGAGATTTTCTAAGTCTTCGACGGTCAACATTTCTGTGACCTTTTTCGCCTCTGACTCCTCTTCCGCCGTTTCAACTAAGATCTCAAACTCTTCAGCCACCATTTTTGCTGTTTCAACATCCAAGGTTTGGTTGATGTTGGTGGCAATGCCCTTGAAAAAGAGCAGTTTGATGATTTCTGTTTCGGGCACCATGATTAGGTTGGCCAGCTCATGAACTGAAAGTCCGCCTTTTAGCGTAATCATTTCAGGCCGCTCGGGCTCATTATCTTGGTTGCGGCGATCGCGGCGTTGATTGCGACTTCCACTATCCCGCTGTTGTGTGGGCTTGTGAGACTTGGGTGTGCTCGGTTTGGGACTCGATTTTGATTTGGGTTTGGGGGGGCGGGCGAGCGACATACTCAGCGCTGCAGAAGCGCCGTTATCGCTATTATCACCAGTCACCTCATCCAAATCAGCAAGAATATCTTCTTCCTGATGCTTCAACAGCTCATTGCCGCGACGCTTTGCCTTTTTGGTCGTTTTTTGCTGCTCTTGCTCTTCTTCCTCCCGCTCTTTGGGCTTGCGCTTCTGGCGAGGAGGAGAGGGCCGACGTAAAATCGGCTCTTCTGACACGCTATCAGAAACATCAGACGACTCATCGTCTGACGCGTCTGTAGTGCCAGCATCCTCCTTGAGGGCATCGGCCCGTTTTGGACGAGGACGACGCAGCTCTGGCTTCGGCTTTAGCGTTGGTGACGTGTCTTCGTCGTCTTCGATTTCGCGAATTTCAATTCGCTTGGGACTGCCATCGCTCTCTTGATCAGCTGAGCGATCGCGCTTTTTCAGCACAGGACGACCAGGTTTGGCTGGCTTCGCAGGACGACTCGGCGGGACTGCAAGCTCAACCTCAGGTTTATCAGGGAGAGTTGGCTTGGGGGCCGTAGCCGCAACGGGCTCATCTCTGGCCGGTGGTGTGGGGGCAGCTACAGGTCGCTCAGGAGTTGCCGTACCAGGTCGCTTAAGCTTGGGTTTGGGTAGTGAAGAGTTGGAAGCACTGGGACGTTTGGGCGACGCTGCCAAACTTTCCGTCTCATCGGGATCGCTGTCAACCTTAGCTGCTGGAGGGGTTGGTGCAACTGGCTTAGGTCGGTGACGGCGAATCTCTAAAATTTGCTGCTTCTTAGGACGATCTGCTCCTTTGGCCTCTTGAGGACTCGTATTGGGCTTACGAGGACGGGGGGGGGTTGGTTTTGTTGGCTTACTTAATAACTTGCCCGATGTTTCCTTGACCTCATTGCGAATACGTTGGGCATCTTCCCCCGTAATCGTACTGCTGTGACTTTTGGCCGCAATGTCCAATCGTTCACAGATGGTCAGAATATCCTTATTTTCTAAACCGAGATCTTTCGACAATTCGTATATTCTGACTTTTCCGTTGTTCATCCAATTCTCCCTCGCCAATACCGTTATTTCATAAACAAACCTGCTTTGTTAGACAAAACGTACATTTCACTTGATGCGGTAACTCACCACAAAATTTAACTCAAGCTATCAAAACCAGGCTTTCACTGCCTCAAGCGGTGATCCGATGGGGACCGCCATCTGAGACTGCTTGTGCTCTTTGGAGCACTATCTTATCAAACCTTCACTGTATCGTAGTTGGCCAGGTATCCCTTGTCGCCATGGATTTTCTTAATCTTAAGATGGCGATGTTGTATGCGGGTTTGTGGCGCCTGCGCCCTGCAGCCTTTGCCATAACTGCCGGTAGATAGAATCCGGAACAAACACCCTGAGCGCTTTGCCAAGACGATTTTTGCGCTGTGCGGCTTTGAGACATTCAGCCTTGGGACACACGTAGGCCGAGCGACCCATTCCCTCATCTAAAAGCACAGTACCGCTCGAATGCTGTCTGACAATGCGCCAAAGCTGCTCGCGATGAGCAATGTTTCTACAGCCGACGCAACAACGATGGTTAGGTTCCATTAGTGAAATATCAGGAAAGCTTACTCCTCCTCTTGCAGGGTCATGTCGGTGGTTTCTGACGATGACGCTTCTTCGTGATCGGGATCCGAACTAAAGGTGTCAGAGGCAGTTGCCAAGACTTCGTCAGTGGTTTCTCCGCGATCGCTCGTGTTTCCCTCCTCTATGTTAGCGGGTATGGGGGCTGATGACTCTGCTAACTCTGGGGTTGCAGTTGTCTCATCAAAGTCAACAGGTTCTAATTCTGCTTCATCCAACTCCGCTTCGTCGAGCATTTCCTCTTCAGCTTCGGCTAATTCAGCTAGACGAGCCTCTTCTTCTGCTTGTCGAATGGCAAGCAGCTCCGCGATTTTGCGGTCCTCTTCCGCATAGTCATACTTGGCGGTATCTTTGATATCGATTTTCCAGCCCGTTAATTTAGCCGCTAGACGAACATTTTGTCCTTCTTTGCCGATCGCTAAGCTGAGCTGATCTTCGGGTACTAGCACGTGTGCCTGTCGCTCTTCTGGATTCATGAGTCGAACTTCATCAACCCGCGCCGGGCTGAGGGCGTTGGCGATGTAGGTTGCCGGATCTAAGGAGTATCGAATCACATCAATTTTTTCACCCCGGAGCTCGCTGACGACCGCTTGAATCCGCGACCCCCGAGCCCCAATGCAGGCCCCGACGGGATCGACATCGCGCTCCTCTGTATCGAACGCAATCTTAGTCCGTGGACCAACCGAGCGCGAAGGCGGATTGGCTTCACGGGCGACGGCGACAATCCGAACGATCTCGTCTTCAATTTCCGGCACTTCATTGGAAAACAGCTCCACCACTAGGGCGGCATCGGCCCGTGACACCAGAAGCTGGGGGCCACGATGGGAGCCTTCTGAAACCTTTTTGAGCACCACCCGAAATTTGGAATTTGGGCGATAGTTGTCGTTCGGTAGCTGGTCACGCTTAAGCAGTTCGGCTTCAACTTCGGGTTGGCCAGTACCGCTGCTGACCGTCATAATGACTGACTGACGCTCAAACCGCTGTACCGTCGAAGTAAGGACAGTCCCCTCCAAATCTTGGAACTCTTCTTGGATCAGTTTGCGCTGCTGATCTCGCAGTTTTTGCGCGAGTACTTGTTTGGTCTGAATGGCAGCCATGCGACCGAAGTCTTTTTGTTCGGGGGTGACGTCTAGCACCACAACATCTCCCACTTGAGCCTCGGGAGCAACTTCTAGGACTTCGGCTAGGGCAATTTGATGATCCGGGTTTTCAACTTCTTCAACAATTGTCTTGCTGGCCAAGACTCGAAATCCTTGATCGTCTTCGTATTCCACGTCGAGCTCAACATCAAAGTTGTCAAAGTAGCCTTCTTCAAAGCTGATGTTATCCGCAATGCGTTGGGTCCGACGAAAGCGCTCGTAGCCTTTGAGCAAGGCCTCTCTGAGGGCGTTTTCAACGGCGTGTTTGGGTAGGTTGCGTTCTCGACTAATACTGTCAATCAGATCTTGCAGGTTGGGCAGGCTGACTAAGGACATGGTTAAATTTGTAAACTCCCTTTTAGAATGGCGAACGCCCCAATGGCGTAAGAAAAAAGTGATTAAAAGCAACGATGAAAATGGATTCATTCAACCGGTTGATCGCTGAGCTGTACCGTTTCGATTAAGTCTCGCGGTAGTTTGGTGGGCTTGCCTTTGCGTGTGAGATAGAGATAATCGTCATCGCGCTTGAGTAACTGCCCAACCCAGGTCTGACGTTTTTTGTACATCTCAGTGAGGTGGACTTCGATGGTAAAGCCTTGAAATACGGAAAAGTCGCGATCGCTGATCAATGTTTCAGAAACACCGGGGCTAGAGACTTCTAACACATAGGCATCGGGGATCAGATCGCTCTCGTCCAATACTGAAGCGAGTGCCTGACTCATCTGTTCGCAGTCTTCTAGGCTGGTATCTTCTTGTTGAGTATTCCGCACATCGACCCGCAGTACCGGTGGCGAGTAATTAGTTTGAAAGACTGCATCCACCACATCCAGCCCCAAATGCTGAGCAACCGGAGCTGCTAAGTCAATAACTTTGGGCACTAGAGGATGAGTCATATAAAACTCCAATAAAAAAAGTGGGTACAAAGCCCACTTCCTAGAACATGTCAGAATCAGGAAGGCGCAGATCGCCATTGATCCGCTCAGCTATTTATACTATCGCAAGATCGAAAAATGGTTGCTGCGGGCTATGGATCATCCCTCAGAAGAGCAGCTACTGGCGCGCTTGAGTGAGATCGTAGAGTTTGTAGTTTTGCTCTCGAATGCCATCAAGATCTTCCGCCGAGAGCTGTTTGACGTAGTTGATTTTGATTTCCTCTAAGAGGGCAACTGTCCACTGTTCCAGCTCATCTACGGTTTTGTTTTGCTGTACTTCATGGCGCAGGGTTTCGCCAACCTTGGTGATCAAGTTTTGAGTAAGTTCAGCGCCTTTTTCATCTTCGATCGCGCCAGTCGCTGCTTGATAAAGATTCTTGGAGATTTCCGAAACCACTTGCTGGGCAATCTGTTCGGGCAGGTTGCCAATACCCGGCAGCCCGCGAAATCCTTGAAATCCAGGAGCTTGGTCGAGGGCCTGTAAGATGCTGTGCTGCAAAAGTGCGTCAACTTCCGGTTTGACGGCGGGCAGCACCTGATACATGGTGATGGTGGTGAACTTGTTCGCGATCGCCTCAACTTCATTTACTCCATTGATGTCGATATATTGAGCCTCAGACCCTAAGGCCAGGAGCCACTCGGCCACATCGCCATCACGGACTAAATTTTGGACTTGATCGATGATCCGCAGCACCACAATTTCGGTCAACTCAACGGCAAAAGTGGATACAAAAATCCGATTGACGCGATTGCGCAGGGGGATCAAGTTGATGAGCTGAGACTGGTTGATCCGCACCGTAACGGGAATGACTCGCAGCCAGCGCCAAAAAGGGAGGAAGAAAAAGAGGTCGTACCATCGTAGGAGTACGGCATCGAGCCAAGTGTAGTTTTTATAACGACGGCTGATGTAAAACGTTCTCAAGAGCAGTTCGATCGCAAAGAACGCAACGAACCAGCCGTCAATTTTCCAAAAATCATTGGTGGGGCCGCCGTCTTCGCCAATGCTCCGAAAATAGTTGGTTTCGAATAGGGGTTTCAGCTCTTCATTGAAATAGGTGATTTCTTGGGTCCACCCCTGGTCAGATAAATAGTCGGCGCTCCAAAACTCATTGAAAGCGGCTTTTGAGGAGTCAACGTCGACGCGATCGCGCACCATGTTTTTGATGCGCTCTAAGGTGCCTGATTTATCCGCAATTTCAAATGGATTTTCATCGATAATGGCAGCACTCTGATCCCGCACTTCGGATAGCAGAGACTGCGCTTGGGTGGACTGCAAACCGGTTTGAGCGACTTGGGCTTCGAGCTTGTCTATCGTTTCCAAGTAGTTGACAGTGGTCCGCTCGGGCTCGATTCCCTTAAAGAGCTCCCCATACCAAGTGGTGAACTCAGGAAGAAAACGAAGATAGATGTCGCGAAATCGGATGTAGCTGGTGTCAAACAACACCAGCATCAAATTGATTAGGGCCAAAATTGCCACAATGCGCTCAAACCAAAGGGCGGTGGTTCTCACGATGGGGCGGCGGCGTTTAGTGGACCGAGAAAGAGCTGCCAAAACCTTACAGAGGCAAATCGAACCGTATAAGCATGCCGTTATTTGACATTATTGTCACCTCCTGGTCAGGGGAGACGAGAGTGCTTTAAGGCTAAAGAAGGTGCACGTAAGCCGTAAAGATGACCGAACCAAGCATGCGCTAACCCCATGCATAGCAGAAAAATTGTCAGCCGACTTTTCTCACGATTGATTAAGATGAGGATGTGCGTTACATCCTGTTACAAAAATATTGCTGATGGCTACTGCGATCGCGGCTGCGGGTATTCATGCTGTGCCGTCTCTGCCGGGAGACATTTGGTGCTGGCGAGAGCACGATATTTATTATGTCAAGGCGGGCGTTGGGGGCAGCGATCGCCCGCCGCTGTTGCTAATCCACGGATTTGGTGCATCAACTGACCACTGGCGCAAAAATATCCACCAGCTCCAAACCGACTTTGAGGTATGGGCGATCGATCTTGTAGGCTTTGGTCGCTCTGCCAAAGCTGATTTGCAGTACAGTGCTGACCTCTGGCGCGACCAGCTTGTGGCTTTTATACAAGAGAGGGTAGGTCGCCCGGTTGTCTTAGTGGGCAACTCTTTAGGGGGTTACACTAGTTTGACCGTGGCCGCCAGTCACCCAGACTGGGTCGCGGGGATCATCCTCCTCAATAGTGCCGGTCCCTTTCAGGCAAATGCGACCGTCGCGCCGCCCAACCCGTTTCAATCGGCTATTCGACAAGCCATTCAGACCTTTATGCTGCAGCCGTTACCTAGCTGGCTGCTGTTTCAATATGTGCGGCAGCGACGCAATATTCGCAAGACGCTTAAGCAAGTCTATGTGGACCAATCCATCATCACTGACCAACTCATTGAAGATATTCGCCGCCCGGCAGATGATCCTGGTGCTGCCCGGGTGTTTGCGTCGGTTTTTAAGTCTCAGCGAGGCGACTCGGTAGATATTCTGTTAGGACAGATGACAGCCCCCCTTCTATTGCTTTGGGGTGAAGGCGATCCTTGGATGGATACCCATCGCCGGAGCGAGCAATTTCGTCAGCATTACGACAAGGTGAAAGAGCACTTTTTGCAGGCGGGGCATTGTCCCCATGATGAGGTGCCCCAGCAAGTCAACCAGCTCATTCGGGAATGGGTAATGACGACGCTGTAGCGATCGCTGCAAGTACTGCTTAGGTCTTAGCTAGACCAGCTACTGTCGCGTTCTCTCCCCTATTCATCCCAAAGATTTTCAAGGGTATAGGGTCCTCCCTCAACCACCCAGATGGAGCCATCGACATAGCGGCGATGGCGATCAAGTTGGGCGATCGCCGACATATCCTCTGCGGTTAGTACAACGTTTGCTGCCGCCAGATTTTGCTCAATTCGTTCGGGATTGACCGATTTAGGAATGACGGCCGTCCCCCGATGCATGGCCCAGCTAATCAGAACCTGGGCAGCGGTAACCTGGTGTTTTTCAGCAATTTCAGCGATTTTGGGATCGGCCAGTAACAGCGGCTCATCGTCTGCCTTGAGCGAATTGGGGCGATCGGATGAGCCCAAAGGGGAGTATCCAGTGAAGAAAATGTGATGCTTTTGGCCAAATGCTAGGAGATCCTGCTGTTGCAGATAGGGATGTAGCTCTACCTGGTTCATTTCTGGTGGTCGGCTTGCACTTTGCAGCAAAGACTGTAACTTCTTGATACTAAAATTTGACACGCCAAAGTGCCGGGTCAGCCCCTGATCGACTAATGATTCCATAACCTGCCAGGTGGTCTCAAGCGGGAGGATTGCTGGGTCAATTAGCTTGTCCTGATTGAGCGGAAAGCCTTCTCCTTTCTTAATCGCCACTGGCCAGTGCATGAGATAGAGATCCAGATAGTCCAACTGTAAGTCTGCAAGGGTTTGTTGGAGACCTGGTTGGACATCCTCGGGCGCATGGGAGTCATTCCACAGTTTGGAGGTTATCCACATCTCTTCGCGGCTGACGATCCCTGACTGAAATGATGCCGTCAAGGCGCGACCAATTTCCGCTTCATTGCCATAAATTAAGGCGCAGTCGATATGTCGGTAACCCAACTGAATCGCTGTTTTGACGGCATTGTAAACGTCTCCAGGAGCTGATTTCCAGGTGCCCAAGCCAAGCATCGGCATGGCATCCCCGTTTCTGAACTGCAGCGTTTTCATCGGCGATTAGTTCCCTCAATAAGCTTGACTTGGCGCAATCCTAACCTGTTTCTTGTGGCTGCTTTTGGCTTTAGTAAGAGATTGGTTTGGGCAAGGGATGGCCGGGCTGTTGATCGGGACTAGAAGGGGCCGGCAGGGCCTTTTTGAGCAAGAGACGGGACGGTTGGAGATTGAGCACAGACCAAAGTGTGGGCTCTTCCCGCTGGAGCTGGTAGCCCATATTTTGGTACAGCAGCTTGGCCCGAGTATTGTCAGTCATGACGTGCAGCGACAGCGCTCGAAAACCCCAGTCTAAGGTCAACGTTTCGGCAGCTTGGAGTAGCTGGCGGGCGACTCCTTGACGGCGGGCACTGGCGCGTACGGCCAAATTAGAGAGATAAACCTGTTGGGTACGATCAAACGCCCATAGGCTCGGTGGGCGGTGGGCAATTTCGACGGTGCCTACCACCATTGGTTTTTGGGTGTAGCGGTCAGGCGCGATCGCAATCAAACATCGATAGTATTGGTGGCCGCTGTGTAGCCGTTGTTTGAGATCTTCGTAGATGCTAAAGCGCAGGATTGGATGTAGCCACCGCTGCCATCCCAACGGGGGATAAAAGCTGCTAGTCAAAACGTCAGAAACTTCCCGCAAATCTTGCATCGACGCAGGCCGCACGAGGCACGAGGCAGATTTAAACTCAGCAGATGAAGACACCGCAATCAGTATGAATGGATATACGTTTGTGCTGGTGATCAACCGGTTGGGCATGTTCTAAACGATATGTCCAATCAATTGATGAAACCTAATCGACAGTGTAACCTCCCAGCCTAGATGTTTTGCCCAAAGCAGCGATTGGGAATGATGAACAGAGTCTGCAGCGCGATCGATCAATCGGGACCCCTGGATGAGTGGCAAGGGCTGATGTAATGAGGTGACGAGGATAAGCGGTTGGCGATCGCGGTGAGTTGCTCGCAACCTGGAGAAGATCAGCATCCACCCTGGCTATGGGCTAGTTATTGGGACTGCGAGAGAACGCGTTCAAGAATTCGCTCGGTTAGCAGGTGGTTGGTATCGGCGTCGTAATGGGATGAGGCAGCGCTATTGCTAAACCTAACGGTACCGCAAAGGAATCGGGGACTTATGATTATGCTGGGGGCTAAGCTTGGTGAGGGTAAGGCAAGAATGATAAGCAATCTCTTTCCAGGTTCAAGGGGGAAGACTGATACTGCATATTAAGTGTCGGCGATTCTGTTGAAATCAGGGCATGTTAGTCGAGAAGCTGCGTTGAATCTTTGTGTATCGGGTACTGAGGGTTGTCCACTAAGCCGCGCAATGAAATAGCCGGAAAGCCGAAGTTACTGGTCGTAGATGACGAACCAGATAACCTTGATCTGCTGTATCGCACTTTTTATCGGCAGTTTAAGGTACTCAGAGCAGAAAGCGGTCACCAAGCGCTGGCTCTGCTGGCTCAGCACCCTGATGTTGCGGTCATTATCTCGGATCAGCGAATGCCGGGCATGAGTGGCACGGAGTTTCTGAGCCAAACTGCGGTCGAATATCCCAACATCATGCGGATTATCCTGACGGGCTATACCGATGTTGAGGATTTGGTCGGAGCGATCAACCAAGGCAAGGTATTTAAGTACGTTACCAAGCCTTGGGAAGCGACAGACCTGAAGGCCGTGGTGGCACAGGCTTTGGATGCTCATCAATTGCTGCGATCGCGGACAGAGGAATTGGAACGGGTTTTGCAGCAAGAGACCTTGCTCAACGCCATGACTAATACCATCCGCCGGGCAGCAACTGCTCAGGCGATGATGCAAACGACGGCGGAAACTATTGGCTCTTACATGGGAGCTGATATCTGTGTGTTACGGCCTCTGGGCGATGCGGTGAGTGCGGTGACACCAGCAATTTACACTTCTGAAGCGGTCTCGGTGTCGCCTGAGGCGCTACAGCCAAAAGCCCAGGCGTTGGCCTGGGAAGTAACCGACATGACTACCCTCAGCGCGGAGAATCTTCCTGGCTTAGGGGATGGCACCTCGATCATCGCTGATTTAAGCATTCGCTCCAGTCTCTTGGTGCCGCTAGTGGCCAAGCGGCAGCCCTTGGCTGTACTAGCGCTGCACCAGTGTGGTGAATCGCATACTTGGTTTGAGAGTGATCGCCAAGTCTTTACCACGGTGGCTGATCAAACCGCGCTCGCGCTCTCCCAAGCGATTACCTATGAACAGATGGAAGCCCTAGCGCGCCGCGAGCAGTTGCTCAATACCGTGACCCAGGCAATTCGCTCTAGTTTGGAGCCCCAGGCTATCTTTGCGGCCATTACCCGAGGCCTTGGCCAAGTCTTAGGTGTCGATAGCTGTGTCTTGTCCCTGTGGACTGCTGAAGATGAATATATGCAGTGTGTGGGATTGTACGAGGGGAGACACCCCCCATCAGCTGATCAGGATGCGGCCTCGATTTCTCGGCTCCCGCGATCGCAGACGCCGATTCGCAGCAATCCGGTCCTACAGGAGCTACTCGCGACTCAGCAGCCTATCAAAATTGACGATCTGAGCCATCATCCGCAAATGAGTGTGCAGGATTTGCCGCTACGCTCAGGGGCGCGATCGCTGTTGGTGGTGCCTTTGATCACAGAAGGGCAGATTATTGGCAGTATTTCGTTACGACACATTCATCAACCCCACCACTGGCATCGGGATGAAATTGGGTTGGCGTTGGCCGTCTCAGTGCAAGCAGCGATCGCTGTACAGCAATCCCGGCTGTATCAAAAAACACTACAGCAAACCGAACAGCTCATGGTTCTAGACCGTCAGAAGACGGAGTTTTTTCAGAATATTTCCCATGAGTTTCGCACGCCCCTAACCCTAACCCTGGGGCCCCTAGAAGCTGCCATTGAGCAGGGCCGAGGCCTCAACGCTGAGGAATCGACAGTAGCTCTACGTAATGCTCGGCGACTGTTGCGCCTAGTAAACCAACTGTTAGATCTGCAACGGTTAGATGCCGGTCGGATGCAGCCGACCTTTCGGCCCGTGGGCATTGATGCCTTTGTGCGAGATATTGTGACGGCTTTTCAGCCCTACTGCGAACGCCAAGGATTAACCTTGGTCACTAACTTGCCCCCTGGGCCAACGGTTTTTTTAGATCTCGAAAAGTTTGACAAGGTTTTGTACAACCTGCTGTCCAATGCGGTGAAATTTACGCCGGAAGGAGGCACGGTCACGGTCACGTTAGAACCGGGGGAGGTGCATTGCGTGCTCAAAGTGTCAGACACTGGCATCGGCATTCGAGCTGATCAACTGCCTTATTTGTTTGAGCGGTTTCGTCAGGCCGATGGCTCTACCAACCGTCGGTATGAAGGTACCGGTTTAGGACTGTCCTTGGTCAAAGAGCTGGTGGCTTTGCACCAAGGTGAAATCAGTGTGACCTCCGTTTATGGTGAGGGCACAACGTTTGCCATTACCTTGCCGACTGGGCATCAGCACTTGCCTCCGGACCAAATCGTCGACCAAGCGGCTACTACCGAAAAGAGCCGTGCCCAGATTGAGCTAGCGGACATTCTGGTATCAACGGATGAGCGATTGTCCTCGGGAATTGTCCCGTCCGATGCTGGCGATAGTACTAGTGCTGCCCGCATTTTGGTGGTAGACGATAATTGCGACCTTCGGGCATACATTTCCAACGTCTTGCAGCGGCAAGATTATCACGTCAGGACCGCCCACGACGGCCAGGCGGCATTGGCTATGTTGGAGACATTTTCGCCCAATCTAGTCTTGACGGACCTCATGATGCCAGGGATGTCAGGGTTAGAGCTGTTGCAAAAAATTCGCCAGGATGATCGTTTTAGAACGGTTCCTGTCGTGTTGTTGACGGCTAAGGTTGATGATGAAACTCGGATTGAGGGGGTAGAACAAGGAGCCGATGCCTATCTGGGTAAGCCGTTTAATGACCGTGAACTCTTAGCCGAAGTCCGTAACCTGTTGGCTCTCAAAGCCAATGAGCAAAAGGTTAAAGATCTGAACCAATATTTGACCGAATCGGTGCTGCGACGATTCTTGCCGGCCTCTTTGGTGAATAAAGCAGCGGCGGGCGATTTGCAACTGGCCCTGAAACCAGAACCGCGCCTGATCACCGTATTGTTTAGCGATATTGTTAGCTTTACCCCCCTGTCTGATCGGCTGGGGCCCCGTCGTTTGGCCCAGGTCTTAAATGAATATTTAAATGCCATGACTGAAGCCATCTTTGCCAGCGGAGGTACGGTGGATAAGTTTATGGGGGATGGGGTGCTGGCCTTGTTTGGTGCTCCCGAAGACTTGCCGCCCGAGGAGCAAGCCAGGCGATCAGTCGAGGCAGTGCAGCAGATGCACAAAACCTTACAAGTTCTGAATCAACGATGGCAGGCGCAGGATATTCCTGAGCTCCGGGTACGCTACGGTATCCACCAGGGAGAAGCGGTTGTGGGCATGTTTGGTGGCGAAGTTCGGGCTGACTACACCGCTATTGGCCCCTGTGTGAATATCGCCTCTCGCTTGCAAGAAGCTGCGGAACCTAATGGCCTACTGGTTTCTTGGCGAGTTGCTCAGCATTTACCAGAATCGATCTTAATCAGCTGCTATGCAGCAGAACTCCGCGGTCTCAGAATCCCTTTGCGGGTATGTGCCATTCACCCCTGACGCTTGGGTGGCCGAGCCGCTGCGAGCCCGCTGCGCTGTTGGCCGCCTATCGAACTGACTCTGTGGGAGACAGAGTGAGGGCTGGCTGACATAAGCTGGGGGAGCAGAAACGCTGATGTAGAGATGCTGATGTAGATGAGGATAAGGATCAGCAAAGGTAATCCGGCTAAAACACCGCGCTCGGTGTGGGTCACGAGCGCGATCGCCACCGCGATTATTCATCTGGGCCTGATCAATTGGGGGCTAGCAGCTTGGTATCGGGCGCATCAAGATGCGACGGCTGCACCGATTCGGGTGATCACAATACCTGAGGGTGATGCGGGGAGTGAGGCGATCGTTCCCGAAAACTCAGTGCCTGAAGCGTTTCCTGATCCTCCAGCGAGCCCAGGCTCTGCCGTCCCCTCGAACACGTCGCCGGTTGCGCCGAAGCCCCTAGAGCCATTCATTGACAGTTCGCCGGTGGTTGCCAACGATGCCCCCGCAACGCCAGCAGTATCGCCACCGCCTGTTCCATCGGCAGAGCCCCCCCCAGCGCGCCCGCCAATCCCTACCCGCTCTCCTGAACCGCCCCCCGGAGATGTCCCAGACGCAACCGGAGGAGCGGCGGCCCAACCGTTGCCCCCCGCGCCCCCTGTTCAGCCAGGAGGGGCCGGTACGCAGCCAGATCCAGGCACGCCTAGCACTACTGAAGGCGCTATGGGAGTGGCTTCTTCGTGGTCGCTACAACCCTTACCCGGAGGGGCTGACCTGCATGATGAGAGGCCTCGATTACCCGCGGGATGGCAGACAGCTACGGCCGCCCTCCTGGAAAACGCAGCCTGTGCAGAGGGCCTGATGGCCGGAGGGGATACTGCCCGAGTAACGCTGTGGCCCGTTGTTGAGGCCGATGGGCGCATCTCAGAGTTCTTACCCTGGGAGCAGCGATCGGCTGTCCCCGCTTCAGTTATGCAATGTGTTACGGGATTGAGGGCACAGCTGCCGGCGCTGATCCCCGCTCGAGATGGCGGCGAGGCGATTGCGTCAACGGAAGTGCTGCTGACTGTAGAGGTCACCGGGCAGTTGTGATCAGCCAGACGAAACTAGGGATGAAGCGATTCTTACTCGCTCGCCATCAGAGCCTCTAGCCGCAACTGGGCAATCTGGGCAATTTCGCTGAGTGCCCGCTCCATCTCTGCTGCTGGGGAGTTTGCTAATCGCTGCTCAAAGGCCTGGAGAATGCTGGCTTTGGTATAGGCTTTGACGGCAATGATAAAGGGGACGCCGAATTTGTCTCGATAGGCTTGATTGAGCTTGAGGAAGCGATCGTATTCCATCGGGCTCAGACGGTCTAAACCTGCAGCGGCTTGCTCTTTGACCGATGCTGCTGCCATGCGGGTCTTGCAACCTAAGTCTGGGTGGGCGCAAATGAGCCGCAGCTGTTCTGCTTCACTCATGCGGTGAACGACGTTGACCATACAGGCATGTAGCGCATCAAGGTCGAAAAAGGGGCGATAGTGCCAGGCGGCAGCGGCGATCGCTGGAGTGGCTTCCCAAACTTCACCTAGAACGGCTACAAAGTCAGTTTGAGACATTTGATTGAGCTGAGCGAAGGAGGGCTGGGGACTATCCATAAATGAGTGGCTGAGAAATTGCGAGGGTTGACTGCGCCTCGGGGCTAGTGCAGCGGTCCCCCTAAGATGACTTTGGCGATCGCCTCGGTGACGGCTTGGGGAGACTCATGTCGAAGTTGCTTGTACCATGCCTGCGTGTTTTCAGGCACTTTGTTGTAAATCATATCGGTGCGCCTGCGGGCCTTGAGCACGAGGTCAGCGACGCGATCTTTACGCTCCGCTTCGTAGCGCTTGAGGGCATCGGCGACACCGAGGTTGGTCGTAACCAGATAACGACACAGTACCTCAGCGTCTTCCAATGCTTGGCAGCCCCCTTGCCCGAGGGTAGGCGTAGAGGCATGGGCCGCATCGCCGACTAAAGCCACCCGACCCCTAACGAGCTGAGATAAGGGATCAAGATCGCTAATTTCGAGACGGTTGATTGGGCGATCGGCCAATTTCTGGATCAAACGCTGCACTGGCGGGGCCCAACGGGCAAAGATGTCGGCGAGCTCGGCAGGAATATTTTCGGGGGCCGTGGTGGTGCCAGGAGGTTTCGGACAACCAAAGAAAAAGTAAAAGCGATCGCCCCCCACGGGCATCATGGAGGCTCGCTTGCCCTCGCCAACGTAAATCACCCAAGTATCGTGGGCCGGCAACCCATCATCGGCATCCACTAGACCATTCCAATTGACGTAGTTGGCGTAGCGGGTGTTAGCTGGGCCAGCTACATAGCTGCGCAGGGCTGAGTGAATGCCGTCAGCCCCAACCACAAGGTCGCCCGTGGCCGTACTGCCGTCGGCAAATATTGCTGTGGCACTGTGGTTGTCTTGCCTCACGGCAACACAGCGCTGCCCTAGGTACACCCGCTCTTCGCCAAAGGCCGTTAGCATAACTGCTTGCAGATCCGTGCGAGAGACCGGATAGGGTCTCTGTCCCACCTTTTCAAACAGCGGAGTCAAATCAATGGGATTGAGCAACTCGTCTCGGTGGGTGCGATATTCCATCCGATTCATTTGACCGCCAATGGCGGCAACGGCGTTGCCAAGGCCCCACCGATTAAGGATTTTGATGCCGTTTGACCAGAGTGAAATGCCGGCTCCAGCTGGGCGGATGTGCCTGGTTTTCTCATAGATCTCGACGTCATAGCCCACCTGCTTGAGGGCGATGCCGGTGCCTAGCCCGGCCATGCCGGCCCCGATCACGATCGCTTTGAGTCCGTACATTGACTTGATTTCCTGTGAAAGATGAGTGGTGGGTAGACCTGAAGGTCAAGATGAAGGGGCCACTGGATTTGTCTCTCTATGCATATCGCGATTCAACCCGGTTTTTTGTAGCTCCCTTTGCCCCTTGGGCAGTCTAGCCACGAACCAGCGGTCAAGCGCGCAGCGTAATAACATCACGAGGCTGCATCCATACGGCCGGGACTTAGCAACTGGTGGGGATCGAACTGCTGGCGCAGGCGCGACATCAACATTTGGGTAGGTCGATTGAGCTGCCAAGAAGAAAACTGATCTTTCCAGTCTTGCGGTGCGCGCAGCAAATTGAGATAGCCTTTGGCGCTTTGACAGTACTGTCGAACGCTAGTGAGCTGCTGGAGTGATGTGCGCTCTGGATCGAGCTTGAGCGTGCCCATGCCGCTGCTGGCATGGAGTCGCGCTTGCCAAGTTTCCGCTGTTAGAGAGGTCCGCAGGTGCTCAAATAAGTCAATGGCCTGGGCGGGTAAGATACCCATCTGGGCGATCGCGGTGTCGGCCTGACTGTCATCAAACATTCTACGGTCAAGCGCCTGCCAAAATTGGCTGTCCGCATCATCGGTGAGAGCCTGCCAAGTCAGTTCATAGGGGTGAGTCATAGCCTGTAAGCGCTCGATTTGCTCGGCGACGCCAGCGGCAATACTTTGAAACTGGAGGGCTAATCCAATATCTTGCTGAGGTTGAGGAAGGTGAGATCGGGAGAGCACATCCAACCGGACCGGCGTGAGCGATGACAGCAAAACCGCCGCAGTGATTTGCTGAATGGTCTGGGCTGATCCCTGGAGAACAATGGTTTGAGAAGCCTCTTGCTGGGGAAATGTCCGCAATGTAAGCTCCGTCAAAATGCCCAGGGTGCCAAATGACCCGCTCATCAGCTTCATGAGATCGTAGCCAGCTACGTTTTTCACCACCCGGCCGCCAGCTTTGGCCAGCTGTCCGTCGTACCGCACAAACGTTACACCGATGAGCTGATCGCGAATGCCGCCGTAGCGCTGGCGCAGGGCATTGGTATTGCGGGTCGCGATAATCCCTCCCAGGGTGGCAAGTTCGGTAAAGGCGGGATCGAGGGCTAAAAACTGCCGGGTCTTTGAAAGTAAACGTTGAATCCGGTCGAAGGTAACTCCTGATTGAGCTGTGACGGTGAGGTCGCCTACTGCATGCTCGATTATCTGGTTCAGCTCTCGGGTACTAATGACCAAATCGATGCCATTGGTCAAGGCCCCCCAGTCGAGCTTGCTCCCCTGACCACAGGGCAACAGACGCCACCGATTTGTGTGAGCACAGGCGACAACTTCAGTGAGTTGTTCAAGATTCTGAGGAAAAACGACGCACTCCGGGCGTTGGTCGGGGACGATCGCACGACGCACTTGACGCTGCCAGCGGCCATCGAGCTCCTCGAATGAGATGACCTGCGAGGCGGGTAATAGAGCAGCCACTGTTTGGGCGATTGACCCCATAATCGTAATTCCATATGTCACCGTCATTAGTGTAAGACGATGCTCTCACTGGAACTTTGATTGCCGCGGGAAAAGATGAAAATTGTGGCGATCGCCGATTGGCTAACCATCAGCTACGCCCCACCTAGGGCCAGGACAAGTTGGCCTGGCCTCAGATCGCAGACTCGACTACCCCAGTAATTAAAAAGCGGGGGTGGAGTTGATGCCGAGTTAGCGATTTAGTCAATATTGATAGCGGTGGGGCCACTGCTGCCGTTGGCTGAGGTCCCAGTACGGGTTCGACGATAGTCTGCATAGAGGCGATCGCGCCAGGCAAAGAAAGGCTGGTAGCTAATGTCGTCCGCTAATCCAGGTACGCCCTTATTGCAGATCCCTTCTGGCAAGTCGACGTACTGCTTCGCGGGGAACTTGATGTACATGGTCAAGCCCGCTACCGCAAAGTCAGCGAGCGTTGGCTGTTCGCCAACTAGGTAAGGTTGCTGGCTGAGCATGAGGCACAGGGCTTCCAGCGCTTGTTTGAGAATGCCCGTGGACTCCTTCACAGCGTCAGGACCGAACCCGGCACCGATGCCTAGAATACTCAAGACGTCTCCCGGCACCGCGCCCACCAAAGTTTTGACGACATCGGGGGTAGCCGTTGGCAACAGCGCTGTGCGGAAGTTGGGGTGCTGGCTAAAAGCGCCAATCATGGCTTTACGCCCGTGAATCCCCAATGATTCATCGGCCCAATCTTCTAGGGCTAAAGCCAGTCCTTTTTGGCGACCGTCAGTGGGCATAACGGGGCGGTCAGGATATTTATCATCTAAGTAACGAGCGATCGCAGTGGAGTCAGGGATGATGTCATTACCGTCTTTGAGGACGGGGACTTTACGCTGACCGGACATCTGATAGAGCTCAATTTGTCCAACCCCGGGAGTAACCTCAGTGGTTTTATAAGGCAACTGCTTGTAGTCGAGAATTAGCTTAACCTTTTCGCTGTAGGCTGACGCTTCAAACTGATAAAGCTCGAGCATAGAGATACCGTGAGACAACCTCGTTTACTCTACCGTGCTTGCCCCAGCAGCGGCACAGGCAGAGTTGGTGGACGGCTGTGACTCGACGATGACTTGTTCAAAGCCGGTGTTGGCGAGCAGTTGGCTGACGACGAGCTCAGCGCGATCGCTGGCCTGCTGCATAATGCCTTCCTGGCAGGCCGCGTAGATGATTTTTTGTAGTGCCATGATTTGGGCCTTGTCTTGGAGCTCAGGGGCGCGGTCAGGCCCCAAGCCTAAAAATCCTCGGTCGTAGTCAAACACCTGTGACTGCCCGACATCGATTTTTTTATCAATGATTTTGGCAGGGGGCAAAAGTACCCGCAGCACTTCACCATTGGTCTGCACTTGTGCAGGAGCGATCGCGCTTAAATCAACTCCGGCTCGGACTTCACCTTTGGCGATATAGACCAGCGTCGTTTTGCCCACTTCATAGTTGGCGATGACGCGACTGCTTGAGGTCGGAACCACCGCCTCCATGGTGAAAATTGCTGTGGTGAGGTCACTAGCGCTGCGGATTTGTTGCACCACCACCGTTTGCACATCGACTTCTTCGACTGGTTCTGCCGGCAGAAAGGCTGACCGAATGTTCGCAACGAAATCTTCCCCTGAGCGCCACAAGCCCACCCCAGCAATCATCCCAATGAGCAACATGCCGCCCGATAGACTACCCAGTAGCCCCTGAACCAACCGCAACAAAAAAGGAGGCTGGGGCTGGCGAGGAGGAATTTCCCCCCGCTCAGACCGGGCTGACAGATAGTCAAGATCGGGCTGATCGAGATGAGGCGGTTTGAGGGCCACAGTCCAGAGATCTCCAAATAGGCGATGATGGCTGAATACGGTAGCGTAGTACTGGCTATGAGCGTAACAAGAATTGAACCGGACTTCATGGATGACGGGCCGGTGGAAAAACCGTATTAGTTCGTATGTATTATAAGTCGGCTGGCGGGGATTGTCACCATTTTGATAACGCGATCGCAGCCGTCCAAGGCCCCAGTTGTGAGGCATGATTGATGCTAAGTGAAGTTAAGCGAATGTCTCACCTCTGCGATCGTGACTCAAATTGGCAAGGTTTATTTGGTTGGGGCGGGGCCCGGTGCCGTGGATTTGCTGACGGTCAGAGCCCACCAGCTCTTGACCCAAGCGGCTGTGCTGGTGCATGACGCCTTGGTGAATCCTGATCTATTGGCCCTATTACCGCCCCACTGTGAGATCCACCTGGTGGGTAAGCGGGGTGGCCAAGCCAGTTGGTCCCAGAGCGAAATTGATCGCCTACTCGTCGATTTATGCCAGCAGGGCCAGCAGGTCGTACGGCTCAAAAGCGGAGATCCGTTTATTTTTGGCCGCACTACTTCAGAAATCCAGGCCCTCAAAGCAGCGGGCTGTGAATTTGAGGTGATTCCGGGCTTGTCATCTGCCACCGTGGCCCCGCTTTTAGCCGGGATTCCCTTGACTGATCCCGTGCTCGGTAGTCAGTTCACCGTCTTGACGGCCCATGATCTGGAACTTCACAACTGGGAGGCCCTGGCGCAAATGGCCGTGTTAGTGGTGTTGATGGGGGGCCGTCACCTAGCGGAAATTTGCGATCGCCTGATCCGCTACGGCAAACGAGCGGAAACGCCGGTGGCCATCATTCGCTGGGCGAGCCAGCCCCAGCAGCAAATTTGGGAAGGAACCTTACTGAACATTGCACAACTGACAAAGGCACAAAAGCTATCCCCATCTATCATCGTGATTGGTGAAGTGGTCGGCCTGCGGCCTTACCTAAAGCCAGACGCTTCACCAAGCAACATGCCGGATCTGGAATGAGCGGCTGACAACTTCTCTGCCTGTTCTCAGAAAAGTTACCGTTGGGGTTCAGGTTGGCCCTCTACCTTGCAAGATGAACCCCATTGAGAGGCTTTTACCATGCTGATCTCCCGACTGACACTGAGTGGTTTGACCTTAATCACAGCGTTTGTGATGACCGCATGTACACAACCCACTCCTTCCTGCAGTGAGGCATAACCTTCAACGACTCTGGTTGAGTCAGCGTAGCCAGCCTCAACGATCCCCGATGAGACGGCTGAAAATGCTGACACGACCCCGCCCGAGCCCGAGTCTGCAGTAACCACCGTTGCTCGTACTGGAACCTTTGCCTCGGCGGAACATGAGACCACTGGTAGGGCAGAGCTGGTCAGCACTAATGGTCAACAAACGTTGAAATTTGATGGGGCGTTTGCCACCTCTGATGGTCCCGACTTAGTAGTGGTGCTGCATCGTTCGGCCAATGTGATCGGAGAGAGTACGCCGCCGGCCTATCCGCTCAATGAGGCGGATTACGTCGTGATTGCGCCCCTGATGGCAATCAGCGGTGCCCAAGAGTATGTCGTACCAGCGGAAATTGACCTGACAGAATTTGAGTCGGTGGCAGTTTGGTGTCAAGCCTTTAACGCCACCTTTGGCGCGGCGACCCTACAGTAGCTCCGCGATCGCTGGCAAGCCAGCATTGGCCGCGACTTATAACTCCTAAGCCGGCTGGTCGGCGGGCACTGCAACTTGGGGCCGCATGGCTAGGGCAGGGCCTGGGTGAGCTGGTGTGTCAGATCGGGTGAGCCCTTGGTCAGTACTCGATGATCTACTCCGTTTTGGGCCAGCATTTCCCGATAGGTATTGGCTTGCTCAGGGGAGTCAGCGATCGCAATCAGCCAGGGAACAGTCGCGGTTCGATACACCCCCAGCGATCGCACATCGAGCGAAAAGGCCCCGGGACGAAAGTGGGGATTTTTGTCGCCGTCGTACTCAAACTTACTCAACATGAGCTGGAAAGAGCAAATGGTGGTGGCATCAAGCGACGGTGCCGCAGGCTGGGTCTTGGCCCGAAACGTTGCAATAAAGGCGGCAAAGGGAATGTCGGCGACTATCCACTGGTCTGGTTCTGTATCGGCAGAATAGCAGTAGGCTCGGCTATCCCAGCTGTTGCTGTTGCGCAGGATGACCTTATACCGCTGGCCATCACCCCGCAACACGAGGCGAATCCCTTGCCAACCTTGGAGGTTAAAGGGCGGTTCAAAATTTCGGGTCCGCACGCTGGCAAAGCCACCGGAGTTGGCAGTGGAGACCGTACCAGAAAAGCGAGCATAGCCCGGTAGTAAGCCCATGCCGCTGGCGCTAACGCCCCCCATAACTACGTCATCCACGGCTCCCCAGATTTCTTGCAATCCAGCGGTGTTGGTGGTGCGAAAGTCGAAGAGAGCGTATTCTTCGCTCACGGGCAAGGTCTGCAGATCTGACAGTTGCGCCGCAAAGCATTCTTCATCATCGGGGACACCCTGCCAGATCACAGCCTGAGCATTCACGATGCGATTGGTCTCAGCCTCGGGTAAGGGCGAATCATAGGGCAAAATCTGCGATCGCACCTGACATCCTTGATGATGGAGCTCGTCAGTCAGGGCATCAGCTTCTGGCCCCTCTCCGGATAGGAGGACGATTGCCAAGTCTGGGCTCATGGCGGTGGCAGCGGGGGCTTCAGGATTAGAAGTGGCACCAAACATTTGTTGTAACCAGCGGATGTTACCGACGAAGGGAATTTCTCCAAAGAAGTTGAGCGTATCGACCAGTCTGAGCGGATTCCAGTTGTTGCTTGATTGGGTCATGGTGAGCGATTCCCAAACGCAGATGGGCAAAACAGTTCCGGTGGCCTACCATTTCTGGCATTTGCTTCCCTGTCGGGTATCGTAGCAAGTTCTCATACCGATGCTGTGAATTTTGCAATCGATAGGGCTCTGTCACGGGAAGCTTTATGGATCAATGGATGGCCTTTGCTGCGATCGCCGGATAAAGGTTTGCTGAGCGGAATAGGCTGGCTGCTCGACCTTCGGTTGGCGTTTAATATATTGCCCGTCTGGTTGGAGTTGCCAACTACTCTGATTGTCGGCGAGCAGCGTTGCCAATAAAGTCTGGATGTCCGTAACCAGCTCAGGATCTAGGATTGGTACCATGACTTCAATCCGTTCGCTGAGACCTCGGGTAGTCCAGTCGGCGGTGCCAATCCAAGCTTGGGGATGGTCGTCATTGCGGCAATAAATAATGCGGCTATGCTCAATATGTTGACCCAAAATACTGACGACTCGGATGCGATCGCTCATGCCGGGTACCCTCGGTCGAAGTCGACAGGTGCTGCGCACGATGAGGTCAACTTCGACGCCAGCACTGGCCGCTGCGTAAAGGGATTCGATAATATCGGGATCAGCGAGCAGATTGAGCTTGGCGATCAAACGAGCCGGTTTACCCTGCTGGGCATGTTCGGCTTCTCGCTGAATTAAGGTCTGCAGCTTAAGTTTGAGTTGCTCAGGGGCCACCATCAACGTTTCATAAGTCACCTGGCGGGAGCACCCAGTCAGATAATTAAAAAGATGGCTAAGATCGCTGCCAACGTCTGGCCGACTAGTGAGGAGTCCGAGATCTTCGTAGGGCTGAGGCCGATCAGGCAAATAGTCACCGGTGCCCAGATAGGCATAGCGCTGCAGCTGCCGGTGCTCTTGTCTTACAACGAGAACAAGATTGGTGTGGGTGCGAAAGCCTACCATGCCATAGATCACATGGGCACCGGCTTTTTCTAGCTGCTTTGCCCAGTGAATATTGATGGCCTCATCAAGGGGGGCCGTCAGTTCGACGAGGACAACGACTTGCTTACCGGCTTTCACCGCGGCCATGAGCGATCGCACAATGGGGGCATCGACGGCAGTGCGATAAAGCGTCATTTTGATCGCCAGCACTTGCTCGTCTAGGGCCGCTTGGGCTACAAATTGCTCCACGGTGGCGGTAAACGAGTGGTAGGGAAAGTGCAGCAGGACGTCTTGCTGGGCGATCGCGGCGAAAAGGTCTGCGGTCGGTTTGGGTGGCGGGGCTACAGATGACAGCATGGCGGCGACCGGCTTTCTAGCAACCAGGGGTGCGGGTAACGTCGGTTGCCAAGATGGAGTGGCGTTAGCGCTCAATTGCTGCCAAAGGGCGGTGAGGCTACTAAGCCCCAGCCAGCCTTGGAGACCGTAGAGATCGGCGGGTTGCAGAGCCAATTGCTGGATTAAGTGCGATCGCAGCCAGGCGGGCATCGCCTGTACGACTTCTAGCCTGACAGCCTGCCTAAACTGCTGTCGCTGTTGCAGGCTGTCTTGGATCATTTCCATCAGGTTGGCGGTTTCCGAATCCAAAACGCCCAAGTCAGTGCTCCGAGTCACCCGAAACGGATAACAGCCTTGCACCTCGTAATCAGGAAACAGCGTTGGCAAATGATGGGTGATGACCTGCTCAAGGGGAACAACGAGGGTTGCTGCTCCAGCAGAAGATGTGGCTAAGACTAAAAATCGAGGCAAAATTCGGGGGAGCTTGACCCATCCGAGCTTGGCCTCTTCGCCGCGTACCAACCAGGTGGCTAAGTTGAGACTCAGGTTCGAAAAGTCAGGCGCACTCTGATCTGGCGGGGTCGTCAGGGCAGTCAAGACGGGTAGCACTTCATCTTCAAAGCGCTCGGAACACTGCTGTTGCTGCGCCTCATTCAGGGCTGGATAGCTGGCGAGATGTATACCCTGCTGTGCCAGCCCAGGTTGCAAACTAAAGACAAAGTGAGATTGTTGGCGAGCCACTAAGGCTCTGAGGTGAGCCCGCAATTGTTTCAAAGCGTTTGCATCCAAAGCGATCGCCTCTTTGCCGGAGACGATTCCCTTGAGCAACGGCATTCTCACCATAAAGTATTCGTCTAGAGCCGCCGCTGCTTGGGCCAGCTTTAGTAGACGGCCCAGCATTGGCTGTGTTGGGTCGGCCGCTTCGTAAATCAACCGCCGGTTGAAAGCAATCCAGCTGAGCTCTCGATCAAACAGGCGATTACCATGACCGACACATCGAGTCGAATAAGAAGACATCATGACAGAGGCGCTCAAAGTTTACTGAAAAACTTCGTCCTCACGACCCTCCCACCATTCGCCTAAGTTCATCAGCGACTGATGGAGTGCCGATAGCTCTTGAAGGTAAGCTTCTGCCTCCATGGTGGTTTTCTGTTCTTGGAGCTTGAGTAGTCGCCACTGGATCAACACCCAGGGTTTCGATAGGCTATCGGTTTGTTCGATATAGCGGGCAATTTCATCACTTTGCATAGATAGAGCGGCTCGGAGAGCGGGCGCAAATGGGGTGTTGCTACTATAGCGACCGATTAGAAACACTGCACCCCCACTGCGATCGCAATGGGGGTGCAAAGGGGCCAGTGAAAGGGCTGATCTAGCGCTGCTTGAACGAGTTCAACCACTCCCGAATTTGCTCGGAGGCGATATCACGCCCACCTAGGCCAAAGGCGATCGCGATCGCGACAGCTACCGCACCGAGTAATAGCCCAAAGGCTAAATTTACGATGTCGGTTGCAACGCCCATCTGCTGGAGGCCCATGGCGGTGACCAACGCAATCAGGGCAATGCGGGCTGCCTGCGCCAGGATATTGGCTTGACCGCCACCCATGTTGCGAATCAAGCGGAACGCCAGGTTCGCAAAGTACAGACCCACCGCAAACACAACGACACCGCTCAGTACCCGTGCCGAAATTCGCAAAATTGCCCGAACGATGGTGGATAGGGTAGCAAACCCCAGGATTTCAGTGGCCGTGATGGCTCCGAAGAGCACAATTGCCACCAGAGCAACGAGACCCACGACCTCTGAGGGAGATGTTCTGGCCGTTTCCACGCGAGTCGCGGGTCGACCTTCGGCATCAATACCCTCAATCCCAGCCTGGGGCGTATTGAGTTCCGGCAGCCCGAGAATACTGAGAATGTTGTCGAAGCCTGCACTGCGCAATAGCCCCGTGACCAAATCAGAAACAAACTGACCCACCACATAGGCGATCGCCAAGACCACGCCAGCCATAATGACCCGAGGAATTGAGTCGAGAATCAACTCCAACATAGAAATCGCCGGAGCCGAAATCGCCTCAATATCCAGTTCGTTCAAGGCTGCGACAACTGCTGGAATCAAAATCAGCACAAAGACAATCGTGCCCGCCAGCTTAGACAATGAAATCCCATCAGCAGTGTCCGTGCTGCCAGTCATGGCCGAAGGGGGCGGCGGGGGGGTGCCTGGCGCTGCTTGCCGTGGTGTTGTCGTCGAAGCCGACAACCCAAACCGAGCCCCTAGCTGATCCGCTTGGGTCGCTTGGAGCAGATTGGTGACGATGTCGCGAACGATGCGAGCAATGAACCAACCCACAACCAGGATGATGCCCGCCGTGAGAATTCTAGGGATGGCCTGCAAAAAGTCGTTGATGAGTGACTCAATGGGAGCCAATAAGCCGGTTAAGTCCAGCGCGCTGAGAATCAGAGGGACAAACAGCAGGAAAATAAACCAGTAGAGGATGTTGCCAATGGTCTCGTTGAGCACCACAGGACTACCGCTTTCGCCCATCTGCTGGGAGAGGCGATCATCCAAGTTAAATCTGGATAGCCCCTGCGTGACTAAGACTTTGACGATGGTTGCAGTAGCCCAAGCCACAGCCAGTAGCAGGACCGCTCCCCCAATGCGAGGTAGGTATTGGAAAATCTCTTGCAGGAAGTCGTTCAAAGGTTCAGATACGACTTCTAGGTTGAGCGCGTTGAGAAACGCGACCAACGTGAAGATCATGATGATCCAGTAGATTGCGGTCGCCACCCACTCTTCGATGGGGACGTCGCGATTAGGATCCTGACCCATGATCATGTTTGTGAACCGGTCATCCAACGTCGTGCGCTTTAGGATGCCTTTGACGACCGAAGCCACAATCGTGGCCACAATCCATCCAGCGATCAAGATTACGATCGCCCAAATCAAGCTGGGCAAAAAAGCACCCAGGGTGGAGCTCATCTCATCGATAAAGCTTTCTAAAGGAGCTGTATTGACCTGAGCAAGGGACATGGGCATCTCCACAGGGGGAGACAACCAAGGGGGAACAGGTAAAAAGATGAGACAGACTGTCATGGTTTCTGAGATTAAGAATTTGGGGCTAGTTCGAGTCGTTTTGGGCCAAAAATCATCATCTGATTGCCCCAGCGGACGTCGAG
>JBHJHA010000082.1:0-41540 GCA_050331235.1 Leptolyngbyaceae cyanobacterium
GCTCACTTTCCAGAAGATCCTTGCTGTGACCAATTCTCTTGGGCCGGCACTGTCAGCTTAAGGGGTGAGAGCTAGAATGTTTGTTCAGTCAGCATTTAAGCCTAATGAGCTGTGTCTATTGCCAGAGCGCCCAGGTCGTCAAAAATGGTAGCAAGACCTTGAAGAGCAACCAAGTGCTTCAACGTTACCTCTGCAAGACTTGTGGTCGTCGCTTCAATGAACGTAGCGGCACTCCGATGGCCCGCCTAAGAACCCCAGCCGCAACGGTAGAGATGGCCCTTAACGCCCGGCATGAAGGACTTGGCGTTAGAGCCGCCGCCAGAGTTGTCGGTAAATCACCCAGCCCTATCACGGATTGGGAAGAGCGTTTATCCACGCATCTTCCGGATTGGTCTCCCAGTGCTCCTGAGAGAGGAGACGTCACCATCGAAGGCGATGAACTCTACACCCGCGTGGGTGAGAAGCTTCCCCCCCGAGGCTTCCCAGGGATGGACCATCAGCTTCATTGAACGCAAGAGTCGTTACTGGATAGAAGCCAGTGCCGGCCTCAAGGACACTCAGTTGTTTGAGCAAGGGGTTCAACGGGCCTGGCAGTGGGCAGAACCGAGTGATGGGATTCGGTGGTTTACAGACGGTGAGCGGCGCTATGGCAAGGAACTCTGGCAACTGGCCAGTATCTATCTACCCAGCAATCTCACCTCAGATGCCTATCCTTACCGAAAGGTATGGCGTGAGGGATTAGAAGTGGCCATCAAGAGCAAAGGTTCTCAGGGCAAGGCGAGGGTGGAGTGGCTCCAGCAAGAGCATCCCTTGACGGCGATTAGTTTAACCTCAGAGGTCCATGCCAATCATGTCGAGGCCTTCAATAGTGCCTTGAGGCGTCGGGCGACGGCTTATCGCAGGCGTCAAAACCACTATGCCAAGCAGGTCAAGGGATTGCAGCGGGCTTTGAATGTGCAGCGATTAATCCACAACTGGGTGCGGCCTCATTGGAGTTTGGGCAAACACACCACGCCAGCTATGGAGATGGGATTCGTTGAGCACCCATTGAAAATCTCTGAGATGCTCTTATCCAGAGGATTTGAGTGCCTCACCCCTTAACAGGACAGTGCCACATCGCTCAAATCTACAAAGTTCCTTTCCTGTGCGATGCTTCGCAGGCTGTCGGCAAAGTTCCCATCTACTTCCAAGAGTGGGGCATCACAATGCTCTCCCTCTCTGCCCATAAGTTCTACGGACCTCAAGGGGTTGGGGCGCTAGTCGTCAAACGAGGGCACCCCCTAGAACCGTTACTCTACGGAGGTGGACACCAGCGAGGCTTGCGCTCAGGTACATTGAACCTTCCTGGAATCGTTGGGCTAGGTGAAGCATGTCGGTTACGGTTTTTGGAGATGGAGGAAGATGAGAGAGCGATTGGGAAGAAGCGCGATCGCCTCAAACAACTCCTCACTGACAAAATTCCAGAACTCGTCGTGAACGGCGATCAGGAAAACCGCCTCGCCGGAAATCTCCATATCTCCATTCCCGGTATTCCCAACAGTGCCGTCATAGCCAGAGTGCGCCATCAGCTTGCCATCTCTACTGTCTCCGCCTGCTCCTCTGGCGTTGAAGCTCCCTCCCACGTCCTCCGCGCCATGAACTTGGACGAGGATATCGTTGAGGGTTCTCTCCGTATCGGTCTTGGCAAATTCACCACCGACGCCGAAGTTGATGCCGCAGCCGAGATTTTGAGCCAAACGGTTCACGCTGTTCGAGAAGCAACGGCAGTCTAGGATCCCGCTAAACACCTTTCTGCAGCGCAACCATTTGATCAAAAGGTGTGAGACATCGCTGGTAGGTGCCATTAGCCCACTTAGATGGCATCGGCAGCTTAGCTTTGCAGTTTGGGCATTCCAATAACAAGAGTAGATGGTGGCGATCGCATTGATTTGCGAATTTGTACTGCCACGCAGTCCGATGATACGGCTCCTTTGCATAGCAAGCCACACACAACCGAATCACCCGATTCTGCATCGCTTCCTACGGCAGCATTAGCTTTATCTGCTCCACCTCCAGACGTACCAGCTTGGCCAGTGCCGCTAGTTGTGAGTCACTCGGCGGTGGTATGAACCGAAATTTCTCCCACCGCCCCAACACTGCTCCCAGCCCAGTCTTTTCGCCGAGTTGATTCAACGTCGCGTGGTTCTCCCGACAAAACCGACCCAAGAAATGGCTCAGACTCTCTCCTGCATAGGGCTCCACTGGAAAAACCCAAGCTGGAATTGAACTCGTTTCCATCAACAATATTCCTCAGCAACTTCCTGAAGAATCGCCTGATCAATTTTCAGCAAACCATTCTCTAGAGAGCGAATGGCTGATTCCCGCAAGAGCATGTCCAACAAGCCAATGAAATAACCTTTTCGATTCTTACCGGTTGCTTTACGAATTAGCTGCATTGCCTGCTTGCTTAGCAGATTAGAGGGGACTGGCAAAGCAATAATGTCTCGCTACCAGACAGCAACCACCTTCTCAAGCTCCTTAGACGAGATGGTACCAACTCGGTATCGTGGCATAAAGCGATATTCAATTTGCTCATCGTCACGAATCGCTCTATCAAGACGCTTAGGTGTGCCTACGAGGATGACGGCGATTCTAAGCTTGTCAAAGATGTCCCGTACGTCTCTCAGAGTATTGGGTTTGAGGCGATCAGCCTCATCCACAATGAGGATCTCTGTTTTACTGGCTTGAATAACTTCCAAGGTTTTACTGGCGACATCACCAACAGTTCCCTTCGGTAAATCAAAGTTGTAGTAGTCCAGCACGGCTCTATAGAACTCTCTTGAGGTGCAGTCTGGTTTTGGATAGACATAACCAACTGGCACGATTGGTGTTCTACCCGAGATGATCGGTTGCCCATGGAGTTGAATATAAGCTTTGCAAGCCTTTGTTTTACCTGTTCTGGACTCTCCAGTCACCCGGCCACATTGCCTTGAGCTACGTTTTCGGTCTAGCCATTGGTGCAATAAAGTCACCTGTTCAAGTGCCACAGTCTTGTCGCGCCTCAGGCGCTCAATATGTGCCTGTATCTCCTCTTGACTAGCCATGATGCCCCCTTAATCCTCGTCCTCAAAGTCCCAAATCGTGAATGTTGGTATGTCTGATTCGTCAATGGGTATGGTGTCTGTTTCTTGTCTCTCTGGGTCAGGTATGGCGCTGGTCTCGTTAGATTTTTGCTGAATGTGCAGATCAGCTTGCTCTTCCTTTTGGCGCTCTTTACGGGATTTCTTCTTCTGCTCAATGAATGCCTCGCGCATCTCGTCCAGCATGGTGTCATTACTAACAGCCTTACCATCCTCACGAATGCGTCGACTGTGGGCTTTGGCATCATCTAGCGCCAGCACTTCACCTTCAAAGTCTTGGGCTTGAGCAACTCCCAAATACACCTCACGGTCGGGTTCATGACGGTAAACCAACACCCGCGTAATGTCTCTGGGGTCATAGCGCAGCACAATATTCTCACCAGCGTGTTCAGCCAGTGTTTCTCCCCAGTAAGTCAAATTTTCAAACTGGAGATAGCCACCTCGGTAAATGGTGCGCCGAGTCTGCTTCATTAGGCAGATATCTAGCTCTCGCTCAGAAATCGTCGGTGGCTGCTTCAGTGATCCACGGTCCCAACGCTGAATTCGAGTTTGGTCACCCATGCGGGCATCCAACCGCTGGTTGTAGGTATTTACGATGTAGGCAACTAGTAGCTTCTCTAGTTCATGTAAGGTCAAACAGGCTTCCGCTTCCGCTTCTGGAGGACGGTCTTGAACATTGGAACCTGTGTACCCAGGCAGAGTAGCGAGAAACTGGGTGTTGATAGTGCCGAACGGGCGCTCGACGATACCGCCTTCCGAAGGGCGATCTCGTAGGTGACAGATAAACCCAAGTTGCACTCCAATTTGCTGTAAGTGGTTGGAACGAAAGTCTTTGCCTCCGTCAGTAAACATGTGGTCAGGGACACCGCAGGTAGGCCATTCAGCATAAAGCTTGTACTCTGCCCCATACTCCTTGGGCAGAATCGCATGACGCAGGGTTAGGGCAACTACTCTAGAACTAGGAGCGTCATACCCCAGGTTGATACCCACAATCGCTCGGGAGTAAGTATCGACCACAGTCGTCAACCAAGGCCGTCCCATCTGATGGCCATACTTGTCTACCAGCAAAATATCGGCTCGCGTGTGATCACACTGCCAGACTTGATTGCTGTAGTCGATTTCTAAGACCTCACCATCACGGGTTTTGAGCGCTAATCGAGCACCTTTCCATCCCACATTGCGGATATTCTTCTTCTGCTCTTTCGCCTCAATCAGTGGATTTAGAATACGATAAACCGTCATGTGGCTGGGATGAGAATCTAACCCCTCTTGTCGAGCCCTTTGGCGAATTTTGGTGAACACCTGTGCCGGAGTACATTTGCCATTGGCGTAGGCGTCCTTGATAAAGCGTTGCCAATCTTCAGGGATCCGTGGGTCACCTTTATCCTTACGACCTGAATCGACCAGAGCGTGAATCCCTTCTTGCTCCCATTTCTTCATCAACCGTTGCACTGTGCGGACAGAGCATTCTAGTTTCTGGGCCGCACTGCGCAGGCGTTCACCATAAGTCCTGCGATCACAGGGCTCTGAAAGCTTTTCAACAATTTCTAGCTTGAGCCTGGCTTCTACTGAATTCAGATCATCTGGATTAACAAGTTTCATATGACCACCTAGTACAAGTGAATTAATTTAAATGTACTAGGATCGCCAAGATATGTCACCTAATTTGTTAGATGCCATAAAACCTCCAAAAGGCGACAAAGAGTGCGTTAATGCTGAGGTGGTCTCAGATTCCAAGAGACGACACCGATTGTGCTCAACTTCCAAGAGACGTCATTTATTCTGTTAGTCAAAGAGACTTATTGAGATATGAGTGGAAACGCTGAAGAGTCTGATTTGAATAGGTTCTGGCTATCTCAAGCTCGATGACAAGATTGCGTTATGACGACAGTCTACGTGTTACTCGACACCTTTAGAACTCGCAATTAGTTCAAGAGCTCTACTTTTGAGCTTGTTTAACCCATTCCCTTGGTAGTGGTCTATGGAGATTAGACCATGCCAAAAGTCGATTTACGATTCTGTAACGATAGGCTGCAACTGCGCTGAACATTACAAGGGCAACGAATAATGCTGGGTCCACAGGTGACGTTCCACGGACTCGTCTGCAATTTAGGAAGCGATCGCCTAAAATCCAATTAAAGTCCTGCCAGCCTTATTTAGGGCTTTAGGGCGACTTTTTGATGCGATGTACAGTTCTTTCTGCTATTACCTACAAAAGTGAGGAACTAGAACTCCCCGAAGCCGGAAGTTCTAGTGCGTTTGCTTGGTTTGCAGTATTGACAAGTTTCCAATGCTAACCAGCCTTACAAGCAAGGTGTCACTAATCCGAGGTTGGTATCGCCCATTTTCAGCTAGTCCTACAGGGCCGAACTTGTCTGGTTTTGGAAAAAGCCCATCGCAAACAGGCCACCCCGATGGGTAGCCTGCTGAAAAAGTGATGACGATCGCTGATGCACTACGACCCAAACTGTTCATTAGCCTGCTGGCGACAAGCGGTGCGATCAGCCCCAGTGATATGGCAGCGCTCAAAAGCGATCTGGCGGCTCGTGCTGGCTGGCAACTGGTCAGCGTACTCCAAGGCGAGGTCAAAGTATTCGATGCTTTCTGCTGTGCGGTCTAACCGACGCAAAACTTGAGCCTTGAGATACATCAGGTCAGGATTTTCAGGGGCCTCTTCTAATGCAACGTTAACAGCGTCCAGAGCTTCCAAATCACGGTCTAGGTCGCGATAGCCCAAAGCGATACCCCGGTAGGAAACATAGGGAGGATAACCATAGTTGGCGAGCTGGGTAATCGCTCGCTCGGGGTTGGCAAAGGGTAAGTTGACCGACAGCAGCAAATCCATATATCCCTTCAACAGACTGAGTTCAGGATCCTGCGGGTCAATGGCTTCAGCGGTATCCATGCGGTCAAACACCTGCTGCAACATACCGAGGGCTCTAGGCGTCCCCTGGGCAATGCCTTCTGTTTGGAGAATATAGGCTCCCTCCAAAAAGATGCCCACGGCTTCGTACAGATTGCCTCGGAGCGGATCGCTGCCCATCAGCTGAGTGGCGGTTTCTTTGGTCAGTGCGGCTTTAGCTTCCAAGGTATCCCAATCTTCATCGAGATATGCAAACGCCGCTCCCAAGGCATGAAACAAGGGATCATCGTCGGCATCCGCCCCGGGATTGCTGAGCGCTTCACGGGCCGCGACATAGTCACCATCGCGAAACATGGCATAGAAGACAGTTTCACTGGTGTCACTAATGTCGCGCGGTGCCGTCGTGCGAAAGGGGTCTCCTGCCCATCCTGGTTGTGCCAAGGGGGCGATCGCCAGACCGATGCCGAGACACAAACCGGTTAGCCGTCGCCCCAACTGAAACCATCTCAGGGTTGGGATAAAACGAGTTGCTGTATGTGACATAGGTGAGAAGCAAAGAAAGTGAAAAAATAGTGCAAGCGATTTTCAGAGTCGTCACCTCAACGAGAATGCAGCTGTAAAGACGACCTTTTCAAACGTTGAGGATGATTTGCCAGCCTGTCAGTTACTTAAAACACGTTCATCGGCTGCTGATGGGTCAGGCCCTCAAAATTGGTAGCTGTTGCCCTTAAACATTGTATTCATGGATACATAGATTGTCTTGACGCTAGCGGGGGGATAGAGTTCCGCAGCAATTGCTACCTGAGGGTCGATGCTTGCCATCATGAGCCTCAATTTGTAAAGCGATCGCCCACACCCCCCGTCAATTCCGGGTACCTTATGAGAAGCTAATTTCTGCTTAGAGACGGCATGCTCAATCTCCGTGATCTGTCTTATCATCCGGCTTCGACTCCCCAACCCATCTTGCAAAAGCTATCGCTCGAGCTGCCACCTCAGCAGTTGGGACTAGTCATTGGCCCCAGTGGTTCAGGCAAAACGACCCTGCTAGAACTGTTGGCAGGTTTGGCCTATCCCACCACGGGGGAAATTCGCTGGCGTGATCAAGTCCTGATGCCAGAGTCCTTGCAGCAGCTTGCCGGCTTAGTCTTTCAATTTCCCGAGCGGCACTTTTGCGGTCACAACATTCTTGAAGAACTCCGGCTGGGGCATCCTGAGCTGCCCAAGAGCCGCCTGGTGGAGACACTAGAATCTGTTGGCCTTGGGCATCTTTCTCTCTCGGCTGAGCCCCACGCCCTAAGCGGCGGCCAGCAACGGCGACTAGCCCTAGCCGTGCAGTTGATCCGTCAGCCTTACTTACTGCTGCTAGACGAGCCAACCGCTGGCCTAGATTGGTCGATGCGCAAACAGATCATCGGCTTACTGGAGCGTTTAAAGAAAGATTGGTGCTTGTTGATTGTCACCCATGATGCGGGAGAGTTGGCGGAGCTAGCCGATCGCGCTTGGACATTGGAGCATGGCGTTTTGGCCCCATACAACCTCAACTCCCCATTACCCGCGACCGTGCCATCAGCGTCTTGAGCCGTGGCCAACAGGACATGCCTCGGCTCAGACTCATCGTGCCAATCAGAGTCGGCGAAGACCGAGTGCCCCTTACCGAGTTGAGGCGACTAGGTCAAGGACCTATACCCACAAGCCTGTTAAGATCGATGACACGTTTTGTTGCAAAAGTTAGGGAGCTGGCCATCGCACAGTGTTAGCGGCATCCTGACGACAATGCTCATCCTTGGCTAGGGCAGATCAGCCTGAGTCAACTGGACAGGCATTCAATAAGGCGTTCAGGTCTCTCACGGGAACTGGTGTGGTTATGTTGTCATGGGCGTCAATGTTCACAGAAATCTTTCCGTTTTCGTTTTCCCTGGATCCGATGGCCGTCTCGGGGGCTACGCTTTGGGCATTGGCACTGTACTTAGCTTTTTCTCCCCTGAGCGACTGGGTCACTCACCAACTCACGCGCTGGTTCAACTTTGCTGAGCGATCGCTCTACCTCTCAGAAGAAGAGTTTGAAAAAACCCGGACGGGTCGCGAATCTCAAAATGCTTTCTGGGCATCAATGTTCAGCGTGTTGCCCTTTGTCGGCTTAGGAACACTGATCCACTACGCGGTGATTCTAGGATTAGGGGGCAGTTGGTCTGTGAGCTTGGGAATTCTCTGCGCGGTGGGCAGTGGCGTCTACGAGTTGGGTCGGCGCGATAGTCAACCATCCGATTCCGACTGAGCCAAAAGACAGCTCGCCGCATGTGACTACAGCAGGGTTGATTGACATTAGGAAGCTAATGCGAGGAAACCTTGACAAGCCAAACGCCCTGACAGGGCTTTGGGCGATCGCCTCGAAAGCTTAAGCCAAGGCAAAAGCAATCTTATCTTGTCGTTAACATGGACTGATTTAAATGTTGGAAGACAGCAGGGGTCCGGGGCATAGGCACCTGTGCTTGCACTAATACTGTTTCTGCAAATCACGACTACACATAGATTCTTCAAAGCCCCTTTTTCAAAGGAGCAGCGACAGCCGGGGGATCTGCAAATCTGGAGCGCTATTACAGAGAATTGGGATAAGACCCCGCGCGATCGCCGAAACAGCTGTCCGTCCATGTCGTTTCTGAAATCACGTTTTGCCATGCAGCAGTTCAAATATTCGGCCCATGATTTTGACGTTTGGGCCACCGCCGTGAAGCAACAAATGTTGGAGTCCCTGGCTAAACGTCGCCACAGTGCACCTACTGAGGTTGAGCCCCCTGAGCAGCTAGCCGCGGATAGTCGATTGCATCTAAATCAGAACCGTGATCGTTCACCCCGTCGCAATCACAATTAGCACTGGTGCACACCCATCTGCTCAGCAACGGGCGATCGCGGGAGGGACCTGTCCTTGATAGTCTGAACTAGACGTCACCTTGGCACCGTTATGATCTCTGCTACCGGCCTCCCGCTGCACCAGCAAACATATTCTCTCGATCATCGTCGCTTTGCTGAACTGCTGAGCAATACTGACAATTTGCTCATTATTCAAGACCTTGATGGCGTTTGTATGGGACTAGTCAAGGATCCGCTCAATCGCCAAATTGAGCCCCGCTATGTCAAAGCTACTCAGGCGTTTGAGGGGCACTTTTATGTCTTGACTAATGGCGAACATGTCGGTGAACGTGGCGTCAACGGCATTATCGAGCGGGCCTTTGGGGATGCAGACGTCGTTAAGCGCCAGAGCCACTATTTACCTGGCTTAGCAGCCGGTGGTGTGCAGTGGCAAACCCGCCAGGGCGATATTTCCCACCCGGGGGTCAGCCATGCAGAACTCGCCTTCCTTAAACAGGTGCCAGAGCGCATCCGTCAATGCTTACAGGAGTTTGCTCAAAACCGCGATTTGGGCCTTGATGCAGCCACCATCGACCACTGCATCCAGTCCTCGGCACTCGAAAATGTGGCCTCTCCCACGGCCAATCTCAATACCTTTCATGGGGCGTTAGGAGAGGATCAGGAGACTTACCTATCGCTGCAACAGACAGTACAGCAGCTCATGGAGACGCTACTGGCTGAGGCTGCTGACCAGGGACTAGAAGATTCGTTTTTTGTGCACTATGCCCCTAACCATGGTCGCGATGCCAACGGGCAAGAAATTATTTGGCTGAGCCAAGGTCAAGAATCGGGCACCACGGACTTTCAGTTTATGCTGCGGGGGGCTATCAAAGAAGCCGGAGTATTGGCACTACTCAATCGCTACTATGCTCAGCGGACGGGGCATTACCCCCTCGGAGAAGACTTTAGCGTGCGAGTAGCCCCCCACGAGCAGTCAGCCCTCATCCAACTGGTCAAAGACCACTTTGACCCCGCTGAGATGCCCTTGCTGGTGGGCGTTGGCGACACCGTCACCAGCAAGGTAATGGAGATTGACGGCCAGTCCGTGGCTAAGCGAGGCGGAAGCGATCGCAATTTTTTGCAGCTGGTGCAAGCCATTGGCCGTAGCTTTGAGCGGGGCAACGTCGTCGTTTATGTTGACAGCAGCGGGGGAGAGCTCAAAAATCGGCGGCCCCTCACCTTAGAGCAGCGACAGGGGCAGCCAGTGGTCACCGCGGGTCCCGGCGATCCCCATGATCAAAACGACCCGCTGACGCTGAATGTGGTTTTTCCAGGCGGATACCAGGAATACTGCGCAACCTTTGAGGCAGCAGCAGCCCACCGATAAGCAGCACTGGCGATCGCCCGTTGGAGTGATTCGGGGCGATCACCGGATAGAGCTACTCAATCGTGCTGACTGGGTTCACCTGAGACAGCCTGCTCGAAAGCAGATTAACAGGGATGAGCTCGTCCAGTTCAACGGCATCGAGGAGAGCATTCCAGTCAGTGGTTTGATTGTCTGCTTGCTTCAGCGCCGCTGAGGTTGCGATCGCGTCGTACCACAATCCTGCTTCTGCATAAATGCCTGGTAGCGCTGCCACGGGCGTATCTTCCGCGATCTCAAGAGAGGGCACGCGCTCAATCTGCCCTTCTGTGACCACATCGGCGCTAGGATCTAACGGATCACACACCACTGAGATATACCAAACGTAAGTTTCTCCGATGGCAAGGGGTTCTTGCAGACCATTGTTGGGCAGGCTGACACTTGCAATGCCCCCATCGCTCTCCAGGGCAAACCGACCTTCGTAGACAAACTCATTGGTCGCCTCATTCAGCAAAACAAATTTGACTTGCTCAGCGGTAGTTTCCGGCAAATAAAAGTAGAAAGTAGGATAGGCACTTTGAGTCAGTCCGTAATTGGACTCAGGCATCAGTGCCACTAAATTTTCATTGGCGGCGATGCAAGTGGTGCTGCGGGTCGAACCTGACTCCCGATTACCTGGTGCACTAATGTCCGGTAAGCGTAGCTGCAAAGTCTGGGCAGTTGCTGGCAGTGTTGTTACCGTTAAGCCGCTGCCAGCCATGAGGCCTAGCGCGCAGAGCAACCCAGCTTGGTGGAGCGGTACAAAGGTTTTCATGGGAATTCATCACCCCGTCGTGAGTATTAACAAAGCCAAATTGATGTGCGATCGCAGAGGCTGAAAAAGCGGTCACTAGAGCTGGCATTGCAGCCTTTTCCCCGAAAGGACGAAAGGCCTCATGTAGGCTGCCAAGTCCCTAGCGTTAATCCAGCCGGAGAACCAGTTGAGGGAAAGACGCACCCATAACGTCTACATTAGGAAATTCGATCATTTCGGCAGAGTGTTACGCTTATTGCCTTGAACTTTATAATCGCAGGGTTACTGGCTTATTTCAGCAATCTACCTAGTTAGAATGGATTGACGTGAAATTGCTGATTTTGCTCCCAAGTCACAGCCGCCTATGGTCACGCCGCGTCCGTCAGCAACGCCTAAACAGCCGTCTCGGCAGCATCCTGCCTTAGCCTGGGCAGGGCGCTTGGGGCAGCCGCCAGTCATGTCAACACTGGCAGCCAGTGCAGTTGTGCTGGCGCTGAGCGCGGTGGGCGCTCTGCAGGGTCTGGAACTTGGTCTCAATGACCAAATGATGCGGCTCCGTCCAGTCCCCCCACCGGATACGCGCATTCTGGTTGTGGGTATTGATGAAGCCGATATTCAAGCACGTCAAGAATGGCCAATTGAAGACAGCACCTTAGTTGAACTCTTGACAGTAGTGACCGAGGCAGAACCGCGAGTCATTGGCTTAGATTTATTTCGCGATATCCCCGTAGGGGATGGCCAAGATGAACTAATTAGTCAGATTCAGAATGCGGACCATATCTATGCGGTTTGCAAGATGAGTAGCTCGGACAATCCCGGCGTGCCTCCACCCACGGGGCTGACAGAGGCCCAAGTTGGGTTTTCTGATTTAGTAGTGGACTCTGGAGGGATCTTGAGGCGCAGCTTACTGATCGCAGCTCCACCGGCCGAATCTGAAATTGTTGACACTCATTTATGCAATAGTCCTGAGGCTCAACTGTTTTCCCTTAGCTTGCAGTTAGCTCTGCGGTATTTGGCGGAAGACGGCATCAACCCAGAACTCACAGCTCAGCAAGAATTGCGCTTAGCTGACATCATCCTGCCGCGGCTCAGCGCTAACCTAGGTGGCTACCGCAACGTTGATGCCCAAGGCTATCAGATTATGCTCAACTACCGCGCGGTCAGAACGGCGGTTCCCCAGGTGAGTGTGTCCGATGTTTTATCCGGGGCAGTGAATCCGGCACAAATGCGCGATCGCATCGTGATCATTGGCGCTACGACACCGGAGGCGAAAGATGAGTTTTACACACCGTTTAGTGGTGGGCTGCGGGATAGCCAGCAAATGTCTGGCGTGATTGTCCATGCCCAATCAGTCAGTCAAATTTTGAGTGCGGTGCTGGATGATCGCCCCTTGATCTGGAGCTGGTCGACCGGGGGAGAAGTGCTGTGGATTATCCTGTGGGCACTGGGTGGAGCCCTCTTTGCCTGCTATATTCGTCGGCCCTTGGTATTTGCCGTGGGCGCGATCGCGTTGGTGGCGGGCCTATATGGTGTCTGCTACTTACTCTTTCTTCAAGGCGGCTGGATTCCTCTCGTGCCCGCCGCCTTAGCCCTGGGATTGGCCTCCGGAGGAGTAGTACTGCTTGATCGATTCAACAAGAGTGATTATGGTCAGGCGGTTTATAAACAGATGAAGAGTCTGCTCCGCCTAGAAATTGAAATTGATCAGTCTAAGGTGGGTGAGCAAGTGGCTGAGATTACCGATACCGACTACTTCAGTAAGTTGCAGGCCCAGGCCAAAGAGCTGCGCGAGCGGCGACAGTCACTGACCAGTCGCGCCATGCCCCCCGCAAGAATTGAGAAACCCGGTGCATCGACGGAGGGAGCGGCAGCGCCACCCACCGGTCCCGCTTCCACCCCAGACATTACCTCGAGCCAAGCATTCATTGATAGTCTTAAGCAGCAGGCTGATCGCCTTAAAACCCCAGATGATGACACAGAGCGCGGGGACTGAAGGGGCGCGGCAGGACCTCAACCGTTCAACTGCTTTGCTGTTTATGAAAGCGATCGCACCGTTGCAAAAATTTCTGGGCGAGGGCCGGCTGACCGCCCCAATGGAGGTGCACGTAGGAAGCGTGCAGGTCTTCATGCCCCCATCCCTCTGCCCCTACAGCGGCGGGCGCGGTGTGGGGCAGAGGATAGCTCTGTAGCGTGTGTATCGGTTTTGGTGGCAACGGCGTGATCACCGAGCGATGAAATTCGTGGCCCCAAGCTTGTTGGCCGACGGTCATTACCGAGCTCGGCTGTTGCGCCGTCGCACACCGATAGCCCAAGGTGAGCTTACCTGTCATGGTGGCAACCGCTGGCAAAGCCCCCACCATCGGCCAAGACCGTTGATCAAAATCGACGATTGTCTGGCACAGATACATCAGGCCGCCGCACTCAGCATAAGTGGGCAAGCCAGCTGCTAGGGCGGCGGCGATCGCCGTTCGCATCGCCAAATTTTGAGATAGAGCTGCCGCAAACACCTCAGGAAACCCCCCACCTAAAATCAAGCCGTCTAAGTTAACCGGGAGATGGGGGTCAATCAGCGGACTAAACGGCACGATCTCGGCACCATGGCGACGGAACAAGGCTAGATTGTCCTCGTAGTAAAAGTTGAAAGCGCGATCGCGGGCGATGCCAACACGGACAGGGTATACCTGAAAATCAGGGGCAGGCTCAACGATGCCCCCCCCAATCGGCAGCACTGCATGGGTGTTAGAGGCTGTCAAGGCGGCGGTCAACTGGGGCCAATCAAAGGCAGATTTCCCCAGCTGGGCCAGTTGCCGAATCTGTGTCGGCAATTGAGGCAGTTCATCGGCGGGGACAAGTCCTAAATGCCGATCCGGCAGCGCGATCGCTGATTCACGGCGCAATACTCCCAAGAGGGGAACGTTGATCACATTGAGGGCAGCTGTGAGCATGGCCAAGTGGCGATCGCTGCCAACACGATTGAGCACGACTCCGGCAATCTGTAGGCGCGTATCCAGGGTGCAATAACCGTGGACGATGGCCGCCAGCGATCGCGATAGGCGGGCACAGTCGACAACCAGCAATATTGGACAGTTCAGCAATCGAGCCACATGGGCAGTGCTGGCCCAGTCTGAGCCGCCCGCTCCATCAAATAGGCCCATGACGCCTTCAACGATAGCATATTTCGCAGCGCAGCTATATCGCTGAAAGCACTCCTGTACATAGCGTTCAGACGTTAATACAGGATCGAGGTTGTATGCCGGTCGACCCGTGATGGCTCGATGAAACATCGGATCAATGTAATCGGGGCCGACCTTAAATGCCTGTACACTGTGGCCCTGCTGTTTAAGAGCGGCTAAAAGCGCTATCGTAACGGTGGTTTTACCTGAACCGCTGCGATCGCCCGCGATCATTAATTTACCCATTTGGCCTCCCCAGGCTCGGGGCATTCGCTTTCTGCCGCAACCCACGCCAACATCGATACCGATACCTGCTGGAAAGCGATGTGCACATTACGAAGGTACCCTTTGCTTGGGACCCTGCCATTAGCAACTTCCACTCCGACCCAACTTCCCAACAACTTGTTATGAATCTTCTAACATCCACCATATCCACCAACTGAGTGCCAGGCCAAAACGCAACAAAAAAGGCGCCCATGGGCGCCTAACAAAGCAGAGGTTGGAATGGAAACTAGCTATGACCACCAGAAACCACAGACAGCAGCAACGGGAAATTCGCAGCCAAAAGGTAAGCAAATGTTGCTCCGCCGATGCCACCAATCAAGAAGCTACCAGCAAACTCGCTCCAGCCTTCTTCCGAAGCGGCAAACTCTGGAGGACTAAACGGCGTTGTCGTTTTCGTGACCGCAGAATTAACCCCCGCTCCGGAATAAATCGAGAGGCAGGCCGTCAAAATCACGATCAAAGCCGACGCCGATAGCAGTCCCGCTAATCCAGGAATTTCCGAGTCACGTAGTGGACCCAGCAAAGCAAACGGACCATACAGTAGGTAACCGTGGGCCATGCCAATTTCTAGGCCGCGGCGCTGGGCAGACAGACCTTTGCGATAGGCAGGCAGGTTACCGATGAAAGCTTTGGTAAAACCAGATGAATTCAAAGGAGTCTCCAGATTCCCAATTTGGGGATCTCCTGGAGGTGTAATCGCATCAGACATAATTTTTGAGTTCTCCTACTCACACAGACAAATGAAACACAGCTAATCACCGATGATTGACTTCACACCCTATGGATGGAGCAACAAATCGGGAAAGAAGCGATTGAATTCAATTAAGATGCCTGCTGTAATGACCATCCAAACAGTTGCAAGGACAGGAGCAGTCGACAAATACGTCAGAAAGTTTTTACTCATGAGTGCTCTCCAACAAGCGTTAACAAGCGATGTGCCTAACGAGGAGACACAGTGATTTCATCGTCTTTGGCAAACATTTCGCCGCTGAGAATGTCTTTGGTAGCCGTTAGGGGCCAAGCAAAGCCAGAGAGAGAACATTTAACTGCCAAAGGCACGTCAATGATGATCTCTTTCTCTTCAGGGCTTTTTTCATCACGGACTGCAATGATATAAGCGCGACCAACCCAGCCAATCCAGCCTGCGATGTATAAAAACAGCAGACTGGGAATGATGAATTCGCCAATATGAGCCAAGTCGCCATCTACAATGAGATGAGGCAGACCATCTTCGCCGCAGAGCAAACTCGAGTTGCCGTAAAACTCAAAGCGAGCTTTTGCTTTCTCGGTAGTGGCGTTAGCGGCACGCTGCTGAAATGCAGCGTTTTCGCCACAGGGGGTCAGGCCGGCTACGTCATCACCTGCAATGCCTGCAGATGCGGGTAGGGCAAAGCCAAACCAGAGTGAAATTACTAGAGCCAGTGCAAACAACCGTCGCATACAGTGGTTTCCCTTTATTACGCAAAGGTCAAAGTTTTGAAGTCAAAACGTTAAGTTATTTGTAGGGCATTTTCCCAACATTGCCCGCCATAATACCCTGCCCCCGATACCCGGTAAAGCAAAGCTGGGAAGGGGTTTACATCTCTCAAAGGTTTTTGCTGAGTTTTGTAAATGAAAACTGTTTTAGCGATAGAAACGAGTTGTGATGAAACGGCGGTGGCTGTTGTTCGCGATCGCACCGTTCTCAGTAGCGTTGTCGCCTCCCAAATCAACATTCACCAACGCTACGGTGGCGTTGTGCCTGAGGTTGCATCGCGTGCCCATGTAGAAAACCTAGGCGCAGTCACCCAGGCCGCACTGACCGAAGCGGGGGTGGGGTGGCCGGCCCTAGACGGCATTGCGGCAACCTGTGCTCCGGGGTTAGTAGGAGCGTTAATGGTCGGCATGACCGCCGGTAAAACCCTAGCGATGCTTTACGACAAGCCCTTTATCGGGGTGCATCATTTGGAAGGACACATTTACGCTGCTTACCTCAGTCAGCCGGAGTTGCAGCCCCCCTATCTGTGTCTATTAGTATCGGGTGGTCACACTAGCTTTATCTACGTTAAGGACTGTGGCATCTATGAGCAGCTGGGTAAAACCCGTGATGACGCCGCCGGTGAAGCCTTTGATAAGGTGGCGCGGTTATTGGATTTAGGCTATCCGGGGGGCCCCATTATTGATCGGCTAGCAGTTCAAGGAGACTCCACTCGCTTCCAACTGCCCGAAGGCAATATTTCTTTGCCGGAGGGCGGTTTTCACCCCTATGACTGCAGCTTTAGCGGCCTCAAAACCGCCATGTTACGACTGGTGCAAAACTTGCAAGGCAAAGGAATTGCCCCGCTGCCAATCGCGGATCTGTGCGCCAGTTTCCAAGCAACCGTAGCTCGTGGGCTGACGAAGCGTGCCATTCGCTGTGCCTCAGACCATGACTTGACGACGATCGCCCTCGGCGGCGGCGTAGCAGCCAATAGCGGGCTGCGAGCTCATTTATCGGCTGCCGCCGCTGAAAACGGTCTCACGGTGCTATTTCCCCCACTGCAATACTGCACCGATAATGCCGCCATGATTGGCTGTGCGGCAGCCGATCACTTGCATCGGGGCCATGTGTCTGATGTCGCCCTGGCAACGCGATCGCGCATGGATTTATCGGATGTGATGACCTTGTACCGCTAACTCTCATCGCGAACCTTTAGTCAAAGACTTTGAGCCGTCGTACAAAAAATCCTCGCTGACGCAAAATCAACGAGGATTGAGTTGGCAGGAGAGGAGATGACACAAACAACAGCACTCAAGTCGACTTAATGGGTTTCAGCCTGTGAGCGATGCATTTCGTCTACGCTGATAGCATCCTTGCCGAGGTTTTCTCGCCACGGCCTATCATCTTACTGGCTTGCTCAGGGTTCGCCTGATGTAGGGTATCCAGGTGAGCAGCACCCTGATCCCAATTCTCTTGACGTACCTGGTCAAAATGGGTTCCCTGCACCCACATCTCAGCAGCGGCTTCTCGTGAGGGGTCAGTGAATCAATCACCTTGAGTGCGACATTGGGGGGCAGTACTGAAGGGAATTTGACTGTCGGATAAGCCTGACCTAGCAGTTCCCTAATAAGTCTAGGCCGCCAAAAGTCTGACCTGAAGGCGTGTAATAACCGCCACGTTTCCCAGCCCAAAGCAGTTAGGCGTGCTATCGCTTGACTGGCTGAGTAGTATTAAGCCACCTGATTCATTTGTTTGGACTGGTGCGCTTTGTGAGGCGATCGCGATGAAACCCGGCAGCAAGTACTATCCGCTTTACCTGCAGCTAGACCAATGTAAGGGCGAGGCTGTGGTGCTTTCCATTGCTGACATCGAGGCGTGTATCCAAGGCAATTTACCGGCGACTGCCCGCCAAAAGTCATCTTGGTGGGCCAATCGGAACAAAGGAGGCTATCAATCACAAGCTTGGATCAAGGCCGGATATCACGTTGACCAGGTGGATTTGGAGCAGCAGCAAATCAGTTTCAAACGATTTCAGTCCGAGTACAAAATCCAACGGGTAGAGGGGGCGATCGCTTGGGATGCAGCCGCAATTCGGGCTTTGCGGCTGCATATGAAGTTAACCCAAGCCCGGTTTGCGGAGTCGCTTGGGGTGCGCCGTCAAACCATTAGCGAATGGGAAAATGGGGCTTACTTACCTGACCGCTCCACCACCAAACATTTAGGCTTGGTGGCAGAGAAAGAAGCCTTTCAACCAGCTGAATATTACGTTCCTCCGTTAGAAGACGAAGACTAGGAAAGGCTTTCCCAATGTTTCATCCGGCAAACCGGCTCGGCATCGCAGCACAGACAGGCATCAGATAATAGCGACAAAAACTCTTTTAGCGATCGCAATTACGCGACTGCTAAAAGAGTTTGCTGACGGCTCGGGAGAGCACGCGATGATCGGTTGTAAGCAAATCAGCCGAGGGCTTCGAGATAGTCTCGTACACGGTTGCGTCGCTTAGGCTGGCGAAGTTTTTGCAACGCTTTTGACTCAATTTGCCGCACCCGCTCTCGAGAAAGCTCCAGGGTGCGACCGATTTCCGCTAGAGAATAGGGCGTGCCGTCCTTGAGACCAAAGCGCAGGTGAATCACGTCACGCTCCCGCTCAGTCAGTTCCGACATGAGCTGCTTGAGGTCACGGCGCAGCGATTCCCGCATCATCAGCTCTTCCGGAGAAATGCTATCAGTTTCTAACAGTTCTCCCAGCTCAGTGTCGCGCTCTTTGCCCACCTTCGTATCGAGGGATACGGAGCGGGGCACCCGCACCAAGACTTCTCTGACTTGGTCAGGCGTCATTTGCAGTTCTTTAGCGACATCATCCAGACTAGGCGTGTGGCCCTTGTCTTGGGAAAGTTTGCGCTGTGCTTTTTTGATTTTGTTGAGCTTTTCCGTAATGTGAACCGGGAGTCGAATGGTGCGGCTCTGGGTAGCGATCGCCCGGGTGATCCCCTGACGGATCCACCAGTACGCGTAGGTACTAAAGCGGTAGCCCTTAGTGGGGTCAAACTTTTCTACCGCCCGCTCGAGTCCTAGGGTGCCCTCCTGAATCAGGTCCAGCAGCTCTAACCCTCGGTTTTGATACTTCTTAGCAACTGAAACCACCAGGCGAAGGTTGGCCTTGATCATGTGTTCTTTAGCCCGAAGACCTTCGGCAATGAGCTGTTCGAGTTCTTCTGTGGTGACATCCGCTAACTCAGCCCAGGCTCGCTTGCCAGCTACCAGGGTCGGCTTCAAATCAACCAGTACAATGCCGCTTTCCTTAGCCCAGCGCTCCAGCGATGGACGATATCCCAAATGGGAAGTCAAGCGATCGCGCACCTGCATCAAGTGTGCATAGGTTTCCAAGATGCCACCACTTTGCTCACCGGTGCTGTCCCGCAACTCAATGAGTTCCATATAGCGCTGCACGTATTGGGCTTCAGACACCTCTTCATCGCGCTGTAGCAGCCGCACTCGACCAATCTCTTGCAAATACAGGCGCACTAAATCGGTCGTCCGCCGAGTTTTGGTCTGACTCACGCCAACGGTGACGCCAGCAATGAGGTCGTCGTCATCCGACGACACCAAATCTGAGTCTTCCGGAGGGGCAACCTCATTCAGATCTTTATCATCCTCAAAGTCAGTGTCAGTCAAAACCTTGTTTTCGGTATCCAGTTGGCTGGTGGTGTAAGTCATAGGACGTATGAAGTATTTCCAGGGTGACGTGACAAGGTGGATTCACTTATGGGCTTAGCATGCCCACTTGCCACGACTTCGCATCAGAGTGATAGGTTCCGTAAAAACCGTCACACTGACCCCAGAGAGGACAAAGTAGGGCTAAACTTCAGTCTAGGGAAGGATGTCGGTTCGTTATGTGACCCACATCAGAGCAGTAGGTTAATCTACGTCACGCGATCGCGAGATTCCAGATAGACTGCACAATCGTTAGGCAGGTTTTACATTTGACAGGGGATGTCGGTCTCCCTGCGGATTTTCTCTATCCAAACGGTTTTCTGGGCGCGTCAAATGGAGCGATTGCGATCGCTGGCCCCGACTAATTCGGGCAATGCCTCGCTTATCCACCGATGCGATCGCTCTTCCCCTCAATTCCTTTACTGGCGGTAGGGCAAGAGACCTGCATCGACTCGCCTTCTCCCAAATTGGTGAGTACGAGTGAGGGATGAAGGGCATGCGATGAGTGGGGTCTACGAACGCCATTCGGTAGCCAGGATGTAGATATCCCGTCACCATAGTTGAAGGACACCCATCCTCAAAAACGCATGACCACAGCAACCCCATCACCACGCCGGGCTCTAGTTGTAGGAGCCAACCAAGGCATTGGCTTTGGTTTTGTGAAACAACTACTACGAGACCCTAGCATTAGCAACTTGTACGCGACCTATCGCTCGTCGACGACAAGTTCAGAGCTGCTGGATTTAGCGACACAACACGAGCAGCTACATTGCCTACCCTTAGAAGCCACCAGCGAAGGAGAGATTGCCCGTATTGCGGCAAAAATCCAGGGCCATGGCAGTGGTCTTGACCTCGCGGTTAATTGCGTCGGTATTTTGCACCATGGCGACCTCCAGCCCGAGAAAAGCCTGAGGCAAATTGATGCGGATCAGCTCTTGACATACTTTCAAATCAACAGCATTCCAGCTATTTTGCTAGCCAAGCATTTACAGCCCTTGCTCAAACAAGAGACCCCCACCGTATTTGCCCATCTCTCAGCCAAAATCGGCAGCATCGAAGACAACCACTTGGGCGGCTGGTACGGTTATCGGGCTTCAAAAGCTGCCCTCAATATGTTTCTCAAAACGGCTGCGATCGAATATAGCCGCAAAAATCCCAATACCATCATCGTGGCTCTACATCCTGGAACAACTGACACGCGCCTCTCAGAGCCATTTCAACGCAACGTCCCCCCAGAAAAATTGTTCTCAGTTGAGCGCACGGTCGCTCAGCTATTAAAGATTATCCACAACTTAACCCCGGCTGATAACGGCACGTTTTTTTCTTGGGACGGCAGTCGCCTGCCCTGGTAAGCCGCACCGGGTCAGCCTGCAAACCGGATCAACTGCGGCGCCCCCTTGCGCTCAAGCAATGACAGCGCGCCACCCTTCAAAGTTGCGTGAGATCACAGACATATTTGGCGTTAATCACCAACAAAACTTGGGCAATCTGACACCATCAAGACCATTGAGAACTTGTGCAACCCGTCTCCTAGCCAACGCACTTGCTCGCTGCAGGGTCACACTCTCTCCCTTTTCTCTTAGCAAACAGACAGCACACTTAGAACCCTGGCAGACTGCTGGGGTTTTTCTTTGCTTGCATGTATCAAGGCGGTAATTACTGCATCGGGCTCGCAAACAAGTGAGCACTCGTTAACCGGCTACGGGTCATATGGGCGCCTAGCAGATCACTGCGACGGAGGCGACTCGCGGTTTGTGCGTCGAATTCCAAATATGTTCCCGCAGGGAGCTCAGACAGCCTTGGCACCGTTTCCGAAAGGGCAGGCTGCGAGATCATTTCGCTCTCCAAGGCGGCTGGTGAGAGCAGATCGGCAGCGGCTGCCTGTTGCAATGAGTCCAGGCTGACCGCGATCGCAAACAACAATAGTCCAATTAACAAGACAGCTCTGACTGAGAGCTTTGCCCAGAACGGCTTCCATCTGAAAGCTGAAGAATCGGTATCGTAGGCTGATGAGCGATCCATATCAACGCGGTTGCTGCTGCAAACAATCCTCTGAAGGAGGTAAATGTATCGCAGCCAACTTCTTAAATGTTTACATTGATACCATACCAGACTCTTCACTCATTACAGTTCAGGAAAAAGCATTAAGTTTGGGGAATCTTACTTTTCACAGAGGAAAATTGGGTAATTTGACCTGGCGATCGCTCTTTGCGCCTGAGGCAGCAGTGAGTGTAAGGCAATGGCGTTCTCTAAACCTGAGTTCGATCGGCGATCGCAGTTGAACAGCATCAAGGCGCAAGGGGAAATTTAGCTGGAATGCCGACCGCCCGAGGGAATTCATCTGTAGTGACAGCACGCTTTTGCACGTACAGACAGTGACGGACACCTTGGGTGAGGGGAGTTTGCCAAGCTTTTACGTCAACTAGGTGTCCCCCTAGCTGGTCCGCTATCGCGTCGAGTTCAAGGGATTCCGACTCAGTCCACTGACCTCGATAGAGCACGGCAACGCCGCCCACTTTGAGCAGCGGTAGAGCATATTCGACGCAGGTAGCGGCAGGCCCGACAGCACGCAGCATAGCGATATCGTAGAGTTCGCGATGGCTGGGCTGATGCGCCAAAAACTCAGCCCGATCTGCGATCGCTGTCACTTGATCCAGCGACAGCGATGTGGACAATGCTTGCAAAAACCGCACCTTTTTTTGAGTAGAGTCCAGTAGGTTAATCTGCCAATTAGGGAGGGCGATCGCCGCAGGCAAACCGGGAATGCCTGCGCCCGTGCCGATATCAATAGTCTTTGGTAACGCTGGCGTGGAACACCAAGCAGGCAAGTCAGAAACGAGCCATGGCTCAAGCCCACTTAGGGCATCCCAAAGATGCTTTTCCCAAAATTCATCAGGGGTCGTGATGCGGGTCAGATTCATTTGTTGGTTGCCGGCCAAGATACCCTCAAAGAGCCGTTGAAAAAGTGCCTGCTGGGCTGCATCCGGCTGCCACTGAAGTGTCGCTTGCCAATATTGATCATGGGTTGGCAGCACAGGCATAGGGCAAACAAACATTGAGGACAGGCAGACCGGCGTCATCTGGGCGGAGGCCAGGCTACAGAGTACACCAAAACGATTTTGATCAGGCAAACGCGCCCCCTCAAAAGTCATCAACACAGGGACCGGCCTGCAACTCAGTGAGTTGCAGAAGACTAACGACAGGCTCTGCCAGAATGGTACAATTGAACCTGTCCTTGATTGTCCATTCGCCTCTATAAGGCGATAAACTCTAATTCTGTGCGATCGTCGTCGCCCGACCTATGACAGAAATTAATCAGCAACTAACCTTGTTTGATTTAAATGAGCATCACCCCCCCCTGCCGAAATATCAGGTCCGTGAAAGTCATCGGGCTCGTCACGTATCGCTGAAAATTTCCTTTCAAGGGACATTGGAGGTCGTTGTTCCCCATGGCTTTGACGCCGAGGAAATCCCCGAGATTTTAGAGCGGCGGCGCGGGTGGATTACCAAAACCCTCAAGCGGATTGAAAAGCAGCGGGATGCTTTGCCCCGAGCCCACACTGCAGAAAAACCAACGACGCTGGAACTAAGAGCTTGCGATGAAGTTTGGGCGATTGTCTATAAGGCAGCACGAGGTGGCACCGTGGCTCTAACCCAGAGCAAGCCTCAAGAGTTGATGCTGCGAGGACCGATCAACGATATTTCGGCCTGTAGTGACCTCCTACGGCATTGGGTTCAGCGCAAAGCACGGGCAGAGTTATCGCCTTGGTTACAGCGGCTAAGTCAGCGCTGTGACTTGGCCTACAGCCGTCTCACGGTGCGAGGACAGAGCACTCGCTGGGGTAGCTGCTCCTCAAAACAGTCCATCAGCTTGAACTATAAGCTGCTATTTTTGCCTCCCGCTCTAGTAGATTATGTGCTGGTCCATGAACTTTGTCATACCGTTCACATGAATCATTCCAAAGCCTTTTGGCAATTGGTGAAGGAATACTACCCTGACCTAGAACAGGCCAAGCTCGATCTCAAACAGGGATGGCAATACGTGCCCCACTGGGTAGATGGCTAACTTCTTCTGGACGCCCCATAGTGGCTACCACTGGGACGGTACGGCAAACCGCTTCTTTGAAGGCTGGTACATTCGTTTGACTTTGCCCAAGCAGCATGAGAGCTTTGCCTTTATGTATTCCATCGATGATCCAGCGGGGCAGTCGCCGCTGAGCGGTGGTGCGGCTCAGGTGCTAGGTCCTGGGGAAGCGTATCTGTATTCTCCTTTTGCAACAGTTGACCGATTTTGGGCATGGCCCCATCGATTAGGGGTTGGTCACTGGAATAATTGCTGTGGCAACCATCGGCAGGCCTGCTATCTAGAAGCGTCGACATTTGCCCGCGAGGTCGATCGCGGTTATCAGCTCACGGCTACCCATCATCAAGGTTGTGTCGAAGACCCCCATACTGGTGCAATCGCCCGATGGAATTACGACATTCAACCAGTCTACGGTTGGGGAGACATGGTCGGTCCGCAGTTATCAACGGCGGGCTGGTTGTCCTATCTATCAATTTTAGAGCCCGGGTGGCAGGTGTTAATGGCCCACGGCTGGGCTTCCGGTTGGGCTGAATGGGGCGATCGACGGTATGAATTTCAACAAGCACCGACCTACATCGAAAAAAACTGGGGCGGGGCGTTTCCTCAGCGCTGGTTTTGGCTGCAGGCAAACGCCTTTGATGAAGAAACAGATTTGACGGTCACTGCGGTGGGCGGCTTACGGCAAGTTTTAGGCCGCTCGGAAAGTGTCGGTTTGATTGGTATTCACTTACGTGGTCAGCAGATCGTTATACCGTCGCTTACGGCCACCGTGGCTTGGCAGGTGGAAACGTGGGGCAGTTGGCAGGTGACGGCCTACGACCATCGCTACCGCCTCGTATTGCAAGGCACTGCCGAATCTCCCCCCGCCGAGGTTAGGGTACCCACCTTAACCGGTTTGGAGTTTGCCTGTTGGGATACGGCCCGTGGCCACCTCACAGTGGAAATCTACAAGCGATCGCCAAGTCACTCGGCCACTGAGAGCCAGATTCTCAAAGCAACCACCTCACTCGCAGCTCTTGAAGTCGGTGGAGATGGCTGGGATGAGCCGTGGCAGTTCGAACGAACGTTGATTTAAGTAAACTCCCCAGGCTGGATTCGAACCAGCGACCAATCGATTAACAGTCGACCGCTCTACCGCTGAGCTACTGAGGAACGCGAAGCCTATCTTAACGAGAATTTGTCACCTTTGGCAACCAGTCTGACAAATTTTCTGTGGAAACTCCTTACTAGGAGGGCTCGGAGCTCGCATCAGGGCGCTGTTCGAGCTGTTGCCGTAGGTCTCGGAGCTGATCATGCACGCCCGGTTTGAGCACCGTACTGAGTCGACGTGAGGGAGTTCCTTTGTCTTTAGACCGATGCCGCTTACGCCCCTGCTGAACCGTATCAGTCAAATCGCGGGCTAGCCGCTGGGCTGACATCCACTCAGCGCCGTAACCCGTCACGGTGTGGCGATGGGCCTGATCAGAGGTAGCCACAATCAACCGTAAGTTGAAATATTGCACGTCTTTTCGCAACTCAGCACACCACCTTTCGATACAGGTATCTGCGGTTTGGCCGTAGTCGGTGAAATGGATGGATACATCATCGGTGACTTTTTCCTGTAGGCTCGGCTGACGCTGACCGTAAGCGTCAAACACGATGCGAGTCTTGAATCCTTGGTAAGCACTGTAGTTAGTCAACTCTTCAATGAGTTGGTTGCGCGCCAAGGCTAAACTCTCGCGATCGCGGAGACGAGCAAGTTGGGGCCAGGCACCAATGATGTTGTAACCGTCTACTAGGAGCAGCGGCGGCGGTACAGAGGATTTCATGACACTAAGACATCGGTGCTCTTTGTTAAGAACTTTGTAGTATCAAGTTAGCCTATTTTGCCCAAAGCTTCCGTCTAAGCGGAGACCAAACTCCCCAACGTTGAATATTGAGGCGTTGCTGCGGCGTCTATTGTTCCAACACTAATCGCATCTCACCAGGGTTACCTTGGGCCACAACGCTACCATCTCTGAGCAGTACTGCACGATCACAGTAGTCGAGCTCAATCAGTCGGTGGGTTATCCATAGGGCGGTCAAACGTCGTTCTTTAACTAATGTTCGTACCAGCTTCACCAGCTCCAGCTGACTGTCGGGATCTAACAAGGCCGTGGGCTCGTCCAGCAGCAGCACCTCACAATGGCGGGCGATCGCTCCGGCGATCGCCACTCGCTGCTTTTGCCCGCCACTCAGAGCATAAATGGGGCGTCGGACCAAATGGGCCAGATTAACGGCTGCTAATGCTTCGGATACACGGCTGCGCACCGTGGGCAACGGTAAATTTTCGGCCACCAAACCAAAAGCCACATCAGCACCAACCGTCGGCATGACTAACTGATGATCAGGATTTTGAAACACATAGCCAAACGTGCCGTTGATACTAACGTCTCCTCCTTGTGGTGTGAGCAGCCCCGTCAAAAGCTTTAGCAAGGTCGACTTGCCGCTGCCATTGTCACCTAGCAGCATGCAAAACTCTCCTGGCTGCACCGCCAAAGAACAGCCCTGTAACACCTGAGCCTGAGGGCTCCAGGCAAAGGAAACGTCCGCAATGTGAATGGCTGGCTTAGCCTCAGTCCTAGGAGCAGAATTGGCCATAGTAAACCCTGTGAAACCGACCTAAGCTAGTGCGTGGCCGCTACTGATTATCTTCCCCTACCAAAGAGAAAAAGCCCGGCGGGCGACCGGAAGCCGAAGTTGTACCAGACTTTTCATACATTTGCACAGCAGCAATTTCACTCACTAGCAAGCTAATGTGCTTATCAGTGACCTGATCGCAGGTGAGTTCTAAAAGGGGCGTATCACCACTTTTGAGCGCGTCGGCAACCTTTTGATAGTCGGCTTGTGCCGCTTCCAGCGTCTCCTTTTGGAACATGATCGGTAGCGGCGAATGCTTCAGATTGATTTCGAGCGTATGCATAGTTGTGGGTGCGTTTTACAAATTACCTATTTAGTATCTCAGAGAAGCCTTAGTCTCAGGCGTTAGTATTCTCCACACTCTATGATGGGGGCCGCTCAGCGAAAACCTTATGGCCTGGAGGCTCAACTTCAGCCCGGACGTCAGCAGCGATGTTGCTCATCACGGCGGTCGCAACCTCAATGAGGCTATCAACGCCGCCTCTGCTAACGCCGCTACCCATGGACGGTAGCGAACGCGATTCATGGCGGCTGCAGCCAGGAGCAAGCTCTACAGCATCACATAATAGGTGGCAATGATTTAATAGGTAGACAACAATGACGACTCCCCTTGTAGGCATCATTATGGGCAGCGATTCTGACTTACCTACGATGCAAGCGGCGATCGCGATATGTGAAGATTTTGAAATTGCCCATGAGGTTGCGATTGTCTCTGCCCACCGGACCCCTGAGCGCATGATCGGCTATGCCAAACAAGCTGCCAACCGGGGACTTCAGATCATTATTGCGGGGGCTGGCGGGGCAGCCCATTTACCGGGCATGGTAGCGGCTCTCACACCGTTGCCCGTGATTGGTGTGCCGGTCAAGAGCAGCACCCTCAGCGGGGTTGATTCCCTCTATTCCATTGTGCAAATGCCTGGCGGCATTCCTGTAGCAACGGTGGCGATCGGCAACGCCATAAATGCCTGACTCTTAGCCGTACAGATGCTTGCCACAACCCGACCTGAACTCATGGAGCGTGTTCGGGCTTATCGCCAGATGCTTGAGGGCCAAGTCATGGAAAAACAAGACCGATTAACGACGCTGGGCTTCCGAGCATACCTGGAGGATAGCGATCGCTAAAATTGCTCAATGACCTGACCAGCAGCAGGCCAGACCAGCACAGCGCATTTAGTTTAGACGAGCTTTTAGTTGAACGACAGGGGAAGCAATTTTGCCCCAACTGGCTCAGATCATTTTTCATACCGTTTGACTTAAGCGACAGCCGTCAAACGGCCCCAAAATCGGCCCAGTTTATAGGCTAGTCCGACATCAAAGAAAACAAAAAGTATTGGTTTTCCATCGTTGACACATCCTCCTCCTCAAAACGCTGAAACCCTCCATTAACGGGCACTTGAGGGCTTTTCAGAGACATGCATGATCACGAACCAAGGCCGCCTGTAACCAATCCCTTGTACATCTGCGCTTTTAAAAAAGTAATTTGCGATACAACTGATTGTTGTCAGAATTGGTGAAATCTTCTTACTCAAAGAGTTTGGCCAAGTAGCAGACTCGGCGGGTCGTCTACAGGGTAGAAGCCTCAAGCTTCTAACGTTTTGCAGAGACCTTATGTTGACTGTGATGCCACTCTCGGAGAAGTTTTCAGGGCTTCCTCCTAGTTTAATTTAGCGACAATTGAGCATTGTCGCTTGAGTTTCACGAAGAGGTTGTATTTGCTGTCTGATTTGTGTTGAAGGGACGTCTGTTGAAATGTCTAGACTAGTTCTTCGAAAGAGTAATCGTTTCCGGAGGCAGCGTTCAGCTTCCTTCTGGAATTCGAACGTGCCTCCTATTTCTGAGGCAGTTCAGTCTTATTTTGGTCGTCGTGACGGCTGGAAGTGGGTTGCTTGTATCCCTCTCGCCTTGAGTATTCTAGCGGTTTGGGGTGTGGCTGCCTATGCGCAAGATGAAGCGTCTGCTGCCGATGTGCAGACCATCTTGGATAACATTTTTGTATTCCTGGCTGCCGTCCTCGTAATTTTCATGAATGCTGGCTTTGGCATGCTGGAGACGGGCTTCTGCCGTCAAAAGAATGCGGTCAACATTCTCTCTAAGAACCTGATCGTGTTTGCCTTGGCGGTGCTTTCCTTCTGGGCCATTGGTTTCTCCTTGATGTTTGGAGGCGGCAACGGCTTCATTGGGGGTGGCGGCTGGTTCTTGACCGGTGCTCCTGATGCCTATGGTTTAGAAGAAGGAGCAGGCTTGACCATTGATACTTTCTTCTTATTCCAGTCTGCATTTGCAGCGACAGCGGCCACCATCGTATCTGGGGCAGTAGCTGAGCGGATTAAGTTTACCGACTTCTTGATCTTCAGTATTCTGCTAACCGGGATTTCTTATCCCATTACGGGTCACTGGGGCTGGAGCGGCAGTGGTTGGCTAGGGGCTGCTGGTTTCTCCGATTTTGCTGGCTCCACGGTTGTCCACTCGGTTGGCGGTTGGGCTGCACTTATGGGTGCCGCCTTCCTCGGGCCTCGTATTGGTAAGTACCAAGATGGTCGCGTCAATGCTATCCCTGGGCACAACATGAGTATTGCCATGCTGGGCTGCTTGGTGCTGTGGATCGGCTGGTACGGCTTCAACCCTGGTTCTGAGCTTGCGGCCAGTACAGCGGTTCCCTTCATTGCGGTGACTACGACTCTTGCAGCAGCAGGTGGCGGTGTGGCAGCTACCTTTACTGCTTGGGCTCTCAATGGCAAGCCAGATCTATCCATGATCATCAACGGCATTTTGGCTGGCTTGGTTGGGATCACCGCTGGTTGCGCTGGTGTGAACTATATCAGCGCCATCATTATTGGTTTGATCGCGGGTGTCATTGTTGTCTTTTCTGTAGGCTTCTTTGACAGCATCAAGATCGATGACCCGGTAGGTGCGATTTCGGTTCACCTCGTCTGCGGTATCTGGGGCACGTTAGCGGTCGGTCTGTTTGCTACCGAAGGTGGTCTGTTCTTTGCCGGTGGCTTTGCCCAGCTGGGGGCTCAGATTTTGGGCATCCTTAGCATTGGTCTGTTTACTGTCGTCTTTAGTACGATTGTGTGGATGGTATTGAAGGTGACGTTAGGTATCCGCGTCTCGCCCGAAGAGGAGATGAAAGGTCTGGATATCGGTGAGCACGGTATGGAAGCCTACAGCGGTTTCTTGAAAGACACCAGTGACATGGGTGGTATTTCTTAACCGTTAGAGCTATCAGTATTGGCAGCTAAAAGAACTGCTAATCAGTTGCTCTGGGTGGGGTCGGATATCTCCGACCCCTTTTTGTTGTGTCTCAATCGACTTGGAAATTACGCAGAGATTGGTAACAAATCCTTAATCCTGTTAGGTCTGGCTGCTAGGGTGATTTTCAAGAGGCGTATGATTGGCCTAATTAAGGTTTTTCGAAAAGTTCGCTCTCTGGATGACATGACTGCCTATCCAGATGTGCTGACGCTGATTTTGCCTTAGGTGATTTTCATCAGTTCACTGCGTTCATGCCTAATCCGGATTCCGTTGTCGAGTCGTTGCTTTGCGCTATTCCTCAACTGCGATCGCAGCTCTTTTTTAAGACTTCTTTGACGGCGCTCTCCCATGCGATGGAAGACCAAGTGCTGGCTGGTATCGAACAGCCCTTGGTGATTGCAAGTTTTCAGCAGGAGCGGTTTTATCGTCAAGAGGCGAGTCGCTATCAGCGCATTGCCGAAATCACCGACCAAGTTTATGTGTTGTCAGCGGCAAATACGAGCTTCGATCAAGGAGCTGACGCCTACGAAACGCTAACCTTTGAGAATGGCGATGCCTTGGCGCAGGAATGGCACTTAGTCGTCATCGGGGCGAAGTACAGTGCCTGTTTGATTTGTCGTGAGCGGGATGCGGCGATCGCGATCGCGCCGACCATTGTGCCCGGTTCGCCAGCTCTGGACCAAACTCGTCGCTTTGAGGGCATCTGGACCCAAGAAAGCATCGTTTGTCATCGGGCGGCCAATCTGCTGCTTGATCGCATCGTGAGCTACGAACCCGCCTTAGCCGCTAAAATTGAGGCGACGAAAAAACGATATCTGCTGCTATCGGCGACCACTGAAGACGTCAGGGGGGGAGCCGGTGCCGATCCATTCACCCAACGGCTGGTGACCTACCTGCAGGCGGGACAATACAAATTACTCAAAGCTTACAAAGCGATCGCCATCAAAGAGCGGCGCGAACGGTTAGTAAACTCAATCACCGGGGCAATTCGCCGCTCCCTCGATCCGCAAGAACTGTTTCAAATCAGTACCCATGAGCTAGGTGCAGCGCTGCAGGTTTGTCGTTGCGTAATTTATCGATATGCTGATGGACAACCGGATGTCACTATCCGCCACGAATATCGTCAGGCCGGAGTGGCCTCAATCATAGGCGTTGACTGGCCGCTCACAGATAACTTGCTAATAGAACGCATCAAGCAAGAGCGTGAAGCGATCGTGATTGCCAACACCTATGAGCCTCCCCAGGCGCTACAAACAGCGCTAGATGCCCTCAATTATCTGTTAGAAGAGTGGCAAATCCATGCCTGGGTCTTGGTACCATTGATTTATCAACAGCGCTTATTGGGCATGATTGAGCTCCATCATTGCCAAGACAGCGAGCATCAGTGGAGCGATGATGACCTGACCTTAGTTGAATCCGTTGCCGCTCAGCTCAGTGTTGCCATTATTCAAGCCGATGCCTATGCCCATTTACAAGAGCTCAACCAACAGCTAGAGGCCCTTGAACGCACGCGCAGTAATCTGATTGCAATTACCGGCCATGAGCTGCGGACGCCGCTATCGACGATTCAAGTGTGTTTGGAAAGCCTCGCGACTGAGCCCGATATGCCTGAGGAGTTACGGAATACGATGCTGACCTCAGCATTGGATGACTCTGAGCGCATGCGTAAGCTAGTCCAAGACTTTTTGACTCTATCGCGGTTAGAAAGTGGGCGCATTGAGTGGAACTTTGAAGCCCTATCCGTCGGGGAATGTATCGATTTGGCCCTCAGCAGTGTGCAAGCGCGCCAGGGCGATCACCTCCCCAACGTCCAGATTGTGGTCGACCTTCCACCTAAATTGCCCATGGTCCGGGCTGATGGCGAATGGGTCGTGGAGGTGATCGTTAAGCTGCTCGATAATGCCTGCAAATTTACTGACGCCCAGGGACGCATTACCCTCTCTGCTCAGCGGGTAGAAGAAGACATGATTGAGATAGCGATCGCTGATTCAGGCCGTGGGATTGAACCTTATCGCTTAGAAGCAGTGTTTGACCGCTTTTACCAGGAAGAGGGGGCGCTGCGTCGTACAACCGGCGGGACGGGCCTAGGGTTGGCCATGTGTCGGCAAATTGTAGAAGGCCTGGGAGGACGCATCTGGGCTACCTCTGAGGGCAAATCACAAGGCAGCCAGTTTCACTTTACGTTGCCTATTGCCGAGGGACGCGCTGCCCTACATGTACAAAGTCAGGTCGATGACTTAATCTCAGATGAGTCAGCTGCTGGGGAACTGTCGCTCCAAGAGCTAGAACGCCGTAATCCCTACATTCTGGAATAAAATTCATCGCAGGGTAGCTTCCTTGGCAACGTCTCGACTCAAGGTCGCCGACAGCATTGCCCAAGACCATCTCTCAGCACAAACCGCATTATGCAGAGCATGCCTCCACCCCCAAACCCAGCGCTGGATCGATCTGCGCCGCATTCTCAGCAATGCCGCCATCAGGTGAAAGGTCAAAGGTCAGGGGCTTAGTGTGGGCCCACCCTTAGAATGTCGATCAGTGTCTTAACTCCCGGTTCAAAGTGACGCCTCACGAGTCGTCTTGACGAAATTGGTCCCATTCAGCCGTTTACAACGGTTTGCTGAACTCTGAAGAACTGTTACTTTTCCGCAATAAGTCGATAAACGCGTCCTTGCCCGGTGATACGATGCCTCAAAACGGTTGAGAGATAACGTTTTATGGCAGAAACTCTGACTGGACAAACTCCTAAATTTGGCGGTAGTACTGGTGGCCTTTTAACAGCAGCGGCTGTGGAAGAAAAATATGCCATCACTTGGACTAGCTCTAAAGAGCAAGTGTTCGAAATGCCTACAGGTGGCGCTGCCATCATGAATGAAGGCGAAAATCTACTGTATCTGGCACGCAAAGAGCAGTGCCTCGCATTGGGTGCGCAGCTGCGGACCAAATTCAAACCTAAAATCCAGGACTATAAAATCTATCGGATTTTTCCTAGCGGTGAAACTCAGTATCTGCACCCCGCAGATGGTGTCTTCCCCGAAAAGGTCAACGAAGGTCGTGAGACCATCGGCAAGAAAGATCGCAATATTGGTAAAAATCCTGATCCAGCAACCATTAAGTTCAGCGGTAGAGAGCCTTACGAGGTTTAGCACTAAAGCTGAGGTTGATTTTTAGTTCAAAATAGCTTGATTCTGATGGGGGTGTAGCATTGCTATATCCCCATTTTTGACTCTTCTCCTTAGCGAGTCAGTAGCGATCGCTCAGCGCCTAGCTGGCTAACTTGTGTCCACCGTTGCGTGTAGTCTTTATGGTTTTTCCGAGCTTTGAGCAGTTTCAGGCTTTGGCCACCCAGGGCAACTTTATTCCTGTATATCAAGAGTTGGCGGCCGATATCGACACGCCAGTAACGGCTTGGCACAAAGTCTGCAAATCGGCTCCCTACAGCTTTTTATTAGAATCCGTGGAGGGAGGCGAAAGGCTCGGCAGATATAGCTTTTTGGGATGTGACCCGCTATGGGTGTTGGAAACCCAAGGTAACACAACGACGCAAACTTTTAGGGACGGCACGGCTAAAACCTACAGTGGTGATCCGTTTGCAATTTTGCCCCAATGCTTGGCCCCTTATCAGCCGGTCAAGCTGTCAGAACTTCCGCCTGGCATTGGCGGTCTGTTCGGCTTTTGGGGGTATGAGCTGATCCAGTGGATTGAACCTACGGTGCCGATTTACGATCGCACTGCCACCGATCTGCCCGATGGTTTATGGATGCAAATCGATAGCCTGCTGGTTTTTGATCAGGTCAAGCGCAAGATTTGGGTGATTGCCTATGCCGATTTGCGCCAGCCCGGACAAGATTTAATCGCCGCTTATCAAAAAGCCTGCGATCGCATTCAGACTTTAGTGAACCAGTTAACCGCCCCCCACGGTTTAACCCCCCTGACGCAGTGGCATTCACCCCGACAAGGCGAAGCTGCCACCTCACTCACCTATCAAAGCAATCGGACCCAGGCAGAATTTTGTGCCGCGGTTGACAAGGCTAAGGACTATATCCGGGCTGGGGATATTTTTCAGGTGGTCATATCCCAACGCTTGACCACTTCTTACCAAGGGCATCCCTTTGATCTTTATCGCTCATTACGGCTGGTGAACCCGTCGCCCTACATGGCGTACTTCCAGTTTCGCGACTGGCAGCTGATCGGCTCCAGCCCTGAGGTCATGGTTAAAGCTGATAACGACCCCCAGTCATCGGAACACAAAGTGGCCACAGTGCGCCCCATCGCCGGCACCCGCCCCCGAGGACAAACAGCGCAGGCAGATGCCAACTATGCGGCTGACCTATTGGCGGACCCTAAGGAAATTGCTGAACACGTCATGCTAGTGGACCTCGGACGCAATGATTTGGGGCGCGTTTGCCAAAGCGGCAGCGTTGAAGTAGACGAACTGATGGTAGTCGAGCGCTACTCCCACGTTATGCATATCGTGAGTAATGTCGTCGGGCAATTGGCACCCCACAAAACTGCCTGGGACTTGCTCAAGGCTTGCTTTCCTGCAGGTACTGTCAGTGGGGCCCCAAAAATTCGGGCGATGCAAATTATCCATGAGCTCGAGCCTGACCGACGGGGTCCCTACTCCGGTGTATATGGCTACTATGATTTTGAAGGTCAGCTCAACACGGCCATCACTATCCGCACCATGATTGTGCGGCCCGAGGGAGATGACCGACACTGCGTCAGCGTGCAGGCAGGGGCTGGTTTGGTGGCTGACTCAGTACCTCAATCAGAGTTTCAAGAAACGCTGAATAAATCCCAGGGAATGCTTGCTGCTATCCGCAGCTTGCAGGGCAATGCAGGCTCAGCCTTGCCCTAGCATCATTTATCATTCTCTATCGTGAATTGCGCTGCATTGAGGAGTGGAGCCCAGCTCAGGTCACCCAGTAAACGCCGGGTAGATTTAGCGATCGTAAAGTTACACCCTGGTCAGTGCAGCTACTTAACCCGGCAAAGCCATGACAAATCAAGGTTCAGGGTTCTATGGGCCCATGTCTGACTATGGAGTCTCGTTAAAGAAGTGACGACGAATTGGGCATCAGTCGCAAGCTTGATTAAAGTATAAAAACTAGAGAAAATGACCGCTAGGGTTCTCGGTATCAGCGATTACCACTCCAGTAGCCGGACAGTGATCACCAGCAGCAGCGAGTTCATGAGTTTGGGCTGAGTCTGCGACAACGGTAACGGTGCTGGGTACACTGGGTCTATCTCGATGCCGGAGTGGGTCCCTTGCGCTTAACGTAGCTGGCTAAGCTAGCAGTTTTGCAATCTGAACGGGTGTAGTCTATTGCGAAGGATTTGAGTCAGCTCTACCTCAAGGGGTGGGTGTAGAGCTCGATGTATGGCTGTACTTCCTTGAACTGTGTATTCGTTGAACAACCATCGGGAGAACATGTTTGATCCCAAAGCCTTAAGTGAATATGCGCTCTCGCACATGGATGCTTCTACCGAGAGCATTCAAACTAGCTTGAATTTGTTTCAGACTTTCAAGCGGCTGTATGAGCAAAATCCAGCTCTACTCAATGAAATTTTGAGCTTGGCTACAGTTGATAAGCAGATGCCTGTGCATCCGGGCAATTTCTCCTATGTGTTAGGGCTCGTCACAGACAAGCAAGCGCTTCTCATTACAAACGTTTCTGAGACCCGCTCTCAAATCTTTTTGCAACCCCAACTCAGTAATCAAATCTGGACGTTTGGTCGCGATCCCAATCAATCTTCATTACCCATTCGCGATCGCCGCTTGTCCCGGTGTCACGCGGCGATCCGTTACGATGCAGTTTGCGGGTTTGTCTTGTACGACTTGGGCAGTACCAACGGCACCTACGTCAACGGAGTCCGCATTCGTCAAAATCACGTGCTCAAGGACGGTGACCTTATCCGCTTAGGCAGCATGAATTTTGGCTTCTTTACAGGGTCAGAGTTTCGGCGTGTGGGGGAACCGAGCGCAGAAGTCTTGAGACATCTCAGCGAAGCCGTTGTACCGCCGACGGCCCCGATGGATGATCGCTCTGAGATGGTGACCGAAGAGGGGCTACCGCCCAACTTAGAGCAAACCCTCCATTTCATGAATCAATCCGAGTTTTCTCCAGATTAGGTAACCGTCACGACACCGGCTTTCAAGATGGTGGCCAGGATTTCAGACTGATTTCGCTATTTATGCTTGAATAGCAACAGTCTTGGCAGAAATGGTGTCATGGGAAAGCGGTTGAGTTTTGGACATATTTGTGTAGGACTGTTGGCGATCGCGGTGTCCCCATCAGCAGCTGCCCAGGATGCTTTATTTGCACCGTTGCCTACACCCCTATCACCCGCCGCGCTGGAAACGGTGACGGATGTTGTCACTACGGTTGTCCCAGCTAAGCCTGCGGCTGACTTATCCACTGAGGTGTCGGCCAGCTTAGGCGTTGTCCATGAGTCAACCGCGGGACGATTTACCGTGGCATTGCCCAGCGATCCTGACCTGACGACACAGTCAACCCCTGTCTCCAATGGTTTACTCACTTGGCAGATTACAACCGCGCGGGCAGAGGGGCGCTTATTTGCGGTGGCTTATGCTGACTTACCGCTCGATACCTTGGTCTTAGGCAAGGAAGAAATCGTCAACAGCTTGGCCTCGCGATCGCTGATCCCCGAGATTGACTGGCAAGTGCTCACCGCCGCTGGGCATCCGGTTCGTCAGGGAGAGATTCCCGGCCGGGAGTTTGTGTATACCGCCAATGGACAATTTGTTGTACTGCGGCTGTATCTAGCCAATCGTCGAGTATACGCGGCGGTAGCGACATCTCCTGAGTTGGAAGAGATCGGCCAATTCATGTCATCGTTTCAGATGGATTCCTTGTGGCGGCCCTTCGTCAACGAAGCAGGGGGCTTTACCGTACGCGTGCCCATGGCCCCAGTGGTGACGACACGACCGATAAACTATCGAAGCCATGCTTTGGTGTGGCAGGAGTTCACCATTTATAATCTGATGGCTCCGGCTGATGCCTATCAAATTGCCTACACGGACTTGCCCGAGGTATCTACAGAAGCGGATGCCATCGCGCAGATCGATGAGATTGCGGGTCTGGTTCTCGCGGGCACAGAAGCGGCGGGCTTTGCCGCCAATGAAGCGCCCCTCTTGCTAGAAGGTCATACCGGGCGAGAGTTTATAGCGATGGCAGGCGATGGGCGATCATTTATTTTGCGGTTTTATTTAGTAGATGACCGTCTGTATGGCATTTTGGCCAGCAGCCGCTCTTTGGAAAATCTCCAGACTTTCTTAGGGTCGTTCCAACTGCAATGACAGGCGGTGAGCTTAACAGGACAAGTAATGGTGAGTTATTGAGGAAGTACTAACGATGCTGCGCATCAATCGGTTTATGCTCCTATTGGTTATGAGTGGGATCGGTGGGATCGCCCCCACTCAGGTTCAAGCCAGAATCGCACCATCCGCGACTACGACTCCCTCTTGGCCTCAAACCGCGGGCCTATTTCACACCATTGACGTACTTGAAGACGTCGATGATGTCATTGATGGCGATTTTGGTGACATTGATCCCGTCCGAGACCTGACAGAAAGTGTCGAAGATGCTGTTGATGACGTAAATGATACGATTCGCGATGTCACGGATATCCAGATTTATGAACCGTTTACCGGGATCGATGACGAGATTGAAGACTTCGTTGACGATGTGGATGATACGATGCGCCACATCTCTAACGACGTCGAAGACTGGTTCAATTAGGTGACCTGTTTACCCTATCAGCGGGGTCACGTCAGGGTTTGCACAACGGCCCAGAGTTCATCAGGAGAATGAACTTGATACGCCTGAATCCCCAATTTCTGCGCCGCGGCGACATTTTGAGCGCCATCATCAAAGAAGGCTACGGCGTCTGGTATGACACGCAGCTGAGTCAACACATGTTGAAAGATGGCTAGATCAGGTTTCATCAGTCCCAATTCGTGGGACAAGAAAACCGCATCAAACGGCTCGTAAAAGTGATAGCGATCGCGCAGCTTTTGATAGTGAGCGGGATTGGTGTTCGATAGCAGTGACAGGTGATAGGTCTGCTTGAGATTTTGGAGCAGGCGATCGCAGTTCGCCATAGGCGCTTGGACAAATTCCAAAAATTCCGCCTGGACAATGCTTGGAGACACCTCCAGCCGAAACTCTTGAATAAAGTCTCGGGCAAACTCGTCAAAGTTGGTGCGCCCCGTTTCAAAATCTACTGTACTTTTGGCATTGATCCAAAGCTGATGCAGTTCCTCAATCGGCACCGAACGTCCCAGCAGATGGCTGATCCGCTCGGACCATTGCAGCTGTACCAAGACACCGCCCATATCAGCAACAATGTGTGTAATCATGCGTGGTTGCAGTCCCGAATTTGGGGAAGACGCGGCTGATTAACCACACTGGAGAGGACTGCGACCCACCTGCCCCGCTGATATTGGGGCAAAGACATCAGGCTACGTCGAGCCCTCCTAAACAATTTGTAAATCATTGGAGTCTGAGGTCTGGGCCAGAGCAGATTGTGCCCGCCGCTCCAAAAAGTCGAGCACCTCTGCGTAACTGAGCTTAATTTGTGCGATGCCATTGACCTGTAAAACCCATGCGCCAGATCTATACCGTAACTGCCAAGGCGTGGTGGCCTCTAGCGGCTCAATGCAGTGCTCTTGCAAGCTTGTAGAACATTGGAAACCTAAGCTAGAAGCTCTCCGAAAAAGCATCTCAGGTGCTTGTAACATAATTCACAATCTGAAGTTTGTGCAGTAGGACTCAGGCAGCAGCGGGCAATCAGCGTGAAGGCGTTGTTTCAACTCCACGATAGGCTCTGTGCCGGCTAGTTTGAGCCGCCACCATATTTCCCTCGCTGCTTAGTTACCAAAACCAGATGGACAGCCCCAATCATGCTTAAATAGCTTACATCGTCTGAGAACCAATCAACTTTCATAGAAGAGTCGTCGGTCTGGAGTCCGACAAGTCAGGGATTAAGCTGCCCATCCATTCTTTGATACCAAAGTTTTTTGTCTACGGCTTAGAATAGGACAAAACTAGTATTTCATGTCTTTTCATAGAAACTGAGACATTAAACAAATGCTTAATCTCAAAAAGCTCAAGCACTTTTGAGATTTACTCAACTTAAAGGTGGATGCTCATCGCCTATTACTCGATGAATCATCGGTTGCGATCTGCCTGGTTGCAGCGCTGGCCATGATCCCTACAGGTCAATCCACAGATGGGGGATGTTAGGAAGGTCTCAGCAGCGCTTTTAGCAGACAGCATTGACCTCAGACTGATTATTCGGACTGATTATTTAGCTGTCTACGTTGGGGTGTCTGGCTGGTTGAGTTTTGCGTAATCATAACCCTATGGATACGCGACTCACCCCAGTTATCAATTGGTTTGCCCAACAGGGCTGGCAGCCTCTGCGCTTTCAGCAGCAGGTGTGGGAGGCGTATTTGTCAGGGCACAGTGGCTTGATTCAAGTGCCGACAGGGTCGGGTAAGACCTATGCCGCTGTGATGGGAGCGATCGCGGCGATGCTCTCTGCCCCGCAGAGCGGCTTACAACTGCTGTATATCACGCCCCTGCGGGCCCTCTCGCGCGACATTGAGCAATCCATTGGTCGCCCAATCGCGGACATGGGCTGGCCCCTACAGGTGGAATCGCGCACTGGCGACACCAGCGCCTACAAAAAGTCCCGTCAGCTCAAGAAGATGCCTGACGTACTGATCACGACGCCAGAGTCGCTATCGGTCATGCTGTCTTACCAAGATAGTCAAAAGCGGTTTGGCAATTTGCGCTGCGTCGTGCTTGACGAATGGCACGAGCTGATGAGTTCCAAACGGGGAACCCAGACCGAGCTGGCCCTCTCTCGCCTACGCGAACTAGCTCCGGACGTTCAAACCTGGGCCGTGTCGGCCACCTTAGGCAACCTCGAGGAGGCGGCCCAAGCCGCAGTGGGGTTGAGGACGGTTCCCATCATCGTGCAGTCTGACCTGCGGCGTGATACGGTCATTCAGAGCATTTTGCCCGAGTCGGTAGACAGCTTTCCCTGGGCGGGCCATCTAGGGTTGCGAATGTTTGAGGCCCTCGTAGCCGCCTTGGATATTGCTAAGTCGACGCTGATTTTCACGAACACGCGCAATCAAGCCGAACGCTGGTTTCAAGCGTTACAGTTTGCTATGCCCGATCACGAGTCAGAGATCGCCCTGCACCACGGCTCTATCGATAAGCAGGAGCGGGAAGCGATCGAGGCGGGGGTGAAAGCGGGGGAGATTAAGTGGGTGGTGTGTACCTCCTCCCTCGACCTAGGCGTGGACTTTCAGCCCGTTGAACGCGTCGTGCAGATTGGCAGCGCTAAAAACATTGCACGACTCTTACAGCGCGCAGGGCGATCGGCCCACGTGCCAGAGGGCACCTCGGAAGTCTTCTTTTTGCCCACCAATGCACTGGAGCTGCTGGAAATTTCAGCCTTTCGTCGGGGATTAACGGCTGGAGCCATTGAGACCCGCCGCCCTCGCAGCAAACCCTACGACGTTTTAGTGCAGCACTTGGTCACCTTAGCCTGTGGCGATGGCTTTACGCCTGCTACCACCTTATCAAGCGTGCGTCAGACGATCGCTTACCAAGCCCTCACTGATGAGGAATTCGATTGGGTAGTGGAATTCATTGAAAAAGGGGGCAAATGCCTGGGAGCCTATCCTCGCTATCAAAAAGTAGCTTGGCAGCAGGGTCAGTATCAGGTCACCGATCTCAAATTAGCCCGCATGCACCGCATGGGGATCGGGACGATTACCGGCAATCAGGCCGTCAAGATTACCTATACCAACCGTCGAGAAATCGGCACCGTTGAAGAAAATTTTGTCTCCAGACTAAAGCCAAGGGATGTCTTTTTCTTTGCCGGGCGGCAGCTAGAGTTTTTTCAGATGAAGGATATGGTGGCCTATGTCAAAAATACGCGTCGTCAGTCTACGGTGACGCCGACGTGGGGCGGGGGACAGCTCGCGATTTCCGATACCCTGAGCACCCATCTGCGCCAAGAGGTGGAGCGGGTGCGCCAACCCGGTGACTGGAATCAAGAAGTCCACTGTATTGCGCCAATTTTAGAAACCCAGGCGCGGCTCTCACGGTTGCCCACAACGACCGAGCTACTGATCGAGTGCTGCAAAACCCGTGAGGGCCAGCACTTGTACGTGTTTCCGTTTGAGGGGCGGTTTGTACACGAAGGCTTGGGCTTTTTGTGGGGCTATCGATTTGCACGGCAGCAGCAGACCACCTTTGCGATTTCTGTCAATGATTACGGGTTTGAGATTTTAGCGCCTAAGGGCTATCCCTTTCGAGAGCTATTTTCAGACGAGTTTTTTAGCCTTGACAATTTAGAAGCTGATATCAAGGCCAGCTTGAATATTTCTGAGCTGACTCAGCGAAAATTTCGCGGGGTTGCTCAAGTGGCGGGGTTAGTGTTTAAGGGCTATCCCGGCTCGCGCAAAACCGCTTTACAACTACAGGTGAGTTCATCGCTGCTGTACGAGGTCTTTAGCAAATATGAGCCAGACAATCTGCTGCTTAAGCAAGCTGAGCGAGAGGTGCTGCAAGAGCAGCTAGAAACCCATCGGTTGACTCGCTTATTGGGCCAGTTGCGCGAACTCGACGTTATTTGGCAGGAAACTCGCCGACCCGGTCCCTTTGCCTTTCCTCTGTTAATCGAACGTTTGGGAACGCGCATGTCTAACGAAAGTCTGCTCGATCGCATTGAACGATTGAAGCGTCAATGGCAGCAAAAATGAAGCCTGAATTGCCAGCAAGATGAGCCCATCGAGCTGGCAAATCAAGGGCGTAAGATACCAGTATAATTACCAAAGATCGGGAATACAGTAGGGCACAGACGGCCCCAGATGCACTAAC
>JBHJHA010000083.1:0-12564 GCA_050331235.1 Leptolyngbyaceae cyanobacterium
CTAATAACCGGAAACAGCAAGCATAAAACAGGCAAGCATTGATCAATGCTTGCCCAAATGCTCCGAATTCTTTCTAATACAATGACTCCAGCGATTTCCCGCTATTTCAAAAGCTCGTGGTTAGCCAAGTATATAAATGCCAAAGTATTGGGCGTAGATGACTTTGCTTTCCGGAAGGGTCACAATTACGGCACGATTTTGGTCGATTTAGAAACGCATCAACCGATCGCCCTGCTCGCCGACCGCAAAGCTGAGACGCTAGCGACTTGGCTCGAAGCCCATCCAGGGATCGAAGTGCTCTCCCGTGACCGCTCCAAAACCTACCGCAATGCGATGAGCGAAGGTGCCCCGGAGGCCGTACAAGTGGCGGATCGCTTTCACTTGGTCAAGAACTTAAGTGACGCCTTAGAACAAGCATTTGGCAGCTATCGCCGTGAGCTGAAAGCAGCTGAACAATCACAATATCAAGACAGCGTCACTGAGACTTCTGAAAAAACCGTTTTGGTGATTACCAAGCCCACCGCCACCGAGCAGTCGCAGCAACGAATACAGCAGAATCAACACCGCAAGATAGAACAACAAAAATCGATCAAAGCCTTACGCGCACAGGGTTGGACACAAGCTGCGATTGCCCAGAAGGTGGGCGTCAGTCTCAGAACAGTGGAACGCTACAGCCGTTGGCCCGATTTTCCCGAACCCCCCGCTCGTCGTTCAACGTTTGGACGGAGCGTACTCGACCCCTATAAGCCACAGCTTTTAGAGTGGTGGAATGCGGGTATCAGAGAGCCGAGCATCTTGATGAAATTGCTCGCACCGTGTGGATTTGAAGGCTCACTTCGCACCCTACAGCGCTACATCAGCGGGTTACGCGAAGCTCAGGGGCTACCGCCCGTCAGGATTAAAGTCAATCAAGCGCTGCCGAAAGTCACTGATCCACAGACGCCGCCCTTGACCCCGCGTCAAGCCGCCTACTTAGTGGTGCTCAGACCTGAGAACCGAGAAGCCGAAGAGACTGACTTGCTCGAACGGCTTGTCAAGCAGCATGAAGACTTAGCACTATTAGTTGAACTCGCTGATGAGTTCTTGGAGTTGCTGCGAAAACGGCAGGCAGATATCCTCGACAACTGGCTGATGAAAGCAGCAGGCTGCACTATCAAACCTCTGAAAACGTTTGTCAATGGACTATTCGACGACTACGCTGCGGTCAAAGCGAGCCTGATGAACGAGGTTGGCAATGGCCCCGTCGAGGGTTTGAACAACAAGTTGAAGATGCTCAAACGACAGATGTACGGCAGGGCCAGCTTGGAACTGCTCGAAAAGCGCCTCGTTATGGCGGCATGACCACTGATAGCAAGTGATTTTCTAACTTCACCAAAAGCTGGGAAGAGCCCAGGTTCATTGTCGTCTAATAGACCTGCTGTAGTCCATCACCGGGCACTAATTGTCAGACTTTAGGGCGGTGCTGACTTGGTTGGCGCGCCGCCAAATCGCTTCATGCTGCAATTGACTGATGGCGGCATGGTAGGTTTCGGCGTGTACAGCCACACTGTGGCCCATCCAGCGGGCGGCGATGCTGTCTGGAATACCCACAACGGCTGAGCGAATAGCATACGCATGGCGCAGGGCATAGGGTTTATGCGGAATTCTGCGCCGTTTATCGCTGCGCAGGTTGGAGGACACACGCTCGCCTAAATCTTTATTGTTGCGGCCCTCAATAACGATATTGGGTAGCGCCATTTCGGCCAGGTTAAAACGGCTGCGCCATTCATCTGGCAGTGGCCACACATCGCGTCTCCCGGTTTTAGAATCATCCAGGATGGTTATTTTGCCAGTAGAGGAGGCAATGTCTTCAGGATCGGCTACCTTGAAGGCCTCGTGCGGTCTCAGGCCATAAGTGGCCAGCATCCCGTAGACCCATCGCCATCCAGGGCTGGTAATGGATTGCCATATCGCTTCAATCTCTTCATCGGTGGGTAAATCGTTGACCGTGACCGCTTTTGGCTTGTAAGCCCCTTTGATTTCAGTAAAGTCAGCCTCAACACCAGCAAACTTAGCCAGTTGCCGAAAAACCATGCAGTCGTTCTTGCGGTTCCAACTATTGGCGGGGATAAGCTCTAAGATGTGCGCGGTGAGCATCTGCTCATTCAAGGGCTTATTGGGCAGCGATGCTAAGGGCTCAGCATAGTTGCTGCTGTAAGAACTCTCTTTGATGCTGGCGGCTTTGAGAGTGGCAAACTCCTACGCCCAGTCTGCTGCCGTTTTACCCGCAGGCTCACCCCCGTGTTCCCAATCTGCCCAGGCAAAGCGGTCCATATTGAGGTCTGATTCCAGGCGCTGCGCTTTGGCTTTAGCGACTTTGATTCCGTCTGGATTGGCAAAGATGCCGAGAGCGATGTAACGCTGTTTGTTGCCTGGTCCTTCCCCTGGTTTCTTGGGCAAGGAGCCACGTAAGGCTAGCTTGCGGCCTCGGCGTTCAATTTTAATCCGGCCTAAGGACTGGTTAGCCTTGGCGATCGCCTTATCTATTGAGTCCACCATAGAAAAATTTGCGCTAGTTTTGAGCTAATTTGCGGTGCAAATACGACTATTTTGCTAATCAAACTTGCCCAAACTGCCCGGCAGACGATCACCTCTAAAAGCACTCAAACCGCTGGAATCATTGAACGGAGAGGCAGGGATTCGAACCCTGGGAACCTTTCGGCTCATCCGATTTCAAGTCGGACGCAATCGACCACTCTGCCACCTCTCCAGGCTTTGCTATTGTAAAGCATCATTTCAACAATGCGAGCTGGTGCGATGGGAAATTTCGGACTTTGCAGACAGCCTCACTGGTTTGTTTGAAGTAGAGAGTACGCCAGCAGCAGTCACTAACTGGATAGTCCCTGCATAAGGCTAAAAACTCACTTGTCGTTCGCTTTCAGAGGGATTTAATGACGGTCGTTATCCAAGGCTTCTTCCAAGGTTTGTCGCTCTTGCTTACTCAATCCAAACAGAAAGTACCGCGTCTCCTTTATGAGCAGCACCACCGTTAGCCCCAAACATAAACCTAATCCGATCGCTGCCAACCGATGAAAGGCTAGACCGTAGCGCAGGGCCGCCCAGGTGAAATAGTCTGCTAGCTGATGCCAGGTGCGCCGCAGACTCCAAATGCTCACTGTCCCCACTGATGCCCACAAAAACAGGGAAAACATCCACCAGCGCCTTAGCCAGCGTCGCCGTAGAGCCAGGAGCCGTTCGTCAGTTTCAGAGGGAGAGGCATCTAAAACCATAGAACGACCTAGGGTAGGTCTTCGGCGGGCTGAGGCGGCTCAGCTAGCCCTGCGATCGCCTGCCCCGACCGGACGCGCCACCAAGCCAGTAGCGTACTCGCCACAAAAATACTAGAGTAGGCACCAGCGACAAATCCAGCGATCAGCGCCAGGGCGAAAAACTTCAGGGTCTCTCCGCCAAACAGAACAATTGCCACCAGCGGCAACACTGTCGTTAACGTGGTGTTGATGGATCGCGTCAAGGTTTGGTTGACGCCATCATCGACCAAGTCATTAATATGGCGTTCGGGATGCAGCTTAATATTTTCTCGAATGCGATCGTAAATGACGACCGTATCGTTGACCGAAAAGCCGACAATAGTCAGCAACGCCACGATGAAGAGGCTATTGACTTCCACCTTGAGTAGTAAGCCTAACCAAGCAAAAAGCCCCGTAGCGATGAGCACATCGTGGAGCAGGGCTACGATTGCCAGTAATGCATAGTCAAGCTGAAAGCGGACACTGAGGTAAATGACAATCCCTGCAAAGGCGACGATTAAGGCCAGCAGACCAGCGGCAAATAACTGTCGACCAATGGTGGGGCCCACCGAGTCAATCTGGATCGAGCGATTGTCCAGTGGACCAATTTCTGTCTCCAGCGCAGTGCGTAGGGTCGTTTCTTCATCCACATTCAAATTACGGGTACGAATGGCAACGCTCTGCCCCTCATCGCCCGTCACTTGAATGACTCCGGTTTCTAACCCCTGTTGTCCCAGGAGTTGACGGACGTCAGCCGGATCAATGGGAGTTTGGCAATCGGCAGCACCACAGTCTCGGGACACTTGAATACGGGTACCCCCAACAAAGTCGAGGCCAGGCCGCAGCGGTGCTCCGAACTGTTGCCAGCTAATAATCATGCCAATGATACTGGCGAGGACAACCAAGCCAGAAATCAACCACCAAAATGACCGCTGTCGAATAATATCTAACTTCATGACTTCGAAGGAGCTGTAGATAGACCGGGACAAAAAAGCTCCGGCTTGCGAAACTGGGGTAACCCTAGGGAAAAGAGTAACAGTGTGCGGCTGCAAGTGACGGCGGTAAACAAGCTGATCACGACCCCGATCGCCAAGGTCAGCGCAAAGCCCTTGACCAAGCCAGCCCCAAACCAAAACAGCGCTGCGCAGGCGATCAGAGTCGTCACATTACTGTCAAGAATGCTGGAGAAGGCACGGTAGAACCCAGATTCGACCGAGCGGTACAGCGTTTTGCCGCCCCTCAGTTCTTCGCGGGTGCGCTCAAAAATCAGTACATTGGCGTCTACCGCCATGCCAATGCTCAGGATGAATCCCGCAATGCCGGGAAGCGTCAGCGTCACCCCAAAAATATTGAAGGCGGCCAGCGTCAGCAAGGCATAGACAACGAGAGCGCCATCCGCCAAGACCCCTGGCAAACGGTAGTAGACCGCCATGAAAATCAGCACCAAAACCAGACCCACGATCGCTGCATAGAGGCTGCGGCGAATGCTGTCTTGCCCCAATGTGGGACCAACCGTACGAGTTTCGACGACCTCCACCGGCAGCGGCAGGGCTCCACCCCGCAGTTGAATCGCGAGATCGCTCGCTGACTCAGCGTTGAAGTTACCCGACACCACGGCACTGCCGCCGGTAATGCCCGTTTCCGCATATTGCACATCGACGGTGGGAGCACTGATTAGGCGATCGTCCAAAAAGATGCCGATACTACGTCCGGTTCCCGCAATGTTGCGGCTAATTTCTGCAAACTTATTGGCTCCCGCCGCATCAAAATCAATCACCACTTCCCAGAGATTGCCGCTCTGGCGGGGGCGTGCATACGCGTCGGTCAGGGCCTGCCCGGTCAAATCAGCCGGGGCAAACAAATCGCGAATGGCTCGGTTGCTCTCTTGAATTGCCTGCTGCACCGACTGAATTTGGGACGCCAACTCAGTATCATCAGCACTGCGATCGCCAGCCGCCGAGTCTAACAATGTCTGCGAGCCTGGATCGGCGGCCTCCTGAAGGGCAAGCAACTCTAACTGGTGCTGCTGCAAGATTTGGTTTTCAATCTGAAACTGCTGCTCCGTGTTAGGTGCCTGCGGTCGAAATTCCAACTGTGCAGTTTCGCCCAGGACTCGCTGGGCCTGTTCTGGATCGCTAACCCCAGGTAATTGCACTAGCAGCTGATTTTGGCCCAACTGCTGCACCGATGTTTCTGAAACGCCGAGCTCATTGACTCGATCAGAGATGACCCGCTGGACCGCTTCCATGTCCTGTTCAGTGATGGTGGGCACCTTATCGGTAGTTTCAACCTGTAGGGTCAACTGAGTTCCGCCTCGCAGGTCTAGCCCCAGTCGTGTTGGCACCGTTGCGATCACGACGATCGCCGCGATCGCCAATCCTAAAATCATTGCCAGCAGCAGCCTTTGCTTGCCCATAGTGTCCTTAAATCTGCAGTGCCATCATCTTCTCGACTGCTTCCTCAATTTGCTGAGGCTGCACAATCGTCAGGCTCTCTAGTTTACCGTTGTACGGAGTCGGAATGTCTTGGGAAGACAGTCGGAGCACCGGTGCATCCAGTTCATCAAAGAAGCGATCGTTGATCGAAGCCGTAATCTCCGCGCCAATGCCTCCGGTTTTCATACACTCTTCCACCACAATGACCCGATGGGTCTTCTTGATCGAGGCCCCAATAGTTTCAAAGTCCAGCGGCTTCAGCGAAATTAGATCGATCACCTCGAGGTCGAAGCCTTTTTGTTCCAGCTTCTTCGCCGCTTGAACTGCATGGTGACGCATGCGTGAATAGGTCAAAATTGTGACATCTTTACCCGGTCGCACAACCTCGGCTTGATCGAGTGGGACTAAATACTCGTGCTCCGGCAGATTTTCCTTCAGGTTGTACAGCAGCACGTGCTCAAAAAACAGCACCGGATTATTATCGCGAATGGCCGATTTGAGTAGTCCTTTTGCGTTATAAGGCGTCGAGCAGGCCACAATCTTCAACCCGGGAACCGCCTGGAAATAAGCCTCCAGCCGTTGCGAGTGCTCCGCTCCTAACTGCCGTCCTACGCCGCCCGGACCGCGAATCACCATAGGAATTTTGTAATTTCCCCCCGAGGTGTAGCGCAACATGCCCGCATTATTGGCAATTAGGTTAAACGCCAGCAACAAGAAGCCCATATTCATGCCTTCGATGATGGGACGTAACCCCGTCATTGCGGCACCAACAGCCATCCCCGTAAAGCTGTTTTCAGCGATGGGCGTGTCCAACACGCGAAATTCGCCATATTTCTCATACAGCCCCTTAGTGACCTTATAGGAACCGCCATATACGCCCACATCTTCGCCGAGTACAAAGACGGTCTCGTCGCGCCCCATTTCTTCGTCGACAGCTTCGCGCAGCGCATTGAATAAGAGAGTTTCTGCCATGGATTATGCCAATGAGAATACAAATTCGAAATTGAGAAATTTAGAGAGTGTGAAGCGAGGGCATCGCCCCTCAAAGATTGAACTGAATTAGCCCTCGGCAAAGATGTAGCGGCGGAGCTCGCTGGGGTCTGGCTCAGGGCTTTGCTCAGCAAACGTAACGGCATCATCCACAACCTGCTGGATCTTGTCGCGAATGGCTTTGAGGTCAGCCTCTTTGGCCAGATTTTGCTCCAGCAAATAGGTTTCAAAGCGCTTGAGCGGATCACGCGAAAGCCATTCCTCTTTCTCTTCTTTGGACCGCAATTCGTCAGGGTCCGCGAGGGAATGTCCCCGAAACCGATAGGTCAAACACTCAATCAGCGTTGGTCCCCCACCAGCACGGGCGCGGCTGACCGCAGTTTTAGCTGCATCTCGCACAGCCAGGACATCCATTCCGTCGACTTCGACACCAGTCATGCCAAACACACTGGCTTTTTTAAAGATTTCGGTCTGGGAGCTGGCGCGCTCATGGGCCATCCCGATCGCCCATTTGTTATTTTCCACCACAAAAATGATGGGTAGCTTCCACAGCGCAGCCATGTTTAAGCATTCAAAAAACTGGCCGTTGTTGGTAGTGCCATCACCAAAGAAACAAGCAGTCACCTGATCAGCCTGATCATCGCCCAATGCCACCCGTCGATAATGGGATTGGAATGCCGCCCCCAGCGCCACTGGAATGCCCTCACCGATAAAGGCAAACCCGCCTAACAGATTATGTTCAGCGGAAAACAGGTGCATAGAGCCGCCCCGCCCCTTACTACAGCCGGTTTCCTTGCCAAATAGCTCGGCCATCACGTTATCCGCCGGGACGCCAACGCTCAAGGCATGGACGTGGTCGCGATAGGTACTGCAAACGTAGTCATCGGAGCGCAAACATTTGATTACCCCGGAGGAAACCGCCTCTTGACCGTTGTAGAGGTGGACAAACCCAAACATCCGCCCCCGGTAATACATTTCGGCGCACTTGTCTTCAAAGTAGCGACCGAGCACCATGTCCTCATACACCGTTAGCCCTTCCTCGGGGGTCAACAGGTTTTTGGTAGCTTGAAATGTAGGTAAGGTCCGTTCCTGGGCCATGGGTTTGACGCGTCCTCTCGGCAGTTCCAACTTTACACAATAAACAAAAGTGGCCCCCTGATGAGCGTCATTGATCACCATCGGGCTGATGCACCCTCTGGAGTCGCCGGCACTCGCCATTGGGAATTGGGGATGAAGCCACAAGCTCAACAATTCTATACCTAGACTATCCCCCCCCGGCATTGCTCTGTCCCCGAGAAGGTGAAATAAAGTTTTGAGAATCCAGATTGAACGGTCTAGAACTCGACAACCGACATATCATGAGGAACGTTTCATCCGGGGAGGTTGACCAAGTAGATGACTATCACCGACCATCGTCAACTTAGGGTAAGGGATACTTCCCAGGTTTCCACTCGTGGGGATAGGCCAGCATCATCAGCCGAAAGACAGGTATTTGGGGACACCATGACAGTGCGGATTCCGCTGGATTACTACCGAATTTTGGGGCTGCCAATTCAGGCGACGGCCGAGCAGCTGAAGCAAGCCCATCGCGATCGCACCCTACAGCTTCCTCGACGGGAATATTCTGAGATCGCGATTGAGTCGCGCAAATCTTTAATTGATGAGGCTTATGGCCTACTGGCCGACCCTGAGCAACGACAGGCCTACGACGCACAGTTTTTAGCGCGGGCTTACACCCCCGAAGCCCTCGAAGCCTTTCGTGACGGAGAAACAGTTCTCCAGGCTAGGGAAGTGGACCCGCAAGTGGGTGAGGAAACGCTGCGATCGCTGGCTGCTGACAATCTGCCGCCGCCACCGCTCAAGCCCTACATTCCAACCGTTGAGATTGAGGATGAGCAGTTTGTCGGGGCGCTGCTAATCTTACTAGAGCTCGGGGAGTATGAGCTCGCCATCGCCCTAGGACGCCCTTTTATGGTGAATGGCAGCGATAGCCTTGCCGATGGTCGGTATGGTAATCCTGACTTGGTTCGAGGTGATATTGTGCTGTCTCTCGCGATCGCTTGTTTGGAGCTCGGTCGCGAACAGTGGCAGCAAAATCAATACGAGAATGCTGCTGAGTCCCTAGATACAGGTCTCACACTCTTACAGCAGGAAGAGCGGTTTCCCAGCATTCAGACCGAGTTGCAGTCGGACCTGTATAAACTCCGGCCCTATCGGGTTCTAGAGCTTGTTGCCCGCCCCCTAGAGCAAACGGCCTCCCGCCGCCAGGGTTTGCAGCTATTGAAATCCATGCTGCAACAGCGGGGCGGCATCGACGGCACCGAGGAAGATTACTCCGGCCTTTCCACCGACGATTTTCTCCGATTTATTCAACAACTGCGGGGGTATCTGACCGCTGGCGAGCAGCAAGAAATTTTTGAAGCGGAGGCCCGTAGACCCTCCGCTGTAGCTACCTACCTTGCCGTTTATGCCCTATTGGCGCGGGGCTTTTCCTTTCATCAGCCGGCTCTCATCCGCCGGGCCAAGCAGTTACTGCAGCGCGTCGGCACCCGTCAGGACGTCCATCTTGAACAAGCTGTCTGTGCTTTGCTACTGGGCCAAGCTGAGGAAGCGGGTCAGGCCCTAGAGCGTAGCCAAGAATACGAGCCCTTAGCGTTTATCCGCGAACATTCCCAAGGCTCCCCCGATCTGCTGCCAGGACTCTGCTTATATGCTGAGCGTTGGCTGCGGGAAGAGGTGTTTACCCATTTCCGGGATTTAGCCAATCAGCAGACGGCCCTCAAGGATTATTTCGCTGACGTTCAAGTGCAGTCCTTTTTAGAAGCTATGCCGCCCGGCGCTGCGCCGCCATCAGCTTCACCAGAACTGCACTACGACCCAGGTCGGTTTGAAGATCTGGGTCAGACAGCTGCGATCGCCCCGACGACTTCCGTTACGCCTGAGCCAGCTAAGCCCACCACTGCCCCCGCTCATGTTGCCCCCCTGGTTAATGAAGAACTAGTGGCCAGCACGGATCGAGGCGCAACAGCGCCAGAGACCGACTTGAGTGTGGCCGAACGGGTATCGCAGCTTTCGCCGGCGGGGCAACTCCAGGGCACTCGTCCCCGGGCGACTACTCCTCGTCAGAGATCGCGGCCATCGGCGGCGGTGGTGACCCCTGAGTCCCCCGCTCCAGTCTCAAAACCGCGATCGCCCGCGCCCCGCTGGGGTCGCTTGGCCGGCGTGGTAGTGGTGGGTCTGTTAGCCATGGGCACCTTAGGCTTTCTCACCGTGAGAACCTTGGGATGGGTAGGCGCGCGACTATCCGGCCCCAAAATTGACAAACCCGCTTTAGACATTGGCCTGGCAGAATCCCCCATCGATTTGCCAGCCAAGCCCGCCCCTGAGGCCGAAATCAGCATCAAAGACATTGCTGAGCGCACCATTACCAATTGGCTAGAAGCCAAACGGCAGGCCATGGGACCCGAACACAACTCAGCGAGCCTAGAAGCCGCCTTAGTTGATCCAGCTCTCACGGAATGGCAGAACCGTACCAGTGGTGGGCAGCGAGACAACTGGTACTTTACCTACGAACATTCAGTCAATGTGCTCTCCGTAGAGCCCGATGATCCCACAGCCGACGCCTTGACCGTAGAGGCGGAGGTCAAAGAGGTGGCGCAGTTTTATGAACTAGGAACGCTCAATGATTCTTATTCCTACGATACCAATGTCAATATGCGCTACGAACTAGTGCGCCAAGAGGGCGATTGGTACGTTCAGGATATGGCGGAGATCCAGTGATCGAGCTCACTGGTCAGGGTGCAGCCTGACGCTGATCAGACAACTGCGAAAGGTAAATTCGCCGCAATTGAGTGGTTTATTACACCGTTTTGCGGTATGTTGAGCGCTTGTGTGTCGAAGCTATGATGAGAGTCCCGCCTGTTGGGCAAGTCATCAATCGGCTTGGTCACGGGTATTTTATTGTTACCGACTTATTGAACTGAGGATATGCAAGTCGACAGTCCTCCGACGTCCGCGTCGCCCGCGATTTTAGAAACGCTGCCTACTCCCCACCTCCCGTCACAGGACTGCCCGCGGCGGGTGCGCATGGATCTTGATTTGCTCATACTGGCGATCGAGGCGCTCGACGTAGCCGGCGCTGAAGCTCTCCTCAAAGTCTCTGATCAATTAGGCCTACAGGCTGTCATTCCAGGCCGAGTAAAACTCTGGTTAATCAGATGCACCAACCCGATGCGGCGGCAAAGCCAACGTGATCCGCTTTCCATTGACCAGGCTAAAGCTCTCACCCTAGTGATTTGTTTTTTAGCCAAGCGGCTCACTGTACTGATTCGCCAGCTGCTGCTGGGTCAACACCAGCTCCAGGAGCAGCAGCTTTCTCCTGAACATCATTTTCGCCTGGCCGAATATCTCTATCGATTTCGCAGTTTATTTCGAGCGCGAATGAATCCTCAGCGGGCTGGTGTGATTGCCTATAACACCGACGAAAAGCTCAATGACTTGGCCATCATGTTGCTGACTCGACTGCTGTTTTGTACCGGCACCCAGGGGCCTCAGCGCCTTTGGAGCAGCCTCTTTGATGGAGAAGTCGTATGACAGTCAAACGCCAGTACATTTTGCCAAACTGCAACCTGATCATTGAGGGGTTGAGCGCTGGGGATGAGTCTGATCCCAATTCTCCGTTGACCGTCGTCCTAAATTCAGAATGCACGTTTCCAGGGACTACCGAGCGATTGATGGGAGGGCGAGAGTTTCTCAATGGATTGACGACCTCGGTCAACCGCTATGCGCAATCGCTGTTGAGCGGTATCCCCTACCCTGACAACGACCTGTCAGCGCAGCAGCCAGTCACCCTCAAGCCCACTGACAGTCAGCGACATCGGCTAGAGGCGTTAGTTTCAGAGGCGGATGGCTCAGAGACCCAAAAGGCGGTGGAGCTCAACTCAGTACAGCTATTCGACTTGGTAGAGGCTGTCGACCAACTATTGGCCGACGCTCTGACCCTGCCCGATATGACTCCGCAGCTGACGTCACTCAACCGACGCCATGCTCGACCTGTTGAGCCTGCAACCAAACGGTTAGTGCCAGCGGCGGTAGGGTTGTCGACCTTGGCGGCCTCAGCTGCCTTACTGTTCATGGTGCCGGTGCCGGAGTTTGAGCCTGAACAACGGGACGAAGATGAGCTTTCCGAACTGGTGGAATCGGAGTCTGAAAATTTGGCTGAAACTAGCCCCGATCGCCCCGATTCAGCATCTGACGCGGCAGAACCGGCCTCAGATGCCCCCACTACCGATAGCGACCTAGCCGATTCAGACCCCGAACCTGATGATGGTGATAGTGAGTTAGACGCAGCGGCGGTTGATCCGGTTACGGCTGGAATTGCTCTCGGACGCTTGGCCACAGCACCCGCGATCGCCGATGCCAATCAGCTTGATGAGCTCGACGCTGAACTCGAAGCCCTCCTCGAGGAGACTTTGGAAGACAGTGACCAAGGAATTCCCGAGGAGCTGATTTATCGCGTGGCCGTCTCTGAGGATGTTGAGATTTTGGGCTACAAGTACGAAAATGATGCTGCCCTCGAGCATGTCGACAGAACACCTTTACCCGATCTGACCTTTGTTCCTATAAACTCAGATACCGTCACCGACGAACCCGTTGCTCAGTTTCGCGTCACGTTTGAACCAGAAGGGACCATCACCGCCGAGCTGATTGACGCTGATGATGATGAATAGGGGCCTATTTGGCTGGGTTGTGGCGACTTAGGCTATCGCTGCTTGCCTGGTCCGCTCTCCCCTATTCCCGAGTACTTTCCACAGGCTCGCAGCTATATTTTACCGGTGTCATTAGCTATCGAG
>JBHJHA010000084.1:0-45985 GCA_050331235.1 Leptolyngbyaceae cyanobacterium
CTTCGCCAAGCCCAAGCGGAACATGAAAAATAGGCTGATGCGGCTGACGGACAAGCTCTTGGCCCGAAAGCGCGCCATCATTGAAACCGTGATTGACCAACTGAAAAATATTTCGCAAATTGAGCATTCCCGGCACCGCAGTCCAACTAATTTCATGGTCAACCTCATCAGCGGCCTAATTGCCTACTGCCATCAGCCCAAGAAACCAACCCGGCAACTCGAGTGGGCTTTGCCGGCTGCTGCTTAACCCGAACTGAGGTTTTTTTAGTTGGCCCCTAGGAACCCCTTTCATCCTTTCGCTCAACCAGTGTTTAGGGAGGGATTGCTAGCTGTTGTCAGTCAGATCATTGAGCTTCCTGTGACGCCTCGATCCAGTCATCAAACTGAGCCTGATTTTCTTCTACCCAGGCTTCTGCGTGATTGCGGATTTGTTCCGGCGAATCTTCTCCCTCTCGAATGAGTTGATTTTGAGCGTTTACATCTGCGATCGACACCTTAACCAACTCGAAAAACTTAGCTGCTGCCGGATTTTGATCCACAAATGCTTGGTTTGCAACAATCATTTGGTCTTGCACGGCAAAGCCTAAATTTTCCCCGTCGACAGTGGTTTCTGATGCTGTGAGGTCATCTCCTTGTCCCTCAGGCAAAGACGTATAGGGGACCGATAGCCATTCAACCTCTTCGCCATCACTCAAAACATTTTGCAGCCAAAAGGGAGTGTAGGTGTAGTACAACACGGGTTGCCCCTGGTCATATCGAGCAGTAACATCTGCCAGTAACGTCACATACTTGCCCTGAACCTGCTGGACTGTGTCGCTCAATCCATATTCCTGAATATGGTGATCGATAATGGAAGCACAGAGCCAGCCGGCGTCACAGCCAATCAAGTTAGCTTTGCCGTCACCATCGGTGTCAAATAACGCAGCTAACTCTGGATCTGACAACTGCTCAATTGAGGTGATGCCATACTCATCTGCGGTGGCTTTGTCAATCATATAGCCCTGCAGCGAGTCTTCGATGATGGAGCCAGAACGCTCTAAAGCTTCGTCACCCCCGCTATTTTCAAACAGCGCAGCTTGATTGACGCTCCAGTGAGCCGGCGTGAAGGTTATGTTTTCGTTCGACATGTCCAAAAAGAGCGCCGTATAATCAACCTCGCGTATGGACTCAATGTCGTAGCCAAGATTTTCTAAGCCAATGTTGACAATCTCAGTTTGAAAGCGCTCTTCTAAGGTGGCATAGGCCGGCACCACAGAGATCCCTTCACCCGGGAGTGCGGCACTATCAGTAGACGTTTCAGTGTCGTCAGACAAATTGGTGGAGCTATTGCAACCCACTGTGCTCAATGCAAGTAAAGATAGAAATGCTAGCAACTTAGGCAGCTTGCGCTGAGCGTAAACGTTTGTTTTGGAGTTCATTCTAGAGGGCTTGGGGAAAATCAATATTGCCGAACGTCTGAACTTTGTGACCTTCGTCAGCAAAGTCGCGAAGGTCCGTAGGACGCTCTTACGTTAGCTTGACAGAGAGACTAACAGATTGCAAATGGATTAAAAACACTTCGAATTTGCCATAGCTCGACAAAATGTATTCACTATTAGAAGCGAATTTTGGTTGGCGGTATTTCAATACTAGATAGTTGCGTTTGTTTGGGCTTGTTTGTCGACAAGAAGAGTCGACAAACAACACTAAAAAGGCTGTCCACTGAAGTGAACAGCCCAAGATGACTTTACCCAAAATTGGCAAATCGATCAACTAGACCGAAGAACCAACTCCCGCATAGGCACCATAAAAAAACAGACCAACAACAACGATTACGCCTGTTCCTGCTACGGTTGCCACAATCCAAAGGGGAATACGACCATTCTTAATCACAGCGATAACCTCCTACTCAAACTAATCAGCATAAAATCAATTAAGCTGCGCTCAGGCAGCGAATCGTTTTTTCAACCTAGTTGAAAAAGTAACTGGAAAACAGCAGTCCAAGGACAAAAACCAGGAGTAACCCTAGATATAAAGATGTCCGGTTTAGTTCAACTGGCTGCTTATTGGGATTTTGATTCCGTTCCACCGGGGTCTCCTATCGCTGAATAAACTGCATAGCGGCGATCGCTCCCAAGAAGAAGACGCTGGGAACTGCAAGGGTATGAACGGCTAACCACCGCACCGTAAAGATGGGATAAACCGTTGGTTCATTAGTGCTGTTTGTCATTCCTATTTCACCAATCTCATTAATTTTTCTAAGTAGGCACTAGTTGCCTAAGAACTCTTTGATTTGTTGCTCTGCCTCATAGCGGTCAGAAACAATCGGCAGCTCCATTTGGTTGCTTTGGTAGTACTCGTTAGGCCGAGGAGTACCAAAAGCATCATAGGCCAAGCCAGTGCTGACAAAGAGCCAGCCCGCAACGAACAATGCGGGAATGGTGATGCTATGGATTACCCAATAGCGGACGCTGGTAATAATGTCGCCAAATGGCCGTTCGCCGGTGTCACCTGCCATATCAACCTCTCGTGTAACGTCTGTCGTGAATGCTATTTCTTCATGATACGGAACTCATGAATCCATCACAAGTATGATTCTGAGTCTATCGCTGGATGGCTGAACTTCATGCAGGTTCGGACTCTACATAACGCAGCAAGTAGCCATTTTGACCCATGATAAATCCCTGCTCCGGCGTATTAAACACGATGCGGTATAGATTACTGGGTACGTCATCTACCTCAGCGTCCTTAAACCAAGTAAGACCAGCATCGGGGCTGAAGTAAAGGGTGCCGCTGCCACCAGAGACCCAAAACTCTTCCGAAGTCCGGAAAGCCGCATCCAGGAAACCCCAGCTAGTCGCCAATTCTGGCGTGATGGGTTCCTGCCAGTCGTCCTCTTCACCCGTGAGAGAAAACTGAACTTGGCCGCCGCGCTCTAGCAGCCAAAGGCCACCATCTTTGTCAAAACCGATGTTTTGTAAGCGTCGGGAGCTATCCCGATTAAACGGATGCCACTCTAGATCACCAGGACTCCAAAGGGAGTAGAAATTCCCCCTAGACGACACTGCCGCGTAGCTGCCATCGGCGCTGCGGTTCATATTCCGAACTACACCGACAGCCCCGAGCACGAGTCCTTTCCAGTTTTTTCCTGCATCACGGGACCGATATATTGCCCCTACGTCGGTGGCCAGCTCAGCTTCTTGGGGTGATAGTGCGGTCACAAGCATCGGTTTGCCAGGTAGCTTATCGCTTAGCGGTATCCGCTCCCAAGTTTCGCCACCGTTAGTGGTATGGAGCAAAATCTGAGGTTGGCCCGCGACCCAGCCTTCATCCCCAATAAAGCTAACGGAGGTAAAGGTGAAATTCTTGTCGCCCAACTCGAGCGATCGCTGAGCCCAGGTTTTGCCGCCATCCTGGGTTTCCATCAGAGTGCTACGACTGCCCACTAACCAGCCGTGGTTGGCATCATCGGTAAAAGCAATATCGGAAAAGGTTGCCTCGGTATCTAAATGGACGACCTCCCAAGGATTTTCTTCCATATCAGGCAGAAAGGCGCTGCTACACCCAAAGCACAGCAGGGCTATAGCAATGATTGCGCCAACTTTTCTCAACTGAATTAACAAACCACCCATGCCAACTTAAGGTCCTAAGCCACTACAAAATTCAACGAAATTTCAGCGATCGCTATCGCAATCCATAAAGACTGAGAAAGAAAAAAAATCCTAATGCTAAAGCCCCAAAAATAAGCACACTCTTCTGGCCTGGCGTCAAGCGATTCACACCAAGACCATAGTTGAGATTTTCCTTAAATCCTGAGGGAGTACCTGCAGGGCCCACATTGGCAAAGCGCTTTTTCTGGGCTCCACACACTGGACAGCGCCAGTTCAACGGCACCTCTTCAAACGGCACACCAGCGGCAATGTTGCTGCGATCGTCTCCTTTGGCAGGCTCGTAGGTGTAGCCGCAGGCCAAACATTCAAACCGATCCATTTCATAGGGCGTTTTGGGTGTCGCCTCTATCTCTGCTTCTGAAGGCGTCGCCACTCCATCTTTAATGGATGCTGCGGTTGTACTCGCAGTTGCCGGTTCTTCACGGCTAGCGTTGACCTCATCTTGTTGCGTGGGTTCGGTCGACATGGCGCGCTCCTATTGCCTCCATCAGTTCTTACCATTCGCCAGTGGCTATAGCGATATGACACCCTAGCCATATCCGAAAAATGAAATAATTGTTACTAATTATGACATAGAACGTTTCCCGGTCCTGACTTCTCAATATGCATCATGACCAGAGGCTAACCATGATTGCCAGCCCCCACCAACTGACATCAAACGCCTCAGTGGGGCTTTCTGTGACATTCTCAAACTTCAGCAATCCCGTAGCAAAGAGTCGCCTATCTACAGATGGCTGAAGTTGTACGGAATGTAAACTAAGATAGAAGCGCATATCGCACAACACCCCATGCAACTGTGAGCGAGGATAGACAGTGTTTGTCTTAAACGGATACGAATATTTTTTGGTTTTTCTCCTCTTATGTGGCTCAGTGCCTATTTTGGCTTTGGGACTCGCCTATTTCCTTCGGCCTAAGCGACAGGGGCCAGGTCGCAGAACCACTTATGAGTCAGGCATGGAACCAATTGGTGGAGCATGGATTCAGTTCAATATTCGCTATTACATGTTTGCCTTGGTGTTCGTTATTTTTGATGTGGAAACCGTCTTTTTGTATCCCTGGGCAGTGGCTTTCAGCCAGTTAGGATTATTGGCTTTCATTGAGGCGCTGATCTTTATCGCAATTTTGGTGGTCGGTTTGGTATATGCGTGGCGCAAAGGAGCATTGGAATGGTCATGAATCCCGAAGGTAAGAGCTCAATGCTGGCTCCGAATGAGCGGCTAGCGAATCCTGTTGGGGCACCTACTGTTACCCAGGATTTATCTGAAAACGTCATTTTGACAACGGTGGACGATCTCTACAACTGGACTCGTTTGTCTAGTTTGTTTCCACTGCTATATGGGACAGCCTGTTGTTTTATCGAGTTTGCAGCCTTAATTGGCTCACGATTTGACTTTGACCGATTTGGCCTGCTACCCCGGGCTTCTCCCCGTCAGGCAGATCTCATCATCACTGCTGGCACTGTCACCATGAAAATGGCACCGGCTTTGGTGCGCCTATATGAGCAAATGCCTGATCCTAAGTACGTTATTGCCATGGGTGCCTGCACGATTACAGGTGGAATGTTTAGTGTTGACTCACCCACTGCCGTGCGTGGCGTTGACAAGCTCATCCCAGTAGACGTTTACATCCCTGGCTGCCCTCCGCGACCCGAAGCAATCTTTGACGCGATTATCAAGCTCCGCAAAAAAATTGCGACTGAGTCTTGGGCCGATCAGAGCAATATCGATCAAACCCATCGCTTTCATAGTGTGCAGCATCAACTGAAGCCCGTGTCACCGATTTTGACGGGGCAATATTTACGCAGCGAAGCTCGCGAGGCCCCACCCAAGGAGCTGATGGCGGCTATGGGGATGCCTGCTGAGGTCATGTTGAAAGAAGTTAAGCAGGAGGAAACCGATGGCTGAAGAGGAAAAGAGTCAGGAAACTGCCGAAGAAGAAAGTCAGATTGTTGAAGCTGGCCCAGTTTCAAAGTGGTTAACTGAAAACGGCTTTGGACATGATCATCTCGCGCCTGATCACCTGGGTGTGGAACTTTTAACCGTTGAACCGCAGTTCTTAATTCCGGTTTCTACGGCTCTGTATGCTTATGGGTTCAACTATCTGCAATGTCAAGGTGCCTATGATGAGGGTCCTGGCAAGCATTTGGTAAGCTTCTATCATCTTGTGAAGCTAGACGACAATGCCACTGATCCACAGGAAGTCCGCTTAAAGGTCTTCTTGCCTCGGGAGAATCCTCAAGTTCCCTCGGTATATTGGATTTGGAAAGCGGCTGATTGGCAGGAGCGAGAAAGCTATGACATGTATGGCATCGTTTACGAGGGGCATCCTAACCTCAAGCGACTGTTGATGCCAGAGGATTGGGTAGGCTGGCCTTTGCGTAAGGATTACATCTCACCCGATTTTTACGAACTGCAGGATGCCTACTAAGCATCAGGCCTGAATAATAAGCGGTAAAGCAAAGAGGGCGAGTCGATGGAACTGGTCCTCTTTTTTGCATTTGAGCGCAACCCATTTAGCGACCATAATATCGCGACACAACGCTACAGATTGCCGATTCTTGCTGCTGCCCCCGCTTGGCAAAAGGCGCTTTCAGCTTTTTTAAGTTGCTAGTGATTCTCAACAGGTTCTGGCGGCTAGATCGATGAATCGTCGATTTTCAAACAACGGATAGGCCGATCCGTCATCAGCACCATCAATCTAAGGGTTTGGAACTGTTGATTACGGATCGGCATCGACACATCGACAACTCGACAATAGGCAGTTCTTAAAACTCGCTTCCAATTAATCGATGAACCCAATTGCCTTCGCGCTTAGCAGCTCAATCATTTGAAGCCGCCAACCTCTTTGCCGCATTAGTATGTGAGGCTAAAAGCCTGCCAGCCAAAAAAGCCGAGACGAAGAGTTCTATCAATAATCTCTATATTTGAGTTTCAGTATGCTCAATATATTTGCCAGCCCCTAAATACTCATTGGTTGTTCCAATTTCAGCCAAAATGGCTGATGCAAAGCAGCAATTTTTATTGATTAATCAACCTAGCAGCGATCGCATAACTTGAAAAGATTAGGTTCTCTAGAAGTTTTTTGGAGAGTCGGGAGACTGCTGATATGCCGCATTTACGGCGACTCTGAGCACAAATCAGGACGGTTTTAGAAAATCTTTAAGAAGCCCAGAGTGTATTTACGTATATCTTTTGGTATAGACTGAATTTTCGAAAGCGTAGTTTTGCCCTCTAGTTATCTCTAGGTGAGATGTCAGGGCGGCAATTATGGTCGCTTATCCATCGTGTGGTGTGTGAGCTACGAATTTGATTATCTGCAGAGAGGTCGAATCTTTGCAGGTGTGGCCTGAGGATGTGAACTTCGTCTCCTTAATAGAATGTTGCGACTTGATTGGATATCATCCATTCCGAGTTTTGCATGCCGATTTACTATCGGATACATAGCTCGTTTATATAAACGCCGGTATTTTTTATTGGCCGCGATCGCCTTCATTGCGGTTCAGTTTGTTCACAGCTGGGGAGATCTCCCCCAGCTTGGGACAGCACCAGCAGTGGCTCAAACCACGACCAATATTGTGAATCAGGCGGGGGGTGGCTACCTAGACGCCAATGGCAACCCGCAACGTGTGACCAGCAATCAGACGACACTACAGGCCACAGAAACGCCTCCTCTGACCATTATCAAAACGGCTGATCGCGGAGCTGCTGAACCCGGTGATGTTGTCGTTTATCGACTCTTGGTGCGCAATCCCTCAGCTTTACCCGCTGGCCCGTTGACCATTACGGACGAGTTGCCGCTGGGGATGCAACTGATTGAAGATTCAATTCGTACATCACCGCTGCAGTTTACGTCGGTGACAACAAGCGATCGCAGCTTCACCTTGGACTTTGGCGGTGCATCTCTCGCACCTGGGCAAGAGCTTTCGGTGGTCTATGCAGCCTTAGTGACGCCGGATGCCGTTCGCGGTTCGGGGCGCAACGTGGCTCAGGCCAGCACCCCAACTAGCAGCAGCACCGCAACCAATGAGCTGGCAATTCGCCCGGGTATTTTGGCGGACTGCGGCACCTTAGTCGGGCGAGTCTTTGTGGATAAAAACTTTGATGGAGAGCAGCAGGCTGGAGAACCCGGAGTGCCTAATGCTGTTGTGTTCCTCGATGATGGCAACCGCATTTTGACTGACCCAGATGGTTTGTTCTCGCTGGCCAATGTAATTGCAGGGAACCGGGTCGGCACTTTGGATTTGACTAGTCTGCCGGGTTACACGCTGGCCCCTAACTTATATCGACTGGCTGATAATAGCCAATCGCGATTGGTGCGGTTAGAGCCCGGCGGCCTCGCTCGTATGAACTTTGGCGTCACACCTGCATTTGGGGAGGAGCAAGGGTGATGAAAACACTTATTGCACTGATGGGCTGGTTGGCAGTTGGCGCACTAACTGCTGAGATCTCGGGAGTGGCGATTGCGCAATCGGTGGACGACGCGACTCCAATTGCCGCTGAGGCTCACAGTGGGCAATCACCAGATGATGTCATCGATATCGTTACGCTGGTTGAGCCAGCGGTTGCTGGTGACGCCGAAGCGGCTCAACCAGCAGCGGTCGCCACCGAGGCGTCGGCGCTGTCTGAGATTGAGGAAATGGGCGCCGATCAATCTCTACCCGTAGTCATTGGCGATCGCGCTGCCGCTGAGGTGCCCGCGTCGGTAGGTGCCGATGCCATGGTGAGACCGCTGAGGCTGAACTCAGCCACTGACGTTGATGGCCCGCCTGCTGCGACCACGGATGCAGATGATTCCAGGGAAACAATAGCGGGAACGGATACCGGCGTTGGGGAGTCCGACGCGATCGCCCAGTCTAACCCGCAGCCTTTGCCCGAGATTCCGGAAGATGCGGTGGAGCGCGAAGAGGAGACACCAGAGCTCAACATCAGTCTGACGCCGATTACGAGTCCCGTTGTTCCAGCCAACCGTCGTTCGACTATCGAATTTGAAGGTCGCATCACAGATGCTGCTGGCGAATTAATTCCCGAAGATGTCGTTGTCACTCTAACCACCGCTGCCGGTGAGTTTCAGGGAGCGGACTACGACACCGATTTAGCCGGATTTCAGGTCTTAGCTCGGCAAGGGCAGTTTGGCGCAATTTTGCGTTCCTCTTTAGAAGCTCAGCCAGTTCGCATCAGAGCTGCGGCCTCGGCCTACGAGGCTCAGGGCATCGAAGAAACGGCAACTCTAGACCCTGTACCTGACTTGGAAACCTTTGTCGAGGTTGAATTTGCCACCAACCTCCGGCCAACTTTGGTCTCTGGGGTCGTTGATCTACGGATCGGACCAGGTGGCACCAATTTTTGGGGCGGCTTCGCTGACTTCCTAGATCCCGACGACATTGGTGATACGGAGTTTGACCTGGGGGCCGCGCTGTTTGCTACCGGGAGCCTAGGCGACTGGCAGTTTACCGGTGCGCTCAATACCCGTCGAGCCCTCAACGAAACCTGTGGTGACGGCAACCGTCTGTTTCGCAACGATCAGTTTTGCGACAATACCTATCCGGTCTATGGCGACAGTTCCCAAACGGACTATCTGACGCCGTCTATCGATAGCTTTTTCGTGCGGTTTCAGCGCGACTCAGAGGTGGCGGGGGGTGAGCCTGACTACTTTATGTGGGGCGACTATGAAACCCGAGAGTTTTCTCGCTTTTCCCAAGAGTTTACGGCGATCACTCGACAACTCCATGGCTTTAAGGGCAACTACACCCTAGGTAATTTCCAAATTACCGCCATGTTTGCTAATAACCTCCGCCCCTTTCAGCGCGACACGATCGCTCCGGACGGTACAAGTGGTTTCTACTTTTTGTCTCGGCGTGTCATCCTTCCCGGCAGTGAAAACGTCTTCCTGGAAACTGAAGAGCTTAATCGTCCAGGCACCGTGATCGAACGCCGACAGCTAGCTCGGGTAAGCGATTACGAAATTGACTACGATCGCGGTACGTTGCTGTTCCGTCAACCGATTTATCGGACCCGCGTTGATCCCTTGGGCAAAACCCTGGTTAACCGTATTGTGGTTACCTATCAGGTTGATCAAGACAATGATGGCAGTCTGTATGCGGGACGCTTGCAGTACAACTTTAAGGCCGGCCAACCCAATCTTGGTGGTTGGGCTGGGGTGACACTGCTCACCGAAGATCAAGGCGACCAAGACTTTACGCTATATGGCGCGGATGTGCAGGTGCCATTGGGCGAAACGGGCTCCCTCACGGGTGAATTTGCCCGCTCTTCATTTGATCGATTTGGTGAATCAGCCGACGGCAACGCCTATCGGTTAGAGGCCCAGGGTCCTCTTTTTACCCCAGCGGTGCAGGGTTTGGCCTATTTGCGCAGTGCCGAAAGTGGCTTCACTAATACGGCGACCACCAGCTTCCGACCGGGACAAACCCGCTGGGGGGCGGCGGTCAACGCCGCTGTGAGTCCAACGACACGGCTCAATGTCCAGTTTGACCAGGAAATCAACCGAGGGAAGGCTCCTGAGGTCCTCACGGATTCTGAGAGCCTATTTAACCCAGGACAATTTGCCGAGCCGGGCGAGCGGGTCGACAATACCCTAACGACCTATCGGGCCGGCGTCTGGCAAGAGTTTGGCTCGGTGGATGTGGGTCTGGATTATGTCAACCGCGATCGCCGCGATCGTCGCGCCGACACGACAACTAACTCACAGCAATTTGTTCCTCAACTAGCCATTCCGCTTTCCTCAGACCTAAGTTTCCGGGCTCAGAGTGAGATTAATATTGGCGACGACGATGACATTGCTTACCCCGATCGCACGACCCTAGCCCTGGATTGGGCGGTGCAGCCCGGCGTCACCATGCGCCTGTCCCAGCAGTTCATTAGCAGTAGTGGCGCTAATCCGCGCAATATCACTAGCCTCGACACCCTGGTGGATTACGAACTGGGCGACAACACTTCGCTCCGCAGTCGATATTCACTCATTGGTGGTTATGGCGGCTTGATCGGGCAAGCGGCACTGGGACTCAACCACCGGATTGTCCTGGCTCCAGGCTTACGAGCAACCCTGGGCATTGAGCACGTCATCGACGATGCCTTTAACAATACGGGGGCCGGTCAACAATTTGAGCAGCCCTATGCTGTCGGCCTCGGCGGCACAGCCCTAGGCATTCTTGGCGGTACCGCCTACTCAGTTGGTTTGGAATACACTACCAACCCAGATTTCCAAGCTAGCGCCCGCGTTGAGCATCGGGATTCCTCCTCGGGAAGCAACACGGTGTTTACCGCAGCGGCGGCAGGCAAGATTACCAACGCGTTGACCAGTTTGTTCCGGTTTCAAACGGCGAACTTTGCCAACCAAACGATTACTGGCAACTTGGGGAACTCCACCGATCTGAAACTGGGGATGGCCTATCGGAACCCCATCAGCGACGAGTGGAACGCGCTGATGAGTTATGAATATCGGCGTAATCCTTCGACGACGCCCGAGTCGCTCCTGATTGACAATGACATCGGGTCCTCAGATCACACGCTATCTTTGGAGGCGATTTACTCCCCCAATTGGCAGTGGGAGTTTTACGGCAAATATGCTTTCCGCATTAGCGATGCGACGCTGGCCGATGATTTTGGATTCTCCAACTCGATTCACCTGATGCAGTTCCGCACGGCTTATCAGTTTGCTTATCGGTGGGATGTCTTAGGAGAAGTGCGCTATATCACCCAGCCAGAGGCGAGCTTCAACGAGGTGGGCGCTTCGGTGGAGCTGGGGTATTACCTAACGCCGGATTTACGATTTGGCGTGGGTTACAGCTTTGGTAGTGCCGATAATGATGGCTTTGGTGGCGGCTACCGTTCGGCCAGTGGCCCCTACTTTGGGGTGCAGCTCAAGGTCAACGAACTGCTCAATGGCTTTGGCATTCAGCCTGAGGTGGGGCCGCCTCAACAGGAAGAATCTCTGGTGGATACCGCGGCAACCCCCGATGAGGCAGACACTAGTGAGGAGCTGCGCGAGAGCGACATTTCCTTTATTCATCCGGCCCCGACGGCTGAGGTGGTAAAAGCATTGGCCGCCGCCGCTAACGATTTGGTGAACTCGCCGCTGGCGATCGCCGCTGCGCTTCCTGAGTCATTCAGCGATAGAGGTATCCGATGAAAACACTATCGACATTTTTGATCATTGGGACAGGATTGAGTTTTTGGGTGGCGGCGGCGATCGCGCAAGCACCCACGGGTTTTGACATTACAGTCAACAGCTCAACGGATGGCAGCGTCACCCCCGATGACGATCTCACCCTGCGGGAGGCGATCCTTATTGCCAACGGCAGCTTGCCGCTGGAAGCACTTTCGCCTACTGAGCAAGCCCAGGTGACGCCAGCAGCCACGAGTCAATTCGGCTTTGACTTGCCCAGCGATGACACCACCATTGCGCTGAGCCGAGCGTTGCCGCCCCTAACAGCAACCGGACTAGTCGTAGATGGGACAACGCAGCCAGGCTATGGCGAGGCGTTGCCCTACTTGCCCAACACCCCGACCCCAGTGGTGAGCCTGACCGCTGCCAGCGGTCGCGAGGTCTTGACAGGACTCACGGTGACGGGCTCTGACATTACCGTCCGGGGGTTGAACCTGTATGGATTTAAGTCCAACGCTCGCACTGCAACTCTGACCACGCCTTCAGCTGACATCTTAGTGATCAACCGGCCGGTGCCGGCGGATCTACAGCTCGATGCCCCCCTCTTTGAGGGACTAGCTTTGGATGACCCTACCGCCGCCGCCGAAAACGAGACGATTGAGCAAAACTGGCTCGGGGCCGAGCTCGATGAGTCGATGCCGGCCCGGCGATCATCCTTTGGTGTCGTGGTCTTTAATGCGGAGAATGTCCGCGTGGCCGACAACCTGATTCAGCATCACGATGCGAGTGGCGTTATCACGGGATACCGCGCCGATGGTTTGCAATTGGTGGGCAACGCTATTCTCGGTAACGGCTTAGCGGGAATGCCGGACGGCGTCAGACTCGAAGGCTCTTTGAATGGGGCTGCCGTTACCAATAACCTCATCTGTGCCAACGATGGGAGCGGCATTTTTATGTTTGAGCCAGAGGGCTCAGTTTTAATTGAAGCCAACAACATTCGCTTTAACGGCCGTCGATTTCGGCGTGCTGCCATATTTGTCATGGGCCAGGGCCATGAGATTGTCGGCAATGATATTGGCTATCAGCCGGGTCCGGGTGTAGCAGTGTCGGCCTATCCCCATAGCGATCGCAACCTGATCCTTAACAATCAATTTGCTCAGGTCGACGGCTTAAGCATCGACCTGCTAGCCCAGGGCAACAGCGATATTTTGCACTTTCAGCGGGGGGATGGCCCTAACCCTCCCCGTGACCATCACCATCGTCGCGCCGCGACCGGGAATGGTGCCATCAACTCACCAGAGTTTAGCCAATATCAGTTTGAGCAGACGGGTAGCGGCCTGACTCTGAGCGGCAAGGCAGATCCCGGTAGCGAAGTTGAGCTTTATCGCGTTAAAGAAGATCGCGGCATCTACAGTCCGCTGAGCGAACCTTTGATGAGTACTACGGCCGACGCTGACGGTAACTTTGCCTTTGCCTGGGACAGTGCAGCGGGAGATTGGCTCAGCGCGATCGCGTCTGACCCAGCCTATGGAACGTCGGAACCATCGCCAGTCATTGGCGTGGTCGGGGTGGACGGCACCCTGCCGGAGCGGCCAACCCCGATGCCCTTTGACGCTAGCTGCTATCCCCCGGTGATCACCCAAGCGCCGCCGCCGGAGCCGGAGCCACCAGCTCCCATCGTGCTACGGGTGCCCCGTAACATTCACTTTGCGCTTGATCAGTCCAATATCAGTCCGGCCAGTGCGCAAATCTTGGATCAAATTGCGGCGGCTATGCGCACCTATCCCTCCTTAGTGGTCGAACTTCAGGGCCACACCGACCCGCGTGCGAGCGATGCTTACAACCAAGCCCTCAGCGAGCGGCGCTCCATCGCGGCTCGAGACTATTTACTGCGTCAGGGCATTGCGGCTGAACGGATGCGCATCGTGCCCTTTGGTGAAACCCGTCGTCTCACCGACGGCACCACTCGCCTAGACTACGCCCGCGATCGCCGGGTGGAGTTCATCTTTACCGACACCCAAGGCATTGACATCATCTTTGAAGATGTCGAGTCCGACCTCCAGATCGAGTAACGCTTTTTATTGTCTTTTCACTGTCTGTGCCCATCCAACTGAACTGCCAGTAGACCCATGAACCACCGCGTGTCCTATCAACAACGAGCGATCGCCCTGTTCAATGCCTTCCTCAAGGTCTGCTTGGCCGTTCTCTTCTGCCTTAGCTCCTTTGCCACCCCTGCCTGGGCCAACCAAGCCGTAACGGCTTATCAGGTTGTTGACATTCCGGCAGCAGGCAGCACAGTCCGTGTTCAACCGACCAACCCATGTAACGGTGGTGGTATCAATGTGGATTCCAGAGTTCCTAGCTGTAATGGAACTCCAGTAGCAGACGGGGCTCCGACTGGCGATGTGGATATGAACTTTGGCCAGGGGTTTAATCGGACTTTACAGGGGCTAGTGGTTGGCGGTAGAACCTTTGTACCTCAATCCCCCCAGGTGCCAGGGGGACTGCTAGATCGGGTGGTTTTTCAGCGAGGTGGTCTCAACGCCACATTACCTGCGCCACGTGTGCAGCTTTTCTATGAGCAAACTGCATTCAATGCTGGCGCTACTCCCCCTAGCATTGACCTTGGCCCTACTGCGGCAAGCTTGGCAGACGGCCTTAGAAGTCTCGTCATCAACCGAGGCGTAGACAATATTTTCAATAATGCCACCGAGTCAGCCAATGGCGCGGAGACACAGAACAATATCGAGAGAGTCGATTACATCAGCGATGGCGGAATTAATGTCCCAGTTGCTGAGCGGGATGATTTTGGCTTTTGGGTTGGGGATCGAGCGAACAATGGTGCAGATCCTTTTCGGGTTGCAGCCATTACTGGACTGGCGGGAGGCAACCCTAGTGCTTATGGGCCTTTGCGAGTTGCAGAAATTGACAACACCAACCAAAACGCCCTGGGCGTGGCGACTTTTCCGACAGTTGTTACGCGCATAGACAACACTACAGATCCGACCACCGTTATCCAGCAGCCATCCCACAGAACCGGTTCAGCCCAGAATGTACGAGGTCGTTTTTTCTCCATCGCAGACTTGCTTGAGCCAGAGGATACTACGACGACCACCATTTTTGGCTATTCGGTTTTTCCTGGAGATGTCGATCCAGTTGGGGCAAACAACGCTGTACCATCAACCGATGTCAACACTTATCCAACTGATACTGACAGCAATAGTGCCGGTGCTGACGGAGGTATCGACTTAATTGCCGGCGGAGCCTTTTTTGCCGTTGAACCTGATCCTGAAATTGGTGTTGCAAAGACGGTGTCTGCTCCAAGAATTGTTGACCTTGCAACCGGTATTTATGACATTGATTTGACGATTCGTGTCACTAACACGGGCAACACGGCGCTCAACAATGTGCAGCTAACGGAAGATTTACAGGATACGTTTATCACCAATGCCTCGGGTACTACTCCGGCTGCGGCCTTCAATCGAGCCGATTCTTTTGTGATTCAAGCAGGGCCGACGGTCGACACCTCTGGGGTTACAGGAACAGTACCAACCCTCAATGGCGGCTATAACGGAACTGGCACCAACACCCTGTTCAACGCAGGTAATGCATTTAATGTCAACGATACGGCAGTCGTCACCCTCACGGTACGAGTTACTCTAGGGGCACTTGGGGGAGCCGCGCCGAACACCGACGGAATTTTGGTAACCAACAACCAGGCAAATGCCTCTGGTACGTCCCCAGGAGGACAGACCGTTACAGACCTTTCAGACAATGGGTCCAATGTCGATCCAGATGGGGATGGGGATCCTACAAACGATAATGACCCTACCCCGATCCAAATTCCGTTTCCCAGTATTGGTGTGGCAAAGAGCGTTAGCGGGTTTACTCAGGTAGCCGTAACCACTCAGTACGACTTCGACTTCACCATCATTGTTACTAACTCAGGCGCAACTAACTTGACTGACGTCACCTTGCAGGAGGACTTACAAGCGGCATTAATTACCAATGCGACCAATCGAGTTGATAGCTTTGTCATCCGGGCAACTCCGACGGTCACCACGACCGGATTCACGGCTGCTGGGGCTGTCGGACCGACTATCAACGGCGCTTACAACGGCGTCGGCAACATTGAACTGTTCAGCGGTAGCAATTTATTTACCCCGGGCGATACCGCCACGGTCATTGTTCCAGTCCGAGCAGAGTTGGGCGCTGGAGGAGCCGGACCGCTTAACGACGGCATTGTAGTTGCTCAAAATACGGCGACGGCGTCGGGTCTACCGAGTGGTCCTGGTGTACCACCAGGGACGGGACGGATTACGGATGAGTCGCAATCGGGGGGCAATGTTGATCCCGATGGTGACGGCAATCCTGGAAATAACACCGATCCGACACCGATTGCATTTCCGGCGACTACAACTGACCTAGTCATCGTGAAGCGCATTACCAACATCTTTCGCCAGGGTGCAGCGTTGGCAGTCCCCGGCATTGCTAACTTCAACGACCAGCCGGGTGATACCAACGACAATAATCTGAACGCGGCGCTCGGCGGCGGTAATCAGCTTGCGGGTATCTTTCAACTGCCGGCTGGGTTTGGGCTTGAGTCTAATGATGAGGTGGAATACACTATCTACTTCTGGAACTCCAGCGCTGGACAAATTACCCAGTTGAATATCTGTGATGAGTTGCAAGCACCCTCCGTGCTGAATACCGGAGTTGCCTTTGAGTTAGCCGCCGTTGGGGCTTTAGGAACGCCTACCTTTGGTCCTGCTGGTAATACTGTTCAGGGGCGATCGCCAGGTGCTCCCTTAGAGGCATTTTGTCCTTCGGCACCCGGCAGCTTCCCCTTAGGTCCGCCTGGACCTACCGGTGGCCTAGGGGTTGGTGCGGGTGGAGGCGTCATCGCTGGCCCCTTTACCGTTCCGGCTAATCAGTTTGGGGGCATTCGTTTCCGCGTACGAATTCCCTGATCGCACCGGAGCTATGGCAGTCATTTGGCCACCATCTCTGCGCCGAACCATCTGACCTTGTGCAGGGCAAAAGCCCAACTCTTGGTTCCGCTAGCTAAAGAATCTTGTCACCTGAACGCCAACCGCGGCAGATGGCAAGGGACTAGGTTCAAGATTCAGGGAAGAATTTTGCTACAGGCGATCGGGCGATTGAAAGTGGTGAAACCTGACCGCAATTCGCCGATTTATTCAGGACTGAGCTAATCAGACGTAAGTTGGAGACCCAAAGTTTAAGCATTCCGATAGCCCTACAGAGCAATCAATCCTCTCTCTATCAGCACCCTTCAGGCGGGAAACCCTGACGGGTTTTGGCCCACCTTGAACCCGACTCAATCAAATAGATTTTGCTGCTGGGCATACCGCCAACCGACCACGGCGATCAGTCCCATGACCAATAGCGTCATGGGGTAAGCCAAGCGCCAGTGTAGCTCTGGCATGTAGTCGAAGTTCATGCCGTAGAGCCCCGTGATGAACTGAATGGGCAGAAAAATAGCGGAAATTAGCGTCAGTCGATTGATAACCCGCCCGACTTGGTCATTGATGTTGCTGCGCTGAATTTCCATCAGCTCTGTCATCCACGATCGCAGCGATTGATACTCTTGGGACAGCGCTTCGAGATGGGGAAACGACTCGTGGTTGAGCTTTTCTGCTGTGGTAGCACTAATCCAGCGAATGTTGTGATGGTGGGATTGTATGGCAACCGCTTTGACTGAGAGCAAATTGCGACGTCCCAGCCGCACCGACTGTCGCATACGAGCAATTTTCCGGTAGGTAGATTTGTCGCTAATGCCATCTAAGATTAAATCTTCTAATTCTTCCAGCTGCCAGGATATCCGATCAAAAACGGTGTAGTAGTTGTCTATCAACTCTTCGTAAGCCAAATAGAGAAGATAGTCAGCCCGATGAGATTTGAGGTCAATCAGCTGGTTTTGAAGATTGCTAAAGATGTTGTCAAAAAGCACAGTACCTTGGGTCTCAAAACTGATGAAGAAGTTTTCTCCCAAAATAAAACTCCCCCAAATTTCCTTGATACCGAGCTCGGCCAAAGTCCTCGATAAAATCTGATAATTGGCAAATAAGCAATCATCCAGGTCTTGGTCATCAATGGCTAGAGGTTTACCAGTTAAAATCCGACGAATGCGGTAATGACTGAGATGAAAATGATCGATGATTTTAGTCACTGTATGTTGACCCGGATGGACTCTACAGCGCAGCCAAAATTGATGTTCTGAGTCAATCTTTCCTAGGGTTTCATCAATATCGGAACTAGCGAAATAATCAACGGTTGATGCCGAAAATTTAACCAGCAAAAAACCTAGATGATCGAAAGAGTGCATCATGACTGACTTCCCTGAAGCCGGATCTCAAATGATGAAAGTACAGTTACTTTTTGAACGGAGCAACCGGCAACCCCTGCCTGAGCACCCAGCAATCACTGGAAAACCTGTTGATGCCCAAGCTGGAAGGATTAAGGTGAAGGCGATCGCCGTACCAGAGTAGCCGGATCGACCTCCTCCGTTTCCTGCAAAGCGGCATCGATATCGTGCACGGCTTCCGGATTTTTGAGCAGGATACCCTTTAACACAAGCTGTGCGGTCATGGCCGCCGTCAATACGGGAATAGCATTAACCACAGGGGTTGCGGTAATCAGCAATACAATGACCGCTAAGGTAGCGGGAAAGGGCACCAGGGCGCAGGGAACGGCGGCCATCATGCAGCCCACCGCCATCATGATAGGAATGCCTGGAAAAATTTTCCACAAAATGACGCCGACTGTGCCGCCCACGAAAAACAGCGGAAAGATAGGTCCCCCAATAAACCCCGCGGACAGGACCACGGCGAGGGCGAAAATCTTGAGCCCCGCTGCAATGAGCAAAAAGCCAATGGTCAGTTCGGTGCGTCCTTCGACGACCTCTAGCAGACCTTCGCTGCCTAAGAACAGCGTGAGGGGCATCGCCATGCCGAGCAGGCCAATTAGGAGCCCAATGCCCGTGCAGCGAATGATGGGTTTGTCGTGAAACGGGGCCATCATTTGATGTAGCGCCTTCGTCAAAAAAGCAAAGAGAAAGGCAAATATGACCGCCACGATGCCCAACAACACTGCCGCGAGAATATGCCATTGCTCGAGCTGGTATGCAGGTAGCTCCAACAGTCGCAACACTGCCGAAAAGCGATCGCCTCCAACGGTATAAAACACCAAAAAGCCCAACAGCGACGAAACCGCCACAATGGCCAGCGTGCCGTAATAGTAAGGCGATTGCTTATGCTTCAGCTCGAACCCCATCAAAATTACGCCAAAGGGAGCGGTAAACAGTCCCGAAAACGCGCCGGCTACACTGCTGAAGAGATTGGTGCGGAGGATTTCTCGGGGTAACCGGCGGTTTCTAGATATCCAAATGCCCAAACTGCCCGCGACAATACCCGTAGGCGCTTCTGGCCCGAGTGGAAAGCCGCCGACCAAGGACGCAATGGACGCTAAAATTGCCCCGTTTGAATGGGTCAGGGGCATATCTCCTTTGGGAATCGCGCCAAAGACATCGACTTCTTCGGTGGGCAATAGCTTATGGATGAGACCCACGAGAAACCCCGCTATCGTCGTAATGATGACGATTTTGAAGGGGCCCGAAAAGGGGGTGATGGGCATGGTGTCGTGCCACAGCACATGTTCAATGCCATGGACAATGACAATGTAAATAAAGGCAGCGATCGCCCCCAGCAACCCCATCAAAGAGCCCCAGCCAAAGCGATACCAATATTCCCGCGACCTCGCGTAACCAATTGGCTTCATTCGTTATCCCCCGCAGATTAGAGTTGCTACCAGAGTCGTCGTAGCCGCATCGTCCAGGCTCTGACTCATCCGCCGACTGCATATCGTTTTGGCTGAGTCAGCAATCCTAGCAGCCATTTGGTTATCCTCAGACGCCCGCCACTTCTTCCTTGGCCAGGGCCTCTTCAGCTAGTTGAATTTCTCGATCGGCTCGGTCTAACGCATCGGCGACGAGATCCGGTGACAGCAGCCCGGCTTCGACCAAGGCGAGAATCGCGACTTCGATTTCCGTGTCATCGATAACTCCGACCGCCATCAATGTGCGAATCGTCTCAGCGGCGACGGCGGAAGTGACCAATTCATCTGCCATCAGCGCTTCGGCTTCCTCGGCCGCCTCGGTAAACGCCAGGGTATCGAGGACTGCGGCACCCTTGATTGCCTCGGTGGTGGCAATTACCTGCTCAGCTTCGGCGATCGCCGCTAATTCGCTACCCACCATCAATACCGCATCGCGAGTGAGAATGCCCTGAGCCAGCAAGTGTCCCCCCGCATCTTGCACAGCTTGGGCCAAGCCACCAGCCCAACGATGCTCAAACAAAACGAGGGCCAAAGCGGAGTCCGGCTCCATACGTTCAATAACGGCGCGAATATCCGCTGCCGCAAGACCGCTGGGCGCATCAGAAGCGGAGACCTCCAGCTCATCGGTGGGGCTATCGGTAAGTCCGGCTAGGGTACTTAAGACCGAACCATACTCGGCCAGGTCAACCGCATCTAAGTCCGAGTCGGTCATAAGGGTGATGTCACCTGAATCCTCGCGATGAATAAACAACAGGTCAATCAGCCGAATCACGCCGCGACCACGGACAGCATCCAATTCTGCTAGGATTTCACCCTTGAAGGTGGGGTTGTCAAAGGCGATCGCGGCGAGTTGCAAGGGTCCAATTTTCATTGATCAAATGTCCTTGAGGGGTTTCAGATGGCGATAAAACGGAGGCGTATAAACAACCAGTGGGCTGGTGGCGATGACAGCAGTTTCGCCACGCGAGTCCTCACAAAATGTCGAGGCGGGAGCCCTTAGAGATGCCTCCCCGAGTTTTGTTGTTGGTGTTGTCGTGGGACATCATGTCAATCGTGACAGTAATCGCCAAAATCAATGGAGCATCAAAGGCACTCTCCAACTCCACACCGTAGGTATCTCGCAGCCGAAACCACTTTTTGGAGATGACAGCCACCGGCAGCCGCTCTCCCCGCTTGGTAATGGTGTATTCGTGCTGCAGAATATTGCCCTTGGCAACCAAATTGTCGCCCCCAGGAATGTCAATCTTCCACTTATCGCGGATGGGAGAAATCAAGGCGTTGTGAACGACGGCAGCGCGATCGCCATTTGCCCGTTTGATGGTCATCGATTCGCGAATGTCGATAATTTTGGCTGCGATTTCATAAATTTCGCGGCCCTGCATGTCTTCAAATACCAGCTTTTGCCGCAGCCGCAGGAGTTTGCCGTCAACCTTGATCACTTTTTCGTTGCGCTCATTGGTAATGAAGAAGTCATCGCCAAAGGCAAACAAACGCTGCTTCATTTTGAAACGAGTGCCAATGCGCTGGTCGGCGCCTTCCCGCAGATTCCGCAGCGTGGCGCGGCGATCGCCACCGGCCAAGCCACTCGCAGATACGGCAGCTGCCGCACCGAGAGCACCCGCCCGCTGCATCCGCCCCATAGCCGGAGCCGCATTGCCGCCGCGTAACAGACCGGCATTTTTCGCAGATTGTCTTTTTAACACAGGTAAACTCCAGAGGTAGTGCGGGCATTGAGTCCCGGAGCGACGGTCAAAAGCAAGGGTAGCCTCGGGACCGTTAACGTCGGGAGAGAGCAAACATCTCTTATCAGCGATCGCCTATTGCAGATCAATCGCGACTTCGTCGAGCTTGCCGGTAAAGGCAAAGGGCAGCTCGTAGCCCTCGGTCACTGGCGTTCCCGTATCAAACCCGACATCCAATGTCTCATCTAGGGTGACGCGATTGGGAATGCTCTTTTCGACTCGACCCTGGCCAATTTTCCGATTGTTGGCATAGAGGGTAACGGTAGCTCCGGCATAGGGCTGATCAGCATCTGTTTTGTATGCCGCCTTGAGCGACACTTTCCCGGAGGGAATGCGCTGATCTGACTCAATGTTGTACCGTTCCACGTTGGCCAGATTGTAGTGGTAAACAAGCTTGCCGTCCTTCACGAACAAGCCGTAACCGGAGAAGCGTCCCCCCAATGTGACCAGCATGCCCTCCGCCCCTTGGGAAGGCATCTCCACCTCAGCAGTAATAGTATGATCAACGTGCTTCAGGTCAGGAGACGAGCCTTCCGGCACGCGAATCCCCCGCGGATAGGCAAAGTGAGTCCGGCCGGCGGTGAGGCTGGGACGATTTTCGACATTGAGGCGGGCCGTCTTGCGACCATCCAACGGCAACACGTTGTAACGGGCCGCTTCCGCATAGAACAAATCCTTCATCTCTTGCAGCTTTCTCGGCATCTCATCCGCCAGGTCAACAGCTTGGGTAAAGTCTTCGTTGATGTTGTACAGTTCCCAATCTAGATTTCAGGATGTCCTTATCACCGGCCGGTTCAGAAACCCAGGGGGGAGCCCACAGGGCGCTGGCCATCCAACCATCGCTGTAAATTCCTTGGTTGCCCAGCATTTCGAAATACTGGGTGGTGTGGCGGGTCGCCGCGTCTTCATCATCGAAGGTATAGACTAAGCTGGTTCCCTCGATGGGCTTTTGGGTGATGCCGTTGACCTCCACCGGTTGCTCAATCCCGATCGCCTCTAAAATTGTCGGGGCAATGTCGATCACGTGGCTGAATTGGAAACGCTTGCTGCCGTTATCTTTGATGCGATCGGGCCAAGACATTGCCAGACCGTTTTGAGTACCGCCAAAATGAGAGGCAATTTGCTTAGTCCATTGAAAGGGGCTATCCATGGCCCAGGCCCAAGCCGCGGGGAAATGGTTGTAATACATGGGACCGCCCAAATCAGCGATCGCCGCCACCTTGTCTTCAAGCTTTTCAGGCAACCCGTTGAAGAATGTCATCTCGTTCAACAGCCCGTTGAAGCCGCCTTCGGCACTGGACCCGTTATCCCCTGCCATATAGATCACTAGGGTGTTGTCGAGTTCACCCAGGGAGTCAATAGCATCCACTACGCGTCCCACTTCGTGATCGACATGGGCAGTAAATCCGGCAAACACTTCAGCCATGCGGGCATAGACCCGTTGCTCATCCACCGATAGCGAATCCCAGGCGGCCAACGCCTCAGGTCGCGGTGTTAGCTGAGCATCAGCCGGAATTACCCCCATTTTCTTTTGCCGCTGGAAGGTTTCCTCGCGGTATTTGTCCCAGCCCATGTCAAATTTTCCAGCAAATTTCTCAACCCACTCACGGGGAGCTAGATGGGGGGAGTGGGTCGCTCCAGTCGAGAGATACACAAAGAATGGCTTATCGGGGGAAACCGCTTTTTCTTGGCGGATATAGTTAATCGCGTGGTCGGCCAAATCTGTGCTGAGGTGGTAAGGGGAGCCATCCCGGTTAGTCTTGGGCGCTTCGATGCGGGTGGTGTTTTCCACCAGGGCTGGGTTGAACTGGTCCGTATCGCCGCCAACGAACCCATAGAAGTAGTCGAATCCTAAGCCCCGGGGCCATCGATCAAAGGGGCCGGCCATGCTGCTTTCCCAATCGGGAACGTTGTGATTTTTGCCAAACCAGGCGGTTGCGTAGCCATAGGCCTGCAAAATCTGAGCAAAGGAAGCGGTGTTGTCGGGAATGATGCCGGTATAGCCAGGGAAACCAGTCCCCGCTTCGGTAATCACGCCGTTGCCCACGGAGTGATGGTTACGTCCGGTGAGGAGCGCCGCCCGGGTGGGAGAGCAGAGGGCCGTGGTGTGGAACTGGGTATACTGCAGGCCATTTTTTACGACGCGATCCATCGTTGGGGTAGGAATGCTGCCGCCAAAACTGCTGAATTGACCAAAACCTACATCGTCTATCAGCACCAGCATAATGTTAGGTGCATTTTCAATGCCAAACGTTTCTGTCAGATTGAGTTCTGATTTGACCGGTTCGGAGGTCTTGTAGGTGAGCCCAACTTTGCCAGAAAACGGCTTGGAAGGATGGGGCAAAATTTCTTGAGCCAGGGCCGGAGGCACTGCCGACTGTAGGGCAATCGCGACAATCACCATCCAGGCCAGGGTGAGTTTCCAGAGACGAGAGAGCATAGTGAGCCTCATGAATATGGCAGATATGGCGATCGCTGAAATCGGTCCTGGTTGGCTCGCAGGTAGAAAGGTGCTAAGGAAGTTGGCAGGCGATCACAACACTTGTGGTCACTATGCAAGCTATAGGTAAAGACCAGATAAAGAGCACCCCATCTAACGGCACTAACGTGAGGCGAATGTCCCGTAAAATGCGATGACCGGAGCTAACTTAGCAGGGCAGCGATGCCCTTCCAAGTGAACAGCGTGCCAAACAGGAGTGAAACGGCAATGGTGATCGGGCGATTGTAAACAGTCAACCAATCAGAAGCTCGCTTCAAAAGCGTTTGCGATCGCTGCGGAGCCAGAATGCAGAGCAACAGGGGCAGCAGCAACAAAGATTCCGCCGCTAATACGTAAATCAAAAAGGCCACGATACTGGCGGCATTGCCCAATGCCGCATCTTTGATAGTGCCAATGGCCGATAGGGTAAACACCCACATCTTGGCGGCAACCAACGTCAATACCACACCCAGCCCCCAAGTCTTGGTAGCGCTAGCACCATCCATCATTGTCATCCACTTGGGCGGGGGCGCATCAGGGTCAGGCTCGCTGCGATAGGCCTTGAGAGCAGTGATGAGCAACAGGAGGCCCAACACCAATAACAAAGCGGCGATCGCCGGCGACGGTCCAGCACTCTCCTGCCCCGTAGCATCCGAAGCGCCAAAAAGATAGCCAAAGGCAAGGCCCTGAATCAACCGCACCAGTGTCGCCCCGGTCACAAAGGCGACTCCTTTGACCACTCCCCCCGGGCTGCGCAAAATGAGCAGCATCAGAATGATCAAGATGGGCACTAGGGCCGAGCCCAAGAGCATGGGTAGGAGCTGAATCAGGATGCTAGCCATAGGATGTTGCCGGGGGAGTAAACGAGGGCTGGGCGATGGTGCCATCGGGCAAGCTATACCTACCCGATGGCAGTCAGGTTACGACTTGATATCAAGCACCACTTTTTCCACCGTGCCGGTAAAGACAAACGGGGGCTTATAGGCGGTACTCACAGGCGCCTGCAGGTCTTTACCAAAGTCCAGCGACTCGGTGCCAAACCGACCGGGAACGGTTTTGGGAATGGTGCCTTCGCCTACCTTTCGGTTGTTGATATACAGCTTGCCGGTGCCGCCCTTACCGACGCCGCCATCATAGTCAAAGTCAAACCGCACCTTGACGCTGCCGGTGGGCATGGGTTTGTCCGCGGCGATTGACGTCCGCTCTAGGTCAAACCAGTTGTAGTTGTAGGTCAAAGTATTGTCTTTAACGTATGAGGTAAAGCCTCCGGTGGTGCCCCCTTCGGAGATGATGACGCCTTGAGCTCCCGACTTTGGCACTATGATGTCCGCCGTAATCGTGTGGGAGAGATTCTTGAGGCTCGGGGCGCTGCCTTCTGGAATTGAGGGCATGTTGCCCGCAAACTCAATGTGGTTACGTCCCGTGAAGAAACCTGGACGCAATGTCGGGTCAAGGCGCTCAGCAAAGCGATCGTCCAGGGGGAAGACGTTGTACTTTTTGCCCTCAGCGATAAAGCCCTCCTGCAGTTCGGCTAGCTTCTCCGGCTGCTCAGCGGACAGGTCAATGGCTTGGGTAAAGTCCTGGGTCAGGTCAAACAGTTCCCACGTATCTTCATCAAACGGGACAGTACCGGCGGTAATCCAGGGCATTCGGTTGTGGAAGGCCGCCGCCATCATGCCGTCTTTATAGAGAGCCCGGTGACCAAACATTTCGAAATACTGGGTTTCGTGACGGCCAGGGGTAGACTCAGCACCGCGATCGAAGGTGTAGACCAGGCTGGTGCCTTCGATCGACTTTTGTGGAATGCCGTTGTAGATGTCGGGCTCCGGAATACCGGCCGCCTCTAAATGGGTGGGGGCAATGTCAATCACGTGACTAAACTGGGGCCGCAGGCCGCCCTTTTCCTTGATCTTGGCCGGCCAGGAAATCACCATGCCGTTACGGGTGCCGCCAAAATAGGAGGCCACCTGCTTGGTCCAGCGAAAAGGACTATCCATGGCCCAAGCCCAACTCACGGCGTAGTGAGGTGAGGTTTCGGGACCGCCCCAAATGTCGTAGCAGCGACGATTGTCTTCTATGGTCAGGTTCAGACCATTCAAATTCAATAGCTCGTTGCAGGTGCCGATGAGACTCCCCTCAGCACTGGAGCCATTGTCACCGTAGATATAGATAATCAAGGTGTTGTCGAGTTCACCCAGATCTGCGATCGCATCCACCACGCGACCCACTTCGTAGTCAGTGTAGTCAAGGAAGCCAGCGTAGGTTTCCATTTGACGGGCCAGAATCTTTTGATCTGCGGGACTAAAGCTATCCCACGCGGGCATTTGCTCAGGGCGAGGGGTGAGTTTCGCATTGGCCGGAATCACGCCCAGTTTCTTCTGTCGCTCATAGGTTTCTTCCCGCAGCTTGTCCCAGCCCTGGTCAAACTGGCCTTTGTATTTGGCCACGTAGTCCAGCGGGGGTTGGTGGGGCGCGTGGACGGCCCCCGGCGCAAAGTAAGCGAAAAAGGGTCGGTCAGGCGCGGTGGTTTGCTCTTGCTTAATCCAGGCAATGGTTTTATCTGCAAGGTCGTGGGTGAGGTTGTAGCCGTCTTCAGGCAGGGGTAGTTCTTCGACCAGGTTCTGATTTTCATAAAGGCTGGGGTACCACTGATCGGTTTCGCCGCCAATGAACCCGTAGAAATAGTCGAAGCCTAACCCATTGGGCCAGCGATCGAACGGACCGACACTGGTGGTTTGGTTATCGGGGACGTTGTGGTTTTTGCCAAACCAGGCGGTGCTGTAGCCATTGCGTTGCAAGATCTGACCAATGGTGGCGGTGCTCGCAGGAATTAACCCTGTATAGCCTGGATAGGCAGTGGCGAGTTCTTGAATCGTGCCGGAACCGACGGAGTGGTGATTGCGCCCGGTGAGTAAGGCCGCGCGGGTGGGAGAGCACAGCGCCGTGGTGTGAAAGGTGTTGTACCGCAAACCGTTGGCTGCCAACCGATCAAACGTGGGGGTGGCGATCGGCCCGCCAAAGGTGCTCGCCGAGCCAAAGCCAGCATCATCAATCAGCACCAACAAAACGTTGGGGGCACCCTCAGGTGCTTCAACTGATTTCAGCAGGCTGGTATCAGTTTGAGACTCCTTATAGGTGATGCCAATTTTGCCATTGAACTCCGGCTCCGGCCTGGGCAGCCTTTCTTGGGCCCAGGCCAGCGGCACGGCAGTCTGCAAGACCAGCGCCACAATTGCTACCCAAGTCAGGGTAAATTTCCAAAGGCGATCGCACATGTGAACCTCTTCAACACAAAAACTGAGGCGATCGCGCGGTCGAAAATTCTGGAGAACGTCAATACTGATGCATCGCTAGCCCCAGCGATCGCCCAATCTCAGTCCACAGAATGAACGACCCAGGTAAACACGAGGTAAAAGATTTTCTCAAGGGCGTCACTGCGCTGACTGAACGGTGCAAGTTTGTCGTCTCAGACAAAAAGGACAATCAAGCTGGGGTTTCAGAAGCCAGCACCTCGTACAGATGAAACTCATTTTCGGCTAGCCCGGTCCAGTAGCCGTCTTCTTTGCCAAAGCCCGGACGCTGGGTCAGCTTAAAAATGGCATCTTTGTCTGCCCACTGACCGTAGTTGATGACCCGTTCTCCATCGAGGGAGCGGTGAAAGTTTGCCGAGACCAAACCCGGCAATGACATGGCCAGGCCGACATGTTCCTTTGCGAGTTCCACCATGCGCGGTTGATTTTCGGGGGGCATGCGAAACTCCGCAAAATGCGCGAAATATTCTCCCGCAGTGATTTGAGGCGGGCCAACGTGGGACTCTGACGCCACAATTTCATACACGTGGGAATCTACCTCCTCGATTAGCTCCTGCAGCTCGGCCCACAGCGTTTGAGTATCCGGCAGGTTGCGAAATTGCTCTAGGGAGTCTAAGTTTTCCCACTGGGCATAGTTGGCGACTTTGACGTCATCTAAGCTGCGATGCAGGTTGGCTGACACAAAACCCGGCTGGGCTTTGGCGATCGCAAACAGCCGTTTTACCTGGTCAATGACGGCGGGCTGCTGGCCGGCTTTGACTTTGAAGAGAATGATGACCGTCACAAGCTGATTGTCAGTGTCGAGGGCTGCCATAGGAGAGGGCCTTAGCGAGGTTAGACAGTCAGATTGTAGAGGAGAGTTTGAGCCAGCATCACACCCTGCGTCGGCCAAACGGGTCCTGAGCCGGCTATTGGGGGACAGTTCTCCAAGTTTTAAGTTGTGTTACCGGTGGCGATCGCTCTTGGCTCCAGCCAGATTGGGGTTACTGATGGAGTTGGGTCAGGGCGTGGTGAGCGCGGGCACGAATCACGATTTCGGCATCTTGGTGTAGGGCTGTGGTCAGAGCCGCCGTGACTTGTTCATGCAGCTCCGTGTCCTGACTGCATGCCTGGGCAATGCCCGACAACCCGACGACGCTGGCGTAGCGCACCACCCATTCTGGATCGGCTAGTGCAGTTTGTAAGGCGCTGGCGGCAGCCAGTTGAGCCGGGCGGCGATCGCCGACTGGCAATTGCGACCAGACAATAAACCCGAGGCCCTTCGCCGCGGCTCGGCGCACGCTGAGGGCAAAATCACCTTTAGCGGTTTCGAGCAAAACCTCCAGCGCCCGCGGATCGCCAATCATTGCCAAAGCCCGAATTGCCCAGGCCCGTGCCCCATAGTTATAGCCATCCAACTGTGCCAGCAGAGACGGCACGGCTTCGGCACCGAGCGCCACCAACCCATCCACAGCGGCCACGGCAGCCCCCGGATTGTTGAACCCCAACACTTGAATCAGGGTCGCAATGGCAGCGGGTGATTGGGCCGCTGACAGCGATCGCACCGCCCCAATCAGCATTGGGGCCGAGTCAGCCTGGTCAACGGCGTGGATTAACGCTGGAATGTCAGAAGAGTCAGTCACAAACATCAAATAAAATCGCCATGCAGAATTCAGCTTGAGCGAGTCAGCCAGGAACGGTCAACGCATTCCCTCACAGCAGGTCATCCATCAGCAGCAGCACTTCAACGGTGCGGGGAGTAAGCTCTGGCGGCTCCGCAGTGGGGTTTACATGGGTATCGATCAGCCCTTTTAGGGCGATCAGTTTAAGGCTGTTTTCGGTCAGCGCAGTGGCGATCGCTTCCGCCGCTGGCAAATAGCCAATAGCGCCCAAATCCATCAGGGCGGACCGGCGCAGTTGCAAACTATTCCCCTGGAGGGTACCGATCAGGCGATCGGCGTACTGAGTCTCGCCCGTGAGCTGATACAGGGCGCGGGCCGCTGCATTTTTAACCGTAGCAAACTCATGCGCTAAAAACGGCTGAATCAGCGGGATCGCTTCGGTTATCCCCAACATTCCCAGGGCTTCGATAATGGCAGTGTAGGGCTGAGTTAAATGGGGCTTGCCCGTCACCTTCACCGCAGCTTCGATGCCACCGGCCAAGAGCTGCAGGAGTGGCGCCGCACAGGTGTCGTCTCCCAACTCGGCCAGGGCTTGGGCGGCAGCTTCGCGCACATAGTAGTCTTCACACTCAAGACAGCCAATCAATGCTGGCACAGCTGCCGATTCCCCCAGCTTTCCTAACGCCCGCGCGGCGTTGCGGCGGAGGGGATAGCCCCCATCAGGCGAGCGGCTCTGGGTGTCTGCGAGCGCCATCAGCAAGGCTTCAATCACCACCGGTTCATTTACCCGGAAACGCCCCAACCACCAAGCCGCATAATACTGCAGGCTCGGATCGGTCGTTTGCTGGAGGTTGGCGATCGCCTGCTCCTTAGTTAAAGACTCACTGGTAATGCCTGTATCCGTCATAGTCCATTCGTCATCATCCAAAAATAAAGAGACGCACTGGTGAAACTCAAAGGATGGGGACGCGATCGCCACTACTTTCCCTTAAGTCCCATCATGGCGTCTCTACTCTAAAAGATTGAGAACCCAAAAACAGGGCTACCGCCTTCGACCGTGACCTCAGATCACGGACCGAATGGGCTACTCAGCCGCGCCGTCACTATTGAGCGGCTTGATGCTGACAATTTCTCCCCCAAGGCGAGTAATGCGCTGCATCTCTTGGTTCATGCGGCTATAAGGCACCTTGATAAAGGTTGTGCCGCTATTGCGAATGGGATAATCGTTTTTATCCGTTTCCCACGTTTGACTCAGGCCACTAACTTCGTACAAAAACATCCGCCCTTTGGAAGGCGAAGCGGTGGAAGCTCCAAATGCGTTTTGGCCAATCATGAAGATATCTCCTACACGAATCAATCCAGCATTTCTACTTTAATCGAGAAGACACCCAGAGACCGATACCCCGAGCCCCCAAAACCTACCCCCACCGGGAAGATTGGGCTAACTGGGAAACTGAGGGGACCAGCCTCTGAGATTGCCGACGTCTCTTAGTTGCTGGCCGGGGTCACGCTAGAAACCCGTCCACCCATACGGCTCACCTGCTGCAGTTTGCTAGACAGTTGCTCATAAGGGACTAAGAAAGCCGTATTGGTCCGTCGAATCCGGGGATACCCAGGACCTGCCATGCCGATGACCTCAACCCGATAGACACGGCCCGCCTGACCACCAAAGGGGGTCGAACCGCCAAGCGCTCGGTTAGGAGTCTCGTTGCCCTTGCGGCCAACGGTTGAGTTAGCTGTGGTCTGAGGCTTAATGGTCGAAGAGGTATTGCGACCGAGCTCACCCACCAAGCGAGAAACACCACCGCCGACGCGGGCGCGATCGTTAGAGGCGTAGCCACGATAAAGCTGAAACATCCGGGTAAACCCAACACTCCGTTGGCCTGCCTGGTAGACAAAACTCCGGTAAAAGGGCACTACGGTGTCGCCAAAGTTCGCGCTATACTCTTCGCTGTCAATGAAGGAATCGACATCGGCGTCGTAGCCTTCATGCTCATATCGATCTAAGTGCTCGATGACCTCAGACTCATCATAGGGTGCGCGCCCCAACAGATGCTTGCAGTGCAGCTCAATCACACGAGTTTGAAAGTTACCGTAAAAGAACTTTTGCTTGTAAAGTTCTGATTTGGCAACTGCGCGCACAAAGTCCCGCACGGAAATATAGCCGTTACGCAATAGCGATTCGGCTGCGGTTATACGCTCAGACTTCATTAAATAGTCGTTGCCCAATACCTGACGATAAACGGCTTGAAAAACCCGCTCCAGGTCTTTTTCGGTATAGTTAGGACGCAGTTCGACTCGACTCTCTTCATCAAAAGGCGCGGTTCCCAGTCGGGATGCTGCCGTTGTAATTGGCACGTTTTTATCCTCCCTTGAAGTTTTAAAAAACGGTAAGAAAAAATTGCCCAGACGACATCTGTCTCTCCTGACTAGAAGAGTCGTCTCCGCCGGGGCAAGGGGTTTGAAATAGGCAGGTCTAGGCTAGGGTAACGCTAGTGACCCGACCACCTGCGCGATTAATTTGCTGGAGCTTACGAGACAGCTGCTCGTAAGACACCAAATACTCAGTGTTGCTACGCCGGACCTGAGGCAAACGCCCCGGAGCTGACGCTTGGGTCACACGCACCCGATAGAGCTGTTCGCGCTTGCCGCCGTTAGTACCGGTAATCGCTGCCCCTGTATTAACGGAGTCAGACACGGGCGATACCGTATTCCGAGCCACTTCGCTGACTAGGCGAGACCGGACGCCGGTCGATTGAGTGCGATCGCTGCTAGCATAGCCTCGATATAGCTGAAAAAAGCGGGGAAACCCAGCTGTCTTCTGGCTAGTTTGAGTGAGATATCCGCGATGGAAAGGAACAATATCCTCACCAAAATTTTCTGAATATTCAGCAGAATCAAGGTATGAATTGATCTCTGCATCGTATCCCTGGGTCTGGTAAAGTGCTGTATGAGCTTGAATTTCTTCCTGGCTGTAAGGCGCACGGCCAAGTAGATGTTTAAAATTCAGCTCAATAAAGCGGTTTTGCGGCCCCGTGAGAAAAAACTTTTCGCGATACAAATCAGATAGTGCTAGCGCGCGCACAAAATCGCGAACGAGAATATCGCCTTGACGCAACAGCGACTCCGCACTAGTCAGACGCTCGCTGTCCATGATGTATTGATTACCAAACACCTGGCGATAAGCAGCACGAATCACGAACTCAACGTCGGCCCCTTTCGACCAGTTTCGACGTAGCTCGACTCGTTGCGATTCTTCAAAAGGAGACACTCCGAGGCGTCCCGCCGCAGTGGTGACTGCCATATGCTCCTCCTTGACAAGTTTTAGATAAAACAAAGCCCGGACAGGCACACAACTGCTAACAAATGGCTAACAACTGTCTGCCTCTCCGGGCATTCAGAGCAATCTAGCTGAGAGCGTTGATTGCATAGTCAAGGTAGGAGTTAGCGATCACAGCCGGATCACCACTCAAGCCGTGGCTAGCTTTAATGTTGCTCAAAGCTTCAACGTACCAGCTGGGGGACAGCTCAAACGTGCTGTTGATCTCATCCAAACCAGCAATGAGGTACTCGTCCATGGGGCCAGTGCCGCCAGCGATGCAGCAGTAGGTAACCATGCGCAGGTAGTAACCGATGTCACGAGCACACTTGTCCTTACCACGCTGATCAGCAGCGTAGTTGGGGCCCTGCATTTGGGTGGTGTAAGGGAACTTGTTGTAAACAGCTTGTGCTGCGCCTTGGATCAAGGAGTCAGACTTCTGAGTCAACGCCTTAGCTGCTTCCAAACCAGCAGCGGCCTTGTCCAAACGGCCAAATGCAGCCTGCATCTCAGTGTTGCTGAGAAAACGACCTTGGGAATCAGCGATCGCAACTGCTTCAGTCAGAGGAGTTTTCATTGGAACTATCTCCAAATAGGTTTACAGATTGGTCTTGGTTAATCTAGAAAATTGTGCCCGAGGCACTGAAAACGCCTAAGACTAGGCAACAGAAGAAGCAGCTAGGTCGAAGTAGCTACCGATTTCCGAAACAAGGCTGGAGCAGTCGCCCTGGGTGATGTTGTTAGGATCGTTGACGATGTTGATCGCTGCTTCCTTCATCTTCTGGACGCCATCTGCAGTGGAAGCACCAGGAACGCCAAGCGCATTGTAGGTCTCACGAAGGCCGTTCAAGCAGCGATCGTTGAGTACGGAAGCATCACCGGTGAAGACCGCGTAAGTGATGTAGCGCAAGATGATTTCCATGTCGCGCAGGCAAGCAGCCATGCGGCGGTTGGTGTAAGCATTACCACCAGGAGCGATCAATTGAGGCTGCTCAGCAAACAAAGCACGAGCGGCGTCAGAAACAATCTTGGAAGAGTTGCTAGTGATGCGGTTAACGGAATCTAGACGCTTGTTACCATCAGAAACCATTTTCTGAAGCGCGTCGATTTGATCCATCGATAGGAAGTCGCCGCGAGCGTCAGCCTGGGAAACAACCTTGGAATATGCGTCAAACATTAGACTCAATCTCCGAAATAGGTGAGTTTGTTTTTTCTTGACTGGAATCGCCAGTTAGCCAACCGAAGCTGCCTAAAAGCGTATATGAGAGGATCTTAAAAAGAGGACACAGTCGACTCTTATTTTGTTGACATTTCTTCAACTTCAGAAACAAGTCTTGTCCAATTAAGTCGAAGAAAATCGAATGTAATAAGAGAGACAGATCCCAGGGATTAAAAGCTTGCAAGGCTACAACAGAGATTTACAAGCCGCTTCAGCCCCTGAATTAAACCCTCCAGATTTTTATACACCGCTCTCGGACTCGCGCAATTTACAAGTTGTTAAGCCTGATACAGTTCGCAACAAAGCTGATCGCGCTTCACCCACAAGCATTCTGAGGTTTCATGAGAAATCTCAAAGGGTGTTTGCTTCATTTTTGTTACATAACTCAATGAAATTCACTCCAAAAAGCACGATTCAGACGGTTTGTGTCAAGAAAGCCTGACTTGCTTTGAGGCGTGACTGCAGCTACGAACGGGTAAGTCAGTGTGAATAGCTCGGTTATCGGTCAGGGCAACCATCGCTATGGGCTCGTCTCGTCTGGGCTACAGGTTTCACCATCGCTAGTAAACGCGAGGGGATAATCTGCCGCTAGGGGCGACTCCGCCAGGGGTTGAAAACCATAGCCTCGGATTAGGGTATATTCCTTAATCGGCACGCCCCATCGCTCAACGGGAATCGTGGTCGGTGGATCGGTGCGCTCAAACATTGCCAAATGGCTAGGGCAGATAGGATGCCAGCGATCGCCCAGCAATATCGCTTCACGCCCTGCCAAAGCAGCCGCATCGTACCAAAAGTCAAACTGGTCAATGCGGCCAGAAATCGCAAGCACCGAGCGATCGTTCAGCACATAGGCCAGTGCCGCCGCAGAACGGTAATCAGTCGTTAGGAGTCGCGATCGCTCAGCCAACGGGGCGGTCTCGCGTTTGACAACGGCGGCAACAGTCGGCCAGCCGTACAGCATGCGGGTGTCATCATCGCCGGTGGCACCCGCCATCGCCGATAAAGGCAGCACGGTGAAATGCACGGTCAGCAACCCCGCAGCGGCAATGCCGATGGCTGCGGTGACTTGCAATAATCGGCGATGGCGCACTTCAAACAGTCGGTGTAGGCTCAAAAAGTGTCCCGCCATCAGCGGCAACAGAAGCGGGTAGGCCAAGATATTCCAGTAGTAGAGCACGGGCGCTCGGAAAGACAACAGGGCGAGCAGCAGGGTCGATGTCGCAAACACGCAAATGGCAACTTGCTGGTAGGCTGTGCCAAATCGAGTGGTGAATCCTCGGCTACTCGTTTGAATGGTCAACCAAACGTGCACAGGACCGAAAATGAGGCCATTCAACAGGAGGAAGCCCAATGGTCCCCACCAATTAGTGGTGGCAGCCTCTGACTGGACACTGCGACCTAAATAAAACTGGAGCGAATACCATTCGTGTTGAGCATTCCACCAAAAGACTGGCGCGGTTATGGCGAGGGCTAGCAGCATCGCGCCGTAGAGGTGAGGGTTTGCAAACCAGGAGCGCCAGGAGGGTCGGGAGGCGATCGCGACCAAAAAGCCCACCCCCATCAATAGGGCCAGGTATTTTGCAAGTCCTGCTAAACCGATGCAGAGGCCCGCTCCATATAGCCATGGGTAAGCCGTTGGGCGATCGCCACTGAGACATTTCACCAAACAATAGCTAGCTGCTGTACCAAACACAATGAGCCAATGGTCATGCCAGGCCATGGCTAAAAATAGGAAGAATAGTGGTGACGTGAAAAGGAGTAAAACCGTTAGCCAAAAGGCATTGCGCGTCTGCCGATCATAGAGTTGCCGGCAAATCAGTCCATACAGCCCGACCAAAAGTAAGTTCGATAGCAAATTGGGCAATCGCAACACCCAAAGCGATCGCCCCAACAGCGAGTCAAAGCCACCCTGTACCCAAGCATGCCAAGGCGGATGGTCAAAATACGACCAGGCTGGATGTTGTCCCCAAACCCAGTAATAGGCTTCATCGGGATTAGGGAACGCTCCTAACCAAAACATCAGCCTCAGCCCGATTAAAGCGGCTAGTGCCGGCCAATATCGACTCAAAACGTAAGCATTCATGGCCCCATTATGGGGGCAGCGCTGGACGTGAGGTCAACGACAGCGACTAACAGCAGATGAACTGCATATCCACAGATGTCTCACTCGGAGGTCATTTCTGAGTTGCCGATATCGTCTAAGTCCGAAAAATCAAAGGCCTCAGCGGCCTCTACATCGAGTTCGTTGTCGTGCGGCTCGGCTCCCTCGACTACCGCAACCTCAGTGTCGGTCAGGTTGCTGTAGGTAATGGCTGGCAGTCCAGCCCCTTTGAGCCCCTTCGTAATCCGCTCCGGACTCTCGGGAAACACCACAAACAAAGGCCGGATCACTGTGGCCTCTTCGCTCAGCAAATGCTGATAGCGGGCGGGTAATAGCCATTCATATCCCCGATCAAGCAGGATTTGACTTTGCCGCCAGCGCATTAATAAATCCGAAAAGTCCTCGTTCGCTCGATGGATGAAAACTAAGATTTCCACCCCGGTTTTGATTTTCCATTCGGGGTCGCACATCAGCAACGCCACATCGCAGGGCAGCAACACTGATTCCCCGGCACTCAGCTGCATCCCGGCATGGCCGGTGGGGGTGATGGGGGCCCGTACTTTGATGACGGGAAGCGGTAGGGTCACAACGCTTTCCCTGGGCCGCCGCATACTCGGAATCACTTCTAAATAGGGACGATGTTGTTTTAGCAGGGCGATCGCCCCTTCGTAGTCGCTACATGTTGCGAGAAGGTGCTCGTACTGAACCTGCCGAAGAACCATGGAAACTGAGATGGACGAATCATCGCTGCCATCTTAGCCAACTCCTGGGGACTATCGCCAATCCGCCGATATCGATGTCAGTCAATCGGCGGCTAGACATTACCGGGCCGAACCTCAAAGCACTCATCCCAGAACCTAAACGCCATCTTTACCTTAGCCATTCAGTCTGGCTAGTTGGCAGCGTGGTCCCCATCCAGTCGGCAAGGGAGCGTTCCGGTACAGCCAAGCCCCCCTTGACGATTAGCGTTCATTGCTAAAATTCCGACATGGCTTCACCTCTGCCCCTGACCGAACTCATCCTGAATCATCCCCAGCGATCGCTGGGGATGATTCAGGATGACTGGATGCCTCAGCCCGGGATGCAGATGGTGTACCAGGGGCAGGCCTATACCGTGCTAGAGCGACGGCATCGGTATCAATTCATCGCCAATCGCTACGAACTCCACAAAATCCAGATTTACGTGCAGGCTAGCCCCTCCCCCACGGACAAAAGCTGGGTGGGCGATCGTTGGGTCATGGGCGATGCCACCTGTGCCTACAATGCCCAGTCCGAGATGATGCGCTGTGCAGTCAATCCAACGGGCCCCTGTGACGGCTGTCCCGACTACCATGCGCGCCACCAACCGATTTCACGGCCTTGGCTGAGTGGACAGCTACCAGGCAATTCGCCCACGCCGTACAATACGGGCTGAGGTCGTGGGAGGCAATCTCGACTATGGCCAAGGGGCCGGCAAACTGGGTAGAAGAGATGAGCCGCATCTTGATGATGTGGGCGATCTCCGTGGGCATCGGGGCACTTTGGCTCGTGATGGACCGTACTCCCCCCGCTTGGGACGAAGCGGAGCACCTGTCGCTATCAATGAATTACTGGTGGACCCTCACCCATAGCAATTGGCTGACCGCCGAGGGCTGGCGTCATTTATGGATGCTGTCACCTAAATATCCGCCGGTGATGTATTTGGTGACGGCAGGGATCCACACGCTCGTGGGACCGGGACCTGACCGCGCGATGCTAGCCAATGCAGTTTTTGCACTGGTTTTACTGCTATCCACCTATACCCTGGGCTGGCGGGTATTTAGCCCTGCCATCGGAGTCATGGCAGCCGGGTTGACGCTACTCATGCCAAGACTGATTGCTGTGGGGCTCGATTTTCAGCTGGACTATGCCGTGACTGCGCTCGTGATTTTGAGCTTTACCTGCCTTACCTGCTGGCGCGAGGCAGAAACCATTGGGCAACGATGGGGCTGGATCTCAGCTTTCGGCTTGAGCTATGGCTTGGCGCTGATGACTAAGCAGTCGGCCCTCTTGTTTTTGGTCGTACCACTGCTCTGGGTGGGGCTGGGGGCCGGGTGGCGACGCCAGTGGGGACGGCTGGGGCAGCTGTTGGTGAGCGGCATCATCACCCTGGCAGTGATGGTCCCTTGGCTATCGGTGAACTGGCTCTTTCAATTCAGCATTTTGGGCAACACCAACACGGCATCGGCCCGGGCTGAGGGCGACCCAATGCTGAACACCCTGGCCGCCTGGACCTATTATTGGCAAGATTTGCCTGCAGCAGTGTCTTGGCCGCTATTGCTCGTCCCCCTAGTGGGCATTGGGTTGTGGAGTGTAAGGCTATTACCTGGACGCAAATCTTCACTCCTGCTTGATGGCACTGTCTCTGGGCGACTGTGGCTGTTCGCTTACATCATGGGTGGCTATGGGCTATGGTCGGCCATCGTGAACAAAGATTTGCGGTACATTGCCCCGGTGCTACCAGCGATCGCTGTGTTGCTGGCGTGGGGACTGGCCTGCTGGTGGCGCAAATGGCCATGGGTCACCAGTGCTACCTGTTTATTGGGGGTTTGCGGGGCCTTGCTGACCCTGTTTCCGACTGGGGTACCTGTGTTGCAGACGCTAAAAGTCGCGTTGGCCCCTGGCGCTCCGGTCTATCCTTATCGGGGTGAGGTCTATCCCCATGCAACGGTGGTAAACCATGTGACCCAGACCCAGCCCTATCAGCTAGCCACCCTGGGCGGACTACAATCAACGCCAGTCTTTAATCAGCACAACGTGAGCTATTACGGCAAACTGGCGGATTATCAGGTCTACGGTCGGCAGGTGGGCAGTCGCCCCAGCAAACATGAGCAAGATTTGCGATCGCTGTCTTGGTTTTATGCCCAGGGGGCGATCGCCGCGCCGTGGCCACCAACGGCAGCCGATGAGCAATCCCAGATGGTGCAAAAACTCGAGGCCAATCCAGAGTTTGCCATTGACCGCACCTGGGATTTACCCAATGACACCCGTCTGTATCTATACCGCCGTCAGCAACTCCCCGTCACCGTCACCGGATTACCTGACAACGCCTGTGCCGCCGGGCCTCAACTCATACAGATTGCAGTGCCAGCGCAGGTTCCCCCTGGCCAGCCTATGCCCGTCACCTACACTTGGGTAGGGCCTTGGGAGGCGTTGCGACAGGGGCTAGCACTACTGACGTGGGAGCCGATTCAAACCGCTGCTGTTCCAGCGGCTCACCCCTGGATTCACGATCACGGTATTGGCCTGGGCACGCTACGGCCCCATCCGATTCAGGCGCAGCAAACGACCTTGAGCCCCGCCGATATCAACCCGGACGGCTGCTTTCAAGTCACGGAGCGAATGGCAACGCTACCGCCGGCCTTGGCTTCACCAGGCACTTATCGCCTGCGAGGCCGCTATGTGGATACGGCCGCTCAGACCACTCAGACCCTAGCCCTGCCAACCACCACTGTGACCCTAGATGCCGCCGCCACTCCAGTGCCTGCGCCCGATCTAGATTGGGTAACTCAACTCCGGGAAGTGAGTCAGCTCTTGCCCCTAGGGCCTGATTATTTGGACGAAGTCTTTGACCCCATCGGTCGCCTCAATCTGTATGACCCGATTCAGAACTATTTGGTGCAGTCAGAGCAAAGTTTGCAGCGGCGCTGGGACAGCCCCGCCAATGCCACCAACTATGGCTATGGGTTGGTCCTCTCCCAGGTCTTGCAGTTCAAGGTGGATGCAGCGATCGCAGCGCTAGAAACCCTGGTACAGCAGGATGCCAAGAATCCTTACGTCCACGCTTATCTGGGGTTTGTCAATCTGTATGCTGGACGACCCCGCGCCGCCCAAGCTGCCCTCGCCCCTGCCTTGGCGCTTGCCCCTAACTCCCCCGAGATCCAGGGCTTGAGCGCCGTTGCAGCCCTATTTCAGGGCAATGTATGGGGCGCCTGGCAAACGGGACGAGTGGCGATCGCCCTGTTGACGTCTCCTGACGCCTGAGACTCCCTGGCGTTCTGGGAGCTGGGTGGAGAGGCGCAACACAGAGTGAGAGCAATAGAACTGAACTGCCAAACCAGCATATGGACTACGCCGTCATCACCGTGGGCACTTTACCAAAGCGGCGATCGCGCTGCTGATAAGCCAACAATGCCTGGTGAAACGCGGTACGGTCAAAGTCAGGCCAGAGGCGATCGGTAAAATACAGTTCGGTGTAGGCCAGCTGCCACAGCAGATAGTTGCTGAGCCGTTGTTCGCCACTGGTGCGAATCAGCAGGTCAGGATCGGGACTGTTGGGCGTGTAAAGCTGCTGGCCAATCAGCGTTTCGGTAATATCGGCGGGCTGTAGCTGTCCCCACTGCACTTGTTGAGCTAGCTGCTGGCAGGCCCGCGTAATTTCTAGCCGACTGCCATAGTTCACCGCCACATTAAAGGTTACGGCCCGGTTATGCGCCGTCATTTCTCTGGCTTGGTACATTTCGGCTTGCAGGGTATCAGGCAACTCCGACAAGTCACCCAAAAATTGGAGACGCACCCCCTCCCGATGCATCACCTGGAGCTCTCGGTGCAGCAGTCGCTCAAATAGCCGCATGAGAAACTCCACTTCCTTGAGGGGCCGTTGCCAGTTCTCAGTGGAAAAAGCATAGACCGTCAGCGTGGGAATGCCCCAGTCTTTGCAGCAGTGCACCAGTTCTTTAACCACATGTGCCCCTTGGCGGTGGCCGGCAATGCGAGGCAGTCCCTGGTTTTGAGCCCAGCGACCGTTGCCATCCATGATGAAAGCGACATGGCGCGGCAGGCGATCGCGATGAATGTCGAGCGGCAAAGTTTTCATATCATTTCTCCATAAAACAAACGTGGTCAAGTGGGCGGCGGTTTCCCTTGCGTTAACAGTTACGGGCGGTTTCAGTTGAGTTGGGTCGCCCGAATAACTCATTCAAATAGGCTGGCGTCAGGCTCTGGTTCCACTGCCAGAGCGGTTTGATTACTTGGTCAAAGGTGTAAAGCAACATGAAGCGATTGATCGTCGACCACTGCTCCCAAGCCAGCTCCCGCATCATGCGTCGCAGGGTGTGCAGTAAGCTGCCCTGGGTGGTGCGATCGCGGGCTTTGCGCACCATGGCCCGCCCCAGGGTTTGGCCAATCTTGACCAGGGAAGAATCGGGATAAGCCCACATACCAAAGCCCCAAAACTTGGTCATATGGTTGATTTCGTCAATCAGCAACTCAGCTAAAACGCGTTGCAAGGCCCCAGTCGAATGGGCCATCATCCACAGATATAGACAGGTAGCGCCATATTCGGTGGCAACTCGGTGCAGCCCATGTCGGTAAAGGTTTTCTCGTGGATCTGCAGCGGGTTGGTAGGGGCGAGCGGCGTGGGGCACGATGTCTGGCCGCTGACCGCTGAGCTGGGTATACAGTTTGGCCAGGGCCGGAGTATGGCGTTTTTCCTCCCGTTCCCAGAGACCGATTTCCATCAGTCTGCCGGAGGCGTCCACTTGACCACCGACAAATCGAGCCATCGCCGGATACAGGGTGGCTAAGTACTGACGGCTGCTCTGGGTATAGCCCCGGATGGGGGCTTCGGTATTGATGGTGCCTAGCAGAGTGGCGCAAAAGGCCTCTCGTTCGATACCCACCAGTTGGTCAGCATGAACTTCGTGCCAAGGCAGCGTCCCCCAGGGCCGCACCGTCGGTTGGGCGAACTGGTGGGGTAGGTCTGCCAGGCGATCGCTCAATTGCTCCGGCGTGATATAGCGCTGTCTCAAGGTCCGAATCCGTTGCAGGATTTGCAACCAGCTCAGATCCGTATTACAAGCTCCGGCAAGATCAACAGTGTACGTGAGTGCAGGGCCGATATAGGTCATGGTCATCCCTATCGTGGTGGGTCTCCCCAACCATATCGGCGCCCAATTCATTCGTCAGTCGGTCAACGTCAGCCCTGGTAAATTGACCGCAGCCAGAAATAGTCGGAAAACGTCTGTTGTGCTGACTTAGACCTAGAGGCTTCAGTAATTCTCGCTATTCTCACTGAAGGGGAAGGTGTGATTGCGGGAAGTCACTTAGTTAGACCGGGGGCGATTGCCCGCGCCTTCCTTGACGGAGCCAACGCTGAACCAGTCCCTATGCAATCTTATTTTTCCTTTATTTGCAATGCCGACCTCCCTATATCAATCCGCTAAATTAGACCAAAGCTCAGGAAGTCAAACAATGAGCGCTGACACCGCTTTAGACCTGGCCGATGCGCTGGTATTTCGAGTCACGGGGAAGCATCTCAGTGACCTTCAGCGCCAGATTTTGATCGATGTTTGGCAACGACAAACCTACAGTGAAATTGCCCAACAGCGGCGATATACCGAAGGGCATGTCAAAGATGTGGCCTCACAGATGTGGCAGGCCCTTTCCCAAGCTTTAGACGAGCGCGTCACCAAAAGCAACAGTTTGGCCGTGCTGGAGCGCGCGCTCAACCAGCCCGATCAGCCCGCCTTGGCACCATCTCCTTCCAACAGCCTAGACTCTGACTGGTTAGTCGGGCGCGCCACCGCGATCACTCAGCTTGATCGACTGCTAACCCAGGATTATCGCGCGATCGTCGTGCAAGGGGAGGGGGGCATCGGCAAAACTACTCTGGCCCAGCATTATTTAGAAACCAAGCCGTTTGACCGGGTCTTGGAGCTCTTGATGGCCAAGGAGACCGCGAACATGACCCCCGCTGAGCAAGTCGTTGAGGAATGGTTGCGTCAAGATTTTCAGCTAGAACCCGGCCCCGATTTTGGCGTGACCCTCGATCGCCTTAAGCGACAGCTCCGATGCCAGCGCGTCGGCATCTTGATTGATAACCTAGAGCCGGCTTTGGATTCCCAGGGACGCTTTTGGCCACAACATTCTCGCTATGGCGATTTGATGCGGGTGCTCTGTGACCCCAGAGGGCAGACTGTAACGCTGCTGACCAGTCGCGATCGCCTCTGTGAGCCGGGAGTTTCGGTCTATCACTATCGTTTGCCAGGGCTCAGTCGTGATGCTTGGGCGCTGTTTTTTGAGCGCGGCGCCATCGCCGTTAGCGCGGCAGTGTTGGCGGCGATGCACCGGGCCTATGGCGGTAACGCCAAGGCGATGAACATTTTGCTCAGAGCGATCAAGGGTGATTTTGACGGCGATGGCGATGCCTATTGGCAAGAGGTCGGGACCGATCCCCTCACGGTATTAGACCTGAAGAATTTGGTGGTGAGCCAGGTCAATCGACTACGGGCACTAGACGGAGATGCCTACCGCCTGTTTTGCCGGCTAGGGGCCTTTCGCTATCAAGATGTACCGCGATTGCCCACGTCAGCGCTCCTAGACATGATGTGGGACATTGACCCATCCCACCACCGCCAGGTGATCACCTCTTTGCGCAACCGCTCCTTGATCGAGCATCACAAAGGGGAGTACTGGTTGCATCCCGTCGTTCAGTCAGAAGCCCTTGAACGGCTGCGGCAGACACCTGACTGGCAGCTCACCCATCGGCAAGCGGTGCAGTTTTGGACTGACCAGGTAGAGACGATCGCCTCCATCACCGACGCTACTTGGGCCTTTGAGGCTTACTACCACGCTCGGGCGATCGCCGATTATGAAACGGCCGCCACAATCTTGCTCAACAGTCGCCATAACCAATGGGAGCAGCACTTGACCTTGGGCAGTACGCTGTATCGTCTGGGACTATTGCAGCCGGTGTTGACAGCCATCCCCCCGCTGCTGCCTCATCTGCCCGACAACCAGCGCACCAGTGAGCTCCGCAATATCCTGGCGGACGTTTCCTGGATAGCGGGCAAAATTCACGCGGCGATCGCTCTGCAAAAACAGGCCCAAGCAATCGCCCATCAGGGACTCAAAACGGCCTACGAGGAGGCCGCAGACGCCCACGCAATCTACTGCTGGCGCATGTTAGAGGTAGATGCACTCCTGAGTTTGGGGCTTTATCACTTAGACTTGTGGGAACTGATAGCAGCAGCGGAGTTCTTTCAGTCGGTGATTGCCGCCGCCACTGGCACCCCCCAACAGAGTTGGGCTGACAAGGCCGCATTATGCTTAGCGCTAGTGGCCTCACATCACCAAATCGGCGCAGATATCACCCTGACGCAGTCCCCTGATCAGTCACTGTCGACCCTGGCAGAAACATTGGCCGAGCAGGCCTACCGGGGGATCGCCGACACCACCCGCCCCGAATACACTGGGCGATTTGCCTTTTTCATTCAGCTATTGGCCCAAACCTACACCAACTTGGGCAACACCCCCCGCGCCACAGAGCTTTACGAGCGGGCGATCGCCTTTGCTGAAGAAAGTCACTACGTCCAGGTCAAAGCAAAAGCGCTACTCGGTTGGGGCGTCTTGCTCCGCGGCCAAGGCCAACCCGAATCGGCGATCTCTCACATGACGACTGCCCTCCAACTCTTTGAAGAGATGGGGGCCCAAAGCGACCTGGCGGAGGCCCATTATCAGCTAGGTCATACCTATCAGCAGCAAGCAGATATGTCGGCCGCCCAGCCCCATCTCGCCGCCGCTATCCAAATTTTTGAAGCCATTCAAGCACCGCGACAAGTTGCCAAAGTTCAGACGGTTCTACGCCCCTGAGTCATCGAGAATTTTCGGCACCTTGATGAAATCTTCTTCGCGCTCGGGGGCGTTGCTCAGCAGACTATCGCGATCGCCAAACACCTCTAGCTGATCAGGGCGATGGATGTTGCTCACTTCGATCGCGCGGGTGGTTGGCGGTATATCAGTGGTATCAAGCTCATTTAGCTGCTCAACGTAGTCCAAAATGCTGTTGAGCTGAGTGGTGAGCGCCTGCTCTTCACTCTCTTCCAGCTCTAGGCGAGCCAGATGGGCTACTTTACGCACCTGTTCGGCATCAATCACAATGACGTCTTCTCTCTCAATCGTTGACCGTGAGTCCAGCTCACACTAGAAGTATCAGCCCAGCGGCTTAGAAAAATGTATCGACTTTCATCCGACCGGTATTTTTCAGCCAGTTTTGCGCCTCAATATAGTTGTTTGGTGCAATGCGAACGGCCTCTAACCAGTAGGCGGCCGCCTGATCAAATAGGTCGTTAGCGGCCTGCTCATCGCCCGCGGCCTCAGCCTGCTCGCCCTTGTAGTGATAAATCACCGCCATATTGTTCAAGGCTTGACAGAGCCGAGGGTTGAGCTCAAGGGCAGCTTCGTAGCGGGCCAGAGCTTTTGGGTGCTCGCCGTTACTCGCATGAATCAGCCCCATGTTGTAAAGCACGAAGCTCTTATCATAGGGATCTTCCTCTAGCTTCAGCGCTTCTTCGTAGTTTTCCATGGCTTCTGCATATTCGCCATCGGCCTGGGCCGACATGCCATCGCGATAGTAGGCAAAGGCTTCTTTGGCGCTTTGCTTGGTCGGCATCATCTTGAGGATCATGTCGGCCATGACAGTAAAGGTTTTGTCGATAAAATTGTCGTTTCGCTGAGTTCTAGGCATGGGAAACAGCAAATGTCAGTAAGCAAGTTCCTCACTACTTTAGCGCTCACGGTGGCGATCGCGACTAGCTAGATGTCGTTGGGTCGCAAGAGATTATTCGTTCATTCAAGAAAAAGACCAACTCACCAATGGTTTCCAGCATTGATTCGTCAAATTCTTCGCTGATATCCACTTGAAATGTTTCGTAAAAATCGATGCATAGCTGGGTCGGCCAATCAAACCAGCACACCAGCGGCAGTTGCAGATCTTCGATCAGGCGATCGCTGGGTCGCAGTTGACTTACTTTGAGTCCGGAGTAGGCTGGTAGCTTCTCGTATATAAAAGCTAGCAGGGATTCCGCAGGGGGCTGCTCAGTTTCGCTCACAAATAGCTTTGACCACTCCTCTAGCGACAAAGAGGAACGGCCGTTCAGTTGCAGGTTGATACGGCGACGGATCTTCGTGTCTGGACCCAAATCGCGATAGGTCCGCAAGCTTTGAAGGTAGTTGAGCGCTGACTGCCACATGAAACCGTGATACCCGGTGGCTTATTTGCCTAAAGTGTTCCCAGGAAACATGTCCTGACGCTAATGCTCAGCGCAAATGACAATATTTATATCCGGCTCAAACCTTTGATGAGTTTTGGGTAGGCCAGCTCAGAGAGCCGCCAGGAAAGGGCGCCCAGCGCCCCTACAACTCCCTTGAACCAACCGCTCCGGTACTGGACCTTGAATCATCGACTAAAATTGCTAATCGCCGAGCCCCAACTGCCGCTTCAACGCCTCCGGCACCCCAATCGCACTCTCTAACCCCTTCACACCTTGCCACTGTGTTTTGTCATTCCAATGAATCTCTGGCAAATATTCATCCGATAGTCTTGCCTCGGTCAAGTCAGCGTTACGGAGGTCGGCGTTGCGGAGGTCGGCGTTGCGAAGGTCGGAGTTGCGGAGGTCGGCGTAGCAGAGGTAGGAGACGCAAAGGTAGGCGTTGCTAAGGTCGGCGTTGCTTAGGTCGGCGTTGCGAAGGTCGGAGAAGCGGAGGTTGGCGTAGCGGAGGGTGGAGAAGAGGAAGGAGGCGAACATGAGGGAGGAGACGAAAAGTAAGGCGAACATGAGAAATACTCAGA
>JBHJHA010000085.1:0-5838 GCA_050331235.1 Leptolyngbyaceae cyanobacterium
AGCATTCCAGGCATCGGGCTCCCGTGAACTGCTTTGCTCATATTCTCTGCGGACTCATTGCTTATTGTCACCGACCCAAGAAGCCATCTCTGGATTTGGACAACAATTTGACGCCCAACGCTTAAACCGAGTTGACGTTAATCAAAAAATTGTGGCCGGATTGTCCGACGCGATTCTCAGTCCCTGCGGCTGGTGTCGAGAAATGATGCTCCAGGTCTCCGAACTGAATGCCCACATCGTATTTATTCTCGGCGAAGCCCAGTCAACTAGGCTCAGCCCCCTTCTGGCTAGAGGCCCTTCGAAGCGCCGACGACAGGCTAATCTCCCCCCTTTAAAGAAGACTTGCCAAAACCAACAGCCTCTAGCTACACCGCAGAAACCACAGTTAGCAGGATCAAATCCGAGTAAAAGACAGACTGTCGCACTGAATAGTGCCTTCCCCCGAAAAACTGTGCAAAGAAATTCCCTTATTTTCTTTACTTCGTTCTATTGAAAAAATAGTTTTGAGCTTGGCTTTGTGCTAGCCTACTTAGCAAGAAGGATACACTGGTTGCTCTACCTTTTGGGGATATTTCCTAAACAGCTGGAGCTTTAGTCCAGTCTTGACTCAACACAGGTCTACTTACTCGGATGCGGTTTACCCGCAAGGTAAATGCCCTTAAGGTTTTTAGTTAGGACTTGACCATGCTCGTAGACTCTCCTCACCCGTCGCTGCAATATCTAGATGAAGCTTGGCCAAGCAATCAATCGTTCTCTGTAGAGCCGCTCAAGCTTACAAGTACGTTTCCTCTCTTAGAAACCCCTGGCAAAATGCCTAAGGTACTGGCGGTCGATGATGATTGCGATAGCCTGATTTTGCTGCAGCAAATACTGACTCAGTTTCAATGTCAAGTGATTTGTAAGTCGCAGGGGCTTGAGGCGTTGCACTGGGCTAAACTCCGCCAGCCTGATCTCATCCTATTAGATATTCGACTACAGGATATTGATGGCTTTGAGATTGTCAGGAAGCTCAAGCAACATGTGAAGACGATGACCATACCGATTGTGGCGGTGACTGCCCTGGCTAGTCAGACTGATCGCCAACAACTTTTGAATGCTGGGTGCAATCATTACATCAGCAAACCGTACCTTTTAGAAGAAATCGAAGGGCTGCTAACGCGATATCTGCAACTCAAGGACATCTAATCATCGATTGAGTGCGTCCCAGTACATCGCGAACAACTTTGGTTACTAGCTTTTTAACAATCAAGTGTCTTGCCAGTCCTCGTTCCTAACTTGAACGATTAAAGCTGAAGTAATTGCCACTAACGACAATCAAGGTGCCCGATCAAACAACAAACACCTAGCAAAATTTACCGGTCACCTAGAAACTCGGTGGAGGGAAAAGAAGCATCTTGTAGATAAGCATACGTATCATCTCCAGTCAGCAAGGAAAAATCTGAGAAGCTGCCATCAACGACACCGTCGATGTAAAGAAAGTAGTCACCCATAAGAAAATAAACAGTCATCATGGCCACTGCTGAAGAGGCAACCAAAAAGCCAGCTAGCATGAAGGAAAATTCCTGACTCTTGACAGCTTGATCCATCAGCCGCAAAGCCCAAGCAACCAGCGCAATTACAACAAATAGGGTCAAGGGAAGCATCATTAAGAGAAGAAGGCCGGTGGTTTGGTTACATCTAAACCCAAATGTTACGTAGTGTAACAGATTTTTAATGAAGTGATCAGGTTTGTCTGGCCCTCTACGGATATGCTTCAGCACCCTCTTTACCTATGCCGCCAGTCTTACGGGGATCTGTCGCTCAATTAGATAAGTCTTGATTTCGTCTACGGTGAGTTGCCCGTAATGTAACAATGACGCCAAAAGGGCAGCTTCGGCTTGGCCAGTAGTTAAGGCTTCATAGATATGGTGGGTGTTGCCCGCCCCACCAGAAGCAATGACTGGCACAGCGACTTGCTCCGCGATCGCCTGGGTCAATGACAGGTCGTAACCAGCCTGGGTGCCATCCGCATCCATACTAGTAATCAGTAACTCGCCGGCTCCCCGCGCTACGACCTCCTGAGCCCAAGTGACCGCATCCAGTCCAGTGTTTTGTCGTCCCCCCCGTACGTACACATCCCAACCAGGATCATCGTCAGGCGACTCTCGCTTCCGGGCATCGATCGCAACCACAATGCATTGAGCTCCAAAGCGATCGCTGGCTTGATTAACGAGATCTGGCTGGCGCACCGCTGAAGAGTTGATACTGACTTTATCGGCCCCAGCCCGCAGCAATTGCTTGATCTGCTCTAGGGAACTGATACCGCCCCCCACCGTTAGCGGAATGAAAACCTGATCTGCAGTGCGATAAACCACATCGAGCAAAATATCTCGGTTTTCGTGGGTGGCGGTAATGTCCAGAAAGACCAACTCATCTGCTCCAGCCTGGTTGTAAGCTTGGGCCAGCTCCACCGGATCGCCGGCATCACGCAAGTCGACAAAATTGACCCCTTTGACCACTCTGCCAGCCTTGACATCTAAGCAAGGGATGATTCGCTTCGCTAGCATAACTGCCTATCCCAACCGTTTAACGATCACAATATATTTCTGCTCTCCACGATAGACCAGGATGGCGCAAGACGCTGATAAACTGTGGATTGGTCGGCGTTGAGAGCCGATGACAACGTTCTCAATTTTTAGGTGGTTAGGTTAGGCATGGCCTTAGAAGTTGGACAAAAAGTGAAAGTTTTTCGGCTCCGCGATCGCGTTTCTGAAAAAGTGGCTGATCGGCTCGGAAAGTCTGGTGTAATTCGCCAATTTAAAATGGTTGACGGTAGCGGTATCGGGGCTGTAGTCGAGTTTGACGATAGCTACACCACTTGGTTTTTTGAAGATGAATTAGCCCCGGTGCAGTAAGTCGGGTAAATTCGTTTTCGTTTGGCGTCATTGTAAGGAATACCTGTGCCTCAAATTCTGACCTTTCTCGGCCAGTCGCGGGCGGCCTGTGCGATCGCGTCTGTGGCCTTTGCCAAGCAGTTAGCGCAGCAAGGCAGCCGCGTGCTTTGGCTTACCCAAGATAGTGGGCCGCTACCCCATCAGCTATGGGTGCAACCCCTGACTACAGAGATCCAGGCGATCGCCAGCCATCTATCGGTGGTGCAGTTGCAGTCCTCCCAGCTCTTAGAAAAAAGCTGGGATGTCATCAAAGATATCGAGGCGCAGTATCTACGGAGCCCCCTGCTCAAGCAGGTGTTTGGTCAAGAGCTCGTGTTGCTGCCGGGCATGGAAGACGCCCTAACGCTAGATGCCATCCGCGTGCTCTACGACAGTCAAGACTATGACTATCTGATCTACGATGCGCTATCCAGCAAGGGCTCTTTGCGCATGTGGGGAATGCCAGAGCAAATGGACTGGTATGTCCGCCGGTTCCAAAAGGTGCTAGCTGAGTCCGAACTAGCCCGGACCGTAACGCCTTTCATTCAGCCCATTGCAGGGGCTGTCCTCAACATTAGCGGTAGTCAAGAATCGATCAATCAGCCCGTGCAGCAAGCCCGTAGTTTTTTGGAGACGGGGCGCCGAGTGGTGCAGTCAAGTCAGCATCTATTGGGCTTTCTAGTTACAACTGAGGCTGCTAGCGATTGCGAAACCGCCCGATATCTCTGGGGCAGTTCGCAGCAAATCGGACTTACGGTTGGCGGGCTCATGGCTTACAACGCTGACGTTGACGATCAAGCCTTTGCGCCTCTCCGCTCCCATCGTTTACCGGCATTGAGTGAACAGCAATGGGAGCCGCTTATGGCAGTGGTACCAGATCTGGCAGAGGCGGTGGAAACAGCGCCTGCACCGATCACCATCAACGAAATTCAAAAAGAAGTTCGGCTCTTTTTGCCTGGCTTCAGCAAGTCAGATATTGATTTGACCCAGTATGGCCCTGAAGTGACGATCACTGCTGGGGATCAGCGGCGAAATTTAATCTTGCCAAGCAGTCTTAAAAATCGTTCAGTGCGCGGTGCCAAATTCCAAGAGGACTGCCTCGTTTTGTCCTTTTAAGCCCCGCTGCAAGAACGCATGGGGAAGCTGCTGTCTGGATCGAATTTCACTTGGCAGGATGGTCCCACTGGCTATAAATTTGACGGTAAACCGCAATCGCCTAAACCCGTGGGGAGAGTAGTCGCTGCCGCTAATCAAACAGCACGCTTGCCTCATAAGTTGGCAGACGCTGTAGAGCTTGTTAGATTGCAAACACTCGGATGGTGTAGATAACCAAGTTGGAGACATCATGGCTGACCCAGTATCAGAAGCCCCTCAGGAATCAGATGAAGCGATCGCTGCTCAGGCGCCAGATGCTGCTGTTGCCCCCCAGACTGACGAGGCTGCTAAGGGAAGCAAAGCGCGGCAGCTCTTAGGGATGAAAGGTGCTGAAGCAGGGGAAACTTCAATTTGGAAAATTCGCCTGCAGTTAATGAAGCCGATCACCTGGATCCCTTTGATATGGGGCGTGGTTTGTGGGGCGGCATCTTCGGGGCAGTACGTTTGGAGCCTCGAATATGTGCTCTTAGCAGCTGCTTGTATGCTGCTTTCTGGCCCCCTGCTGACGGGCTACACCCAAACACTCAATGATTTTTACGATCGCGAAATTGACGCGATTAATGAACCCTATCGACCGATTCCATCTGGGGCTATCTCCATTCCCCAAGTAGCCGCGCAAATTCTCCTCCTCCTATTTGCCGGGATTGGGGTTGCCTATGGGTTGGATCAGTGGGCCGGTCATGATTTTCCAACCATTACAGTTTTGGCGATCGGAGGCTCTTTTCTGTCTTACATCTATTCAGCACCGCCGCTTAAGCTCAAGCAAAATGGCTGGCTGGGCAACTATGCCCTAGGGGCTAGCTACATTGCCCTCCCTTGGTGGGCCGGCCATGCTCTATTTGGTGATTTGAATGTGACGATTGTCTTGCTGACCTTGTTTTACAGCTTGGCGGGACTCGGCATTGCCATTGTCAACGATTTCAAAAGCGTGGAAGGCGATCGCCAGCTGGGGCTGCGCTCCTTACCCGTTATGTTTGGGGTCGGAACGGCGGCATGGATCTGCGTGTTGATGATTGACGTATTTCAAGGCGGAGTTGCAGCCTACCTAATGTCTATTCATCAGAATCTTTATGCCGTTCTGCTAGTGCTACTCATCATTCCGCAGATTACGTTTCAGGACATGTACTTTCTCAGGGATCCCTTGGAAAATGACGTGAAGTATCAAGCTAGCGCCCAGCCATTTTTGGTCTTGGGCATGCTGGTAACTGCGCTGGCACTGGGCCATTCACCCATGGTGTAGCCCAATTATTGATAAAGTATTGTCTTGGACAAATTTTGCGATGCGAGTTTTGGAACCGACTACTCTGGGCTAGAGTAGCCTGGGGAGCATTGTGATTCTGCTGGATGTACAGGTGAGAGGACTAGGTTGAGCTGTGGCTAATACTTTTGTTCAACGACTCCGACAACTTTTAGTAACTTCTGAATCCTCTGACCAAACCTGGGCTAATCAGCCTGCGGCCATGGCAAGCTCTTCTTCCACCCATCCTGATCAAGCCTATTCTTCCCCTGTATCTAACTCTGAAGTCTCAGCAAGGCGTCGCCCACCCTATCGGCGGCCGCTTTATTATCGTCCCCTCTTCTGGATTTTATTAGTCGCGGGTGCAGTAAGTGCCACCGGTGTCAGTCGCGCCTATCGAATCTGGCATGCGACCGAGGCTGAGCTGCCCGCGGTAACCGACCTTAAAACATTCGAGCGGAAGGGAACTAATACGATCAAATCAGAGGATAACGCAATCCTGCAAAAAATTGGTCCCTCAAAGCGGCAAAAGAT
>JBHJHA010000086.1:0-19969 GCA_050331235.1 Leptolyngbyaceae cyanobacterium
TGCCGCTGTAGCCAGTGATCTCGACAATGCCATCGGTTGCGGCTTGAAAGCCAGCGTTGACATCGTTGAAAGATACAAAAGTGCGCGACTTAAACGTAAAGGTGGCGGCTCCTAACGAAACAAAGGCGAGATCGGTGAGTACGGCGGCAATACTGGCTTCATCCAAGGCCGCAACAGCACCTAGCTGAGCAAGTTCGTTGGCATCGACTGATGCGATCGAGATAATTAAGTCGTTGCCGATTTCGAGATCAGTAATCGTATCGAAGCCCGATAACAGAGAATCCGATAGCTCTTCGAAGACAAATTTATCGCTGTTGGTTGCAGCAGCGGCAGAAAGCAACGAGTCGTCTTGTGGCAACACATCGGTTGTTGCAGCCTCAGCCCAATCGTTGTCCTCACTGCTAGTGTCGCCTGCTTCTGTTGCCAAAGGTGCCGAGCTCATCGTTACTTCTGCAAGGGGAGCCGTGACTGCTTCAACCCGTTCGGTTTCCTCCATTAGCACGGTTGTATCTGAGGTCACCGGTGACTCATCCTCCGTCGGATTAGCATCTGCAGCCGTTGTTCCGACTGCTGCCACACTAGGAACCGTTACCGTTACATCCGTTGATGCTGTGGCCTCGACAGTGGATGTTGTGGACGCTTCGAACCCCTCTGGCTCGTCGAGCAGCCCGGTTGTCGCTGCCATGGCTGGCTGGCTAGGGAGGTCGTGGGGCTCACCCTCTGAAAGGACTGCTTCTTCACCAATGGCTGCTGGAGAAACCGCGGATGGCTCGCTAATCGTGGGTAGCGCTAAGAGCGCAGTGGGGGCTGGCGTTTCTAACGGTGTACCTGTGTCGGCAATGACCAATAAAGAAGAGCTGCCCACATCGGTGGTGGCAACCGAAACTTCTGTGACTAACTGAGCATCCGAGTCATGCACCGGGGTGGAGATGTTTGATTCGTCTAACGATGTGGGGGGAAGAGCTGTATCAAAGCGATCAATCGGCAACTCGGTTTCAGCCGCCAGTAGGGCCGGCGAGTCTTCGGCTAATGGCATCGAGGGGGGAGTGAATAAGCTGCTGGGCTCCGCCGGTTCCGGGCTTGGGGCATTTGGAGTGGCGTCAGAGGGCGGCTCGGCAGTGCCGGTGTCGTCGACCAGAGCACTTTGTTCCCCAGTCAAAATATCAGCTCCGGGCCCTCCTTGGAGGGTGTCGCTACCGGCCCCGCCGGTCAGGGTGTCATTGCCGCTACCGCCAGTTAGGGTATCGTCGCCTTCACCGCCGCTAAAGGTCACAGCGAAATCAACACTAGTAGCGACAACGAGATCGCCCATTGGGGAGCCGACAAACGCCTCGACCTCGGCGATCGCAAAAATGGACTCAGCGATATCAATGGCTTCAACCGACTCAGTGGCATAGATTTCGTCCTGTCCGTCATCACCCGAGATTAATGGGAAGCAAATAGGATTAAACATAAACATTAATGTCATTGGATTATTACCCAACAGCTCATCAGATTCTGAGATAAAGGGGGCAAATTGGTTGTTATCGGTCAAGTAAAAAACATCGTCACCATCGCCACCGATTAGGGTATCAGCTCCCAAGCCATCAAAAATGGCATCATTCCCCTCGCCACCGCTGATGACATCATCGCCAGTCAGGCCATAGAGGCTGTCATCCTCGGGAGTGCCGAAGAGAACATCATCTGTATCAGAACCAAATAAAACAGCCATTGCTCCACGGTGTCATCGTTAAGGGCATGCACACAGATATCAATTAATTTGGCATCTAGCTCTTAGGTCAACTAGCCTCCGGTGGACCAAGATAGCTGAACAGCTCATACCTACCACCTGCGCTTGATGCAGCAATACGACAATGTGCAACACAACCATCGATGACGATGGCAGCGTGTTAAACCAAGGTCTTGTCATCTCGCGCTAGAAATCAGCACCCATCGAGGCTCAGGCCGAACAAATTTTCTTGTTGAAAATACTGACGAACTGCAGCCTTGTATCTGTGACTACCAACCATAATTTATACCGACTTTTCAGCAAACGTCAGGACATTCCCCTTTCCTCAAGGAGGTTTTGTAATGTTTTTACTGAACTTTCACGAAAGCTTCATAGAACCTCAAAAGTTATGTAAGTGTAATTGCGGAGGGTTTATGTGATTTAAATCTATTATCTTTACGGTGCTGATGGTCGCTCACATCATGCAGAGTTGACTAGTTGACAGTTAGATGCTGGTCTTTATGCTGAAAAATAGTGCTGCAGATTGCCGCTCGCTGGCTGTCGTCATTCCCTAGTGGACAGGGCGCTTCCAGTCTGGGCCCAATTGCCAGTGGCGCCGGGAGGGCACTGGCTGCCGGTGCGATGGGGCCGGCCCAACGGCTGCTGGGTGAATGATGGGGTGGAGCGCGATGGCGAGCCGTAGCCAGATTAGGATGCTTGTCATCGCCGGATGGCCTGGGACGAAGTCTTTTCCGGCCCTTTGCTCCTTGCTACCCTCGACGGTGGATTGGGTTGCCAAGATGTCTTTGGCAACCCGTGTCAAGATATAAAAAGTGTCAGTGGATAGTTACGTAGAGGAGAGTGAGCTTGGAAATCACTTTTTTGGGGACAAGCTCTGGCGTGCCGACGCGATCGCGAAATGTGTCGAGTGTGGCCCTGCGGCTGCCTCAGCGAGGTGAGATTTGGCTGTTTGACTGTGGCGAAGGCACACAGCATCAGTTTTTGCGGAGCGATTTTAAGGCTAGCCAAATCCGCCGTATTTTTGTCACCCACATGCACGGAGACCATATTTTTGGCCTGATGGGGTTGCTGGCCAGTTGCGGTTTAGCAGGTAATCCGCAGCAAAAAGTAGATATTTACGGACCGCCTAAGCTTAATGATTATTTGCAGGCTTGTCGTCGCTATTCACAGACACATTTCTCCTTTCCGATCAAAGTGCACACCAGTAAGCCCGGAGTCGTCTACGAGGATGATGAATTTCGGGTGAGCTGTGCTCAGCTCGAGCATCGCGTTCCAGCCCATGGTTATCGGGTCGATGAAAAGGATCGGCCTGGCCGATTTGATGTTAAGCGAGCTCAGTCTATGGGAATTCCGCCGGGACCTGTCTACGGCAAATTGAAAAATGGAGAAGTTGTGACGCTCCCTGACGGTCGGCGGATCAACGGCAAGGATCTGTGCGGTCCGACCTTGCCAGGGCGCAGTCTCGCCTACTGCACAGATACGGTTTTTTGCGATCGCGCAGTCGATCTGGCCGAGGGGGTAGACATTCTGATCCATGAAGCAACCTTTGCCCATCAAGACGCTGAGATGGCTTATCAGCGCTTGCATTCAACTTCAACCATGGCTGCACAAACCGCATTGCTAGCCCAGGCTAAGCAGCTGATCATGACGCATTTTAGTCCGCGATACGCACCAGGAAATCCGATACAGTTACAAGATCTTCTGGAGGAAGCACGGGCCATTTTTCCCAATACTGTGATGGCGCGAGATTTTGATACCTATGCCATTAGTCGTCAAGAAGAGGCTGCCCTCGTCGCGTCTTAACTGGCTTGACCAGAGTTCGGCTTCTCCCCAACCCATTATGTTCCTCGCTTAGGGCCGGCTGACGGGGTGGGCAAAGCGATTCAGCCGCTGATTTCGATATCCCGCTACCCAGCCTGAGCTCCAAACGAGGCCTGGAAATTTCCTCTATGAAGCTGCTATGGGGAAGGGTGGAGAATCAGCGCAGGGATGATGAGCCGGACCCTACCGGTTGTTAAAGCTCGCCCCGCGTTGCTGCCCAAGAGTCACCCATTGGCCTCTGACCCAGAACTAGTGCCAGCTTTATGCGCCAGCGGTCGGTGAATGGTCATCATGGGAAGCCATGTTGTGATAAGCGCGACGGCCGATGAGCCGCTGGCGAATATCATCCAGGTGGGTTTGGGTAGATACGGCTTCGCGAGGTTGGGGAATCTCATCGTTCGGCCAAGAGGGCAAGTCAGTGCACGGACAGGTCGGTGAGGCAATTCCTCGAACGGGCATTGGGGTTGGCATATTGCAACGGGCACAGTCCTCAATGTCGTATTGGTCACTCAGCAGCGTTGCAATGCTATCGTCGGTGCCACTAAGAAAGCTTTGTTTGGGCTCTGCCATGATGCGCTGCCAACAGGCCTGAAAAGCTGGGCTCAACTCAGCCCCTTGAAAAACGGGTGAAGGAAGACAAAGGGTATTTTCATGCTGCAATAAGACCGGCTTACCCAGTTGAAACCAGTAGGCCAAAAACGATTGAACTTGATCGACAGAAGCCATAATCTCCTACGACTCACCTAAAGTAAGTCAATTATCACGGTCAGCACTTTGCTTGATCCTAGTGAGTTCGACCCGCGGCAGGGAGATTCTTAAGGGTTTACACATGGTTGGGGGGGTAGGTGTCGGTCTCTACCGGGTCATTGATTGACTCAACGGCAATGCCGAGTCGCTGCAGGTCAAGGGCGAAACCGGCAACCACCAAATAACTCACCTCAACAATCGCCCCAATTTGCCGCGTTAGGCTACCCAGGCGATCGCGAAAGAGCCGCCCGGAAGCATATGCCGGTACGACTCCCCAGCCGGTTTCTTCCGCAACTAAAATCAACAGGCCAGGAAAGTCTGCGATCGTAGTCAATAGCTGCTGGGTTTGCCGTTGCCAGTCCGCCTCACTCTGGTCGAGCTGATTAGCCACCCATGTTCCGAGCGAATCAACGAGCCAACATTCGGAGGCTGCCGCGTCGGACAAAGTGGCGACTAGTTCGACTGGGGTTTCTCGAGTTTGCCAGCCCTGCGGTCGGCGCTGGCGATGCTGGACAATACGTGCCTGCCATTCCGCATCCTGTGGGTCATGACGAGATGTCGCCACATATGTGACCGGTCGTGACGACTGACACGCCAACCGTTCGGCCCACTCACTTTTTCCTGATTTGGTAGGCCCTAACACTAAAATTTGCTGCGTCATCAATCGTTTACTCCCGTGAGCTGTCGGTAATACGCTGCCCATATCTTCGCCTAGGCTGGTAGTGCGACAGCTCAATATCGCCAGCTTCTTGCCTCATATCGCGGCATGGCGCTACCCAAATCCTGACGCTAACGGCTGCATCGGCAGCGCCTTAGCGCATCAGCCCCCGCTTGCCGTTGGGATACACCGTAGACCAGTTAGTCCGAGCCAGGGCTAGTTGTTCATCGCTGATGCGAGCGCCCGTCAAATCGGCACCACACAGGTTAGCTTCCTTCAAGTTGGCATTAGAGAGGGTCGCGTATTGCAGATCAGCGCCGCGCAAATCAGCTCCCTGCAAATTGGCATTGGTAAAGTAAGCGCGTCCTAAATTGGCGCCGCGCAAAGAGGCCTGTGTCAGGTCGGCGCGGCCAAAGTTGGCATTGCTCAAATCTGAATTTTGAAAGTTGGCTTTTCTCAGCTTGGACTCTGTGAAATTGGTATCTGACAGAGCAGCCTTTGGTAAGTTGATGGCCTGAAGCAGCAAGAGGGAAAAATCACGTCGTCCTTTTTGGTAAGACTGTTTGAGCTCATCAGCATTAAGCTTGGCATTGCCTCCCGAACGGGAGCCTGTGGTCATGCGACTATTCCGCCCCTTGGCGTTGCTATTAAGGCTGTAGCGATCCGATGAAGATGCGCCCGGACCACTAACCGAACGAGCGCTAGCCCGCTCTCGTCGAGCTCGAATCGCCGCGGCCATGCGCGATGAGGGAGAGTTGGCTGGATCTTTGTGGCCACCATTACGCAGCTCACGATAGGCGGAATTTTTTCCCTCAGCCGTTCCGGCACCATCGACGCGGCCATTGGAAGGATGAGGAAACGCCATATTCTGCGCCAGACTGTCCATGTATGGCTCAAGATCTAAATCTCGCAGGACCGCTTCAACGGTTTGATAGCGGTGACGCACTGAGATTTCCAGCAGCTTTTGAAGGACACCGGCAAAATGATCGCTGACATGCACCAGGTTGCGCCACATCATTTCTCCAGTTGTCGGGTCGTAGTCCAAGTCTTTGGGGGACTTAGCAGTCAGTAAATAAATGCAGGTGACACCGATGGCGTAGAGATCACTCGCATAGACGGGGCGCATTGCCATTTGTTCTGGTGGAGCATAGCCCGGAGTCCCAATGGCATAGGCGGTCAATGCTGTTTGCTCGGATGTGTCTTGTGCCGGAGCCACTTTATCTTTGACTGCGCCAAAGTCAATCAAGACTAGTTTTTTGTCTTCATCTCGACGAATTAAGTTGGCTGGCTTAATGTCGCGATGGATGATCTTGCTTTCGTGGACGTATTGAATAAGCGGTAGGGCCTCGCTCAGAAATTGCCTGACCCCGGCCTCTGTAAACGGTCCCCCCTGTTTAACTTCCTGCTGTAAGGTTTTGCCATTGATGAATTCTTGAACCAGAAAGAACTCATTGTTGTTCTCAAAATAGTCGAGTAGACGAGGCAGTTGGGGATGATTGCCAATCTTGCCCAGAATCTTGGCCTCACGCTGAAATAAATCACGGGCCATATCTAGGATGTGCTGGGCCTCAGCTGAAGGGCGCAATTGCTTGACTACGCAAAGTGGGTGGCCTGGCAAGGACTCATCACGGGCCAAAAAAGTTGCACCAAATCCGCCGCGTCCGAGTGCCCTGAGTGCCCGATAGCGACCTCGTAAACTCAGAGATGAGCCACAGGCCTGGCAATGGGTCGTCCGCGGGGGATTTTTAGGTTTAGGGCAGTCTAGATTGGTGCAGTAGCTCATGCGACCTGATGTTCAATGTTTGCCCGTGCAATGCGACTAGGAACCATTGGTAAGACCACACTGTTCCGTGATGGAAAATGATTCACCCTTACCCCCATCCTATCTAGCCAGCGATTACATATACGCCTTATCAGGAGCTTAATCATGAAAGCGCGCGAGGATAACGTCACATTAATCTAATTATTCCCACCTTCCCAGGGGGGTTCAATGCCCCTATTAAGATTCTGATATAGTTTTGCGCCTGGGTGTTGGTTGAGCGTATCTTTACGGGCAAAATGCCGAACTGTCTTGTGATATCAAGCACGGTCAGCTGCCCGTGAAGCCTGATGGGGGCTACTTATTTAGTGAGAGCGGCAACCGGGAGTTGAGGCGATCGCGATCGCCCAAGCCATTGGCCTTTGTCTGGCTCAGCTACCCATTGAGCGCGGTCAGTTAATGCTAGGAGATTGTGGCAATTTGACAGTGTTAGGGAGCAATCCCTGGAGTAGACTGGCTGAGGAGGCACCTGTCTCAGTAGTCAACTTGCTTGTCAAAACAGTTCTAGATAAGAATCGATGCGAATTTCCCTCAATTGGCTCAAAGATATCGTTGCGACTGATTTATCGCCCGAGGAACTGGCCGATGCCCTGACGATGGCCGGCTTTGAGGTGGAGGATATTGAAGATCGGACTCAATGGGCTGATGGGGTAGTGGTGGGATATGTGACTGAGCGCCAGCCCCATCCTAACTCGGATAAGCTCAGCCTCTGTACCGTTGATATTGGGGCCGAGGAACTGTCTTCAATTGTGTGCGGTGCGGCCAATGTTCGAGCGGAGACTTATGTGCCTGTGGCCCAAGTGGGTACACACTTACCTATTCCTGATTTAAAAATCAAGCCTCGGGAAGTGCGCGGTGTCCTCTCAGCCGGCATGATTTGTTCTTTGGCAGAGCTTGGCCTAGCCAAGGAGTCGGAAGGGATTTATATCTTTGAGGCGGCAAATTTGACGCCAGGGCTCGACGCCCGACCGCTTTTGGGACTCGATGATGTTGTGTTGGACGTAACCTCGACGGCAAACCGAGCTGATGCGCTCAGTCTAGTGGGGATTGCGCGGGAGGTGGCAGCGATTACCGGGGCTGAGCTCAAGCTGCCGATCGCCCCTGCCATCGACGTGGTAGAAACTAACGCTGAGGTGGCGATCACCCTGACCGACGAAAAGGCTTGTCCTATCTATATTGCTACGGTGCTCGAAGGGGTGAAAATTGGCCCGTCTCCAGCTTGGTTGCAGCAGCGGCTCCAAGCCTCTGGGACTCGCCCCATCAACAACATTGTTGACATCACCAATTACGTTTTGCTGGAGTGGGGGCAACCACTGCACGCATTTGATGGCGATCGCTTGGCCGTGGCGGCTGGGGCAAAGGACTACGAATTAGGTGTCCGCTTTGGTCAGGCGGACGAGACCTTGGTGACGCTGGATAGTCAAACGCGATCGCTAAAACCAGAAACCTTAGTGATCACCGCCAATGATCGGCCCGTAGCTTTGGCGGGCTTAATGGGCGGTGAAACGACAGAAGTGATTGACAGTACAACGACGGTGACTCTAGAGGCAGCTTACTTTGACTCTGCGATTATTCGTAAGTCAGCACGAAGTCAGGGCTTACGAACCGAAGCTTCGGCCCGCTACGAGCGCGGTGTAAACCCGGCGGAACTTGGCCTTGCCGGCGATCGCGCGATTTATTTGATGCAAACCCTAGCGGGTGCCCAGGTGACTGCTCGGCAGGTGGCGCGTACTCCCATCGGCGAGATTAGCCCCACTCGCACAATGCCGCTACGTCTGCAGCGAGTAAGGCAAGTTTTGGGTCCAGTGACTAATCTGAGTGCAGGTAGCCCGGTGCCCATTCCAGACGCGCACATTCAGCGGGTGCTAGAAACGCTGGGCTGCCAAATTGAGGCCAGTCAGACGGATGTCTGGCAAATTACAGTACCAGCCTTTCGCTATCGCGACCTTGAGCGTGAGATTGACCTGATTGAAGAGGTTGCGCGCATCTATGGCTATAACCATTTTGCCAATACCTTGCCGCAGGCGGCTGCGGGCGGTGTCTTGTCACCTGAAGCTGCCCTCTCACAAAAGCTGCGACAGGTTTGTCGCGGTGCCGGGCTGACTGAGCTGATTCACTACTCATTGACTAAACCCATGTCGGCTGAGCAGGTAGTACTTGCCAACCCTTTGTTTACTGAATATTCGGCGCTGCGCACCGATTTAATTGACGGACTGGTTGAAGCCTTTAAATTCAACTTAGAGCAGGGCAATGGTCCACTCAATGGCTTTGAAATTGGCCGGATTTTCCGCCTGGAAAACGCGGTGCCTCAGGAAGCCGAAGTTGTTGGAGGGATCCTCGGAGGCGATGCCCGCCAAGGCAAATGGGTGAGCAGCGATCGCCTGCAGCCCCTTTCTTGGTTTGAGGCCAAGGGCATTTTGGATGCCATCTTTCAACGCTTGGGGCTCGATGTCGACTATCGTCCAGACGCCCAGGATAATCGATTGCACCCGGGCCGTACGGCCTCACTGTGGGTGCGGGGCCGGCTACACCTGGGCACCTTTGGGCAACTGCATCCCCAACTGCGCCAAGCCCAAGATCTGCCTGATGAGGTTTACGTCTTTCAGCTCAACTGGTTAGCATTGGCGGTGTGTTTAGCGAGCGAACGGCGAAAGACTGTGAAGTTCAAACCATTTTCGACCTTCCCGGCTAGCGATCGCGACATTGCGTTCTACGCGCCGGTAGATCTTGCCGTTGCTGACCTGCAAAAGGCCATGGCCAAAGCCGGAGGCAAACTGCTCACCTCTGTCACCTTGTTTGATCAATATCAGGGTGAGTCAGTCCCGGCAGGACAGCGGAGTTTGGCCTTTCGTCTGGTGTACCGAGCCCTCGACCGTACGCTGACAGACGACGATGTAGAGCCGATTCACCAAAAGGTTCGTGCGACGTTAGAAAAGCAGTTTGAGGTCTCGTTACGGAGTTAATTGTTAGTGCCTTTGACTGGAGGGCAACCCAGCCTGGGAAGGCTGGCCAATCTGGGACTGACGGTCGCTTTGAGGATACTGAGGGGGACTTCAGCCGGTTCTAGGGGCGGCAGCATCCCTGGTCTTTGAGGGCGGTGTTGATCTAGACACGGCAGCACGCTGGGTAATGCGGGGTCTGGCAGTTGTTCGTTGGGGTTAAACCGCCGATCCACCGCTTGCGACAGCCGCACGTAGCTCATCAAGTTTGCGAGGGAAACCGGAGGCGTCGGAGTTGCATGCGATCGCGAGACACATTCACCACTAGGCATGACGGTAAACTCTAAATGGGCGTCGGCCAAGGCCTTCGGGTCAACACGAGCCCCGAAAAGGTTGGCTTTGCTGAGATTAGTGCCTCGCAGATTGGTGCCGGCAAGGTTGGCATTGCGGAGATTTGCCGAAGTGAGGTTGGCGCCGGATAAGGAAGCACTGGATAAGTTCGCATTGGCCAAATTGGCTCCCACCATCGTCGTAAACGTCAATAGCGCATGGGCCAGATTGGCTTGGGCGAGGTTGACCCAATCTAACTGGGCGGCTAGTAAATTGGCATGCTCAAAATTGCTCTGTTTGAGTACGGCCCCACTGAACGTAGCGGCGGGCAAAACAGCGTGACGAAAATCAGCCTCGGGTAAACCAGCTTTGTGAAAATTGATGAACGGTAAAAACTGCGCCTGTAGGGTGGCGCCCTTAATATGGATATTTTCGAAGTCTGTCTGCCCAAGGGCAAATGCGGTAATCACACGATGACTGGAGGTGCTTATCATTTTTCTCATATGAACAATGAAAGGGTGAACTGATTTGATCAGATGAACCCGTGAATTAGAAGTGGGTAAACCGATGCTGCGTAGCCGTCACAGGGCTTTTGGGCTCCTGAATTGGGAGCCTGCCATTGTGAGAGCGCCCATGTTGAGATGACTGGAGTAATATTCTTTACTTTGTTTAAGGTAAAAGTACGGGGGAATCAGTAGCCTTATTGGAGCCGCAGTTATCCGTAACTTCAACCAGTGATTAAGACTGCGATAACCCTCAAAAAGGCTCCTGATTTTTTGGAAACCAGTCACGTAGCGAACAATGGCGAATAGTTATGATTTGATTTATGCCGTGGTTCGGCAAATTCCCCGAGGTCAAGTTGCGACCTATGGGCAGGTCGCTGAACTGGCGGGCCTCATCGGCCGGCCCCGGGTAGTCGGGTATGCTCTGTATCGGGTCACCGATGCCGATGAAATTCCCTGGCATCGGGTCATCAACGCTAAGGGGGAAGTCTCGCGATCGCCCCATCGCAACGGTACTGACCGGTTGCAACAGTCGCTGCTCGAAGCGGAAGGCATTGTTTTTGACCCAGCGGGCAAGTTGGACTTGTCACAATATCGCTGGATTGCCAACTCAGATTTGCTGGAGGCTGCTCTTGCGCAGGTGCATCAATCCTTCGATGAGGCTTGAGCCGCACCCCCGTTGCCGCCAATTTCTTTTCCAGGCGTCAAACAGATGCCCAGCCCCGGTTTCCGGCGCTGGGCGGTTCGTTAAAGGGTGGCTTGTTCAGCGATGGCCTGGTGCACATGGGAAATGGACATCGATCCTTCGCCGACTGCAGAGGCTACGCGCTTGATGGAGCCAGAGCGCACATCTCCGACGGCAAAAATACCGGGCTGGCTGGCCTCCAACATCATGGGCGATCGCGCCTCTCGCCAGTCTGGGGTAGCCTCTGCGGCCAGCCCCGTTTTGATGAAGCCCTTTTCATCGAGGGCAAGGCAGCCATTTAGCCATTCTGTGTTGGGGGTTGCCCCGATCATTAAGAAGACATGGCGAATTGGTTGAGTTGAGGTCTCGCCCGTTGTCCGGTCGACGATACTGACCTGCTCCAGATGGCGATCGCCTTGCAGTTCCACAATTTCAGTTTGCGTGTGCAGGGTGATGCGATCGCTAGAATGAATGCGCTGGATGAGATAGTCAGACATGGTCTCCTCTAGACCATCCCGACGGATCAGCAGATGCACATGTTTGGCCTGAGAGGATAGATAAACAGCGGCCTGCCCAGCAGAATTGCCGCCGCCCACTACAATAACTTCTTCATTGTGGCAGAGGCTGCCCTCCATGCTGGTGGCCGCGTAATAGCAGCCAGCATTGTCAAAAGCTCGGGCATTTGCCAAATTGAGCGTGCGGTAGGTGGCTCCCGTCGCGACCACCACCGCCCGGGCTTTAACGGTCATCGCCTCACAGTCGGCATCGCACAGTTGCAGACGATAGGGCAACTCTTGACAGTCTAGGGCCACAACTTTGTGGGGCAAGGCAAGGGTAACCCCAAACTTCATGGCTTGGACCTGGGCTCGATCAGCCAGTCCTTGCCCAGAGATGCCAGTCGGGAAGCCCAGGTAGTTCTCAATTTTTGAGCTGGTACCAGCCTGGCCGCCCGGGGCCTCAGATTCTAGCAGAATCGTGCTCAATCCCTCAGAGGCCGCATATACGGCTGCCGACAGGCCTGAGGGACCGGCCCCCACTACGGCAACATCGTAGGTGCACTCGGTATCAAACCGTTCGACGAGCCCTAGCTCGATGGCCAGGTCGTAGTTGGTGGGGTTACTGAGAATGCGATCGCCCAGGTGAATGAGGACTGCTGGCAGTTGCGTCTCAGTGAGGCCGTAATCTGCCAGCTTGGACTGACATGCTTGGGTCGAACAGTCGAGGATATCGAGTGGGTAGCCGTTGCGTCGCAAAAATCGCTCAATCCGCAGGGCGTCGGAGCTTTGTGAGTCGATCATGAGGGTCACGGCCCCCTGCTTATGCAAAATCAGTCCATTACGGCGCAGGATAAAGGCGCCCATGATGATTTCACCAAGCTCAGGCTCAGCTACCGTCAGCTTTTTGAAAGACTCGCGGTCAATGCGAATGACAGTGCCGTCTGCGCCCATACGTCCACCTACAAGAATCTGGCGGTTGTTGAATAGGTCGAGCTCGCCCGTAAACTGATTCTCCTGGTGGATAGTGATCACAGAAATGCCATCACGCCCGTATTCGTAAATTTCGATATTGCCTCTGATGATGATAAAAAAGTCAACGGTGCGCTGACCCCGTTCAAACAGGACCGTTCCCTGGGCCAAGTCTTCGACCTGCCCAAACGCCTTGGCATAGTCAACCTGAGCATCGCTTAACGTCGGGAAGATCAACTGTTCGCGAGCATAGGGATCCGCATGGTCTAGTGGTTCTCGCTCTAAGATACTTTTGGCGTAACTCATTGTCTATCTCCCAACTGAATAGTAAGTGTGAGGGGCCGACGGCATGAAACCTGACATCAGCTGATCCAATATAATTATGCGAGCCGGCTAGGGCGCTCCCCAACTATTGAAACGTTGCCCCCGACAGCCATCTTTCAAGCGATAGAAAAAGCTAACCATTGAGCAATCTTTACAATCAACTTGGCCTGATGACTATTGAGGCCAACATCAGCATACCGAATCCGATCTGACAGCACACCTGGATGGAAGCGCTTCCAGAGCTGGTTTCTGCCCAATATTCCTGTCACGCCGTCAGCGTCGCGATGGGTCGATGCAAAGGCCAAGCGCTTGGTCGGTGATGGCTGCATAACTTGCTGATAGCTGCGTTAATCTGTGCGGCTTCAGCTAAGGCATAGCGGCAAGGGCGATCGCAGCGACTGAGAAAAATACGGTATTAAAAAGTCGTTTCGCAGGGATTCTCCAAATGGTCGTCTCCCGCTTGCCAAGCGGATGTCCTCTGCTTGGCGCTTGTCTGACGGTCATCCCTATCAGAGAAGGCTTAAAATAATCCTTGAAATGAGCTGCTGATTTTTTGTCTGAAACTGCGCCAAAACTGCGTCCCCTTTTAGAGGGAAAAGCCTCGTGGAAAGCCAGATTGAATTTGTGGATAGTCAGACTCTAACTCCGAATCCAGAGGTGACAGCGGGCAAAATTCTGGTGTCGAGCAAAGATCTCCATTGGGACGGCATCTATCTAGAGAAGGGTGAGAACGAGGGCTTTACCCCTGACAACGTCACGGTGACGCAGCACTATTTCGCGATTAATACAGGCCCTGCCTTGGAATGGGAGTGGAAAGATGGCAACCTCTTCCGGTCCCATCGTTACGAACCGGGCGATATCTGGGTGAACCCCGCCGGGATTCCCTTTTCCCATCGCATCCAAGGGCACAATCAATTTGTGCTGCTTACCCTCGACCCCGACAAACTGACGGAATTGCTGCCCGATCGCCCCCTGCTCGCCCAGCAAGCATTTCGACGGCAGCATCGCGCCCAAGACCGGCATTTGCAAACCCTCATCCAAGCCCTACTGGTCGAGGCTGAGATGGGTGGTCCCAATGGTCGCCTCTTTGCCGATACCCTATCGACGGCGATCGCTACCCACTTTGTTAACCACTATGGCCTAGAGCCTCCCAGTAATCGCCCGCGCCTTTGTCCCACTGAGCGACAGCGCCTCGGCCCAGTGATTGACTATATCGAGGCTCATTTGACCGACGATTTGACCCTAGCGGATCTAGCGCTCATTGCTGGTCTGAGCAAGTTTCATTTTTCGCGGTTGTTCAAAGACGCGATCGGTTTGACGCCCTATAAATATGTGACGCAGCGCCGCGTCATGCAAGCTGCTCGCCGTTTGCGTCAGAGCGACTCAGAAATTGCCCAGGTAGCCCATCAGTTTGGCTTTACCGATCAGGCACATTTCACCCGCGTCTTTAAGCAAATCAAAGGGACAACTCCCAAACGCTTTCTTCAACAGAGCCATCATCGAGATACCTAAAGCAAAAGAGACAGGCATCGGGCCTGTCTCTGGGTAATTTCGAAATGGTTGAAACCGCCATTACAGGACATCGCTCGTAATCTTGGCTGAGCAACTGTGTCGGTATCCTTGATCTGAGAGTGGTGACTTGCTCGCCATTGGCCCGAGTCAGCTCCAGACTGGCAGACGAGGCAGTTCCCTCATTACCGGCGGATGTTTACTGGTTATAGCGGTTCTCCATCCACACCCGTAATGATGCCTCATCGTCAAAGAACGCTGTCCGATTGGAAATCGGGTCGTATACGCGCCATACCTCAACATCTCCCTGAATCTGCTTAGAAACCTGGGGGGCGGGACTAGCGGTGAGCCAGTTCACCAGGCTTTTACCCATGCGGTTAATGAGCTGACCAAGACGGTTAGGATGATACGCTGTAGTCTCGATAGGTGGGTTGACTAGGGCTTCCAATTGACGACGATGCTGCTCTAGGCGGGCAGATTTTTCTGTGTAGCTGTGCATGTGACCTCCTGAATAGTGAAGACGTAGCAGGCGATGGATAGGCTGCTATCGCTCCGATTGATTTCAATCTAGCTAGGGAAATCAGCAACACCAAAGCATAGTGTGCATAACATGTATGCAAGAAATCGATAAACCTTCTATCAAAGTTTGCGATAGTCTGTGGCTACTGAAATTACTGGGATCGACGTATGAATCCTTGGAAGCTCAAGCTGTCACAAATCAAAGCGCTACTGGCAGTGGCAGAGTACGGTAACTTCAGCGAAGCAGCATTACAACTTGAGGTGACGCAGTCTACAGTCAGTCATGCGATCGCTACCCTTGAGGATCAACTGGGGATTATTGTTTTTCATCGGGGCCGCCATGGGGCACAGTTGACCCCCATTGGCGAGCGCATTTTGCAAGATGCGCGACAGATTCAAAAGCGGTTAGAAAGCATTGCCAGTGCTGCCGACTCTGAGCGGGGTTTGGAAGGTGGCACGGTGAGAATTGCCACTTTCCGCAGTATCGCCACCCATTTATTGCCAGAGGCGATCGCCCGCCTGCACCGTCTGCATCCAGCCATTCAGATTGCGCTGATTGAAGTGGATGAAATCTACCAGCTCAAGCAAGCGCTCAGTCAGGGGCTGGCCGACCTCTGCGTGGCGGAGATGCTCTGTGGCGAAGAGTTCGAGACCATTTTTATTCTGGAAGATGCGTACATTGCGCTGTTGCCGCCCCACTATGGATTGCGAGACGCCCAACTAACCATCGATGATTTATATCGGTACCCGCTGATTTCTTCAAGTCACGATAGCTGTTCGGTGCGCATTCGCGATCGCCTGCGACAGCTCGAAAAAGAGCTAGACGTGACTTACCGGATTCGCCATGACTCCTCGATGGCGAGCATGGTGCAGCAAGGGTTAGGGATTGCGCTCATGACAGAGCTGGCCGCTAAGCCCGTGCCCGAAGGTGTGACGATTTGTCGCTTGCCCTTTGACCTGTCGCGGCCCATTGGTGCCACTTTGCTCAAAGAGGCCCTCCATAGCCCCGCGGTATATGCCTTTTTAGATGCGCTGCGGGAGACTGGCCCGTTTGCTGCCAGTCAAGTGGGTTAGGATAACTGACTGTGCTGCTGCGATCTGGGTGCAGTTGCAATTGATCGCTTTCACCGTAAAATCCGGAGAGGCATAGGAGGTCAGGCTGGTGCGATCGCTCTATTTTTTGCTCCCCGGAACGGACGGCAAATTTGCCTGTGGCGGCTTGTTTGCTGAATTGAAAATGATGGAGTTGGCCCGGCAGATTTGCGAGGTTGCCGTGGTGACCTATCAACAGCGCGAAGCCCACACGCTGTATCTGGACGATGTGCTCCAGCAGGACTTGACCAATGTGATCTTTGTCGTGAGTTGGGGCTTCCATGTACCCAAGCTAATTAACCGACTGCAGGGGCAAGCCGTGCTTTACCATGCTCATAGTGCCGGCTATGGATTTCGTCTCCCGAGTCGGGTGCCCATTCTTACGGTTAGCCGCAACACGATGGGATATTGGGGGCAACTGTGCCCCGCTTCACCCATCTTCTTTTTACCCAATCAGATTTCGCCAGAGTTCAGCGATCGCGGCGAAGTACGAGATATTGATGTGTTGGTACAGGTACGCAAGTCGTCGCGCTATCTACTCACTCAGTTGGTGCCTGCCTTGCAAACCCGCTGCAACGTAGTGCTGTTAGATCGCTTTGTAGAAGATTTGGCCGGATTATTTAATCGCAGCAAGATTTACCTCTATGACACGGCTGAGTATTGGGCCCAATATCGCGTAACTGAGGGCTTTGGCCTCCCCCCGATGGAAGCAATGGCCTGTGGCTGTCAGATATTTTCTAGTGTGAATGGGGCTTTGGCAGATTATTTGGACCCAGGTTTTAACTGTCAGTCTATTGGGGTTTATTCCACCCAATATGATGTCGAACGTATCCTGGCGACTTTGCAAAATGACCAAGGGCGATCGCTACCCGAAGCCTTCTTTGACCTCTACCGAGAAGACAAAATTGTCGAGCGTCTGCGCCCCATCCTCGCATCTATAAATCATTTTTTTGATCATGCTGAGGCCCATGAGAGCGACGTTCCCAGGCTGTCTTCTCGGCGTTTACTGCAGTTACGTCTGCGGCGCTTAGTCCAGAAAATGAGTGAAAAATTAGGGCGTTGATTGCTTCACTAGCTGCTTAATTGACCACTTTGAGTCTCTAAAACTTCCTTTAAAAAGAGAGCGTGAAACCGCTTAAATCTCCTTGCTGCGGGGATTACGGTACGGTTGGTTCGGGGTGAAAACCCCAGCATACAGGCAGGTAAACAACACCTGTGTAGGTTCGACTGGTCTGTCAAAATAAAGCTACAAGCACCCGAGAGGAGAACTGGATGAAGCGGTTATTTGGAGCCCCCTTTGTTAATTGGTTTAGGAAACTTTTGCGTAACTCGAAATATCGGTGGGTAGTCATTTTTGGCTCACTTATTTACTTGTTTAGTCCCCTTGATATTTCACCAGATGTGTTTCCCATCATCGGTTGGATTGATGATGGCTTGCTAGCGACATTAGTGGTGACTGAGCTGACTCAGATCGCAATTGACAACCGTCGTAAGCAGGTGAAAAGTGCCACTCAAAAGGCGACCGAATCGGCAAACTACGAAAACGTCATTGACATAGAGTCTGTCCGAGTTGGCTAAGCCTAGGGCGATATTTACCCCTGTTTTAATTCGATAATTCTGAGGATTTTTCCATGGCTACACCGGTAAAAGAACGCATCAAAACTGAACTGAATCAGGTCAAGGTTGAAGGCAAAGAACGCGCTACTCGCATTAGCGATATTTTGAAAAGCGCTGCTTCGAAGACCCTTGAGGAAATCAAGGAAGGCTCTACTGAGCTGCATGTTTCAGCTCGCAAGTCGGTCGCTGAAATTTTAGAAGAGCTCAACGAAGGCACTGAGACTGAAGACGCTCCAGCCAATACGGCGACTCAAGCCACGGAAGCTGAGGCCGCCATTCCTTCTTGGCGGGCTATTTTGAACGCCGCTGTGACCGTTGTCCGCGATCGCCGAGGCGACTGGCTTCAAAATCTCCGCCGAAATTGGTCAACTAATGCGGCTAAAGCGGATGAAGAGATGACTGCTAAGTACGGCGATCGTTATGCTCAGGCAAAGACTGTTTTGCAGGCGCTCGTAGAGCGTATGAAAGCTGCCCAGACTCGCGCTGGTGCGACTCACTCCGCTGACTCTTGCGACCCAGCCCAACCTGTCACTATCGAAGTTGTGGATGGTGACACCCCCCCAGATGCAAAAGCCGTACAGGTGATTGAGCCTGACGCATAAGCCAGCATTCACTAACTCCAACTAACGGAGACTCTCCAAACTGCTTAGGGATGCTGACAGCATCCCTTTTTTGTGGGCTTTCGGAGCGATTAAGATTTCCGTTCTCTACCAAGGCTACTGCAACAGAGCTATCGCATGGGGTAGCAAGGTCCAGGATTCACAATGCCCGAAAATCTTCTCCACTGGCGATCTGAGAATTGGCCGTGTCCATTTTTGACAGCGGCTCGTGCTATTGCGATAGATATATGCTCGGCAAATAGACAACTTTAGGCTTCTGACTGGTTACGGCGATGTCAGTGGACCTCTGAAAGCGATTGGATATCGTATCGGCTAGCCCAAGGGGGCCGCAGCAGATACGTTTATATGTCAGAGCTAGCTATTCATCATTAAAAACCCCTGCTGGCTTAGCAGCGATCGCCCGGCCATTAGATCAAAAGGCGTGAGGCCGAATATGTCGGTGCCTTAGGCTTTGATATCGGCGATCGCGCTCCGAGCCATCGATGCAATAGCTTGATCAGTGGCTTTAGGGAGCTGGTAGTATTTACCTCCGGCCGTTTTAGCTAGTTCTTTACCAAATCCGGTGGAGACAAACTTCCGCTCGGTATCAATGACCAATAGCTGAAAGCCCGTTCCGCGAATCCGTCCGGCGATATCTAAAAGTTCCTGCTTGATATTTGGTTTTTCGTCTGCTTCGATAGTTTCCCCCAGTGATCGCGCCAGGGGGATATTGCCCCGCCCATCGGTAATCGCCACAATTACCACATTCCCAATGTCCCCAGACTGCTGGGCATTAGACCCAATCCGCACTGCTTGGGTCAAGCCGTGGGCAAGGGGCGAGCCGCCACCGCAGGGCATCACTTCTAGCCGCCGCCGAGCCATGGAAATTGAGCGCGTGGGCGGCAACAAAACCTCTGCCTGCTCTCCCCGAAAGGGAATCAACGCGACCTCATCCCGATTTTGATAAGCGTCGTTGAGCAACTGCATGACAGCTCCTTTGGCCGACTGCATGCGATTCAGCGCCATCGAACCCGATGCATCCACAACGAAGATGATTAGCGAGCCCGCCTGACGAGCTAGCTTCTTGGCCCGAATGTCGCCCTGCTCGACAATGACCTTGCGGTGCGGTTCCCGAGCTCGCCGCGCCTTTTGATACGGAGCTGCCGCCCGCAGCGTCGCATCCACGGCAATTCGCCGTACTGGCCCCTGGGGCAGCATGGGCTTGATATAACGACCCCGATCTTCCGAAATGATGAGACTTTGGTTGCCCGATTTGCCTTGCTGGGTAAGCGATTGCGCAAACATCAGCAGTGCCGGATCAAGCACCACTCCTTCCGGATCAAAGACAAATTCCTCGGGCAGGCTAGGGGGCGGTTCCTCTGCTTGGTCGTCATCATTGTCGTTGTCATCCTCCGCCTCATCATCGTCTTGAGCATCATTTTGCTCCTTGTCGTTATCTTGATTTTGCGGGGGGGGAGGAGGTGGGGGTTGTTGTTCATCATCTGGTGGGGGCATTTGCACAGCTCGCGGCAAAATGACGAGCTCTACCGCCACACGCACGTCTTCAGCCGTCACCGTTGCCCGTCCATCTAGTGCCGCATGAGCTTTCGCC
>JBHJHA010000087.1:0-26695 GCA_050331235.1 Leptolyngbyaceae cyanobacterium
CCTCTGCGGGTCGTACCGTTCTTGGAGATGTCGTGGGAGCCGCAGGTGGGGCAGGTCATTTCTATCGCCATCGCGGCTAGACCTCTGGAAATAGTAGATGGGTTTATTTTCCTCTGTCCTTTACCTTAGTGGACTACCAAACAGCGAAACGGGCAAAGTTTCTGGTTGGACAGAAAATACCTTGCCCTTGGTCAGTCCTGGCAATGGACTGGCATCGTTGCCAATCTATTGAAAATTAACGATACGGCCAAAGCTGTCTGGTTTGAGGCTGCCGCCACCGACCAGAACACCATCAATATCAGACTGGGCCATGATTTCATCAATGTTGCCAGGCTTGACAGAGCCCCCGTATTGGATTGGCACGTCTTGATTGCTGAGTTGTTGACGAATGCCAGCAATCACTTTATTGGCATCTGTTGCTTGGCATGTATCGCCGGTGCCAATGGCCCAGATTGGTTCATAGGCGATAACTAACGATTGCTGGTCTACGTCTACAAGATTTTTCTTAATCTGGGATGAAATTACCGTTTCAGTTTCTCCAGCATCGCGCTGTTGCTTCGTTTCGCCCACGCAGAGAATTGGGATAATGCCATGGCGTTGGGCAGCCAGCAAGCGCTGATTTACCGTCTCATCGGTGTCAGCAAAATACTGTCGCCGCTCGCTATGTCCCACAATGACGTAACGCACACCAACTTCTGTCAGCATGTCACCAGAAATTTCACCGGTGTAGGCTCCGGCATCTTCCCAGTGGATATTTTGTGCACCGATCTTGATACGGCTACCGTGTAAGTTTTTAGACAGTACACCAAGGCTCGTAAAGGGTACGCAGAGCACCGCCTCGCGATCGTCGGGAGTATCTTTTAAATGTTCCATAAACCCTTGGAGAAACGCGAGGGCTTCTCCTTGAGTTTTATGCATTTTCCAATTTCCAGCAATAACAATCTTTCGCACGGGAGGCCCAAAACTCTATTTACAGTGGTCTGCATCACTGCATCGTACTAGCAAAGGGTGGTGCGGATCAAATGAGATCCTTGGGTCTGAGCGGCTCTCCTGACGACTCAAAAACAATGGGCTCTAGGGGCATATGGCGCTACATCATTCTATGTTTCAGCGCGGTGGCGTGGGCAATGCTAGCTGTTTCATTTCATTGTCGCTGGCAGTATAGCTCTTGGATGGCGGTCCCCCAAAGAGGCGATCGCTCATCTGCTTAATCACAATATAAAGAATCGGCACCACAAATAAACTGAGGAACGTTGCCACAAACATGCCGCCGAATACAGCCGTTCCCAACGATTGACGGCTGCCGGCCCCGGCCCCGGTGGCGATCACCAGTGGAAAGATACTGCTCAAGGTTGAGATCGCCGTCATCAGAATGGGTCGCATTCGCTGTTCAGCCGCTTCAAAGGCTGATTTGACAATGGGCCAACCATCGGCCCGTAGCTGATTAGCAAATTCCACAATGAGGATGGAATTTTTGCTGGCTAAGCCGATTAGCATCACTAGACCGATTTGACAGTAGACATCATTGGGTAGTCCCCGGATACTTTGTGCTAACAGTGCCCCCAATACCGCTAGCGGTACCGCAAAGAGAATTACGACGGGATCGATGAAGCTCTCATATTGGGCAGCCAGAACCAAGAAAACGAAGACCAGCCCCAGCCCAAAGATGATAGGCGCTTGGTTGCCGGATTCGATTTCTTCTAAGGAGGTGCCTGACCATTCGTAGCCCATGCCAGGCGGTAGCACCTCAGCGGACAGTGACTCCATCGTGTCGAGGGCGACTCCAGAACTCACACCTGGGGCCGGAGCACCCGTGATTTCAATGGCACGGTATAGGTTGTAATGGTTGATCGTTTGCGCCCCAGTCGTGGGGGTCAAGGTCACAAAGTTCCCGAGGGGAATCATGTCTCCTGAGCCCGATCGCACGTAGAGCTTAGCAATATCTTCGGGTTCAGAACGAAATTGCTGATCCGCTTGTACATAGACTCGATAGGTACGCTGCCCCTGGACAAAATCGTTGACATAACGGGAACCGATATAGGTTTGCAGGGTACTAAAAATTTCATCGATGTCAACGTTGAGCGATTTAGCGCGATCGCGATTGACCTCGATGAGCAACTGGGGCGTGGCAGCCGAATAGGTGCTAAACACGTTCTGTAAGCTGGGATTTTGATTGGCGGCCCCAATCAACTCGCCCATTTTTTCAACTAAGGCATTGAGCGATAGATTGCCCTGGCGATCCTGCAATTGATATTGAAAACCGCCAAATTGGCCTAAACCTTGAATGGCCGGTGGATTGACTGGGAAAACCCGCGCTTCAGTAATTTGCGAAAACTTGCCAAACAGTTGCCCAATCAGAGCTTGGGCTGACTCCGCCGGGCCCCGTTCGGACCACGGTTCCAGCGTAGTAAAGACCACACCCGTATTGGACGTACTGCCCGAAAAGCTGAATCCTCCCACCGCAAAGGTGGCCCGGACCCCTGGTAAATCGAGAATTTCTTCCTCGATTTGACTCATGACCTCATCGGTATAGTTGAGTGAGACTCCCTCTGGGCCTTGAATGATGGTGATGAAGTAGCCCTGATCCTCATCGGGCAAAAAGGCGGAGGGAACCGAACGGTATAACCAACCCGTGATCACTAGCAGCGCCACAAATGCGGCTAATACTAACGGTTTAACCGCATTTAGGAATTCCAAAGTGCGGCGATAGCTGCTGCGGAGCCAGTCGAGGCCGCTGTTGAAACGATTAAAAATTGCCCCTAGCCAGCCTCCCATCGGGGGCTTGCTGCGCAACAGTAGCCCCGACAGAGTGGGGGTCAGGGTCAGCGCGTTGAACGTTGAAAGGGCGATCGCAAAGGCAATGGTCAGCGCAAACTGCCGGTAAAGCGCTCCCGTAGTACCGGGGAAAAATGCGACAGGAATGAACACCGCCATCAGCACGAGTGAAGTCGCAATCACCGCTCCGGTGAGCTCCCGCATCGCGGTGATCGCCGCTCGGGTCGGTGCCATGCCCTGATCTTGAATTTTGCGGGCAATATCCTCCACTACCACAATGGCATCATCAACGACCATACCGGTGGCCAGGGTAAGACCAAACAGGGTCAAGCTATTAATCGAGAAACCAAAAATTTTAATAATGGCAAAGGTGCCAATTAGCGCGACAGGAATCGTGACGGCGGGAATGACCGTGGTGCGCCAGTCTTGTAAGAAGATGAAGATCACGAAGACCACCAGCAAGACGGCCTGCACCAGCGTCCAGACCACCTCAGTCAAAGATTGCTCTACGTAATCAGTCGTGTCAAAGCCGATACCATACTGCATGCCTGGGGGAAATTGCTCCGACAGGCGAGCCATCTCGTCTTTGACCCCTCGCGCCACCTCGAGGGCATTGCTCCCAGGGAGTTGATAGATACCTAAGCCAATGGCTTCTTGACCTCGGAACCGCAGAAACGTGCCGTAGTTCTCAGCGCCTAACTCGACCCGACCGACATCAGCTAGTTTGACCAACTCACCATTGTCACCCGTTTTAATAATGAGGTTTTCAAATTCCTCAACGCTTGCCAAGCGGCTCACAGCCCGGAGGTCAATCTGGTACTGCTGGGTGCTATCAGTCGGGGGCTGGCCGAGCTGACCGGCTCCGACTTGAATGTTTTGCTCTTGCAGTGCAGTGACCACATCCCCTGCGGTCAGGTTGCGACTCGCGAGTCTTTGAGGATTAAGCCAAAGACGTAGGGCATAGGTGCGTTCTCCAAAGATCACCACATTGCCAACCCCATTGACCCGGCGCAGCGCGTCCACGATATAGAGATCGGCGTAGTTGCTCAAAAAGATATCGTCGTAGCTGCCGTCCTCGGTATAGACACTCATTGCCAGCAAAATATTGCTGCTCTCTTTGCTGACGGTCACCCCTGTTTGCAAGACTGGCTCTGGGAGCTGGGGCTCCGCCAAAGAGACCCGGTTTTGCACATCCACAGCGGCGATGTCTTTATTTCGGGAAGAGTCAAATGTCGCCGTGATTGAGCTAGTACCGCTGTTGCTACTACTTGAGGTCATGTAGCGCAGTCCCTCAACCCCATTGATCTCACGCTCAAGGATGTTGGTAACGGTTTTTTCGACCGTCTCGGCGTCGGCACCAATATAGTTAGCCTGAACGCTAATCTGCGTCGGGGCAATCTCAGGAAACTGAGCAATGGGTAAGGTCGGAATGCTAATGATACCAACCAAGAGCAAGATGATGGCACAGACCGCCGTGAAGACCGGACGCTTAATGAAGAAATTGACGAACATGCAGAGTTCCTAATTAAAGGGGACGCGATCGCGCAACGATGACGACGAAAAATCACACTGAGATAAACTACGGAGTCTCACCGGGGCTATCATCTTCGGCCGTTTCGGCGGCTTCGGACTGGGGCAATATGGGAGACCCATCTTGCAAATTCAAAATGCCAGAAATCACAATGGTTTCACCCTGCTCCAGGCCGCTGAGCACTTCATAATCATTGCCTTGCAGTTCTCCTAGTTCGACTGGGCGCAAACGGGCTACCTGCTCCGGCGCTGGCATCCCCTCCGAGACAGCCGCAGGTGGGGGTAATTCTTCCTCGGTGCCTTCATCCGCCACATAGACAAAGGTTTGGCCGCCCAATCGCGTGATAGCTGTTGAGGGCACCAAGACCCCGCTGGACTCAGACCAGACTAGGCGGGCTTCTACCTTCTGAGCATCTTGGAGGCGGCCCTGGGTATTTTCAAATCGGGCCTTGACCAAGACGGTCTGCGTGTCAGAGTCCGCCTGGGGAGAGATGAAGCTAATACTGCCTTCAGCGATGGGGATGTCACCCTCTACGGGCAAGAGACTGACCGGCAGGCCCAAGCGCAGGCGATCGCGCTGTTCTAGCGGCACCTGTAAGTCGAGTTCTAGGGTGGCATTTTCAGTGATATTAGTAATCACGCTACTGGGCGTCACGTAGTCGCCCAGCTTGATGTCGACATCGCCCACCGTTCCCGTGATTGGTGAGGTCACAGTCCGATCTTGTAGATTCTCTTGGGCGGCGGACCGATTAGCTCGGGCCTGAGCCAGGCTGGCCTCAGACTGGCTGAGATTCGCTCGAGCGGCGGCAATTTCATCGCGGGCCGAGGCTAAAGTCGCTCGGGCAACTTCTAAGTCGCGCTCTGCCAAGTCCAACTCTTGTTGGGATTGCGCCCCTTGCTCCACCAACTGTAGGGTCCGACCATACTCAGCCTCTTCGAGGGCCAGCTCTGCCTCGAGTTCGGCCCGTCGAGCTAACAACGACTGCAAAGAGGCGGCGGCGGACTGACGGGCTGACTGTGCCACGCTGACGTTGGCGGTGGCGGCTTCGACCTCGGCTTGGGTGCGATCGGGACTGACCAATACAATGGGTTGCCCGGGCGTCACGCGATCGCCGGCACTGACGTAAACCTGAGTAACACGACCGGAAACTTCTGGCTGCAATACAACGCCGGTTTGAGCTTCCAACTCACCAATAAATTCAGACGTATCGCGAACGGTCCCGGTTTTGACCGACTCCAACTTGACGGGGACCCCAGGCGGCATACCCATGTTGCCCGGCCCGCCCCGCGCTCCTACCAGGCGCCAAACGAGGAAGCCACCACCCACTAGTAGAATGCCCAGACCACCCGCAATGAGCCAACGACCCATGCCATTACTGGATGACCTGACGGCACTTGTTTCCATGGGCTTGGCTGAAGAGATATCTGGCGCGGTCATGGCCGGCACCCCCAAATTTAACTGAACGGTTTAGGAAATTTCTACAATGATAGTGGAAATACTGAATTTTGCGGAGACGATGCGAAATCGTTCTGCAATCAACCATTGAGAGATTTTCACCTGTGACGACGATGAGCGATCGCTCGCTGGTTGAGGAACCGCCAAAAGATAGAGTTTTGGAGTTTGAGGACAACTCTCAAACTCAGAGGACAACAGCGATAGAAGCGTGGGGTGATGAGCAGACTGAGCATTCAGCCCCCGTATTGGTGCCACAGTTCCCCCGCACGAAACTTACGTGACAGGTCATCCAACAGTGACTGCACACAGTGCTCCCAGCCGAATTGTCCGGGGGCAGTGAAAATACCGGAGGCTGGGTTGGAGTGTCCTTTACGAATCGACAGGCTGCCATCGGGATGGATGTTCGCGATCTCCGGATTTGGGGTTGCGGTTACGAGGGTGGCAACTTGAGGTATGAAAGAGATGCACTGTGTTGGAACAAGACTATGAAGCTCATGACCAAAGTGCGATGGATTTTGCCGCTGCTGTTACTTGGCTGTGGGGAACTGGCTGTAGAAGAAGCCGAGACGGCCCTTTGTGACAGTATTAAGCCGAGACGGCCCTTTGTGACAGTATTAATGAGTTTGGAGCGCTGCTCCAAACCTACTCTCAACTAGATGCTGACTCACAGGTCAAAGATTTAGCAGAGGCGCGTGCAGCCGTTGTCACTTCGCTAGACGCCATGAAAGCCGCCGCCACCGATGTCGAATCGGCTCGTTTACAGGAGTTGGAAATTGCTTATGAGCAGCTCGATCGCACCGTTGAGGGGGGTTTCTGGGCGGGATACCCTGGGCGAAGCGGCGACACAAATCGGCAGCGGCATTATCAGTGTTCAATCTGCCCGGGAGCAGCTCTATAGCGACCTCAAGTGTCCGTAACGTGAGTTCAGGATCAAAGGGGCAAGCGTCCTGAAAATCCTGTCGAGCAATCAATTCCTGCATCGGCTATCGGGTTGCCCACGTAAGCAACAGAGCGACCTCTATAGAGCCTATTCGAGATCTTTTGGGTAATACGGGAAGCTGTTAGATGCCCATTAAGTTCAATACCTATGACCTCTTATGCCAGTAGTCTGACTGATACCGCATAGGCCATTCTGGAACTGTGATTACCCAAGATTTGGCCCCCAGACAATAGGCTCGACCACTCATAGAAGAAATGGGGTCCATAGGACGGGGTATTAGCACCGTCAGCCCTTTCCTAAAGGCAAATATCGCGGCTTTGAGCTGAACCCGAGCTAGGAGTTCAGGAGTCAACGCGCGATCGCCTGCAGGAGCTTACATCCATTGCTCGAAACCAGCAGTGAATTGGGCCAGAGATAAGAGGTGAATACGACTATCTTGCTCAGCGATTTGCCGGTCTGCTGCCGTGTTGTAGCCCCAGTCCGCCAAGAACAGCTGTACAGGAGCCAATCGACTGTCGCCTTTGACTTTTTCTAAAGTTTTGAGGCGGTCTTCGATAAACCAAATGGGCTGTGCCGCGTTTGCTTCCCTTGGCGGAGATTGCTGGATGTCCAGCAAAGTGGTCGTTTTGGGGTGCTCAATTTCTTTGCCGATGATTTGCTCTGACGGCAGCTCCACGCCGGCTTGATGCAACAGCGCTGCGATAAAACGTCCTTCTTTAGTGGAAATAATGATGGGGAAAATCCCCGCCGCGATGACCTCCTGGAGCTGCTCTATTACCCCCGGATAGAAGCGGTGTAGGCTTAGCCACCCTTCCAAATCAGATTGAATCCAGCGATCGCGCGCGCCATCCACGGCGGCCATGGCGGTAGCCGGCTCAATTTGAGTGTCCTGCAAGACATCTTGCACGATCGCTGACCAGTGATCGTGCACAGCCGCATCTTCGATGCCCTCACGCAATGCATGGAGGAGGATCGGCATCTCCCAGCCGGTTTCGATCACCGGCCGGAGGGGATAAAAACGCTCAGCCAAGTCCTCGGTAGGGGTCGCTTCAGCGGGAGAAAACAGCTGACAGTAAGCTTGCCAAGCAGTTTGGAAATACTCGACCAAACCATCGCAGAGCACACCGTCAAAATCAAGGGCCAAAATTCCAGGGGAAGTCATAAAGCCGTGGAGGTGAGTTTAGAAGAGACAAAGCCAGGATAAACGGTGCCGGGGTTAGTTGGTGCGGCCGCGTCCATTTCAGCCACCAGCGATAGCCCAGTCAGAGATGACAGCCACCGCTAGCCTCGACCTGAACTGCTGACGCTCCGGGATTGAATCCCCAAAGCTACAAGCACCACTGGGCACACTGCCGACCTACGGCCCAGAAACGACGAAGCAGTATTGGACATGGTCAACGGAGTAGTCAACCTCGGTTGGCAGGCCCTATAATCGCCCGAATGATGCCTATCTCAAAGGTCCTATGGTCAGCCCCCAACTGCAACATATCCGCATTGTGCTCGTGGAGCCAGCTGGAGCACTCAACGTGGGGGCGGCGGCTCGTGTTATGGCCAATATGGGGTTGTCCCAGCTGGTGCTAGTCAAGCCCCACTGTACCCCCTTAGACGAAGAGGCCCGCCGCATGGCTGTCCATGCGGCTCACCTGTTGGAACAGGCTACAGTGGTTGATTGCCTGCCAGATGCCTTGATTGGCTGTACCCGAGCGATCGCCACCACCGCTCGAGAACGGGCTCTGGGGTCAGCGTTAGAACTCCCTGAGGTGGCCTTGCCCTGGCTGCTATGTAACGAGACGACTGAGCCGCGCCCCACCGCCCTGATTTTTGGCCCCGAAGATCGGGGTCTCAGTAACGAGGAGTTGAACTTTGCCCAGCGGTTTGTGCGCATTCCCAGTGATGCGGCCTACGCGTCACTGAACTTGGCTCAGGCGATCGCTCTCTGCTGCTACGAACTAGCGCGCGCGGCCCATCCCCGTCAAGCAGCACCCACAACACCGGCCCCGCGGCCCCCGGAAAGCGCCTCCTTAGAACAGATCGAAGGCTTCCATCAGCATTTGGAGTCGGTCTTACTCAAAATCGGCTACCTTTATCCCCACACGGCTGAGAAACGGATGGAAAAATTTCGCCGTTTCTTTTTACGGGCTGCGCCGACTCCTCAAGAGTTAGCTATGCTTAGGGGGATTTTGCGGCAAACCGACTGGGCCCTAAGCCAGACGCAGCCCGTCAGCCCGTCAGACATTGCTACCAATTCGTCGGAAACGCACTAGGCCTCGGGGTTTAACTACGAAAGATCATGGCAGACAATCACTATCAGGCAAACACTGATCATTCCCCATTTCGTCGTTACGAACCCCCTGCCAATGCTGGTGACTCGGCTGCGATGCCAGCGATCAAACCGCCGCCACTGTCATCAGGGGCACCGTCTGGTGTTACTTCGCGAGGGGCAAAGCGCCGGCAACGTCAGGCTCGGAGTCGTTGGCGTCAGTGGTTGCCAGCCAATCAACCCAAAACCTCAACTCAGCCCGCCGCCCGCAGTGCCACACCGGCTCCCAACTCGCGGGCGCGATCGCCACAGCCTCGCGTTAAGTCAGTGCCATCAGTTGGCCCCTCGCCTCACCCGAAGCCACTGGGAGCAGAGCGTGCCATGGCCGAGCCGCCAATGGTCAATACGCCCTCTCGGTTTGTGCAGCCCTCCCCCAGCGACTCGGTGTTGCCCCCCCAAGGACGGGGAGCCGCTCCGGCTCCTAAGGGTTCGCGATCGCGCCAGGCTACAACACCACGCCCCAAAAGTAAGGTCACGCCGCTCCGGCGTCCCGCCTCAAGCGACCGTTCCGGCTCCCCAGGGCCCGCCGCCAAACCTCGCCGGCGGGCCCCCAAACGCACGCGGAAAACCCCTCAGCCTATTTTGTATGGTATTCGGCTGTTGATCTTAGGTACCGGCATTGCGGCGATCGCCGGCACGGTATTGTCATCGATCAAGCCGCAGACCGAAACGGCCCAAAGCGAAACATCTGGGTTGGCCTCCTCCTCCGAACCGACGGGGCGTTCTAACACTTCGGCAGCGGCCTTGTCACAGCCGCTGCCGCTGGCGACTGAACTCGTTGCAGTCGAGACTGACCTTGTTGCCCTAGAGTCGATGACCCCTGGCTTAAGTCAGTCGGTGTTTTTCTATGACTTGGAAACCGGCAACTACATTGACCTCAACGGCACGGCATCGTTGGCCGCTGCAAGCACGATCAAAGTGCCCATCTTGGTGGCGTTTTTACAGGCCGTTGATGCAGGAGCTGTCAGCCTCAATCAGGCCCTCACGCTGGAAGAGGCCTTTATCGCTGGAGGTTCTGGCGAGCTCCAGACCCAGGCAGTAGGTAGCCAATACACGGCGCTGGAAGTAGCGACTGAAATGATCATCAATAGTGACAACACAGCCACCAATATGATGATTGCGCTGCTAGGGGGCCAAGACGTCCTGAATCAACAATTTCGGGATTGGGGGCTAGAGGAAACCATGCTGCGCAATTTGCTGCCCGATTTGGACGGCACCAACACCACGAGTGCGGCTGATTTGGTCAGAGTGCTGGCATTGGTTGATCAAGGTGAATTGCTCAGCCGCCGGTCGCGCGATCGGCTATTCAACATCATGCAGCGTACTTACAATCGCACGTATATTCCAGACGGTATCGGCGATGAAACGGCCTTAGCCTTCAATAAAACTGGGGATATCGGTACCTTCTTAGCTGACGTGGCGCTGATCGATGTTGCCAACGGGAATCGTTATATTTTGAGTGTGTTGGTCGAACGTCCCTTTAATGATGGCCGGGCTAGTGAGCTGATTCGCCGAACGGCTGGCCGCATTCATGAAGAAATGAACCAACCGGTCAGTCCCGAAGGGACAGGGAATCTTGCGGTACCAGCGACTGGCGACAATAGCCCTGAGGGCGATCGCCCCACCCCTGACTCAGAGGAGATTGAACCTGAGCCCTATGTAGAACCCGGTACACCGCTTTCCAGTCCAGAAAACCCCCCTGGATAGCAACCGTTGCGACCAGCTGCAAGCATTTAATCGGGCCAATTGGTGTCTTCGTCATCGGGCCAATTGGTGTCTTCCATTGCCGGTCTTGCGGTCGGGGTGACCGAAGAGGATTCCCGGAGCGCGTCCGCTTCAGTCCCTTGGGTAGCTTGAGTCGCCCCGGCAGGAGAACTTTCACCTGCCGCGAAATCTGGTGAAGATTGAGGGCTTGACACTGGCGTCACAAGCGACTCAGCCTCTCCAATATCTACCCAGTTTGCGTCTCCGGCTTGAGAGCGAGGTACGTCAGAGGCTGACGAGGCGGTCGCCGTTTGTTCTGGAGTGGGCGATCGTGGGATTGATGGTGGCCTGGGCGGAATATCAATCACGGCTCGGGACGACGACGGGCGGTTGCGGGAACTGGGTTTAGGAGTGGGCTGAACCCGCGTCGAATCCGATGATGACCGAGCTGCCGTCTCTGGCCGTGGAATCGAGGGAGAACGGGGGGGAATCTCTACCACCTGACGCTGGGGTTTGGGCTTGCGAAAACCACTAGCGACATCACCGAGCCAAGCCACTATACCGGTTATTGGGTTCTTCGACCGTTTAGTCGATGGTGGCGTTGGCCGTGCTGACTGCGATGTCGCCTTTTTGGATGTGTTTGCGGCAGTCTTCTCAGCCGCTTCGGAGCGATCGCTATCAGCCGCGCCTACGACTTCGGCGGCTTGGGGGGCAGTCTGACCGTCTCCATGGATCGTGACAGCATCAGCCACAGTTGCATCCCCACTAGCGGCACCCAGGGTTTCCACTGCGGCACGTTCTGGGCCTTGCTGGCTCTCCGCCGCCCCCCGTCGAGGCAGTTGAGACACGGTAGCAAACTCAGAGGGGACAGATTGCCCTTCACCGGGCGCAGTCTCAAACTCATAAGCTGGCGATCGCTGTAACGGTGGCACGTTGCGATTAGCCGCGTCATCTCGGGGACCGGCCGTGCGGTTGCGCAGCACCGACAGTTGGTGACCTAAGCGGTTCCACAATGACTGGACACCGGCGATCGCTGAGTCTAACTGTATATATTGGGCCACCTGCTGCTGCAGTCGCTGGCTGAGCTGGCGCAAATCAGCCCAAGAAATGGGCGTTTGAATGATTTCAGGCGTCAGGTCACGACGCAGCGCAAGGGTATGCCAGCCCAAACCTCCTAGCAAAGCCACACTGGCCATTTGCCCTAAAAGAACTGCCCCAGTCAACCGTCCAGCGCAAAACCATAACACGACCGCATAAAACAGCCCCAAACCACTCCAAAAAAAGTCTTGGCGGCGGTGCATCTCAGGCACAAAAAATGCTGCCATGTAGAAGTTAAAGCTGCCAATGGCAACGAAAATGGCAAGAATGTAAGCCAACATGGACGCGATCGTCTCCCAGTCCTTTTCCACTGTGTTTACAATCTACAGTGGTTTGGGTCAAGGCATCGTGGGCCATATCGAGCGGCGGCTTTACACAGCTAGCTGCGGTTGGTCATTTACGCCGACATCAGCCAGAAATCAGCTGCCTAAAGGGCTTAACAGAAGGTCTCAACAGAGCACAGGCAACCGCCGCACGATGCTCTGAGAAACGCTTTCGGATTTGTAAAACGCGGCTTTTGTACCGGGACACTGCCGTAGAACGCTGTAGAAGTCGTGGTAACAAAAGCGGTCATCCCTAAAATCTTAGGCTGCTTTGTGATTATTCTTGAGACTGATAAAAGCCGTCAGAATCACAGCGCCATAAATTCTGAGATGACCGCAAAATCGCGTCAAATTTTTCAAAAACAGGGAGCTAACGGAAACTAGTCAATGCTGGTTGGCTCACCTTCATTACCCCATAAATCATCGGGGTCCACATAGTGGCAGCTAGCTTCATCGATGCAAATCAACGCCCAGCCAGACTGCTCGATACCGACAAGCTCATAGGCTGTATCTTGGACAAAAAAGCCCTTATGGTTGCGGGTTTCTGGCTTCACCTTAACAGTGCGTGCGACCATTGGATCCTGCTCCGTAATTCAACGTGACTGAATAAAACTCAAGTAAACCTTATCGGTTCATTGAGTAAACCTTATCACCCGTTTCTTCACAGTGCCGTTAAGTTATTTGTCCAATCTTGCTGATCCCTGCCTGGTTTCAAAACCGTTTACCTTGATTTAAAAACCTTGAATTTGAACGAATTCTGTAGAACCCGTGGAAATCAGGCTGGGATAAAGTGATTGCTATTCTGTAACAATCGCGGTCAAAAACATTTACAGTGTATTTGCCAATCAGGTCAAAAAAAAGAGCCTCCGAAGAGACTCAATGCCTTGTCGCCGCTAACTTTCAAATAGCCACTTTTGAACTCGCTGAAGGCTTTTCCAGTTGGGCTTTCGACTTAATCCTTCTTCAATATTTTTCTGTACTTCTTCATTCAGATCCGCAGAAAGGCTCATCACCTGTAGCGCCTCGTCGATGTGCTCCCGCACCCCTTTTTTACCCGTCTCTAGCATGGCTAATGCCAAGTTGATGCGTCCTTGGGGATCTTGCGGTGTCAGCTTGACGGCTTTTTGGGCCGACTTCAGCGCTGCATTATATTTTTCCTCTAGCAGATAGAGCCATGCCAGGCAGGTTAACGCCGCACTGCTTTTAGGGGCGCGATCGCAGACTTCCTTAAAAACAGGAATCAGCTCACTCGCTGCGGCTCCCGCTTTATACTGCTCGATTCCCTGCTCAAATAGCGCTTCAGCACTTTCAGTCATAGCTCAACCAGTTACAAATCACCGTCACAAGCGTACAGCAGGTCCGGTGCCAACTGGAACCAGACCTGCCGTGAGAGTAATGCTTTGAATTAGCAACAAATCAGTTCATCGGCTAAGTGCCAAAGGACTTACCACAGCCACAGGTTTGATTGGCATTGGGATTTGTAAATTGGAAACCGCCACCAATCAGTGCATTGCTGTAATCCAGCATAAGCCCGTAGAGGTAGAGCAGACTTTTGCGATCGCAAATCACCCGAAATCCATCGTAGTCATACACTTCGTCGTGCTCGGTAATGTTACTGGCGTCTTCGAAGTCCATCATGTATGACATGCCAGAGCAGCCACCCTGACGGACGCCAACTCGCAGACAAAGTTCTTTGCCGTCCTGCTGCTCTTTGAGCATCTTGACGTGCTGCAAAGCGCTCTCCGTCATCAAAATGCCTTTTTCTTGGGATGCCGTTTGTGTAGTCATTGGCTAAAGAGTTGATATGACCGATTGTTTATCGCACAGAGATTGTAAACACAATCCCAGACCTAAACACTTTTGCTTAGTCTAGCTCAGGTTCAAAAGCCTCGACAGCGACCGTATCCTCTGGTGGGTTTGACCGCAAGGGAGTCGTTTTCCAGAGATCAGGAGATCATCCACTTTCTATCTTACGGAGCTTGCAAGTTAAAACCTTGTCCTAGACCTTGATTGCTAAGAGGACGCAGTCAGCCCCCAGGCAATGCTGCGACCACTCTCGCTCCGTACCTTAGGACCCAAATGGACAATAATTTTTGGTCGTTATACAGCGAAGCAACGCTTGCTAGCCTTGGCTATTTTTGGAAGGCTTTTTGGGCATTTGTGCTGGGCTACATTGTGAGCAGCATGATCCAGGTGTTTGTGACCCGCGATCGCATGCATCAGGCCATGGGGTCTGCAGGTAAGGGCAGCATTGCCCTGGGAGCCTTTTTTGGCTTCATTTCTAGCTCCTGCAGTTTTTCAGCATTGTCAACCACCAAATCACTCTTTCAAAAAGGGGCAGGATTTGTACCAGCAATGGCATTTTTGCTGGCATCTACCAACCTAGTCATTGAGCTGGGCATTATTATTGCTATTTTTCTGGGCTGGCAGTTTGTAGTCGGCGAATATATCGGTGGTCTGTTGTTGATTGTGGTGGCTTGGCTGTTTTACGAAGTGACTCGCCCCCAAGACATGATTCGGCAGGCACGTCGCCGCCTCCGTGAGCAGGTCGGTGACGGCGCTACTGACCAGACATCGTTTGATTGGCAAGACAAAATGCAAAGCCTGAAAGGGTGGCGACAGGTGGCCAATACCTACTTTATGGAGTGGGGCATGGTTTGGAAAGATGTGACGGTCGGGTTCACGATTGCCGGATTAATTACGGCTTTTATACCACCAACTTTTTTTCAAACGTTGTTCATTGGGGCCGGGGAAGGCAGCGGCAACATTGGCTTTTTTGCCCTGTTAGAAAACATTTTGGTTGGTCCCATCGCGGCTTTTTTGACCTTTATCGGCTCCATGGGCAACATTCCTCTAGCGGCCATCCTGTATGAAAATGGGGTGAGCTTTGGCGGGATCATGGCATTTATCTTCAGCGATCTCGTCGTGTTTCCCGTGATTCGAGTCAATGCCAAATATTACGGCTGGAAAATGGCCGCTTATATCCTGGCGATGCTGTTCACGGCATTGGTAGTTACGTCACTAGTGCTGCACTATGGCTTTTCCCTGTTTGATCTGCTGCCAGAAACGGCTAGCGGTAGGAGCGGGCAGGAAAACCGATTCGCCATTGGCTACACCTTCTTCTTAAATGTGGCTTTTTTGATAGTGACCGGCATTTTAGCTTGGCTGAAATTTGGCCATCGTCAGTCATCAAGTCACCATCATCACCAGGGCGGTGATCGCAGCCTCATCGAAACCGGGCTGCTGGGGCTAGCGATCGTTGCCTATATTTGGTTAGCTGGCGGCCTGCTTGCCACCCTATGGCTCTAGAAAAACGCGGTGAGCTGGAGAGCTACCGCATTTAAGGGACTGGCTTTTCATTAGAAGGAGTTACGCCTTTGAGAGGGAGCTCGGTTTGTGAGCCGCCTGTTTGCCTGTCTTTTCACTTTCAACCAAGTAGCGTGGATTGTCTGTAGACGCACTAATCTTAGTACCGCCAACCTCAGTATCTGAGGTCAATTTTTTAACGACATCGCCAGTAGTCTTGCCCTGGGGCGTATTCCACTCGACCTTTTCACCCTGTTTAAACTCGTCAGAGCTATTGTCTGAACTGTTTGAGCGAGCGGAACGACTAGAGCCACCATTTGCCTTGGACAAGGTTTCCGGTTTATGACCAGTCACGTTGCCGGTGCTGTCATTCTCCACAAGATATCGAGGGTCGTCTTTGGATGCGCTAACTTTTTGTCCTTCAACAGTACGATCTTCCGTGATGTACTCCTGAACCGTACCAACCGCCTTCCCTTGCCCAGACTGCCAAGAGACCTTGTCACCCTTGTTAAATTTTTGAGCCATGATGAGAACCTAATCATTGAGAAATGAGTCAAAGCTACCAAGGCACCTCGCTTTGCTCCTCAACCTCTAAAGCGTTAGTCACCTAGGTAAACTACGCTCTAGCTGATGTAATTCGAACCAGCAGAAAGTCTGAAAGAATATCCAGGTGCTCGAGGTCCGTGCGCCTTATCATTTCAATCTCAACGTAACGCTCTGCCCAAATGGTGGGTTCTCTCCCAGGAATGAAGGTGCTGGTTTTCTCAAGTAGAGTTAAAGCGCGATCGCTATCTTTCTGCAGAAAGATGGCCTGGCCACAGCCCTTATCCCATTGGTGAGATCCATCGTCAGCTTTCGTGATAGCAGGGACAATGTCACAGGCAGTTCATCACTTAAGCAGAAAAACTTATAGGCTGCTGAGGATTCAGATATCATCGCTCAGAGCTGATGCTAAATCCCTTCAAATTTGAGAAAACACCGCTGCGGCTACCAAATAAGTGAGTATACACATAAGTTAGCTCGCACCCAAGGAAAAACACTTGACAGGTGAGAAATATCCAAAGTAACAGAATCATAACGCTGCCGACCGCGCCGTAGGAGAGAAACTGATCGCCAAACCTTACAATGCTATTACTGGCTACATGCTGCAACAGCATAAACAATCCAGAAGTTAATAGGCCACCGAAAACCACATCTCCCCAGCAAATACGAGTGTTTGGCAATACCTTAAACAGCAACATAATGATGGCTGAAATACCCAAATATGAGGTGGCAGTTTGCAGGGCTTTGAGCACCAAAAGATCATCGATTTGAATAATGCCAACAACACTTTCCAGATTTTGAACAACCTCAATGATGACCTCAATCACAATTTTGGAGACTAAGGAAATAAATATCAAGGCGGAGGTACTAAACACCAGCATGAACGCCAAAAAGCGATTTCTCATAAAGGTTTTGGCTGCTGACTTCATGCCCGTTTGATGTTTACGCTCTAAGTCCACTTGCCAAATCTTGTTGGTTGAGCGAGTCAACGCGCCAAAAACCCCACTAGCGGTAAAGCATAGGATCAGGAAACTAATGATTCCTGCCTCTAAGCTGTTGCGGTTGAGCTGACTAAGGGTATTGTCCACAAGGGAGTACGCCTCCGGTGGCAAGCTATTGCGAGCAAACAGGAGGATTTGCTCAGCGGCATCACTTTCTGGCCCTGCAAAGGCACCCACAATACTCAATACGATAAGGACTGTAGGAAACAGCGAAAACAGCGCGTAGTAAGACAGAGCTGCCCCCATCTCAAGGCAATCATCACGCTGCCACTTGAGGGCTGTCTGAATAATGAGCACTGCTGGCTTAGAACGCAACAGCTGCATACCTGGAAGCCCCTGTAGTTTTTTGAACACGAGTTCAAATCGCCTAAAAGATTGACCTGCTTTGATAATACCCATTCTCCTGAATCTTTCCTTGAGCTGCCACAGCGTTAGGATGCTGTTGTTTAAAGTCTTGGTCAGGATATTGTCGTCTCGGGGCAAAACTCAGTGGAGCAATGATTGCCAGAGACTCGTACTGTCCAGGACAACGGCATAATCAACCGAAACTAATCAATGGCTGCCAGGCACCCCTGCAAGGCGGGGGCATGACTCAATCTAGTGTTTTGTTGGATTAGATTAGCCACTGACACTCTAAATCTAGGTTAACTTTCCTAAAGATCCCTGATGTATCTCATGGGCATACGTTATTACATTGACGAGCTTCCAGACACAATTGATGTCAGCATTTCTTGGAATGAAAGTCATGGGCCACTGTACAGATCTCCTATCTTCTATCTGTTTGGGCAGTTTGCTAACTTGGGGAGCTTATGCGGCTCCGGGAGCAGTGGCGCAGGCAGAGATGTCTGGAAAAGCGCCCATGACAGCGTCAGCTGTAGCGCAACTGCCTAGCGACCCGAATAGCTATACCGTGATACACGTTAACGCCGCCTCGGGCAATGATGCTCAGGCCGATGGTAGTCAGTTGAGACCTTATCAAACGATTAGCAGAGCGCTGGAATTGGCTTCGCCTCAGACGTTGATTTTGCTGGCCGGCGGCACCTACAGCGCGGACAGTGGAGAGAGCTTTCCCCTGCAGTTGCGATCAGGGGTGACGATTCAGGGCATGGCTGGCCCCAACGCTGCTGATGTGCTGATCCGTGGTAATGGTCACTTCTACAGTGGCTCTAGGGGCATGCAACAGGTCACGATTTTGAGCGCTAATAATGCGGGCTTAGCTAATGTGACGGTTTCCAATCCTCACCCCGAGGGTACAGGCATGTGGATTGAATCTGGTAGCCCCATTATTCTCAACAATGCGTTTTTTCAAAATGGAGCAAACGGCATTTATATCGCTGGTACGGGGCAGCCCGTTATTCGAGGCAATTACTTTGCTGAGAATGGCCAAGCCGGCCTTGTGATTGCTGGCCCTTCGACTGCCAAAGTGGAGTCAAATATCTTTGAGAATACTGGGGCTGGTATCACCCTGGCACCGGATTCAGCTCCAGAAAATCTTGACAATCGGATTTCGAGCAACCTAGATGGGCTGATTATGCATGCGGAAGCTCGTCCTACGCTGCGGCGCAATCAAATTGTCCACAATCGTCGTAACAGCATTGTGGACTATGCAGAGTGGATGACGATACCCAACAGTGACAACATGGGAGCCATACAGCCGCCGCCAACCCGACAAGCGACAACAATCTCCCCGGCATCAGAAACCGGCGTTCCTGGCACTTCATCAGTGCCCGAAGTTGCCGAGCCTGTAGCTACGGCCCCTGGCCTGCCTGGGGTTAACAGTCGCGTCAATGAGACAGTTCCTGATTTGGCGGTGGATGTCCCTCCGGCGATCACAACTCCTGCCCCTGAGATTGCCGACACCTCAGGCACGCAGCTGGAACCAACACATTCCGAGGTTGCGACCGTGACTGGAACCGCTGATCTGTCGACTCCGACCACGGCAGTTACAGACGATGCCCGTGGGGACACTCAGTTTAATGGGATAACCGGAGGCTTAGACGGCGATCGCCTACCCCAGCAGCTCAGCGCCACCGCCATGGCTTTGACTGACGTGGATGTGGATTTCATAACCGCGATCGCATCGGAACCGCTGTTAGCCACGGTCGACCTCTCACCGTTGAGGACTGTACCGGTAGCGCTAGAGCCGCTAACGCAGACAACAGCAGCGACCACGAGTAACTTCTTTGCGCCATTGCCAGAACCAGGTGCATCGGTAGACGGGGAAACCGAGACATCAGAATTGTCCGCCTCGCCAGAGGCGATTGAGATTCCGGTAATTCCCCCGCCCAATCAGGCAATCGCTAAACCAGAGCCGGTCAATGAGGCCCTTGAGCAAGCGGTCACCCAAGCGCTCTCGACCGCTGATGCACTGCCAAACCTGCCGTCAGTAGCCCCCTCAGAAACGGAGGCTGTGACTGCCCCTGAGCGGCTCAGCGTGCCCAGCCTCGAGATTCCGATGGGGAGTGGTGGCAGCTTGCCAGAGCTATTTGTCACGGGGGCAGTGGAGACCGCTTCGTCTGACGATCCCCCGCCCCCGCCTTCATTGGCATCTTCCTTAGGGTTGCGTTACAAGGTCCTGGTCACTGCACCTGATGAAGCCACCCAATCGGCGGTGCGGACGCAGGTGCCTGACGCCTTTCGCACACAATTGAACGGGCAGGTCTATATGCAAGCTGGGGCCTACCCCACGCGTGATGAAGCCCAGGCCCAGGTCAACCAGCTTTTGCAGGCAGGCTTGCAGGCGCAGATTCAAGAACTGCCTAACTAGATTGGCCCCATCGTTGAGTCACCTTAGTCCCACCCTCAGCTGCTCAGGTTGAGTTGAACCTCAGGTCGACCGGGCGAGATTCTAAGCGATGCGAGCCTAACTGTCAGCGCAGAGATTTTGATACCCTTTGATGGATTTGATCGCGTACCATCGGCACTAGCCGCGCCCCATCTTAGCGGCATTACTCAGTGTCAGCATCGTAGGCCGATCTGACCATCTGGTGATTCCTGTTTGCGTGGCAATATCTGGCGTTCCTTTTCAACTTCAAGCACCTATGCGGCCTTATTTTGCTCATCCCCTGAGTTCACCGTCTGTGAGGAAAGTGGACGGTGTCGTGCGATCGCTGGCAAATCTAATCAGTCGGTTCGGACACTGGCCGAGATCGCTGCTGCTAGGCTGGTTGACCTGCACCTTCGTTGTATTGATGGCATCGCCTAGTGCCGCTCAGTTTTCTTTGCCGGAGGGGTTGGGCGCGTCGGAAGCGGTAGGCCCGCCCGATGGGGTAACGCGCTTTGGCACTCTGGAAGTGACCACGGTCAGTTCCCCCTTAAGCGAAGCTGACCTCTTCACCATTGCGGCACCAACGGTGTATGACCGCAGCCCCGAGGCCATTGGCGATCGCCTCCCCGTTGAGCAACGAGCCGCAGAAATCCGAGCCAAGCTGCTCTTGCTTTTGCAGCGGGAAATTGCCTCTGAAACCGAACTAGACCTCGATTCCCTTGTATTTGAAATCGCCAAACTCAACAATGTCACCGTCATTGATGTGCAGGACAACAACTTTCCGCGACCGCTGATTTTGACCTCTGTCACCGAATTAGATGCTGATTTCAATGGTCAACCGGTTGAGGCCCTAGCGGAGAAATGGCGCAATATTCTTGAAACGGAGCTCCGTACAGGTATTGAAAACCTACCCGCCAACCAGCAGCGAGTTTATCGCATCGTCGGCGGGCTAATGATTTTGACGGCCATCGGCATCGCGCTTAAATATCTACTGCACCGTCGTCAGCGGCAACTCAAACATCAAAAGCAAACACTCAATGAGTCCCCAGTGTCTGCCGCCGAAAGTCAACCCATCGGAGAACCAGGGATACCCACACCCGAGCGGATATCGCAGCAGCGGGAGCGCTTTATTGCCAGGCTGCGGACTGTGTTTAGTCTCGACCGGCAATTAGCGGCCCTCGACTTGGCTCAGTGGCTGCTGTTTTGGGCACTAATATTTTCGTGGCTCGGCGCAATTTTATGGATTTATCTGGTGTCTCCCTACCTGCTGGATCAACAGCTTGGGTTGCTGCGGGGGGTCCCTAATCTACTGTTCATCTGGTTTTGGTCGGGGCTAGCAATTCGGTTGAGCCGTCGCCTCATCGATCATTTCTCCCAAGATCGAGAGGGCATCGATCTGGGCGACTTTATTCAATTTGGCGATATCCAGCGGCGACAGCTCCGCGCTTCCACGATTTCAGGAGCAGCGAAGGGACTCGTCACCATTTTAATTTTGTTGGTAGCCGCCTTATCAGTGCTGGAAACCCTTGGCGTCCCAACCGCTTCTACCGTTGCGATTGGCAGCTTGGCGGGTTTAGCCATTACCTTTGGCTCGCAAAACTTGGTTAAAGATTTGGTCAATGGATTTTTAATTTTGTCGGAAGACCAATATGCGATCGGTGACGTCATTAGCGCGGGGGGCACTGCGGGCCTGGTGGAAGCACTTAACCTCCGCGTGACTCAGCTCCGTAGCAGCAGTGGTAATTTAGTCACGATTCCCAATAGCAGCATCATTCAGGTAGAAAATCTCACCCGGAGCTGGTCGCGCGTCAATTTCAGCATTGATGTGGCTTACCACACCGACCCTGATGAGGCTCTGACGTTGATAACATCGGTGGCCCAAAGTCTGTATGACGATCCCGATTGGCGCGAGCAGCTCATGGGTGAGCCCACCGTCTTGGGCATCGACAGTGTTTCCCACAGCGGCATGACCCTGACCGTTTGGCTAGACACCCAGCCTGGTAAGCAGTGGGGCGTTGGTCGTGAACTGCGGCTGCGGGTACGTCGAGCCTTGGGTCAACACCAGATCGAGATCGGCATCCCACACCAGACACTGGCCATAGAGCCAAGCCACGGCGATGACAACCGCAATGCCGCTGGCGTCGCCGCCATGCCTCAAAATCGTGAATAATCTCCGGCAGATTGCCAGGCAGGGACTCAACGAGAAGGCTTGGGGCTACTCGCTACACCAATGGAGGTACCGCCTAATTGCCACTTTACGTCCCAGCTAAGATCTGCTCATCCAGAGAGAAGTCAGCCTCAGCCTGGTGGCGATTGGACGCCATGAAATCATGGGTAAAGGAGTCTTGCAGTCCACTGACGAGATCGTACCGAGGGGTCCACTGTAGCTGCGACTGGGCCTTGGCAATATCAGTGAAGAAATGCTGCACCCGCATGGGGAAGGCTTTTTTCTTACCAAAGTCAAAATCTGCGGGCTCGTAATGGACGATCTGTAGATTGGCGGGGTCTTTGCCCGCTGCGATCGCGCAGGCCCGAGCGAGCCCATCAAAGGTGACCGCCTTGGGACCAGAGATGTTGTAAATCTGCCCGATGGCAGTGGGGTTGCCCAACACCGCGGCCATGGCAGCCGCTAAATCGGCAACGTGTCCCATTTGAGTAAGCGCCATGCCGTTCCCGGGAATCGGTAGTGGGCGATCGCGCACAATGCGATCAAAAAACCACGCTTCGACATCGTTATAATTTTGCGGCCCATAAATGTAAACCGGACGAACGGAGGTAAAGGGCACCTGTTGCGCAGCCAGATAATCTTCGGTGGCAAACTTGCCTTTGTGGCGGCTGTTCGGATCCAGGGCATCTCCCTCGACATGGGGCATTTCGTCCGATTTTTGATAAACCCCCGCCGAACTGACGTAAACCAAGTGCTGCACCTGATCGCCAAACAGCTCAACCAACGGCTGAGTATCACTCAGCTCACGGCCATTGTTATCAAAAATTGCATCAAATTTTTCGTTTGACAGGGCGGCTTTCAGCTGATCCGCATCTTTGCGATCACCGCAAATCGTTTTCACTGTCTCCACTGGCGCAGGCTTGTTGCCACGGTTGAACAAAACCACTTCGTGGCCCTGATTAACCAACAGCTTAGTCAGATAAACTCCAACAAATCGAGTTCCCCCCATGACCAAAACGCGCATCCTGCCCTCCTACTTAGCATTCGATATACCCTTGGTATCTTAATGATGACGCTGTTCCCTGGGAACGTGATTGTTTCGCTAGGCAAAGGACGAGACCTAGGCAGTTGTAATAAATTGTTTGACAAATACTTAAGGGAATAAGTCAAAACCCCTCTTATCTCGTTGCTGAGCTTAGTGTGATGCCATTACAGTTGTGAGGCAGCCATCCGTTCCCACTAAAATGAAGGGGCGATCATGGCCACGCTGCCCGATTAGCCATCCTTGTAGCTGTATGCACCTCATTGGCGAAGCTGAATGCAAGAGCTAGACACCGCCTATCGAACGCTAGATTTAGAGCCGGGAGCTTCGATGGAAGAAGTCAACCAGGCTTATAAAGACTTGGTGTTTATCTGGCATCCTGATCGTTTGCCTAAAGACAACCTTCGTCTGATCGAAAAAGCACAAGAAAAAATCAAGCAACTGAATCAAGCGCGCGACTATCTCCGTACCCATGCTCGGGTGGGGACCGCCTCTACCTCTACTGGCAACGGTGCTGGCTACCGACAGCGCTCTCACACCTATGGGCGTCCCGCATCTAGTAGTCAGAGCTACCGGCAGCGTTCCCCCTACGATCGCGCCCAGGAGACCAATCAGCAAACCTATCAAAATCCCTATCGAGCCCGACAATCTCGCTATGCACAGACAGGCTATGGGGGCTATGGCGCTTATCGCCGACCCGAAAGTTCTGAATCGTCATCTCGCCATGCCGCTGCCCATGAATCTGCATCTGCGTCTAGCAATGGCGACAAAGCGGCTGGTCCTGCCTATCGACATCGCCCCCCTTATGGCAGCAGCGCGCCTCGTTCCAATACCAATGACGGGTGGAATAATTACACGACAGCCCAACCTAGCGGCTCTGGTAATGCCGCTAGCAACAGTCGGTCAACGGGACCGAGCTACACCGTCAATTCTGAGCGGAGCCATACGTCCCGCTATCGCTCAGCACCCTCTGAAACCACTAGCAGCTCCAGCAATACCTATCGCTCGCGTCAACAGCATCCTGACCTGAGCGGATCCAACTTTAGCGGCGCTAATCTGCGGGAAAGAGACTTTTCAGGGCGTAATCTCAGCAGCGCTGACTTAACCAATGCAGATCTACAGGATGCGTTTTTGCACGGGGTCAATCTCAATCGGGCCAATCTCTCCAATGCCAATTTATTTCGGGCCAATTTGCTCCAGGCCAATCTGAGCCATGCCAATTTGCGCGGCGCGAATCTCATTGGGGCGGACTTGAGTGGGGCGGACCTCAGCGGAGCAGATTTGAGTGGGGCCAAGGTAGCAGTTGGCGATCGCGTCATGGTCAAGCTCACGGGCACAATTTTGCGCGCCACGATCATGCCTGATGGCACCATCAACGCTTAGCCTAGGGCCATTAGCCTGGGTTCCCTAATGTCCACCAACGGCGCAGTTGCCGGGCCGAGGTCGGACCTTTCGCTCAAGCTCTAAACTCTCTGGCAAAAAGATATATGTGAAATCCTGTCATTGCGGCTGAAATCGGATACAACGGGACAAGTTCTTATCCTCTCTTTTGTTAGCCAAGCGCGTCTTGGGCCTATCTGCGATCTCACCATGACTCTTTTTCGTTTGCTTTCTAAGTCCTTCGGTCAGCCTTCATTACGCCTAGCCTGTGGCTGTCTGACCGCACTTTGGTTACTCGGCAACTCCGCCAACGCAGAAATTGTCAACGTCGGTTATGGCGACGCGGAGTTACCTACCCTTTCGGAGGGTGAGCAAGCAACCCTAGACACGCTGCAATCAGTACGATTACCCCTGATCTTGAGCAAGGTCAGCCCAGACCAATCTACTTTGGTGATTGCCACCCTTGATCGTCTGAGTCAAACCGATTGGCGAGTCAAATTTTTAGATTTAGAAACTGGCGAACTCATTGATTCCCTCGCGTTGGAATATGAGGTCTTTAATCCCATTTTGCCAATTCAGTGGGTTGACAATCGAACCATTCAGTTTGTGCAAGATGGTCTTTTTGGCCCCTGGGATTTGGTCTCGCTCAATCTAGATACCGGTATTGTCTCCCACACCACGGTCTATCCCACGGAGGAAGAAGCGGGAGAAATTCTCGGTGCGGCCCCTGGGTTTTCGCATTTTGCCCTGCGGGTGTACGAAGAAAGTGAGGATGTCATTTATCTCGTCTCCTTAGAGTCCCTAGATCGCATCGAAGTGGCCCGTATCCCATCGGATTTGGAGATTCAGCCGCCATCATGGTCAGAAGATGGTGAACGGGTGGTGTTTGTCACTTCCTCTGTGGAGGCGCGTCAGCTCTACGAGCGGACCCCCTTTAGTCCCAATTTGTCAGATCCGGTGAATCAGGATGCCCTGGGGCGCACTCCCCCGGAGGATAATCTTTTTCTCCAACAAAATGAGGTCAAAGTTTACGATTTAACAGCCGCTGAACCACTGCTGCTACAGCTCAAAGCGGGGGATGATCCGGCGCATCTTTTGGCCGAGGCCAAGCTCAGTCCGATGGGCGATCGCCTGCTAGTCAAATATTTAGAGCCTAGTCAACTGAGCGGACGGGAATTTGCCACCTACTTGTATCCCCAGCGCTCCTACTACCAAGTTTTAGAGCTGGATGGCACGCCCCTCGCTACGATCAGCGATGCCACATTAGCAGGCCCCCTCGAAAACGAAGGCAGTTTTATCGATAGCAACACGTTGCTCTTCAGCAGTACCGTAGAGACCAATCGCCATTTCTTTACCTATGAGCTGACCACAGGGGCACTCACTCGATTGCCACTCCCCGACGGCAGCGTCGATCCTCAGTCCTGGCAAATCTCCAACACTGGCGATACGCTCATTTTTGCGTTTTCAGCCATTACCCAACCCCCCGAGATCTTTTCTATGCCCCTGGACGGTAGCGAGTCGCCGGTACAGATTACCGAGCTAAACGCAGAGGTCGCTACCGTCAACAACGTTCAGGTCAATCCGGTTAGCTTCGATACTCGTAGTGGGGTGCGAGAAGGATTTTTGGTGCAGCCGGCAGGTCTCCCGTTTCCTCCGACAGAAACTCCAATGGTGTTTTGGCAACAAGGGGGACCCGGCTTTTCGATGATCAACGAGTTCGCCGTCGAAGTCGAAATGCCCTTCAACCTACTGCCAAATTTTGGGATTCCTGTGTTGTCAGTGCCATTGGCTGGCCGCGAAGGTTTTGGCTCCGAGTTTTATCAACTCCAGGCTGAGGGCGACAATTTTGGAGCGGTCGACATTGGCGAAGGCATTGACATTGCCGCTCAGCTCGCTGAGGCTGGCTGGGCACGGCCTGATCAGCTGGGGGTGACTGGCTGTTCCTATGGGGGCTATTACACCGCCCAAGCGATCGCGCAGTTTCCCGGCGTATTTGCCGCTGCTAATCCTCAGTGCGCCCTGCTCGACGCCTTTACCGAATGGCAGCTAGGGTATTCCTCCCTACTGTCTTATCTCACGGGACGAACGCCGATGGAAGCTCCCGAGCACTATCGTCAAATCTCACCGCTTTACAGCGCCAACAACATCACCACAGCCACCATGATCTTTCATGGCTCCAACGACTTTCTACAGGTCGACATGGCCCGCAACTTCCATGACGTCATTGCCAGCAACGAGATTCACGCCATGATGTACGAGATTGAGAGCGAGGGACATAGCATTTATGATATTGGATTACAGCGAACAGCGGACCAGATTCAAATTGACTTTTATAGAGAATAC
>JBHJHA010000088.1:0-77375 GCA_050331235.1 Leptolyngbyaceae cyanobacterium
CATCCAACCCGGCAGCCATGGCAATCGCTACCGGCGGTCTACCGACAATATGCCAAGGTCAACACGGAGTACTGGGAGGCCGACGAAACGGTCATGCCTCGCAAGCGTCACTTCGCTATCGGCAAAGAGAGTGGGTTAACACACGACTTGGCAGCGGATATCGCGGCTAGTGAGAAAGACGCTGTCGTTTTCCAAGAAAGTAGAGAATCATATCGGTGTCATCTGGACGTTCATTACTTCCTGCTATTGCCTCTGTCCTTTACTGAAAAGCACGACCCTTCTTTGGACAACGCAGCGGCGGCTGTCGGTGAGCGATGCTGCCCCATGACTTTTCGTCCCATCAAACCGTCTACAAATATCAGTGGCAGCGTAATGGGATTTGGCAGGCCATTCACGACGAGTTGCATTAGAAAAGGGGTCGAGAGGAAGACTCAAGCGTTGCAGTAGCTGACTCGCAATTCGTCAAAACGACGGAAAAACGAGGGCGATCTACGGGGGTGACGGCAGCAAGAAAGTTCAAGGCCGTAAGCGCTATATCGTAACTGCCGTCATGCCGTACCCCCATTGTCATTTTGAAGACGCCCGAAATGGAGCGGGCGCTTTGCCCCAGAATTTGCAGAGCACATCCGCTACTAGCCTCAGCATACCTTTGGTCGCATCTGGTACGTGGACGAAACCAACGTCAGAATTCAGGGAAGATGGTGCTCCTCTGTCGAGGCATTGATGAATATGGCAATCTGCTTGATGTCAGGCTCAGTGAACCTCGCGACCTAGAGGTGGCCAAAGCGTTTTTCGCACAAGTTGCCGAATTGATAGCGGAGCCACTGGAGCGCGCTGTCACTGATGGCCACAGCAGCTAACCCTGCGCTATTTCAGAAGTCCTAGGCGAGTCAGTTCAGCCTTAGGTCTCAAAGTCAGTCCATCCTCCAGTTGAACAAAGTCATCGGAAACTCAAGCGCAGCGATATTATCCGACGCTGCGCTTGAGCCAGGCTAAGACAACGAGATATTTTTGTAAGGCCATTGAGAAACTGAATCATTTTTTGTGCGTTCGTCAATTCATGGTGGAAGCCGTGTCTCTACCAGAGTGCCGGTCCAGATCAAAGCTCGAATGAACGCACTCAGAGATATAGCAAAGGCTGCGTGGGAATGAGGATGGGTGGATCGGCTTGTCAGCGATCGCTTCTTTCTTCGATAGTCTGCGCCACGGTCAATTGCTAGATATCCTTGCCTCTCAAGGACTGTCTTAGTTTCGAGGTGTACCCAATTCTGTCCTTCAAAAGCGTTCCTCTGCCTAAAGTCATTGAAGAGCGCAATGTCATCAAAGCTTCAATTTTTCTTGGAAATATAAAGCATCCATGAACTCTCTTCAATCTTCCGGTTACTGGGCTATTTCACCTGGTTATTGGAATGGTAGATGCACCCTGATTCCAAGGTCCTATGGCTTCGGTCATAGGACTTTTTTTCTGTTACTGACCCAAATCGACTCAATCGCTCATGTCAGGGCAGGGGCAGTGCCGCGGTTGTCCCAAAAAACTGTGTGCCAAATACAGTCAAATGCCCCTTTGTCTGTAAAAATAAAGAGCTTGTGAGTTCACTAGGTAATGTGCAATGGGTCGAGCAGAGAGAGTCGTACTGGCATACTCCGGTGGCGTCGATACAACGGTGTGTATCCCCTACCTGAAAAATGAATTTGGCGTTAAAGAAGTCATTACCTTAGCAGCCGACTTAGGGCAGGGCGAAGACTTAGAGCCAATTCGACAAAAAGCACTGAAGGCAGGCGCTTCAGAGTCTTTGGTCGTTGATGCTAAAGAAGCTTTGGCAAAGCGCTATGCCGTTCCTTCTATCAAAGCCAATGCACTTTACGAAAATCGGTATCCGCTCTCAACAGCGCTGGCTCGTCCGCTGATTGCCAAGCTGCTAGTTGACGCGGCGGATCAGTGTGATGCCGATGCCGTTGCCCACGGTTGCACGGGTAAGGGGAATGATCAGGTGCGCTTTGACGTGGCTATTGGCGCTCTCAACCCAAATCTCAAGGTGCTGGCCCCGGCTCGAGAGTGGGGCATGAGCCGAGAAGAAGCGATCGCCTATGGCGAAAAGTTTGGCCTTAGCTTCCCGGTCAAAAAGTCTTCTCCCTACAGCATCGACTACAACCTATTGGGGCGCAGCATCGAGGCGGGTCCCTTAGAAAATCCTTGGACAGAGCCCCTGCCCGATATCTTTGCTATGACGAAGGGAATCGCCGAAACCCCAGACGAGCCCGAGTATGTGGAAATCGGCTTCAACAATGGTGAGCCGATAAGTCTCAACGGTAAAGAGCGACCGATCACGCAGTTAGTTGGCGAACTCAACGCGATCGCGGGCAACCACGGATTTGGTCGCATCGATATGGTCGAAAACCGCCTGGTCGGCATCAAATCACGGGAAATCTATGAAGCCCCTGCCCTGCTGTTGCTGATTGCGGCCCACCGCGATTTGGAAAGTCTCACCCTGACGGCGGATGTGACCCAATACAAACGCAACGTTGAGGAAACCTATAGCCAGCTAGTGTATAACGGTTTGTGGTTTAGCCCGCTCAAACTCGCCCTAGATGCCTTTATCAATCAAACGCAGGAGTATGTCTCTGGTGTGGTCCGCATCAAGCTGTACAAAGGCAATGCCCAGATTGTGGGCCGCCAGTCAGACAATGCCCTCTACAGCGAGGCCCTAGCGACCTATGGGGCTGATGACTCGTTTGATCATCGGGCAGCTGAAGGCTTTATCTATATTTGGGGTTTACCTACCCGAGTTTGGTCGCATCGGATGGGAGATCAGTAGAGTATCGGTTCTGCACCAATTATGGAGAAAGGCGTTGCGATCGCCTACACGCTAACCCAGTTCGGCATTGAGAGATGGAAGCAACAATGTGTCACCTGCCGAACTGGTTAGCAAATTTCGCACCTATGTTTGAGGCTGCGAAAGAACTCGCCGGAGTAAATTACGCTGGTTAATTGGAAGGGCCGCAATAACTTCCTCCAAAGCGTCGGGATGAATCCGCCTGAGCATTTGTAATAGCTCAACGCGATCGCCATTGATGATGGCATCAACAGTGAGTGGATCTTTTTCTGGATAACAGATCCCACCATCGTCTTCTACGCATTTTGATAAAAGAGGCGCATTCGGTTGCTGGGTCAAGTTGATAGTTTGCTTATATGGCTATCAACTTGACCAAAATACTTGAAATGGAAACTAAGAAAACGTCAGTTAGGATTGAGCGATAGAAAGCAAAGCCTACTCTAACTGCAGCGCTAGCTTCTTCGGTTGATAGCGATAAGCAATCAGCCCACAGATCACAGATCACATTGACGATAAAGTGAGTCGGTCTGCGATGACGGAAATGTTTGATCTGCGAAACATTCCTGAGCTGATCGATGACAGTTTCAATGCTGGCGCGCCTGCAAGCCAATAGCTTGTCGACTTCATCAATTGATTTTCATATTGCGCTTGGATTGAGCTCGACTGATGATATGCTCTAGACTTGATACGCTGATTTCGGCAATATGTCAGCCTCGACAGCTGCAGCTGAGAGCGGTTTCGAGAATAAATACCCTTGACCGTATTCACACCCCATGTCTTCTAAATAACTGAGCTGTTCTTTGGTTTCAATACCTTCGGCAATCAGGGGAATGTTTAGCTGCTGACTCAGAAAGAATATGGTTTTCACGACATTTGAAACTCGGTTTTCCTTGCCGACTTCGTTGATAAATGAGCGGTCAACCTTAATAGAGTTCACTGGGAAGCGATGTAGATATCCGAGGGAAGAATAGCCAGTACCAAAGTCATCAATGCTGATATTGATTTTCTGAGCCTGTAGTTGATCAGTTACCGACAGCGCTACTTGAGGGTTCTGCATAATCGCACTTTCAGTAATTTCTAAATTGAGTTTCGCCGGGTTGACCTTCGTTTCAGCAATGACTTGGTTGATATCTCGAAGCAGTGTTGGTGAGGAATACTGTCTAACGGAAAGATTAACGCTCATCATCAAGTCAGGATAGCCGGCTTGCTGCCAAGCGTGCAGTTGCTTACAGGCCTGCCTGAGGACATAAATACCCACTGGAATAATGAGTCCGGTGGTTTCCATTGAGGGGATGAATTCTCCGGGGGAGACGAAACCGCGGAGGGGATGTTGCCATCTTACCAGGGCTTCAAATCCTCGTAGGGTTTGATTTTGAATATCAAAAATTGGTTGATAGTGCAGGAAAAACTCTTGCTTTTCTAAGGCCCTTTGTAAGTCGTTTTCCAGTGTAATGCGGTTGAGCATTTTCTCTCGCATTTTTGACTCAAAGAACTGGAAAGAGCCTTTACCTTTTTGCTTGGCCTGATACATAGCGGTATCAGCATTTTGTAGAAGTGCTTCAGGGGAGCTTTCCAGCTTTTGATTAACGGACACGCCGACACAAGCAGAAATATAAATTTCACAACCATCAACGAGAAAAGGCGGTTTGAAGCAATTCTGAACTTCAGTGATAAAGGTTTCAATATCAGCTCTATTTTCGGTATTGGTCAATAGAAAGCAAAATTCGTCTTCGCCGATCCTAGCGAGTAGGCCATCGGCAGTGACTTTGCGCACCAATCGCTCGGCGATCGCCTTAATCAACCCATTGCCCAAGTTGTGACCAAAAGAACCATTGACCAGGCTGAAATGATCGCAATCAATATAGATTAGGGAGTGAGAAGTCTTGCCCTCCCGCTGGATGTTTTGGACTTTTTCTAGAAGTGCTGTCCGACTTGGTAAAGCAGTCAGCTGATCTTGGTAAATTAATTTTTTGAGTTCTGAAGTGCGCTCCTGCACTTGTTGTTCAAGTTGGGTGTTGAAAGTGTCGAGCTGAAGGTATTGGTGTCGAATCCGCAACATAGATCGGACTCGCGCATCTAACTCAAATCGATGTACCGGTTTATGAATAAAGTCATCGGCCCCAGCAGTCAGACATCGGGATAGATCCTCTTTGCGGTCTAAAGCGGTGACAATAATTACCGGTAGCGAGACTCCTATCGGCATGGCTTTGATGCGCTTACAGGTTTCAATGCCATCTAAGCCCGGCATCATCACGTCCAGGAGAATCAGATCTGGTTGAAAAATATCGAGGAGACGAATGGCTTCTTCGCCACTCGATAAGTAATGCATTTGATAATCAGTATGACTAAGCAGAGATTCAATAACATCAAAGTTGTTAGGCTCGTCGTCGACGACCAGTATAAACGGCTGTTTCATGCTATTCCTCTGAGTAGAGCACTATCGCAACTTTGATGATGAAGCTCTCCGGTGCCATCCTTATAGAATAAAGGGTGCCCAAAAAATCAGGGCGAAGTTGAGTCAAAGCGGGCGTCTACTGATTTTTTTGTAGCAGATCAGCAATCAAGTTTGACAATTCTCGAAATTTTATCGGTTTAGTGATGTACTCATCAGCGCCGGCGGCGAGGCAGCGATCGCGATCGCCTTCCATGGCTAGTGCCGTCTGGGCAATAATCGGAATATCCTTCTGCAAAACTTGTCGGATGTGCTGTGTGGCTGTGATGCCATCTATGCCAGGCATCTGAATATCCATCAAAATCAGGTCAGGGGACTCACCGTTATCGACCATTGAGATGACTTCATGTCCGGTTCTGGCAACCTGCAGCCGATAGCCTTTCGCTTCCAGATAGCTAGAGAGGGTGAGCACATTAGCTTCGTTATCTTCCGCCAGTAAGAGTAGCGGCGAGGCTGCCGTTGAGCATTCAGCTGCGATACTGACAGTATGCTGTGAGTGGATGTCTCGGCAAACCGGAAATTGTTTTTCAGCACAGGGCAAGGTCACGGTAAAGCAGCTGCCAATGCCTTCTTCGCTTTGGACCGTGACCTGCCCACCGTGTAATTCTGCAATGCGTTTGACCAGCGCTAATCCTAACCCTGTACCGGCATACTGTCGATTGAGAGCGCTGTCAATCTGGACGAAGGGTTGAAACAGTTTGTCAAGGTTTTTGCGGGCAATGCCGATGCCGGTGTCACTGATCGAAATGTCTAAATAGTGAGCGTGATGGTCGGTAGCATAGTTGGGATTGCGCTGCACTTGTAAAACAATCTGGCCCCGCTCTGGGGTAAATTTCACCGCATTACTCAACAGGTTGATCAAGATTTGTCGGACTCTTCTTTCATCGACTAATAGATCTGGGATTTGTTGAGGAATTGTGGAGGATAAGTGAATACTTTTTTGCAGTGCCTGGTGCTTGATAAACAATAGGCTGGAGGAACACAGGGTATCTACCGGCACTGGAGACGGCTCGATCTCCAACTGGCCAGCTTCAATTTTGGCCACGTCGAGAATGTCGTTGATGAGCTCGAGGAGATGGGTGCCGCTATTTTCTATCGTGTTGAGCGCTTTTTGCTGGCGATCGCTGACGGTGCCAAAGATTTGTTCTTTGAGAGACTCCGTCATCCCGAGAATGGCGTTTAACGGCGTCCGGAGCTCGTGGCTCATACTCGCCAAAAATTCATCCTTGAGACGCGTCGCCCGCTCTAATTCCTGATTAGTGCGATACAGCTGTGATTCGGCCAGTTTGCGATCGCTGATATCTTGAGCCGTGCCGATAATTTGTTGGACCTCGCCATTGGCATTCCGCTTAAACACGGCATCACGGCTAATCAGCCAGCGCCAAGAGCCATCAGCATGCTGTAAACGATACTCGCATTCAATAATTTCGCCGTCGGCTAAATGGGCAAACTGCCGATAGTGTTGGCGATACCGATGAAGATCGTCCGGGTGCATTTTAGAGATCAAAAACCGGTCGCCAATGCCTTCAAGCTCAGTCGGAGCATAGCCGAGCACGATGGCAATGTCGCGATTAGTGTAAATATTGCGTCGTAGCGCTAAGTCAAACAGATAAAGAATGTTGGGTGACGCTTGGGCCACGCTGGTAATAAACCGCTGGCTGCGCTTGAGCTCCCGCTCTGCTTGCTTTTGTTCGGTGACGTCTTCGACGACTCCTTCAATGGCGATTAACTGTTCGGTCTCGTCAAAGACAGGATGTTGGACAATGAGGATAACCCGCTGCCCCCCATCCGGATGGCGAAACTCCGCCTCAAACTGTTGAGAATCATCGACTCCCTGCTGAAGTCTCTGGTCATAGACTTCGAGCAAAGCAGCCGAGTGAGGAAGCCAGCAAATCGTTTCTAGCCAACTATTTCCGAGAATATGTTCTCGAGGCAAACCAAATACGGTATTCACACCACTGCTGAGATAGGTGATTTGGCGATCGCTACTGGAGTAGCTAAAGACCACAAACTTGTCGCCAATATCATCAACGAGGCGTTGATATTTGGCTTCGCTGGCCTCGAGGTTGGCGACGACCTCATAAAATCCCGACATGTCCCGCTGAATGCCGAAATGCCCCGTGATACGTCCAGCCTGATCATAAAGACAGATGTAGTCACCCTCTACCCAAATTGAGGTGCCATCCAGCTTTTGCTCTTGGGCATTGAGGTGAAGCCGGCCGTTGTCATAGAGCTGTCGCCAAAGCAGCTTGCCAGTCAGGGGCGCTTCACTGTACAGATCAGCAGGGGTCTGGCCGATAAAGTCAGTATTGGCAGCCCCATACTGATTGAGGAATGCCTGATTGACCTTAGTAATGCGCTGATGATGAAAAGCGTGCTCGAGGATCGCATTTTTGTCGACGGTGCTATCCCAGCAAATGGGAGTATCGAGCATCATAAAGAAGAAACCATCTTGCGACTGGGTAAAGAACAGCTCTAATAACCGTTCGCGATCGCGCAGGTCTTCTTCGGCCTGCTTGATTTCGGTGATGTCGGCAAGATAGCCAATGTACTCAATCAGATTGCCGTCGGCATCGTGTATTTGCTGGAGCTCGGCTCTCAGCCAGACGTAGTGGCCAGCCTTATGGCGAAACCGATACTCGTGGTTGACATGGGCCTGCTCTAGCCGGGCCAAAACCGGTGGAACATCGTCTGGATGTAGGTTATCCCTCCATAAACTAGACTGAGCCAAAAACTCAGTGTCGGTATATCCCACGAGGTTGCGAATATTTTCACCAATGAAGGTGGCACCATAGTCGCTATCGGGATGACAGGTAAAAATCACTGCCGGACTCTCCGACAGAAGGAACTCTAAACGTTCTCGAAGGCGTTGATTTTCCTGTTGGGTGGCGAGCCGTTCACTAATATCGGAAACCACTGCCAGACAAAACGTTTCCCCCAGATAGGAGTGGGCTTGAAGATTGATCTCCACGGGATAAAAAGAGCCATCGGCACGCCGGTGTTGAGCTTCAAACAAGAGGTTGGCGACCTCTCCAGCCAGCAACGGCGCAATTAATGACCGAAATGATGCCTCAGTAAAGTTAGGCTTGAGGTCAACTGGGGTCTTTTGCTTGATGGTCTCGAGGTTGTACTGCAAGTTTTGGACTGCGCCGTGATTGGCAAATACAAATTTCAGGCTGTGGGCGTTGAAAATGTAAATTTCGTTATTGCTGGACTCCAGTAAGGTCAAAAGGCGATCGCGCTCTGCGGCGGTGCGTTTGCGCTCGGTAATGTCGCGGCCAATGGAGCGGATCGAAACGGGCTGACCGTTGACTATCTGACAGTTGATGTTGCATTCGATATTGATGGGTTGACCAGAGCGGGTCAGTAGAACGAGCTCGAACTGATCAATGGCTGATCGCTGACCAGCAGCCATTTGTTCACACAGTTGCTCATAGCGATCGCGACAGCCAGGGTGCAAAACATCGTAGATGGTCAGTGCCTGAGCTTCATCCGCAGGATAGCCCAATGTCCTTTCCCAAGCCCGGTTGACATAGGCAAATCGGCCCTCGGGTAAGCTATGGCTATGAATCAGGTCATTCGCGTGGTCTAAAAAGTCCGCGAGCTGTGCTTTTTGGTCGGCAAGTTGCCGCGATCGCGCTTCGACCCGCGATTCCAACTCAGCATTTAAGTGTTGCAGCGATTCATAGTGCTGCTGGCGTTCGAGCTCTGCCCCCGCCCGGGCGGCAAAAATCTTGAGCAATAGGTGAGTGCCTTCGACATGGGGAATGGGGCGATCGTGCAAAATGGCCAACACACCGATGGCCTTGCCCGCAGTGTCGTGTAGCCCCAAGCCGATGTAGCTCTCGACGTGCTTACCCGCGATCAAATCGTAGTTCGGATAGGCCAGGTGCAAATCGTTCAGGTGCAGATATTCCCCCATTTCCAGCGCCTGGGTGCAGGGCAGTACCGCATCAAAGGAAAAGGATCTTGCAGATGGATGCAGCTCGCCCTCAGACCAAAAGATCATATTTTCGAACCCGTGGTCAGTGACTCGACAAATGGCCACATGGTGGATTTGCAGTGCCTCGGCAATGTGGCGGGCAAACGCCGCAAAGAACTGTTCTCCGGTGAGTGCCGCTGTGCCTTGTACCACATGCTGCAGCGCATTATGCAGCCGGCCTTTTTCAAGCTCGGCCTCTTGCAGGCGAGTAATGTCTTGGATAGAGCCGCGGGAGATCAGGGGCCGACCATCTGTGGTGAAGTCCGTTTCACAATGTTCGTGAATGTGCTTGATGCGACCATCAGCCATCTGGAGGCGATAGATCAGGTCATAGGGAGTTTTGCTGTCGAGATGGTGTAAATAGGTTTGATGAACCGTGTCGCGATCGTCGGGATGGGCCCGCGACAAAAAGAGTTCACAGGAGACCACTTGGTCAGTGGGCAACTCGAGGATGTGATAAACCTGTTCTGACCAAAATACGACATGACGGTGGTGATCGACCTCCCAATTACCTATGTTGGCCAGGGCTTGGGCTTTGCGTAGGCGAGCTTCGGCGAGTCGCAAATCACGCTCGGCTTGCTTGCGATCGGTAATCTCCCGAATCATAAATAGGGCTTCATCGTCGCCGCACTGAATGACCCGGACCTCTTCGTCTTGCCAGCGATCGTCCACCTTTAAACGCTGCTCATAGGTTTGCATGTTCCCCGTGGCTAAGGCCCGTTGTAGAGCCCGACGCTGTCGCTTAGCCACGTCTGACGGCAAGACCTCCTCCAGCGATCGATTGAGAATCGCGTCCTCGGAGGTCACAAGGGCAAAGGCCTCGTCGAGTTTGACAAATCCTCGGTAAATGCCATCGGCATTGACGCGAAACATCAAATCGGGAATGGCGCTGAGAATCGCCCGATGTTGGGCATCCTGCTGGCGCAGTTGGAGTTCGGCCTGTTTGCGGGCGGTGATATCGGTGTGAATACCGAGAATCCGCTGGGGCTGCCGGTCGGCTGTCCATTCCACCACTTTGCCCCGGGTCAAGATCCATGCGTAGGTGTTGTCTTTGCGACGGACTCGGTGTTCCTGGAGATAGACGGGGATCTTGCCGGCAATATGCTGCTCCAGCTCGACGTAGCACTGGGCCAAATCATGGGGATGGACGCGGGATTCCCACTCGTCAAATGTATTCCCGATTTCCGCCGCTTCGTAGCCCAGCATCCCTTTCCACTGTTGGGAATAAAAGACCTCGCCCGTGGGCACATGCCAATCCCAAACGCCCTGTTGAGTGCCCTCTAGGGCAAACTGCCAGCGGGCCTCGCTGGCCCGTAGGGCCTTGGCCGTCCGATCGCGCTCGATCGCGATCGCGGTGACTTTGGCCAGTTGTGAGATGGCCTCTAATTCTTCATCAGTGGGATTTTTGGGCGTGTTGTAGTAAATGCCAAACGTGCCGAGGACAGCGCCTTGGCTGCTGATGACGGGCACCGACCAGCAAGCCTGGAGATCATGTTCTAGCGCGATCGCCTTAAAGTTTTGCCAGAGTGGATCGCGGGCAATATCTACCGAGCAGACCGTTGCTTGGCGATAGGCCGCGGTGCCGCAGGTGCCGACTCCCTCACCGATAGTGACACCATCAACAGCTTGCAGATATCCTGCTGGCAAGTGAGGCGCGGCTCCATGCACTAAGCGGTTTTGCCCGTCGAGCTGCAAAATAGAACCCAGTCCACCCTTGAGATCTGCTTCTGCCGTCAGAATGATCGCCGTAAAGATGTCCGCTAATGGCTCGTTGGCAGCGATCCGTTCCAGCAGCTGATTTTGCTGAGCCAGGCGGATTTCAGCTCGCTTGCGATCGCTAATATTGCGCACAACATAAAGCGCCTCGTCATCGGTGAGCTTGACCGCTTTAAATTCTTCGTAATGGCAGCTATCGTCCACACATAGCCGCTGTTCAAATGTCTGCGGTTCACCAGTATCTAGCGCCTGCTGAATGGCTAGTAGCTGCCGTTCGGCCACCGCTTGGGGCAGATAATCAACAATCGAGCGCCCTCGAATCTCCTCATCCTCTGGTACAACATCAAAGTCTTGATAGTTACCGTAATTAGCTAAATAAGTGCCGTCACGGTTAGCCCGCACTACCAAATCAGGAATGGCCGCCAAAATGGCCTGATTTTCCGCCTCTTTTATGGTCAAGGCGATGGTTGCCTGTTTAGTGGCGGTGACATCTTGCGTCAGCCCAATCAGCTGCACAGCTTCGCCCTCATCGTTCATGATGGGATAAAACCGCTCTGTCAGCCAGCGAATCTCCCCCGTGTCAGTCTGGATGCGAAACTCGATGACAATCGTTTCATCTGATGTAAAGGTATATTGCTCATCGATGAGATATTTCGCTACCCGATCGCGATCGTCGGGATGAATGCGCGCTAGCAAACAGTCAAACCCGTCTTCAATCTGATCAACGGGAAGGCCCCAAACCGCTTCAAAATTAGGGCTGGTGTAAATGGGCCGATTGGTCTTAATGTCATCAATCCAAAATACGGCGTCGATGGTATTGGCAATCAGTTGAAAGCGGTGCTCAGAAGCTTGCAAGGCTTGTTCTGACACATGGCGATCGCTAATGTCGGTGATGGTGCCAACATACCCTTGGACCTGTCCATCGAGGCCACGTTCAGCGACCGCTTGACAGACAATCCAGGTGACTTGCCCCGTTGGTTTGAGAAAGCGGCATTCAGCTTGGAAGAGGCGGTTTTCTGCAACGGCTTGATACCACTCAGCAATCACGCGGTCATGGTCTTCTGGGTGCAGCGCCTTTTCCCAACCGGGCCCCAGCACCTCTGTCAGGGGATAGCCCGCAATTTCACACCATTTGTCGCTGGCAAAGGTGCAATACCCCCGCTCATCAGTGCGAAAGATACCCACTGGCGACACGGAGACCAAGTTGGCATATTGCTGCTCCCGCTCGCGGATAATCAAATCGGCTCGTTTGCGATCGGTGATGTCCGTAACGGCTCCAACAAAGCCGATGCAGGCACCATCACAGCTAAATTCTGGCTCTACCTGAACATAGATCCAGCGAATGCTATCGTCGGTTTGTTGGAGCCGATATTCAACCGTGGTAGACCGCTGTTGCTCCACTACCTGACGCCACTCAGCGACTAGCCAGTCGCGATCGTCGGGATGCACTGCCTGTTGCCAAGCGTCGCCCAAAGCATCTGTATCGGTCAACCCGGTGATCTTGCTCCAGCCTGCATTGGTAAAGATACAGTTGCCGCTGACATCCGCCCGAAAAATGCCCACCGGAGCCACTGTGAGCAAATCCGCATATTGCTGCTCACCTACCGGCCGGATCGTCTCTGGATGCTGGCGATCGCTGACATCCCGCACAATTACCAGGGCTTCATTTTGGTTACAGGGGGCAATCCGGATTTCTTGACACCGAGATTTGCCATGAATGTCAATCGTTTGTTCGTAGGTGACGGTTGTCCCGGTATCTAGAGCCGTTGCCAGATGAGTCATGCGCTGGCTAGCGAACTCAGACGGCACCAGGGTAGAAAAGTGATGGCCAACGCAGGTGTCCGGTTGATTGAGCGAGATCCCATCAGGCACCGTAATGAACTCTAGGTAATCCCCAGCGCGGTTGACGCGAAAAATCAAGTCTGGTAGAACCGGCTGCGGCGCCAGTGGGGCCGGAGAGGCAAGGAACGTCTCCATTGAGCATTCCTCGTCGGGCTGGTCTAGGGGCATTGTTTCTGTAGGCTGACTGGCCCATATGGCCAACAGACTGGCTCGGGTCAACGTACCCACGAGCTGATTGTGATCATCCACCACCGGCACGAGCCAGTCTGCATGGGTCTGGCTGCTTTCAAGCAGACTCGCAATGGTGGGTAATGCCGTCAGCCGTACGATTTGCGGGGGCGGCACCATCACCGTCTCGACCAAACAATCCTCTAGGTCAGTCGGCGACAGCAGCAGTGGCAGCAGCGATCGCTGGGTGACAATCCCGACGACTCCCGACTCAGCAACGACTACAGCCCCGAATCCTGCTACACCTGGAGAGCTGCCATTGGCGACGGCGCGGCCATTTTCAGAGGCGGCATTGGCCCCTGACAGCCAGTGCGCGATCGCGGGTTTAACCGAGGTTTTTGGAGCAACCACAATCGGATTGTGATTAATCGCGGCAGCTAAGCTTTGCGGCACCATATCGTCCAGCGATTCCTATTAATTACAGACTGGGCCAGTCTGTATCTACATTTTGGCCATGGGGCCTATCGCTCACAAGATATAGACAAATTCAAACAATAAAATTTACAGCGTCCTGCGGCTGACTGCTAAGCATAACTGACCTAAAGGTCTTTACCTATGTTGCCCACTGGGGTCGCCAACAAACGCTGAACTAGGGTGCGCAGGTCCCGCAGCTTTACCGGCTTGCTGATGTACTCAGTGGCCCCGGCGGCCAAACAGCGATCGTGGTCTTTTTGCATCGCCAGTGCCGTGAGCGCCACAATGGGAATGTGGGCCAATGTAGCCGTTTCTCGTATCTTTTGGATAGCTGTGATGCCGTCCATTCCCGGCATTTGAATGTCCATCAAAATCAAATCTGGGTGCAGCAACTGTGCTTTTTCCACCCCTTCAAAGCCATCTTTCGCCACCGCAATTTGGTAGCCAAACGCTTCTAAATAGCTAGATGTTGTCAATACATTGGCCGGATTATCTTCGACTAACAAAATGAGCTGCTCGGCGGGGAGCGGGGGAGACTGACTCGGCTGAGAATCGTCATGGGGGGCGTCAGCTGGTTGAGATAAACCAGGACCCTCGACGCCCGCATCGTCCGGCGGGTGGTCCAGTTCCGCAATGGGCAAATAGAGAGTAAAACAGCTGCCCTGCTCCAGTTGGCTGGTCACATCCACATAGCCACCGTGGAGTTCCACCAGCTGCTTCACCAGCGACAGGCCTAGCCCAGTGCCGCTGTATTGTCGGTTGAGCGAGCTATCGACTTGCACAAACGGTTGAAACAGTTTGGGCAGATCCTCGGGGCCGATGCCGATGCCCGTGTCTGCGACGGAGACGGCAATGTAGCGATCGCCCGTCTGGGTGTCAGCGGTCTCCCATTGGACGGTGAGCGTGATTTTGCCGCCCTCCGGGGTGAACTTAACGGCATTGTTCAATAGATTGATGAGAGCCTGGCGAATGCGGCGCTCGTCGAGCATCAGCATGTGCAACTGCGGCTCAATACTGACGATCACTTGAATATTTTTCTTCAGTGCCTGCTGCTTAATGAAAACCTCACTCGACTCGCAAATGTAGTCGATGTTGGTGGCGGCTTTGTCTATCTTGACCTCGCCGGAGCTGATTTTAGCAATATCTAAAATGTCGTTGATCAGCTCCAGCAAGTGAGACCCGCTCTGTTGAATCGTATTCACCGCCTTGCCTTGCTTGGGATTGAGCGATCCCAGCAGCTCTTCTTTGAGCGATTCGGTCATCCCCAAAATGGCGTTTAGAGGCGTTCTCAGCTCATGACTCATGTTGGCCAAGAACTCGTCTTTGAGGCGGGTCGCCCGCTGCAGCTCGGCATTGGCTAGCTGTAAGCTGGCCTCAGCCTGTTTGCGATCGCTAATATCTTGGGCGGTACCGATGATTTGTCTGACCTGACCATCGGCATCATAGGTAAAAGCTGCATCGCGACTGTAAAACCAGCGCCAGGTCCCGTCGGTGCGCCGCATCCGGTATTCAAACTCCAGGACTTCGCCTTCGGTCAGTGCCTTGAGTTGCGCCGTGTGAGCTTGAAACTTGGGCTGGTCGTCAGGATGCATTAGCTGTTCCACAAAGCTGTGCCCCATCGCCTGAACTGTACCGGCCGAATAGCCCAACACCTGGGAAAGTTCCCGGTTGCAGTAGAGATTTTGATTAGTGACCAAGTCATGGAGATAAAGCACATTGGGAGAGGCGTCAGCAATCTGCTGAATAAACCGCTGACTCGCCTGAAGCTCTCTTTCTGCCCGCTTGCGCTCAGTTTCGTCTCGAAAAATGGCTCGGGATGAAGTCGGTTTGCCGGCCTCTATGCGGCAGTTAATGCTCCCCTCGACGATGACTGGCTCCCCAGCTTTAGTGATAAAGGTGAGCTCAATACGAGGAATCGTTTGTAACTCACCCGCTTGCATCTGACGCAGCGCGGCTTGACAGTGGGGCTGGCATTCTGGGGCTAAAACGTCAAACAGACTAAGGTCAACCAGTTCGGCTGCGGAGTAACCCAGGGCTTTTTGCCAAGATTGATTGACATACTCAAAGCGCGCATCCTCTAGCTGCACGATTTGGATGAGATCATTGGCGTTATCGAGAAAGTCCTGCAGCCGTTCCTCTTGCTGTTGCAGCTCGGCAGTGCGCTGGGCAACGCGGTATTCCAGCTCAATATTGAGCTGTTCTAGCTGAAGAATTGCCTGTTGGCGCTCTAGTTCGCTAGCGGCCCGGGCAGCAAAGACCGTGAGTAGCTTTTCGGCCCAGGCACTATTCTTAATCTGGCCGCGCTCGACAATACACAAGTTACCGATCGCTTCTCCCTGTCGGTTTTTCAGCGCCACGCCGAGATAACTTTCCGCCTGGAGCATTTGTAGATGAACATCCGTCGGAAATTTTTCCTGGACGCGATCAGGGCAAAAATACCCCCCAGACTGCAGCGATAGTTCGCAGGGCGTGCCCTCCACCGCATAGCTAAACAAGGATTGCAGAGCCTCATCTGACCAAATGTCTAACACCTGGAGCTGATTGCCGATGCGTTCGGTGAGAAAGACGTAGGGCACTTCCAAGGTTTTAGCAATGTGCTCCACCAAAGCGGGGAAAAATTCCCGTCCCGTGGTGGCAGCCGTCGCTTCAATTAAGTTGTGTAGCTGTTCTTCGGCTTGTTTGCGATCGCTAATGTCTTGGATTACCGCCATGGCATAGCTGACATTGCCCGCTCCATCTCGCACTGGCGATACGTCCACATTGGCCCAAAAGCTGCTGCCGTCATGGCGCAGATACCGTATTTCTTGCACAAAGGAAGGCCAATCGCCGGCAAACAGCTTCTCTCGATCTGGCTGGATGCGATCGCGATCGTCGGGGTGAGTCAGATCGGCGATCGTCTTTGCCAGCATGGCCTCCGGCGAATAACCAAACATTTGGCAAGCGGTCGGATTGGCCTGCAAAATAGTGCCATCTGGAGCGGCACTGATAAATCCCACTGCCGCCTGGTCAAAAATACTGCGATAGCGATTTTCGCTTTCCCGCAGTTCCCGTTCGGCCTGGCGGCGATCGGTGACATCCATCGCCATAGAAATCGCCACCTGACGGCCGTCGGACAGTTCTTCCAGCGGGGCTGTGCTAAAGTGCCAAACCCGCTGCTGGCCATCCCGGGTTTTGATCACAAACTCACCCTCATCCTGGGCGGCTGACAGTTCATACTGCTGGGCAATGCGATCTTGATAAACGACTTCCGCGTTTTCCCCATAGGCGAGCTGCAGCCAAGCTTTCACGGTGGGTAGGTCTTGGCTGTCATACCCCGACAGCTGCGCCCAAGCCTGATTAGTTTGTAAGATCTCGCCGTCTTCGGCGTGGATCATGATTGGGAAAGGGGCAAACTGCAGCGCTCGACGAAAGCGCCGTTCACTTTCCTTTAACCGCTGCTCGGCTGCCTGTCGCTCAGCCTCAATGCGTTTGCGCTCGCTCACATTCCGAATTATGAAGAGCACTTCGTCCTCTCCACTCTGGATGATTCTGACTTCTTCGTCTTGCAGATGGTTATTGACCCAGATCTGCTGTTCATAAATTTGCAGTTCGCCGGTTGCGATCGCCCTCTGGATCGCTTGGGTATGGCGATCGGCAACGGCAACGGGCAAGACCTCATGCATCGTTTTGCCCACAGGGCTATCGATGTGGTTTAAAGCATCAATTTCTGGGCTAAAGGTAATGTATTGCAGATAGGTGCCGCTGCAACTCACCCGAAACATCAAGTCCGGGATCGCGGCTAAGATGGCCTGGCTTTGGGCTTCTCGCTGTTGCAAGGCTAGCTCGGCAGCTTTTCCGGCGGTAATATCGGTGATGGCTCCGACATAGGCGATGACGTTGCCGTCTTGATCGTGTTCAGCCGCGACGGATTGCCCATAGACCCAAGTTACTTTGCCCGTTTTGACGTGCTGAAAGCGATACTCTAGCTTGAAAGGCCGCTGCTCTTGAGATGCGGCGTACCACTCGGCAGCAATGCGATCGCGATCTTCCGGATGCAGTGCCTCACTCCAGCCGTATCCCCGCGCCTCTTCAAGGGTCAGTCCGGCAATCTCTGACCAGAGCTCATTGATGTACGTACAGCAGCCATCTGCATCCGTGTGGAAAATGCCCACCGGCGCTGTGTTGACCAAGATTCGGTAGCGTTCTTCGCTTTGACGTAGCTTTTCATCCGCTTGCTTTTGCTCGGTGATGTCTGTCACCATGGCCAGCGCCCCAGTGTGCTGACCGTCGGGGCTGTAAAGGGGATTAGCCGCAATCTGTGTCCAAATCAAGGTGCCATCTGGCCGCTGAAAGCGAAATTCATGGGCTTCTTTAACGCCTGCTTGCCGTTCGGATAGCTTGGCTTGGGCGATGGGGATATCAGCCGCCTTCATAAATTCAAAGACGGTTTTACCCAGCATGTCTTCGACCTCGTAGCCCAAGATTTCTGCCATGCGCGGATTGGCGTAGCTGGTTCGGTGCTCGCTATCGAGGGTCCAGACGCCTTCTAATGTCGTCTCGACGACCTGGCGATAGCGCTGTTCGCTGGCTTTGAGCTCAGCCGTGCGCGATCGCACCTCAGATTCCAGCGAGGCGGCGCGACTTTCCAACAGGGCAATTTTCTCCGCTTCTAAAGTCGCAACTTTTTGGGTCAAAACCTCCGTCATGTTGTACAAGTCGAGGGGATTGAGCACCTGGAGCAGGCTGGTTTGGGTGACAATACCCAACAACTCACCGCGATCGCCGTTGACCACCACCCGCCGAATGTTGCGCTGATGCATCAGATTTTGCACCATCAGCAGGCTATCCGCCTCCGCCACCGCAAAAACGGGGGAGCTCATGAATGACCGCACCTGATTTTGCTGCAGGCCTAGCTCCAGCGCCTGAAACTGGACAAGATCCCGCTCGGTCAAAATGCCCACGGCCGTCCGCCTGCCGTCTGCGTCATGGCTGGCAACGACCACGCAGCTAATGCAAGCCTCTGCCATGACGGCCGCCGCCGCTGCCATCGTTTGCTCCGGACCGATGCACATCACATCGGTGGTCATCACGTCCGCGACCCGGCTGATGCGCAGGAGGTCCATTGGTCGCACCAACTCCCGCAGACTCTCTTGGGTGACCACGCCCATGACCTGACCGTGATCATCCAGCACAGGCAAATGGCGGATTTTGTGCTCTTGCAGTAGCCCCAAGGCGGCAAAAACATCCCCCAGGGCTGACTGCTGCATCGCAACGACCGGTTGGGTCATTACATCGCCAACCCGTAATCCCTCAAGACTGGCATATTGCACGCTCAGCCGCACCACGTCTCGCTCCGTCAAGATGCCGACCACCTGTCCCTGATCAACCGCGAGTACACAGCCGGAACGGGCGCCTAAATGCACATCATTTGATGCAGTTTGAGGGGTAGTGAGGCAATGGTCATGGAGACCGCTCATCAGGGCTATGGCATGACCTACGGGCGCCTCTGGAGAAACGATAAGAGGCGCTCGGACGATCGCAGACTCAACATTATTTAGAGAAGTCACACTTAGCTCTAAGCTCAAAAAAAGCCGATTTAATAGTTGTCTTTATAATGCCCTGACTGTTTGACAGAAATAGAATTATTCACATTATTCCTAGCTGACCAATGATGTAAAGATTTTGGCTGTCAGCCTTGGGCTAGGCTCCCCATCATAACCCCGTGCATCTGGGCGGCGGTGCGAATTAATCGACAGTGGGCAATTTCAGTCGATTTCTGTCTGCGGCATTGAGGCTATGGCGACTGGTCATCATGAAGATTTCTGGTCGCATAGACGCTGCTATTCAACATAAATGACTTAAACCAAAATTGATATGCCCGTAACGCGCTGGGGTACCTTAACAAAGACCATGGGGACCTGGGGAGATCTCGGTTCTACGGGCGGCCACTCGGTGCCGTTGGGGCTTTGCCCGCTTCTTGAAGCCAACTAGCAATGCTATGGACGTTCTTTTAGCGATCGCCCCAGGGCTAATAGAATGAACCAATCGCCCAGATTAGCAGTCGGGTACTGGCCCCCGTCGATGCTCGCTTGAATGGCGCGGTTGATATCGACCCAACGTTTTGGCGGTTAGACAGGAGACGTTTAATGTCGCCATCATTCTCCATCTAGCTGACTGGCATCCTCAGGAACGCATCACAGCAGCTTAGTGATTCAAATTTCGGTTGTGCCAACACCCCTGGTTCCCTCTCACTGTTCATTACTGTGAACCCTCAAACCCTTCGTCAGGAGAATTTGATAATGGAAGTTACCTGTGTGCATGTGTATGTCAAGCCCGAGAACGTAGCAGATTTCATCGAAGCCACTCGGATTAACCACAAAAACTCAGTTCAAGAGCCCGAGAACCTGAGATTTGACGTTCTTCAAGATCCACAAGATTCGACCCATTTTTTACTGTACGAGGCCTACAAAACTAAGGCCGGAGCCGCTGCCCATAAAGAGACCGAGCATTACCTAACTTGGCGAGAAACGGTGGCAGACTGGATGGCCCAGCCGCGCCAAGGGGTGCCTTACACCGTGATTGAGCCTACCAGCTAAACCGGGCACGGGGTCATCCTTCGGCCCGTCACGCTTACCGGAGAAAACGCGCCCCCCAATTTCAGGGTTTTCCATGTTTACACCTCCTTCCTTCACCTTTGCCAAGGTCCCGCCGATTTACTTTGGCCCTGGCAAAATTGCTCAATTACCCACAGTGATCAAACAGCTCCAGGGGCATCAGGTATTGCTCGTGGTCGGCCAGCGATCGCTGCAGGTTAGCGGCCAGCTAGACCAGATCTATCAGCTCTTTGACACGGCTGAATTGATCCATTGCACCGTCACCTGTCAGGGAGAGCCCACCACGGCGTTAATTGACGCGGTATGTCAGAAGCATCGGGACTCAGGGGTCGATATCGTGGTGGCGGTTGGGGGCGGCAGCGTGGTAGACGCGGGAAAGGCTATTTCCGCCATGCTGCCCCACCGCAATTCCATCCTCGACCATTTAGAAGGAGTCGGTCGGGGGCAGCCCCACAGCGGCGTTAAGTTGCCATTCATTGCCGTGCCAACCACCTCTGGCACCGGGGGAGAGGTGACCAAAAATGCGGTCATCAGCCAAGTGGGCGAAGCTGGCTACAAAAAGTCTATTCGCCATGAAAACCTGGTGCCCGATGCGGTTATTGTCGATGGCAACTTACTCGTCGGTTGTCCCCCTGGGGTCACTGCGGCCTGTGGCCTGGATGCGTTTACCCAACTAGTGGAGCCTTACCTATCGCCGACGGCGACGCCCCTAACCGATGCGATCGCCTGGAGCGGTTTAGTCGCCTTCCAAGCTAACTTCTTATCGGCCTGTGGGTCGGGCGCTGACGATCCCCATGTGCGGGGGGGCATGGCCTATGCCTCGCTGATGTCTGGGATTGCCTTGGCCAATGCTGGGTTGGGCATTGTGCACGGTTTGGCTTCGCCTCTCGGCGGCTTTTTTCCCATTCCCCATGGGGTTGCCTGTGGCACCTTAATTGGACCAGCCCTAGAGCAAAACTGGCGCGCACTTAAGGCCAGAATGCCCGACAGTGTCGCCCTTACTAAGCTGGCTAAGCTAGGCCAACTCTTGAGCGATGAGCCTCATAAAACTGATGATTGGTATGCCCAAGCGGTGGGAGAAATTATTCAGACCTGGACGGCGATGTTAGAAGTTCCCAGGCTAGGAGCCTATGGCATCGAGGCTCAACATCTCGAAAAGATCCTGGCCGGGGCTAAAAACCGTAACAATCCAATCGAGTTAACTCGGATTGAAGTTAGGGAAATCTTAAACCAAAGGCTCTAGCCCAGCCATCGAACGTGTTACCCATTCTTCGGTTCAAGCTTTATGTATCTTGAGTCTCCTAAAATTGAGGACCTCCTCACTGCGATCGCGGATCTTGCCCTCACGACTGAGGATGTTGTCCTCATCCTAATTGGGGAACATGCCGACCTAGAGATTGATACGTTGATTCAACAATTATCAAAGCAGGAATACACCTTTATTGGGGCAATTTTTCCAGCGGTAATTTTTGAGAATACCCACAGTACATCCGGCGTCATCTTAAAATCTTTCCCGGCGGCAACCCAGCCCTATCTCATCCAAAATTTAGATACTGACATTTCCCTGCCAGAGTTTGAAGAAGAATTCGATCTGTCAGAAGAGAATGACCTAACGGCCCTCGTCCTCATTGATGGCCTAACGAGCCAAATCAGTAATTTTTTGTCTGAGCTTTACAATAACCTTGGCAACTCTGTTCGTTATTTAGGGGGGGGAGCTGGCTCGCTCAGCCTGGAACAAAAACCCTGTATTTTCACCGCTGCAGGATGTTTCCAAGATGCAGCGATTATTTTCTTTACGGCGTTGCAAAGTCAGCTTGGGGTCAAGCATGGCTGGCAGCGGTTAGAGGGTCCTTTGCCAGCGACTCAAACCCACCGCAACGCGATCGCAGAAATGAACTGGAAAAATGCCTTTCAGGTTTATAAAGAAACCGTCGAGGCGGACTGTCATCAGCAAATCACTTCAGACAACTTTTTTGAAATTGCCAAAGGATATCCCTTTGGAATTTACAAAGAGGGCCAGGAAGACATCGTGCGGGATCCCATCATTGTCACCGAATCGGGGGAACTAATTTGTGTCGGTGAAGTGCCAGAAAATGCCCTGTTGTATATCCTGCGGGGGGATGTTGAGTCCTTAGTCGATTCCGCTAAAACAGCGGCGGCAGAAGCGATTGAAAACAGTCAAGCTGACCTTAAAGATATCCTTGTGGTTGACTGTATTTCTCGCGTTTTGTTCTTAGATCAAGACTTTGATAAGGAGCTTCAGGCCTTGAGTGAAAAGCTCCAAGCTTCTGACTGCGCCTTGTCAGTGGAAGGCATTTTGACCCTAGGTGAAATCTCATCTTACGGAGACGGATTTTTAGAGTTCTTCAATAAGACGATTGTTGTCGGAGCCCTTTTTTGAAATCTATGAGTCAAGCAGATAGCCGGCAGACTACCGTCAAAGATTTGAGCTTGCTTTATGAGCTCGCCCTCAATACGGGAAAGTCTTTGGATTTAAAGGAGAACTGTGATGCTTTTCTCAAGCATCTGATGGCCCGCACCGATCTGCAATATGCTGCGGTTTGGATTCATCAGTCTAGGCTGGCAGAAGATCGCGATCGCGTCTCCTTGGTCTATGCCAATCCTCGCTTTCACGCTAGGGATAAACAGCTAGCTGCTGACCACCCCCTGTTCAATGTGTGGACGGCTAAAACTGACTACGAAATCATTGCTTCTGAGACCGATGCTGAAGCTTTTGAACAGGTTTTAGTGGAAAAACGTATCAAGCAAGGAACGTTCGTTCTCATCAATTTGAAGCACTGGGGAGTGCTGAAGCTTTACCAATCTTCCAGCTCAGAAACCTACAACGATCAAAAGCTCAATAAGCTGCGTAGCGTTATCAATAACTTTGCCCTGTCTTTAGAAGGGTGTTTGGCCCATGAGCGCTCAATTAGCGAAATTGAGTCCCGCAAAAAAGCTGAGGCTGAACTACGCCAGGCCAAGGAAGCTGCAGAAGCCGCAACTAAGGCTAAGAGCGAGTTTTTAGCTACCATGAGTCACGAAATTCGGACGCCGTTGAATGGCGTGATTGGCATGACGGGGTTGCTGTTAGATACCCATTTAACGCCGCAGCAGCAGCATTACACGGAGGTGATTCGGAGCAGTGGTGATGCGCTGTTAACCATCATTAACGATATCCTCGACTTCTCCAAGATTGAATCCGGACAACTCACCCTGGAAGTGCAGCCTTTCAACCTACGTCAGTGCTTAGAAGAAGCCTTTGACTTAGTGTTTAACCGGGCTAGTGAAAAAGGTATAGAACTGGCCTATCAAATTGCCCCTGACGTGCCTGGGGATGTTTATGGGGATGTCACTCGCCTGCGTCAAATCTTAGTCAATTTGCTGGGAAATGCGGTGAAATTCACCCATGAGGGGGAAGTGACGGCCAAGGTCACCGTGGAAGCGGTCAGTGCAGATCATGCCGAGGGTGATCCCTATACGATTCAGTTTGCTGTGAGTGATACGGGTATCGGCATCCCCAAAGATCGCTTAAACCGTCTGTTTCAGTCATTCTCGCAGGTGGATTCATCGATTACCCGACGCTATGGTGGCACTGGTCTAGGATTAGCGATTTGTCAGCGCCTCTGCCAGCTCATGGGCGGTAAGATTTGGGTTGAAAGTCAGGTTAATCAGGGCTCGACTTTTGCCTTTGCTCTGCCAGTACAAGCAGTTCCCGGTGATGCCACCGACCAATCTACATCGGAGATTGCGCAACTGGCGGGCAAACGGCTCTTGATTGTCGATGACAACGCGACTAGCTGCGAAATTTTGCTAACCCAAGCCCAAGCCTGGGGACTCGAGGCCGAAGCCTATCAGTCACCGACAGCCGCGCTGTCGGGCCTCGGGCAAGATCCGTTTGACTTCGCCATTTTGGACTTGCAAATGCCGGAAATGGATGGCATTTCCTTGGCCAAAGCTATCCGACAATCGCCCCACGGGACCCAAGTGCCCATGATTATGGCTACGGCCTCAGCCGGACCAGAAAAAGAACAAGAGGCTCTAGAGGCGGGGTTTGCTGCATTTGTGAATAAGCCGGTCAAGCAGTCTCAGCTATTGGCAACATTGGCCCAATTAACCCATAAGAAAGGCTCGGCCCCGATCAAGGTGAACTCAAAAAATAAGCCGGCTTCGGGCATCGATAGCGAATTGGCCCAGCGACATCCGCTCAAGATTTTGGTGGCTGAAGACAATCTAGTCAACCAGCAGCTGGCTATTCAGCTATTGCAGCGCATGGGTTATCGAGTCGAGGTGGTCGGCAACGGCCAAGAAGTTTTGCAGGCTCTAAGCCAGCAGTTCTACGACCTCATCTTCATGGATTTGCAGATGCCCGAGATGGATGGCCTTACTGCTACACGAGAAATTTGCCAGCGCTACGCGGCTGAGGCGCGTCCCTATATCGTGGCGATGACGGCTAATGCGATGCAGGGCGATCGCGAACGGTGTCTCGAAGCTGGGATGGATGACTATGTCAGCAAGCCGATTCGCTTGCCGGAGCTCACTGCGGCCCTCCAGCGCTGCCCTCAGCGGGGTGAGGGTGCGGCTGAGGCTGACTGGGTCGTCCCAGAGGCGACGGCGATCGCCGAGCCGGATGTCCTGATGGACTATGACATCTTAGAGGGCTTAGTCGCCTTATTTGGACCAACGGCTCAAAGCCAGTTGCAAGAGATTATTCAGACTTTTGTAGAAGAATCCTCTAAGCAACTCACCACTCTTATGGCTGCGACTAAATCAGCGGATCGAGAAGCGATTCACACCGCGGCCAAAGGCTTGAGTTCAGGAAGCCGCTCGGTAGGCTTGAGACAAATTCCGCTCATTTGCACTCAAATTATTGATGCCAACGTTCACGAGCTGTCAGCCCTGCAACCTCATCTGCGAGAGTTGCAGCAGCAGCTGTCACAGGGCCATGGCCTACTAAATCAGTTTTGCCAAACCCTACAGCGACCCGAAAAAGGTCTTGTAAGTTCTACCCCGACCGTCCCCTAGATTGTCCCAATGCCGCTGTTTCTCTCAGACTTTACTTAATCAATCGTTTTCGAGCGCTAATGCTATGGATCCTAAGACAACTGTTCAGAATCATCGCTCGGCTCAAGACGAGTCACTGACCGCCGACCGAGGCGAAAACAGCGACATGCAAACTCTGAATATTGCCCTGCAAACAGCGCTGCAGCAAGGGTGTGAAGCCATCAGTTGGGACTACGGGGAAGTTTGGATGTTCCAAAGCCCACCCGATACTTTGACTTTGAGTGAGGCCTACTTTGTTAAGCCTGAGCACACTGAGGCTGTCACTGAGTTTCGGCAGCAGAGCCGTCGGTGGACTTTTGCAAAAGGTGAGGGCCTCCCTGGTCGATTATGGGCAACTGGTCAAGCAGAATGGATTGATCTCTCGGATGAGCTAACGGCCCAGGGGTACAAAAGGGCCGCTTTATCAGCGGCGGCGGGATTGGAGACAGCGTTGGGAATTCCGCTGTTTATTTGCGATCGCTTGATTGCGGCATTTGTGTTTTATAGCTGTCAGGCTCTACCGCCTAATCCAGAAGCGATTCGACAGATTCAATCGCTGATTCAGCTTGGCTCTCAAGTCCACTACACGTTGTCAGCACCAATCGTCTATGAGCGCGAGCAGCGGTTTCGGTTACTGGTCGAACATGTCACCGACTACGCCATTTACATGCTGGATCAAGATGGCAGAGTTGATAGCTGGACCCTAGCTGCGGAAAAGATGAAAGGCTACAGAGAGACCGAAATCCTCGGTCAGCATTACAGCACTTTTTTTGATCCTGCGGACCAGGCAGAGGGGTTGCCGGCACAAATCTTGAGTACCGCCGCCGCTACCGGCTATTTTCGCGGCAAGGGTGTCCGCGTCCGCAAAGACGGCAGCAAATTTTGGGCCCGCGTTGTGGTGACAGCCCTTAGAGACGAGGGGGGAGGACTCACTGGCTTTGCCAAAATCGTCCAGGATGTGACCCAAGAGCACCAAGCGACGGAACAGCTCAAACAGCGAGAGGCAATGTATGGCAGCCTCTTTCAGCAATCTAATGACGGCATCTTGATTCACAACTTGGAGGGAACCATTCTTGATGCGAATAACCGCATCTTGGCGCTCTTGGGCTATAACTACGATGAAATTTTGCAGATGCGAGTCCATGAGCTACATCCCCCTGAGGAAAAAGAAGTCTGTCGACAGGCCTTGCTCTCTGTGCAGACGGAGGGGCAAGACCAGTTTGAAAGCTACTTTCAGCGAGCCGATCAAACCTTAGTGCCGGTGGAGATTTCCGCTAGTTTCATGCAGGTCGGCGATCGCCGCCTTATTCAAGGCGTTGTACGTGATATCAGCGAACGCCGGCAAACCGAATCCAAAATGCGGCAAAAGCTGGAGGCGGAGAAGCTGCTCACCACCATCTCTACGAGAATCCGACAATCACTAGAGCTGAAAACGCCCCTACAGACCACGACCCAAGAAGTGCTCGATTTTCTCAAAGTCGATCGAACCCTGATCTATCAGTTTTCCGAAAATTGGGGCGGCAAAGTCATCGTAGAAGCCGTTACCGATCAGAGCCTATCGATTCTCAATCAACCAATTTATGACCCTTGTTTTGGAGGCAATTATGCGCGGCTTTATCAGATGGGTCGCGTTAGCGTGGTTGACGATATCCACAAAGCCAACTTAAAAGCCTGCTACGTCGAGTTTCTAGAGCAAATTCAGGTCCATGCCAGTTTGGTGGTGCCAATCATCTATCGCGAAAACCTTTGGGGTTTGTTAGTGATTCATCTTTGCCAGGCTCCTCGCCCTTGGACGCCGTGGGAAGTCGATTTGATTAGTCAGCTATCAAATCAAGTGGCGATCGCAATTCACCAAGCCGAGCTCTATACCCAAATCCAGTCGGAATTAAAAACGCGATCGCGGATCGAGCAAGATCTCCGCAACAGCGAAAATGCCATTCGTAAACTCTACGAAATCACATCGGCTTCAGACACGGACTTTCAGGAACGCCTCAAGCAACTCTTACAATTCGGGCGCGAGCAGTTCGGGCTGGAGGTTGGTCAGCTCGCACAGATTACCGGCGACACGTATCAAATCACGACGGCACAGTTGAGCAACGGGGTAACAACAGCCGGGGCCATCCTCGACCTGCAGCAGCAGTTTTGTGCCAATGTCGTCAAAATCCAAAAGACCCTATCGATCACCCATGCCAGCGAACAGTCCCAATGGGCTGATCATCCAGCCTATCAAGCCTTTGGGATTGAGGCCTATTTAGGTACTCCGGTCACCGTCAATAATCAAATCTTTGGAACTCTAGCCTTCACAAGCCGCACTCCACATTCAGGTTCTTTTCACCCAGTTGACCGGGAGTTACTCCAGCTGATGGCCCAATGGATTGGCGTCACCATCGAACGCCGTCAAACCCTTAAAGATTTAGAAGCGGCTAAAAATAAGGCCCTTGCTGGAACTCGCTCTAAGAGCGAATTTTTGGCTACCATGAGCCACGAAATCCGCACACCAATGAATGCCATTATCGGCATGACCGGGCTGCTTTTAGACACGCCGCTTAATCACCAGCAAAAGGACTTTGTTGAAACGGTGCGTAACAGTGGGGAGACCTTACTCACCATCATCAACGATATCCTTGACTTTTCTAAAATTGAGTCCGGCCGGCTCGAACTTGAGGAGTCGATCTTTGGTTTGCGTCAGTGCGTTGAGGATGCGCTTGATCTGATCGCGGCCCAAGCACAGCAATAGAAGTTGTAGCTGGCATACGAGATTGCGAATGATGTGCCGCTGACAATCGCCGGCGATATCACTCGTCTGCGACAGGTTCTTGTTAACCTGTTGACCAACGCCGTCAAATTTACAGAAAAAGGAGAAGTTTTTCTCCAGATTCAGCTCGAGTCAGCCTCTGAACCCAATAATTCTGAAAAGCCTTATCTCTTCCATTTTTCCGTCAAAGATTGTGGCATTGGAATTCCCCCAGAACGGATGGATCGCCTATTCAAACCCTTCAGCCAAGTTGATGCGTCTACCACCCGCAAATATGGCGGTACGGGACTCGGATTGGTCATTTGCAAACAGCTGGTTGAGGCCATGGGGGGCACTATCTGGGTAGAGAGCATTGTCAGCCAAGGCACGACCTTTCACTTCACCATTGGCACCAGTGCCCACACAGAAGCCACGACCGAGTCCCAGAGTGCTGACAGCAGTAAGCTTCAGCATAAAAAAGTGTTAGTCGTTGATGACAATGCCACCAATCGCAAACTTTTGCAGGCCAAGACCCAAGCCTGGGGCATGCAGCCAGTTTTAGTCTGCTCTGGGCCAGAAGCTCTAACTCAGCTACAGCACAGCGAAGACTCGTTTGATATTGCGATTTTAGATATGCAGATGCCAGGAATGGACGGTCTGCAGTTGGCGCAAGCCATTCACGGAACAACACGATACCGTGATTTACCACTGGTCATGTTGACCTCGGTCGTGAGGGAAACGATAGCAGCCGCAGAGATCAAGAAACATTTCAAGACGTGTTTGCACAAGCCCGTCAAACACAGCAGGCTGTACGAGGTGTTGTGTGAGGCACTCTTTGATGTCCGAATCTCCTTGAGCACCTCAGCTAAGGAAAGCCCGATTAATCCGCAGCCGCTGGCCGAGAGCCATCCGCTCAAAATTTTGGTCGCGGAAGATAACGTCGTTAACCAAAAGCTGGCTATTCACCTGTTACTCAGTTTAGGCTACCGTATTGAGGTTGCCGCCAATGGGATCGAAGCCCTAGAAGCCCTAGCAAGGCAGTCCTTTGACTTGGTGTTGATGGATGTACAGATGCCTGAAATGGATGGCCTTACGGCGAGCCAAAAGATTCGGGAAAAGTATCATCCTTGTCCTAAGATTGTGGCCGTTACAGCCAATGCTATGGCCGGCGATCGCGAACAATATTTGGCATCTGGCATGGATGACTATATCAGCAAGCCAATCCGTGTCGAGGAACTGGTCGCAGTGCTGAAAAATACTCAACCGTTGGCCTTAGAACAAGATCAGACTCCCGATCAGGCACAGCCAGCACCCATGGCATCAGTGGAACCCGATCCTTTTGATGGTGTTTCTGCCAGCCGGATAGCGACGTCCAATAACGAATCTGACAATCAGCCAGAGAAAGTGTCCGGCGGCTCGATATACCCGTTATCTACCAATGACATCCGGGCGATCGGCATTGACACACAACCTCTCATCGAGATGCACGAAGCCTTTGGAGGAAATTGGCAAACTGTCGGCCAAGTGGTAACGCTGTTTCTAAAAGAGGCTCCGAGCTTGATTATTCAGCTGCATCAGGCTGCCCAAGCCGATGATTTGGAAGCCATCAACGCGGCCGCGCACACCTTGAAATCTAACAGCGCTATGATGGGTGCCAATACGCTGACCCAATACTGTACTGACTTGGAAGCCCAGAGTTTGCGTAAAACGCTATCTTCTGCTGATGCCCAAACCATGGCTAACAGCATTCAAGAGAACTTTGAGCTGCTCAAAACCTTTCTCGCTGAGTTGATTGCCAGTGATTTTGCCCTGCTCCAGTAATCTTGCTCTGAGGAGGCCGACAAGCTCCCTTTGCTAAGCTGGCGCATCCCACCCTGTAAACGCTGCCGACGCAGTAATGCATTAGGCTTCAGGCAAGAGAATCAGGAGTTCTGAAGCGCCTTCTTTAATGCCCGTAGACAAGTAGGATAATACTATTTCTGCGAATCACGACTATACATAAGCTTCTTCAAAGCCCCTTTTTCAAGGGGCAGCGACAGCGGGGGATTTTCAAATCTGTAGCGCTATTACAGAGAATTGGTATAACCCGATGGAAAGCAACTGCCGCTGCCTTAGTGAAACAGGAGAGCGACGGCGACTAGAAATCGGGAACTGCCATATTGATGTTCCCAGCAGGCTACAAAACGCTGGCTTCAAACTCCTGGCGATCGCCATAGATCTTAAAGACTCGGTCCATTTTGGTGAGCTTAAAAATCATGCTTACCTGATCAGACAAACCGCACAAATAAAGGTCCTTGTTTTGTGCTCTAACCGCTTTCAGAATGGCCACCAGCGCACCAATTCCTGAGCTATTCATAAAGGTAATATCTTGCATATCGACAAGTACCATCTCTGTATTGGAATCAAGGGAACTCAGAATTTTGTTTTTCAGTTCGTTAGTTGCAGCGCCATCCAAAACGCCAGCGGGATTAACAATTTTGAGTGTAGTGGTCATGTCATTCTCCAGTACTGTAGAAAAGGTAAAAATCATGATTGAACGGTCGAAATAAACTGCTTATGCAGTTTGCGTTTGAACTTCGGGTTGCCACATGGCCGCCCGAAGAATCACTTGTAATAGGGCAAGATGGTATAGTCCCCAACCGAGGTTGATGAGATAAATTAGCAGCTCTTGGCTAAAACCCAAGAGGAGACTAACTAGCCCCCAGACCAGGCCGGCAACGGTCAGCAGCGCCACACAGAGCTGAACCCTCACTAAGTTGATATAAATACCGCTTTCGCGCTGTTTAGGTGTCACCTGGAAGCTAATTTTCTTGCCTGTGAAGACGCTCCACACTGCTTGAATTTGCAGTGGAAAGAGTGCGATCGCATATTGCTCATTGCGCCATAGTTCCTGCATTGGCGTGCCCCAACTCGCTGCCATAAAGGTCAGGCGATTGATGGCATAAGCCGGTATGAAATGCAGCGCAAATTCGTAGCTGTAGCTATCCACCGGGATCAATCCAGTAAACAAAGAAATGATGGGGCAGGCTAGAAAAATTGCGATGAAAAAGCCGGCGAAATAGCTATACATCGTTTGGAAATATTGCAGCCGTTGCCAAAAAGAAAGTCCTGGCTTGACAAGGGGATTATCTCTGACGAGTACCTGCAAAGTTCCCTGCGCCCACCGCAGCTTTTGTTTCAGGGTAGAGCTCAAATCATCGGGCGCTAATCCCTCAGCCAAAACTTCCTGATGATAGGCCGATTTCCATCCCTTAGAATGCAGCCGCATCGCCGTATTCATATCTTCCGTGATGCTGATACTCGAGAGCCCCCCGATGAGCTCAAACTCGGCCAACCGCCCTTCATCATCGGCAAAGTCATCAGCAAAATGCTGGAGTCCCATACTGATCAATGCTTCGCGCCTGAGGATAGCATTTGTCCCGGTGTAAAAAGCGGCATTCATGCCATCTTTGCCTTGCTGAATGAGACCATAAAATAGGTGAGCTTCGTGGCCAAAAGGATCGTTTTGCGGCAGGTTATAAAATGCCTGAGGGGTTTGCACAAAGGCCAAGTCGTTTGTGTCATAGGTGCCTTGCCCCAAGTTGAACTTCAGGAAATGAGGCAATACCCTCAGTAGAAAGTTTTGCTTGGGAATGTGATCGGCATCCAACGTCAAAATCAGATCGCCCTGGGTTTCGCCACAAAAAATGGCGTGGTTGATATTGCCCGCCTTAGCATGGTGGGGTTTGTCCTTGGGCTTCTCTCTGGCGATGTAACGACAGCGGGCCAAGTCTCATAAGGCCTGCATTTTGCAATCAATTAGCGTTACTAATTGCCACATCTGCTGCCGCACAAAATCAGTGGTGCTGTCGGCGGCATGGCTCCATAGCACTACCTGACGCAAGCTCTGGGCATAGCCGACAACAGCCCCCGTCGTTGCATTCGAGTCGCCTGCCGCCATTTTGATCAGGGTCAAACAGTTGCGACCATCCGCCACCCGGACATAGGACAGGTGCTCCGCCAACTGACTGAGGATGTTTAATCCCCGGCCGCGTTCCGCCTCAACGGCGATCGCCGTTGGTACTGTTTGCAACTTGCCCTCAAAATCAAAGGCCGGTCCCTGGTCCCAAATCTTGAGAATAACGCTGCTATCGCAAATCGCTGCTTCGAGCATGATCGGCGTATCTGCCGGTAGCTGACGATGGGCATGACAAACCGCATTGTCAAATCCCTCACCCAGGAGCGTTTGGCAGGCACACCAGATATCGTCAGCTAGGTGGGCTGGCTTGAGCCCATTGAACCAGTCTAAGACCCGCTCAATTTCTTCAGAACGACTCAGGGCTTGAAAGGTATAGGTGGCCGCCCAGCTTTCCAAGCTGTTGAGTTCGGGCTCAAGCAATTGCAGTTGCTCTAGGCGGCTAGACAGCGCATATCGCTCAATGTTGAGCCGCTCCGCGGCCTGCTGCAGTGCTGGCATTTGCAGATCCTGCAGGCACAGCCGCTCGGCCATGGCTCGCATATTTGGCGAGTTGCCGTCATCAAGAATGTAGACCTTGAGCTTGTCAACGGGATAATCGAGTTGGAGGGCCGCTCCTGCCGTAGCCTCCACGATGCTCGTCGGTTCGTTGTAGCAAGTAATGAATACATCGACGGTGGGATAATCATCTTCAGCCAAAGCTGGCATGAGGTGATCAAGACTGCGCACCTGGCGTACTATCGGTCGCCACAACCCAATCAAAAACAAGGCTCCCCCCACATACATGTAGGTTTCTGCCAGTGCCAACGGCATCGAAAACCAAGGGACATCTAGGTTTAAAGAGCTTGACCAGCGCCAGCCGAGATACCAACCCCCAATGATGAGGTTGACCAGCGCAAAATATCGAAACAATAATGTGCGATCGCGGAGGCGGATCTGCACATTATTTTGCAGGTAATTGCTAGCTGAGATGCTCATATATCAATGGATAATAGTCTGAGGGAAATCTCTGACTGACATATCGAGCGGTCGTCTTGATACACCCTCTCTTTCTCTTAAGTACACTTGGGGCGACGTGTAACCGGAATATTTTGATGACCGAAACTTTTTTTTTTCGGACGCCAAGAGGGTCTAGAAGAAAGTCTCTATAGCTAAAATCTTGGGATTGAGTTTACTAAGGCAGTATTGATTAAAACAGGGCAGTAAGACAGTTTGTTTAGCAGTTTAATCAAAGAAAAAAACCAGAGAAAATACTGCTTATTGCCTTTTGGATTGGTAATTGCTTCTAGTGGAATTCTCGGATTGCTGGGCTTCTCTGCGCAGGCCTCAGACCGACTGGAAGCCGACTTTAAAAAGCCCTTGAATAAGCCGCTGCCGTTGGAGCTTTCGACACAAGTTTCTCAATTCTTACCGGCGCCCTCGTTGTCCTTAGCAGCCCCATCCATCAAGGATGATAATTCATCGCCGGTGGCCAGGGTGCGCCCAGGTATTCATTTGGCTGCCCCTGAAAATCTCATTCCAGGCTTATATGTACCGCCACCGGAGCCAAACCCGATTGAAGTCGAGCCACCCACCTCTGAACCGGAAACTTCTGAGCCGTTTACGCCATTCTGGCAAATCGAAGATTTGACCGTCGATCTGTCCGATGAATTTACTAATTTTGACCAAAGCAACCGACTAGTGGAACCGACCATTTCGGGGGTTCTGCCCAATGGCGATCGCCTCTCACTCTCGACGGGGCTTAACACCTTTAGCCAACCGGATGTGAATGATGTTGTGAATATTCCTCTGCGGGTGGCCTGGACTCGAGAGATGGGAGATTTCACTACTACCGTGGGAGGCGGTATCGATTGGTTTGACGAAGCCCCCCTAGCCCTCAATCTTGACGCGAGCACCTCTGTGCCCCTTGGTCGCCAAGCAACCCTATTTTTTGACATTGAGCAGGGACCCTACAAGTTCAACGCGGAAACTCTGAATCAGCAGATCACTGCTTGGCGCTATGGTCCTAGCCTGTATTGGCAAATCGCGCCGGACACTAGCTTTTTCTCTCTGGTGCGCTGGGGCCGCTATAACGACGGCAATCGTGAGCAACAATCTTTTAGCCGGTTTGAACATCGCCTGGGAGAATTTGCGATCGCCGCTAATCTGTTTAATTGGCGTTACCGACAGGACTTAGAAAACGTATCGGGCTATTTTTCTCCCCAAGACTTTTTAGTAGCGAACGGTGAGATTGCTTGGGCTGGGGAAGTTTTTGACTGGTTGGATTGTCGGGTTGCAGCCTCTTGGGGGCAGCAACGCCTCGCCGGGGAATGGACTGCAGCCTACGGCTATGGAACTCAATGCACCTTTGCGGTGTCAGACAGTACAGAGATTGACCTTGGCTACAGCTATGACAATGTAATTGGTCAAGCTGGGGGCAGTGCCTTCAACAATCGAGCGATATCAAGTCAGGTCAGGATGACGTTTTAGCCAATCATTGAAGCTGGCCCTGGGATTGCAAGTGTAAGTGAGTGAGGAGAGCGACGATGAATCTACATCGCCCCTATTACAGCATGGGCTGGATTGTGTTGCTCTTCATGGCGGGACACAGTCTAGGTGTTTTTTCAGGTGCGACAGCGGCGGAGGCGGCGATCGAACAACCAGCGATCGCCGAAGATACCCCAGCTACCTCAGAATTACCTCCAGAGGATGTCATCGTGCGATCGGTCTTGGAGGAGGTGCAGCGAACCGATCAGTGCAATGGTTTCTATGACCCGAATATAGCGCTCACCCAGTCACAGGTTCTGTGGATTGGTAACTCAGTCTTAGTGGAAGTTGTCTGTACGCTGACGGCCTATCAGTTGATCTACACCTACAGTGCTTATGCTTCGGATGGCTCGATTCTGCCCCTTCCATTAGATACTTTCTACCGCGATGAAGCTGGCGGTTTCGAGCGTTCAAATACGCTGACGCTCGCCGGACTGGCCGACTTTGATCATAATCGAAATGAATTAGCTGTATTTTCCAAGGCCAGAGGCTTAGGCGACTGTGGCTCCTGGGCTGCGTATCAGTGGACGGGCATGGAGTTTGTGCTTACAACGTTTCGCTACCAGGTATGCGGTGACTCCGCTGGAGAATACGTTGCGCCAACGGACTATCCCCAGGTATTTCCGTTTGATTGATGATCTAAATCTACAGACTGTTTGCCGTATCGCTCAGATAAGCCGCAAGACTAGGATTATCAAATCCTTGGGCAACGACACCGCAAGTGTAACCATCTCCCCCATAGCCGATCTCCCAATGCTCAAGTCGTAGCTCGGTGGTGTGAGCCAGCGCCATGACCAAGGGGGTATCGCCAAAGTCTTGCCCCCCTAATGTGTGGGTAATCCAGAGGGTGGGCTCGCAGATTTCGATCATGGCTGAAAACCATATCCGGACATCTGCACCTCGCTGTCTCGCTTGCCATTTGCCGGCGGTATCAAGATCAAGATACTGCCGGCAGACAGCCCCTGTGTGAGGGCCTAACAGGGCAAAATTATTGGCACAAAAGGTATCAGGCAAACGCTCATCCACCCATTGCATTAGTGGCTTAGTACTAGATGGGTGGAGAGTGGACCTCAAGTAATAATCAGGGCCATACCCTTGGGCGCTAAGCTGCCAATGCCAGGGCCGCATAGTCATGAATTTCGATTTCGATATCTCATCACAGTTTGATGATGCCCAAATCTCAGCGATTACGCTGATAGCGCTGTTGTTTGGAGCTTAGACATCTTTCTTTCAGAAGACGTCAAAGACGCAGTTTCCGACTAACTTTAGGATGTTGAGTAATGTAAAGGTTGAGAGCTAGTGGTTACGGCAGGCAAACGATCAGGAAAGGTCCAATGGGAAAAGTTTAAGGATGAGTCTGTCGTTACAAGCTACTTTGAACATTTCAATGCGGGTGAGTTTGAACAGGCGGCCCATCTGTTTACTCCAGAGGGTATGCTACAGCCGCCGTTTGAAGAGCCTGTGGTTAGCCCGACCGCGATCGCTCAATATCTCAAGTCTCAGGCCAAAGGGATGCAGGCATTTCCTAAAGAAGTTGAACTGGATGATGCGTCAGCCCCACAGCTTTGCCAAGTCGTAGTTCGTGGGCAAGTTACGGCCGTGGTTTTTAAAGTCAATGCGGCCTGGATCTTTGAGCTCAGCCCCACCGGTCAGATTCAGCATCTACGCGTAAAGCTACTGGCAACTATGCAGGAGCTGCTCAATCTAAGGGATCCTCACGCTAAGCCGGAGTAACTGCGATAACACTATTTGTGTTAGCTGTTGGCAGTTATTTAAGGAAGTTAGAAGGCGATCATGCCTTTGTGTTTTGCAGGCTTAACTTCTGTTGGGATTTCTAACCTAGCGATCGCTAGCCTCACCTTGATGCTGTTCGAGGGCCGCCAATCGGTGGGAAAATAGACGCAGTATCTTGTTATCCTCTTACCGCTGGATTTTTGCTTAGCACCATGCCCTCGATTAATCAGTTGGTTCCGCCTTCCATTTTTGGCTTGACTTGCCTGCTGTTTATTGGTCTGTTCTTTTTTATTCGCGCCTCCACCAAAGACCGAACAGAGACGGCCCAGTATGCCACCCCCTTAGAGGCAGTCCCCCTTTTAGAAAGCTTGCAGCAGTACTTTTCTAATCGGTCCTATCGAGTTATTGAGGTCAATCAGACCTCTGGACAAATCGCTCTGGAAGGGGCCGTTGGCGCAAGTCTCTTTTTGGCTGTATTTTTAGGCACACTGGCAGGAATTGGATTGTTGTGCCTCGCCTTTGTATTGGCGATCGCGATGCCTGGGTTAGGGCAATGGCCCTACAGTTTGCTGCTGCTATCGCCATTAGCAGCTTGGTTCTATTGGCGGGGCGCGACTCGCACTGAGCAAGTTACTTTCAAAATTCTGTCGCCTGATGAATTAAGCGTGGATAGCGAAATGCCAGCTCAGTCGGCGACTCAAACCCAACTCCAGGTCACAGCCCATCGTGACGAGCTGGCTACACTCACTTCACAGCTACCTTTAAAGCGTCGAGAGGCAGAGTAAAAACTCTACCTCTCGAGGGGAGTGGATTTTATTTTCCCGGCTAAAAATTCACTTTGGGATTGACTTTTGAGGCATCCCTTTAAGCCGTTCGGTGAAATCCTATTTAGACAAGCTAACAACCTCGTCTTCTTCTTCGTTGAGAAGGGCTCTCAAGCTGGGGAACAGAAAGTGATTCTCTTCGACATATTGGGCACCAAAGAGGCCTTTCTCAGCCCAAAAGTATCGATCAGTTGTGTGCTCGTTGCGTTTCACAAGCAACAATGCTGGGGGGGCAATGTTTTCATTGTGGATAAAATTACGAGCGGCAGTAACGGGCTTATCAGTTCCACTTTCGATACTATACTGGGGCACGCACTCCAGTATTCGCCGGCCTTCTAGACGACGGCGGCTCTTGCGTTTACGTCTTCTTGCCAACCTGCCTACCTCCTACTCTCGGTCTACATCTTTGAGGGGGTGTATGTAGTTTGTGTTACAAAACCCCCAACCCTGCAAAGTATATCCGGTAAAAACTAAAATTTCAACTTGTTTTGTGCCTATGCCGGGTAAGTAGCGTGGTTAAATAGTAGATTTCTACAACTGCTTTGCCTGACAGTAACCTGCGTTAAGTAGTACATTTAAGCTGTTGCCGGCGGGTAATTTTTTCCTTGCTAAAGGGAGCGTTGGCAAAAGGGACTTTAGACGTTGTTTATGATGCTAATGCCTGCGAGTGCAGAGTTTGCGACTCTGTGTCAGTCTCAGCTAGCGATGATAACCGAATGGGTGGGCGCTGAGTCAGCGGCTGTATATTTGGCCGAAAGTTGGTCAGATCAAATGACGCCGAAGCTGTTACCGGTAGCGGTTTATCCGAGGGAGGCTACTCGGCAAGAGGCCGTTGTTGGTGATAAAGCTTTACCCAAAGTGTCGGCAAAATCGACCGCGTTACTCAATCAATCAGGAGCCGTTGCTGTCAAACCATGGGCTGATAATACATTTTCCACCGACACCGATCCTGGAGAACAATCAATGGAGGCTCAGCGCCTGGCGATTCCGATGATGCATGAAGGCGGGGTGCTGGGTATTTTGGTGGGCTGGCGCACTGACCGAGACTGGCTGGATACCGATCGCCATCGAATGGAAGAATGCGCGCGATCGCTCAGCCTGGCCTGCGTATTAGATCAGCGCGGGCAGTGGTTGAAGACCCAGATGAGCTCGCTGGATCACGTCCAGGCCCAGCAGTCTGATCGTTTCCACGAGCTGCTACACCAGCTCAAAAGTCCCCTCACCGCCCTCAAAACCTTTGGGCGGCTGCTCAATCGGCGGCTACCTTCCGAAGATCCCAACCAGCGCTTGGTCTCCAATATGCTGCGTGAGAGCGATCGCATGCAGGAGTTGCTGGGCTATTTTGACGATACCCTCCAGGCTGCCGACGATACTCGCGAAGAAGCGGCCACGACGGTTCCTTTGCTATTGCCTGCTGATGGAGACACTGAGGCGGCTCTGCCGATTGCGGAAACTCCGACGCCTGGGTCGCTAGCGCATTTTGGGGGGACGTTGACGATGCGTCCCTGCGCAGTGGCTTCATTCTTGCTGCCCTTGGTCGATATGACCCAGCCTCTGGCGGAAGACGTGAATATGGAGCTTTACACCATTCCCCCTAGTGAACCTGTTTGGGTCCAGGCAGATCCTAAAGCTTTGCTAGAAGTGCTCAATATCTTACTCGAAAATGCCCTCAAGTATGCCCAATCAAGCAATCAGATTTGGTTGCAGTGGGGTCTACTATCCGCTCAGCAGCCCCACATGACGGGCATTCTCGTGGGGGATACTGGGCCGGGCATTCCCCAGACGGATCAAGCTCATATTTTTGAGCGTCACTATCGCGGGCAGCAGGCCGATGGAGAACAGGAAGGCAGTGGACTCGGCCTCGCGATCGCGGTTGATCTGATCCAGGAGATGCAGGGAATGATTGCCGTTTTTAGCCCACTTGCGGCTCTCCCATGGGCTTTGCCCCTGACCGTTGGGGCTATAGATGAGCAGCGGGGCACAGCCTTTGTGGTGTGGTTGCCACAGGCGATCACCGTGGACTCCTTACCTGAAGTCTGAGATAATTCCACCCACCCAAAGTCTAAAATTATGGCGAAAGGACTGTGCTGGCAACGTATCCTTTCATCACGAGGTCCGTGACGGATACGATACCTAGCAACTCGCCCGCCTGGATGACTGGTGCCCGCTGAATACCCGCCTCAGACATCGCCAAGGCCGCTTCAATTAGGGTTAACTGCGGCTCTACAGCAACACAGGGCTGGCGCATGATGTCTTGTACACGTACCCGGTCGGGCTCCAAGTTGCGGGCAAAGACCTTATACACAATGTCTCGCTCCGTTAGCACACCGTAGGGCAGTTCAGGCGCAGGACGGTCGACGATAAGCGATCGCACGCCGTGGGTCTGCATTTGCACAATGGCATTTGCGACCGTGGCTAAACGATCAATTACTTGTACTTCCCGAGTCATGATATCGGCGACTGTCAACATTGGTTTCTGCTTCCTCCTGCTGATTCCATATTTAAGCTGGTGCGGATGCCAAGGGGCCTCATCCTCTGTTTATCCTGGCCAGAGTAAAGCCTGTTTCAGCTATATCTGCGGGATATTTTTAGCTTTTAGCGAGAAAGTCATCCAAAAAAAAGCTACCTGTTGCAACAGGTAGCTTTGACATCTACAAAACCTCAATGCGTTGTCAACTTTCAGTTCAGGAGAAACTCCGTGCCGTTACCGACGACGAGTCTCAAGCCGACAATATTTTGCGCCACCAAACTCTACGTCGAGTATCAACCAGGGCGCCACAACCGCTACATTTCTTGATGCCACGGACTCGTATACGTCGCAACTTAGTCTCACCACAGTTAGGGCAATGAACGGAATGGGTCATGATGCGCCTTTAAAGGTTGGATAGTACTCACCTTGAATACAGTTCTATCGTGCTAATTTTCTGACTTAAGGACCCCCAAGACACTACCTAACCTGGCATAGAGCCCCCGGCTAGTTTTATGAGGTTTTACGGTTGGCAGCCCCAAACCAGTGCTTTTACCTAGGGCCACTCTGGAAATTGTCTGCTGTTGCCATGATGATGGCGCTGCTAGGCCGTACGGCTCAGCAGCGTAAATGGCGCCACTGAGCCCGTGGGGACTGGCGATCGCTCAGCTAAACAGGTCTAGGGGAAGGGGGCCGTAGGTGCCATTTATGACATCAACGTCAGGGTCAGAGGCATGGAAAGTGATCAAAACGCCACGAGATGGACCGGAATAGCTGTCTACATACCAAGCACCATTAAGAGTATTGAATTTGAAAAATACTGGTCCCTCGACCGGAGACAACGTTAATTTGACCGGCTGACTGAGTGCCGCGACATAGGCCTCTAAAGCCGCTTTGCCCAGAGTGGCCTGAGCGGCACAGACACCAATCGTTTGATAATCCGAAACCTGATTAAACGTCTGCAAAATTTCCCGCAGTTCGAGGCGTTCGGCGTCGGCAAGGGCTGGCGGTACATCTAACCGGCTAAAGCGTCCCAAACGCCGACGCTGCTCAAGATAGGGGGAAGGAACAGAATCTATCATGGCTCACTACTCAACGTACCGTTAATGCCAAAAGTCTCTCGGGCTTAATGAGTATACGGGGTCGAGCCCATTTTGATTAACGGCTCAGGTGTAGCGATGACGACTTATCAGGTACGCGTGACGGATATGCCCTCCAGCGAGCGGCCGCGGGAGCGGTTGCTCGCCCAGGGGGCCAAAACCCTCGCCACCGCGGAGCTGATTGCCATACTGTTGGGAACTGGGCAAGGGCCAGGCAAACTCTCAGCGGTGGGGTTGGGCCAGTATGTTTTGCAGTGCTTGGGGACAAACCAGCGGGACGCCATGGGAGTGCTGCGTGATGTATCAGCCCAAGAGCTGATGGAGATTCCTGGAGTGGGTCCAGCCAAGGCAACGAGCATCTTAGCTGCGATCGAATTGGGTAAACGGGTATTACAGTCTCGCCCACCCGAAAAAACCATAGTCGATGATCCGAGTGTGGCGGCTGCCGCCATGAGCCATGAGTTGATGTGGCAATCACAAGAGCGGTTTGCGGTCTTATTCCTCGACATCAAGCACCGGATCTTAGGGATGAAAGTAATCACCATTGGCACCGCCACTGAGACACTCGCCCACCCGCGAGATATTTTCCGAGAGGTTTTGCGCTATGGAGCCACTCGCATCATCGTGGCGCATAATCATCCCACTGGCAGCCTCGAACCGTCTCAGGCAGACATTGAGCTCACTCAGCAACTACTGGAGGCTGCTAACATCCTCGGTATTCCCATCCTTGATCATTTGATTTTAGGGAATGGTGATTTCAGTAGTTTGCGCCAGGTCACGGCCCTCTGGCAAGCCGCAGCAACTGCTCAAGCGCTAAATGCCAGCTAATTTACCGTTGTCATTTCATATGGTTACTCCGGATGGAGCAATGGGCGAATGAGACATCATCGCCATCGGAAACTGTCTATGGGTGACCAACAAAAATGCCTTTAGGTTGAATAGATGCTGAGGCAGTTTTTGGCCTTTGTAAGAACTATTCCACAGGCATAGGGGAGATGAGCAGGATAGCGCGTAGGGGAGATGAGCAAAATGGCTGACAAATGAATTTCAGGGCACCTAGCCCTTTATTAACCGGGCAGAGCGGACTACCCGACAAGTTCCTGGTGCTGACTATGAGCTTAAAAATATGGCACTTGAAAACCTTTAAGAAAGCTTTGAATATTGAAGCGCTCAATACAAGATATGTTGATTGATATGAGGTTGATTCTAGTGGCTAACTTTGGGGCTTTGGGGCTGCTGCACAGTTCTGAAAGTTGCGGCTAGGGACGTCGGGGAAGAGGGTTGTGGTAGGAAGGAGCGGAAAATATATGCTGCGGTGGTTGCGGGCCGATCTACAGGTTTCAGGGTCTTAAAACTTAAGCCTTCAATGACAAATCAAGATCGTGATTGGATAGAGTCACCATTGTTTGATGGAATCTGTGATTCGCCTTTAGCCTTATCTCCTAACGATTCGGTGGCGATCGCGATCGCGCAGATGACGGCTGCGAGTAATTATCATTCCCCACCGGATCATCAATCAGTTCCTCCGCTTTGTGATCAGGTGAGAGCGCACTGTGCGGTGGTGGTTGACCAAGCCCAGATCGTGGGTGTGTTGACTAGCCAAGAGCTTTTCCAGTTTCAGACTCGAGGGCAGATAGCGAGTGAGCATTTGGTGCAGGAGATCATGCAGCCTGATTTTGTCAGGGTGACGCTGCGGGATTCTCGTCAAACTGTTCAGCGGCAACTGGTCGAGCGCGGTGCTCCCTGTGCTGTAGTTGCCGATGATCAGGGTGGACTTATCGGGATCATCACTCCCGCCACCTTGCTAGCCGCCCTAGAGGCCTCAAATTCTGCGTCTCAGACTCAGAATTCATCACCGGCGTCCTGGACTAGCGCTAAGCAATCGCGACCACAGCATAGCGATCTCGCCACATCTGAGCCTGAGATCAGCGAGAGGATCCCAGAGGGGATTTATCAGGCGCTGTTTGACCAGTCGGTGTTAGGAATTGCCCTAAGCCGCTTAGATACAGAAATTCCGCAACCCTTACACATTAATCAAAAGCTCTGTGAACTGCTGGGATATTCCAGAGACGCACTCATGACCATGAGCTTTATGGATATCATCCCACCGGAGGATTTACCGATCGCCCGTGAGAGCATCCAGCGCTTGTTAGCGCATCCCGAGCGAGGGCAAAGCGTTGTTCACCGGTTTATGCGGCGCGATGGTAGCGTCTTTTGGGCCCAGGTGACGCTTACGTTGTTGAGCGGCGTGCCCCAGTATCCGCCGGTCAAACTAGTGCTCATTGAGGATATTAGCGATCGCAAGGCGTTAGAGGCAGAGCTATCTGGTGCCTTCCAGAAAATGGGCGCGGTGCTTGATAGCGCCGACGTTGGGATCGTCCGCTTGCGATTTTATCGTGACACGTCCATTGAGTACGACTACATATCGCCCAACTGCGAGAAAAATTTTGGCTACACCGAGGCAGAGCTGAAGAATAATTCAGACCTGTGGCGATCGCGCATTCATCCTGATGATTGGGCTAGTTCTGTGTTGCCGGCTATGCATGCTCTGCTGAGCGACCACAGCGGCAAACCCCAAACCGTAACTTGCGAATATCGCTATCAGCGCAAAGACGGCTCCACCTGCTGGCTCTTGGGCAAATGCCAGGGGCATTGGATGGCGGCGGGGGGATATTGGAGTGTTACCGTTGTCGACACCGACATTAGTCACCAAAAAATAGCTGAGGCCGAACTGCAAGCAACCACCGCTCGGCTCCGCAACATTGTCGAGTCGATGCATGACTGGGTTTGGGAAATCGACGCCAACGGCATCACGACTTATTGCGGACCACAGGTACAGCGCTTGCTCGGCTACGAGCCGAAAGACTTGATGGGGCGATCGTTTGAGGTCTTTATGGACCCAGCCGAAGCAACCCGAGTCGCTGCCATTTTTCAACAACTAGCCGCTAATCGAGACTCCTTTCTCAATTTGGCGGCGACCCTGCGGCACAAAAATGGACAGCCCGTCATGATTGAGTCCAGTGGTGCTCCAATTTTAGATAGTGAGGGCAACTGCTGCGGCTTTGTCGGGGTCGATCGCGACGTTAGCGATATCAGGCGGGCAGCGCAAAAGCTGGATGCCTACAACCAACTGCTGGTCAAAACAGCTCGCAATGAGCCCCTCGCAACGGTTTTACAGGCTAGCGTCCACACGGCCCAGCAATTGCTCGACACCAGCGCCGCAACCCTCTTTTTGCTAGATGAAACCGCTCACCTCAAGTGCCTTGCTGCCACTGACTTTCCGCCAGCTCTGAGCCAACTGATCGAAGCCAGTGACCAAGACGCGGCGATTCCGTGTGCTGCCGTAACCCAACGGCAGGAACCGCTCATCTGCGCTGATCTCCGAGCTGATGAGCGCTGGCCTGGCTATGGAGACTTGGCGCTAGACTACGGATTCCAATCGGTTTGGTCTTATCCCCTCACTCAGGCAGACGGTAGCCCCTTAGGCGCGTTTGCCCTGTACTATCGGGAACCCAGATCGCCGCAGCCCACAAAACTCGACTTCATGGCTCAGTTGGCCAATATCGCTGAGATTGCCATTACGAAAGCGCAAACCACGATCGCCCTGCAGGACAGTGAAGACTATTACCGTTGCCTGTTCAATCAGTCTTCTGCGGGGATTTTCACCACCCGTGACGGGCACTTTATTGACGCTAACGTCCGAGGCTGTGAGTTATTGGGATATTCGCGGGCAGAGCTGTTGACCAAGTCAGTGGCGGATATCACCCATCCCGACGACATGGTGCCCATCGTCCCCATTCAAGACCAGCTGATGACGGGCGAAACCAGTTTCTTTACCCAGGAAAAACGGTATATCCGCAAAGATGGTAGCCAGTTTTGGGGCAGCTTAGAGGTGGTGCTGGTACGAGACCAAAGCGGTGCCCCCAAGTGCTACATGGCGGTGGTGTACGACATCACCAGTCGCAAACTGGCGGAACAGCAGCGACAAGAGAGTGAAGCGCGCTTTCGCGCCATTTTCGACAATATGTATCAGTTCATTGGCTTGCTCTCGACCGATGGGGTGGTCTTGGAGGTCAATCAAGCCGCGCTCGACTCGATTCAGCAGCCCCGTGAGGCGATCGTTGGGCAACTGATTTGGGAAACCCCGTGGTGGGAGATTTCTCAAACCGCCCAAGCTCGGTTAAGAGCAGCGGTTAGCCGGGCAGCCCAGGGAAAATTCATCCGATATGAATGTGAGTGCTACGGGGCCAACAAAACCTTACTCACCCTCGATTTTTCTCTCCGTCCGCTGATCAATGACCAAGGAGAAGTCGTTTTGCTCATCCCTGAGGGGCGCGATTGCACCGAGGCAAAACGACTCGAAGCCGAGCGTGAGCACCTGCTAACCGAACTGCAAAATAGTGAGCAGCGGCTGCAACGGCTCGTAGCCGGGACCGCTCGCACCACGGGTGAAGACTTTTTTCCAGCGTTGGTGCAAAACCTTGCTGAGGCGCTGGCTGTGGAGTACAGCCTTGTGGCTGAACTGATTGACTGCCGCTTGGAAACCCTGGCTTTTTGGGCTCATGGAGCTTTGCAGGCTAATTTTTCCCATGAGCCGGCTTTAGGCCCCTGTGGTAGAGCGCTCCAGGATGCCCAGTACTTTTGCCGCGACGCGGTACAGAGCTGGTTTCCAGATGACGATCTTTTAGCAGAAATGGGGGTGGAAGGTTACTTAGGCTTGGCCCTGGAAAGCAACAGCGGGGAAGCGATGGGGGTGTTATGCATTATGAGTGCCCGGCCGCTGCAAGTGCTCCAAAACTATGAGCCTCTATTGCAGATATTCGCGGCACGGGCAGCGGCGGAACTCGAACGCCAGCGGACAGAATCAGCTCTCAAGAGCATTGTAGAGGGCACAGCCGCCTTGACCGGACCAGACTTTTTTGCCGCACTTGTACGTCACATTGCAGAGGCACTAAGGGTGTCCCACGTATTTATCAGCGAAGCGGTTGAGGGCGATCGCCTACGCTTCTTGGCGGCTTGGGGAGATGGCGAGTATTTGCCCAATGACACCGTTGACGCGATAGGGACGACCTGTGCAGTGGCGCTCAGAGAAGGCAGCTACCATTGCGATCGCGATGTGATTGCCCGTTTCCCCCACAATCCTCGACTGCCCGCCATGCAAGTTGAGAGCTATCAAGGAATAGCCCTGAAAAATCGTGCCGGTCGGGCCATCGGTACCCTGTGTGTATTTGCGCGTCGGCCTTTACTGATTCCTGACCGCTCAGAACAAACATTGCGAGTCTTTGCCGCCCGAGCCACCGCTGAGCTTGAGCGCTTGCACGCGCAAACGGCCTTGGAAAGCCTCAACCAAGCCTTAGAGGCACGGGTCGAACGGCGAACGGCGGCCCTGCTAGCGCAGGAGTCGCGATATCGGGCATTGATGAGCGCAGCGCGAGACATGATCGGTATCGTCGACCTTGACGGCAATGTCTTGGAGGCCAACCCCGTTGCGGCGAGGCTGTTGGGATATAGCCAGGCTGAGCTGACCAGCCTGAACCTAGCCCAGCTCCATGCCCCCGAAGATTTGCTGTTTTTACAGACTCAGCATGAAAAGTTAATGCACGGCGAAATCACGTCATACGCTTGTGATCTTGACTTTGTTTGCAAAGATGGCAGCCGCCTGCCCACCAGTTGTTCCGTCAGTCTGGTGGATGTAGATGGAACACCCCTGATGATGGGGGTCTTTCGGGATATCCGCGATCGCAAACAAGCAGAAGCACAATTGCAGGCGCTGTCTGATCGGCTAGAGCTCGCCATCCGATCAGCGGAAATTGGCATCTGGGAATGGAACTTTCAAACTCAACATTTGACCTGGGATGCCCGGATGTTTGAGATCTACGGCGTGCAGCCTGCGAATTTCCAGCACCGCTACGAAGACTTTGTGAACTGTGTTCATCCAGAAGATCTGGGCAAAATCGAACCGGAAACCTTTGAGGAGAACAACAATTTTGCTACGGAGTTTCGCATTGTGCGTCCCGATGGCACAATTCGCCACGTATTCTCAACGGCTTTGATTCAAACCGATAGCAGCGGACAACCCGCTCGGGCGGTCGGGGTCAATTTGGACATCACCGCCCGGAAGCTGGCCGAAGAACATCTCCGCGCGAGTGAGCAGCGCTATGCGACCCTGGCGGCGACGGTACCGGTCGGTCTATATCGGTTTGATCCGCGTGGCCGGTGTACCTATATCAACCAACGCCTGAGCCAAATTACCGGATTCTCAATGGACGCTGCCCTAGGTTCTGGATGGCCGACCATCTTGCATCCGGCAGATCGCGATCGCGTCCTGGCGCAATGGCAACAGACCCTGCAACAGCAATGTCCATTCGAGATGGAATTGCGACTTCAACATGCCGATGGTCGTGTCGTTTGGATTTACGAGTACTGTGTACCAGAACGGGATGCTTCTGGACGCGTCATCGGCTACGTCGGTACCGTGACGGATATTAGCGATCGTAAGCAGGCTGAGTTGGCGCTACAGCAGCTATCGCAAAAGCTTTCCTTAGCGTTAAATTCTGGCAGCTTAGGCTACTGGGAATGGAATATTCTCACCAATGAAGTGACTTGGGATGAAAAGCTATACGAATTTCATGGGTTGACGCAGCTGCCATTGAGCTACGAGCGATTTAGAAAGACTGTTCACGATGAGGATATTGAGCTGCTAGAGCAACTCGTCCAACATGCCGTTGCCGGTGACTGCGACTATCACAATGCCCTAGGTCGCTCCTGTCCCTGTGAGCTGATTTATCGCGCTGTCCATCAAGACGGCACCATCACGTTTATAAAAGCTTACGGCGTCGTACTGCGTGATCACCAAAACCAGCCGACCAGCATGCTAGGGGTCAGTTTCGACGTGACAGATTTCAAGGCGACGCAGGAGCAGTTAACTTTCACCAATATCGAGCTAGCCCGCGCCACTCGACTCAAAGACGAGTTTTTGGCAAATATGAGTCACGAGCTACGGACGCCGATGAATGCCATTTTAGGGAATACCGAAGCGATTTTAGAGGGCATTTATGGCGAAGTCTCTAGAGCCCAACAAAATGCCTTAGCGACGATAGAGAGCAGCGGTCACCATTTGTTAAGACTGATCAACGAGATCCTTGATTTGGCCAAGATTGAATCGGGTCAAATCAGACTTTACCCCGGTGCTATTAACCTCAAAGTTCTCTGCGAAGAAAGCATTTTATTTATCCGACAGCAGGCAACCAAAAAGCGCTTGCAGGTCAATCTGCATGTCTCTCCTCAGGTGCCAGTGATTGCTGCTGATGAGCTGCGCATCCGGCAGGTGATAATCAATCTGTTGAACAACGCAGTGAAATTTACCCCTGAGGGCGGGGCTGTGTCGCTCAGGGTTCTCAACTGCATAGAGACTCCTGCCGCCGCGACGAGCGATGAGCAGTGGCTGCGGGTGATGGTCACAGATACCGGCATCGGCATCCACGCGGATGATCTGTCCAAGCTCTTTCAACCTTTTGTGCAGGTTGATGGTGCCCTCAATCGTCAACATGAGGGCACCGGGCTAGGGCTGGCTTTGGTCAAGCGGATTGTGGAGCTGCACGGGGGGCAGGTGGGGGTTCAGAGTACGGTGGGGGCGGGCAGCCAATTTTGGTTTGATCTGCCCTATCAACCGGTGACGATCGCTGACCAGTCGGCCTTAACGGCAGACTCCACTATCGAAACCGAAACCCGTAACCCGCCGTCTCCCCCGCTAACGGTGCTCATTGCTGAAGATAATCCGCAAAATGCTGAAATGTTGACGCTCTACCTGCAGAACAAAGGCTATACGGTGTTGCTGGCCAGTGATGGCCAACGGGCCATTGATCTGGTCCAGTCTGAACAACCCGATATTGTGCTGATGGATGTACAGATGCCCGGAGTTGATGGCTTAGAGGCGATCCGCCAGATTCGTCAGAGGGCAGAGTGTGCCTCCCTACCGATTATTGCGTTGACGGCGCTGGCCATGGCAGGCGATCGTGAAAGGTGTTTGGCAGCCGGGGCGACGGCTTATCACAGCAAACCCTTTAAGCTCAAAGAGCTCACTGCCCAATTGGAACTGCTCTGCGCAGCCGCTTCAGATTGAGTTACGGATGGGTTGTCATCGGCCCAGGCCTCGCGCTGTTGTCCCGGTTGATGGCGAGGGGTCGCAAAGCTGCCAATAGCGCTGAGCGACCCGTCGCAAAAATCGCCCCAAAGGTCCCTATGTCGGTACTCCCTTGAGGCGATCAGAGAAGAATGAGAATTACTCACCGGTTGGTCAGCAATCCTGGGGATAGTCTAAGCGTCATCCAGAGCCGCAATCCCTGGTAGAGTCTTGCCTTCGAGCAGCTCTAAGCTAGCGCCACCGCCAGTGGAAATATGGCTCATTTGGCTGGCGACACCGACTTTCTCAACGGCGGCCACTGAGTCGCCCCCGCCGATGATAGTGGTCACCCCGGTCGGCGTAAGCTCAGCTAGGGTGCGGGCGATCGCTTCTGTACCCACAGCAAACGCATCAAACTCAAATACCCCCATAGGGCCATTCCAGATGACAGACTTACACTGCTTCAGCGCCGCCTGAAAAACGCTGACAGCATCGGGGCCAATATCTAATCCCATCCAGCCATCGGGAATTGACTCAACGCTAACGGTTTGGGCACTGGCATCAGGAGCAAAGTTATCTGCCACAACAACGTCAGTGGGCAACAGCAGCTCAACGCCTTTTTCCTTCGCCTTGGCCTCAAGGGACTTGGCCAAATCGAGTTTGTCTTCCTCGACCAAAGATTTACCCACGCTGAGGCCGCGCGCCTTGTAAAAAGTAAAGATCATCCCCCCACCAATCAGCAGCTTATCCACTTTGTCAAGCAGGGTATCAATCACACCGATCTTACTGGAGACCTTGGAGCCCCCGATGATGGCCGCCAGTGGCCGCTGGGGATTTTCGATCGCAGCCTGCAAATACTCCAGCTCCTTCTCAATCAAGAAGCCACCAACGGAGGGACTCAGATAGTTGGTCACTCCCTCAGTAGAAGCGTGGGCCCGATGAGCAGTACCAAAGGCGTCGTTGACATAGAGGTCTGCGTTGGCCGCCAATTCTTTGGCAAATTCGGGGTCGTTGCTTTCTTCGCCCGCGTGGAAGCGCACATTTTCTAGCAGTGCAACCTGGCCATTTTGGAGACCGTTGACCGCCTCGGTGACAGCCGCCCCTACACAGTCATCACACTTAACGACATCTTGACCAAGCAGTTCAGAAAGACGCTTGGCTACCGGCGTCAGGCGCATTTCGTCCACAACTTTGCCCTTGGGACGACCAAAGTGGCTACACAAAACGACCTTGGCACCTTTGCCAGTGAGGTCTTGAATGGTGGGCAAAGCGGCGCGAATCCGCGTATCGTCGGTGATATTGCCCTGATCATCCAACGGTACGTTGAAATCGGCCCGCACCAACACTCGTTTGCCCGCTACGTCAGAGTCGTTGAGCGTTGCTACTGTTTTCTTAGCCACAGGCTTGCACCTCCCAAGTTGCGATTATTACGTTTCTGCATGGCTCCTGCAGAGAGAGCCCCAACCGTGAATTACTCTATTGATTGAGACTGTGCACGACCCGGCAAAAGTCAGTCACCATTTTGTTGTCAGTGCTACAGCCATGCTCGAGAATCATTTTACCGGAGTCTGTGTATTCGTCTGAGGAGCTATGTTCAAGACGGTTCTGTTTCCTATTGATATGAGCCCCGAAGCTCAACAAGCAGCGACCTTAGCAGCCGATTTGGTCAAGCAGCATCACAGCCAACTCGTTTTGCTCTCAGTGGTTGAGGCTAAAGAGCAAGCTGACCACCCCCAACAGTCCTCAACCCAGGCGGTGGCGGCCTTGCTGAACCAGGCTCAAGCCATGTTTGAACAACAGGGCATTGCCAGCAAGATTCTCGAACGAGAGGGGCAACCCGCCTTTGTGATCTGCGATGTCGCTGATGAAATTGAAGCTGACTTGATTATCATGGGATGTCGGGGGATTGGCCTGATTGAGGACGCTGTGCAGGAGAGCGTGACCAACCGGGTCATTAATTTATCTCCTTGTCCGGTCTTGGTCGTGCCTTAAGGCGCGATCGCGATCTCTGCGGGCTGCCAGCACCCACGGATGTTAGGTAAAACAGCCGAGGATCATGCCAACCAGCAACGCACATCCCAGTATCACGTTTTGCCGAAAGATCTTGCCATATAGTGAGCGAGGCGGGGTGTAAAGGGTTAGCAAGTACCCTTCCCGCGCCCACAGAACAATCGCCCCCAGCAGCGCCAACCAAAAAGGCCAACCCAGAGACATCACCCATCCTGTCGCGCCTAAAAAGGCGGCAGCACAGCCAAAAAAGACGGTCACGGCTAACGGTGTACTGGAGCCAAAAAACCGGGCACTGGAGTTTACCCCAAGTTGGGCGTCAAACTCGCGATCGGGAATGGCATACACCGTATCGAAGCCCAACGTCCAAAACACAACGGCTGCCCACAACAGCCAAGCCGCCAATTCCAACTGATTGGCCACAGCCGCCCAGGGAATCAGTACGGCAAAGCCCCAGGCAATCGCCAACACCAACTGCGGAATCGGAAAATGCCGCTTAGCCAGGGGATATAGCACAATCACCGGCACTGCTATAACGCAGAGCATAAAGCTGAGAGCGTTGAGATAAAAAGTCAGACCATAGGCGCAAACAAAGAGCAAGATGGCGAGGGCGATCGCCACCCAAACGGATAATTGTTTGGCGGCCAACGGCCGATTGCGAGTGCGCTGTACTTGGGGGTCAATGTCTCGATCCCAGAGATCGTTCACAATGCAGCCCGCAGCGCTTGTGACCACGCTACCCAACACAATCACAATGAGTAGGCCCAAGGGTGGCGTTCCCCGAGCCGCTAAAAATAATGCCCACAGGGCAGGCACCATCAAAATCAAACGGCCCGTGGGCTTATCCCACCGGACTAGCCGGAGAATAACTTTCCAACTCGGTTCAGGCTTAGGCAGATTGGGCGTTTCCATACACTCGTGACAGTTCTTTGATTTAAAGCATAGCCCTGATGGAAAGTGCGGATGGTCGAAAAATATTGATTTCCACCAAAATGTTCCGTTGACTATCGGTTGATTGACGACTAATGGGCGATCGCTCGTGTGAGAATTTGGTAAAGTCCGCTGGGCCCGACACGCTACTCAGTATCCAACTACACATCGGGCACATCCCGGTTGAGAGACTCTGGAGGTTTATAAAATACTTGTGAATTCTGTCCCATTGTCAAAGACCGGCAAAATACTTATGGTTAAAGTAACCATAAGTCATTCAAAAGGTTGTCCATGACCCCTGCACCTTTACAGGCATTGCCTGAAGATTACAGCCTGCTGACCGATCTTTACCAGCTCACCATGAGTGCCTGTTATGTCGGTGAGGGGCTCGATCAGCGACGGGCTAGTTTTGAGCTATTTACCCGGCGACTGCCCCCTGATTTTGGCTATTTGATTGCAATGGGACTTGCCCAAGCGATCGAATACCTGGAGACCTGGACCTTTTGCGATCGCCACCTAACTCAGCTGCAGGCCTTAGGCGTGTTTGATCAGGCTCCCGCAGCGTTTTGGGAGACCCTGCGGGACGCTCGCTTTACCGGCGATGTCTGGGCCGTCCCTGAAGGAACTGCAGTATTTGCCAATGAACCGCTGCTACGGATTGAAGCCCCACTGTGGCAAGCCCAGGTGGCAGAAACCTATCTGCTCAATACGTTGAACTACCAAACCCTAATTGCGACCCGAGCCGCCCGCATGCGGGATATGGCCGGTCCTGAGGCCAAGCTGCTGGAGTTTGGCACCCGTCGGGCCTTTAGCCCCCAAGGGGCCATGTGGGCGGCTCGGGCGGCCCTGGCGGGCGGGTTTGATAGCACATCTAATGTGTTAGCAGCGATGCAGTTGGGGCAGCAGCCAACCGGTACGATGGCCCATGCGCTGGTGATGGCGATCGCGGCTTTAGAAGGAAGTGAGGCCGATGCCTTTGCCGCCTTTCAACGGTATTTTCCCGGAGCACCGTTGTTGATCGACACCTATGACACCGTGGCCGCAGCCCGATACTTGGCAGCGAGTCGCCAACAAGGTGAGCTGGGCTTGGCTGGAGTTAGACTCGACTCAGGGGAGTTAGTGTCCCTCTCGCAGCAGGTGCGCGAAATTTTGCCGGGCGTCCCGATTTTTGTCAGCGGTGATGTGGATGAGTATGCGATCGCGGAAATGCGCCAAGCCGGAGCCATAATCGACGGCTACGGTTTAGGGACTCGGCTAGTAACAGGTAAACCGGTTAACGGAGTCTATAAGCTGGTGGATATTGCTGGCATCCCCGTTATGAAAGAGTCTTCTAGCAAGGCGACTTATCCCGGACGCAAGCAGGTCTTTCGGCAGTATCAGGGCGATCGCGCGGTCAAAGATTGGCTCGGTTTGGCATCGGAGTCGCATAACCATGGTGCTCAGCCCCTGCTGCAGCCGGTCATGCAAGCAGGGCAGCGGGTTAGCGAGCCGGAGTCGCTTGCCACCATTGCCGAGCGTACCGCCCATTCAGTGGCGGCTTTGCCAGAGTCGAGCCGGCGGGTCCGTGACCCTAGTGCTTACGATGTGGAGATTACGCCAGAGCTCTTAGCGCTAACCCAAACCACCCGTCAAGCAGCGGTCTCACTCCAGTGATCTCAACCCGCCCAACGTTGATTAATTGTTGTTGACGATTCCTTTCCCAAAGCCTATGCGCATTGCTTTATTTGGTATGAGTGCCGACCCCCCCCATCGTGGCCATGGCGATATTTTGTCCTGGTTAGCCCAGCATTTTGACCATGTCGCGGTGTGGGCGTCTGACAATCCCTTTAAGGAGCATCAGTGTCCGCTGCGCGATCGCGCGGCCATGTTGGAGCTGATGATTCAAGATTTGCCAGTAGCGGCGGGCAAAATAGCACTCCACGAAGACCTGAGTCATCGGCGTAGCTTAATCAGCGCCCAGCGAGCCCGAGACCGCTGGCCCCAAGCGTCACTGAGCTTAGTCGTGGGGGCTGATTTGGTCGAGCAGCTACCTCGCTGGTATCAATCTCAAATGCTCTTTCAGCTGGTGGAAATTTTGGTGATCCCCCGTCCGGGGTATCCACTGTCAGAGGCCGCATTAGAACCCATTCGGCAAGCTGGGGGAACGGTCACGATCGCCGACTCCGCCGAAACCTTCGCGATCTCTTCTTCTTATTACCGGCAGACAGAAGACCCTGAAGCTTTGCCGGCGTCTGTCCGGGCTTACATTAACCAAAAAAACCTATATCCATGCACGGAAAGCTCCAAAGAAAAACAGCCAATTGTGTAGAACCTGAATCGTTAGCCGACTTCAAGGTGGGCGTCGATAATGTGATCTTTTCGGTGGATACTGATCAGCATCGCCTGTTAGTGCTGTTGGTGATGCGTCATAACAGTCCCTACGGGGGCTGTTGGAGTCTACCGGGTACTTTGGTGCGCCAAGGCGAGTCGTTAGAAGATGCTGCCTATCGCGTCTTGTCCGAAAAAATTCGGGTTAACAATCTTTATCTCGAGCAGCTTTACACCTTTGGCGGACCGGATCGGGATCCACGGGAAGCCAATGAATCCTATGGTGTGCGATATCTTTCGGTTAGCCATTTTGCCCTAGTACGCTTTGCCGAAGCGGAACTGATCGCTGATGGCGTCAGCGGCATTGCCTGGTATCCTTTAGCGCAAATTCCGACCCTAGCCTTCGATCATGCAGAAATTTTAGCCTATGGCTATCAGCGGCTAAAAAATAAGCTGGAATATAGCCCGATCGCCTTTGATGTCTTGCCAGATGTCTTTACCCTGGGCGACCTGTATCAGCTCTATGTCACCGTGTTGGGCGAAGATTTTTCTGACTATTCCAACTTTCGATCCCGGTTACTCAAGCTGAAGTTTTTACAAGATACGGGACACAAAACGTCCCGAGGTGCAGGGCGTCCGTCCAGTTTGTACCGATTTGATGCGGCGGCATTTGCCGATCTCAAAGATAAGCCGAAGGTATTTATCTAAAACTCAGGGGGCGCAAACAGACCTAATCGCCCAGCCTGAAATGACCCACTTTCTTTACTGGTGGCTGTCATCTGTCTGACCTCTCTTATCCCTTGATTATGGGTATTTCCAATGAAAATTGCGATCGCTCAACTTAACCCCACCATTGGCAACCTCACCCAAAATGCCGACCAGATCTTGGCCGCCGCTAATGACGCGGCCCAAGGGGGGGCTCGTTTAGTATTGACGCCAGAGCTGTCTCTGTGTGGCTACCCGCCGCGGGACTTGCTGCTGCGGCCGGGCTTTATTCAGGCAATGGAGGGACAACTGCAGGCGTTAGCTCAGCGTTTGCCCGCAAACGTAGCGGTACTGGTGGGCTTTGCGGAGCCCAATACCGGGGCCAGCGATCGCGGAGAAAAACCACTCTACAACAGCATCGCTTGGCTCGAGGCAGGGGGCATCCAGCAGATCTTTCGCAAGCGACTCTTGCCCACCTACGACGTGTTTGACGAAGACCGATACTTTGAACCCGGTGACCACGTTAACCACTTTCACTTAGCCCTCTCGGCGGGAGCAGTGCTGCACATTGGCGTCACCATCTGCGAAGACCTATGGAACGATGAACAGTTTTGGGGGCAGCGTAAATATCCCCATAACCCCATCGCTGAACTGCAGGAGGTAGGAGTCGATTTGGTAGTCAATTTATCGGCCTCTCCGTTTACGGCTCGCAAACAGCAGATTCGCGAGGCCATGCTGGCCCACAGTGCCCAGCGCTTTCAGGTGCCTATTGTGTATGCCAACCAGGTGGGGGCCAATGACGACTTAATTTTTGACGGCAGCAGCGTGGCCGTCAGCCGGGGGGGAGCCGTAGTTGGGCGTGCGGCCGCTTTCAATACCGATTTGCTGTGGGCAACTTATGATCCAAAGACTCAGGATTTACAGCCTGAACGTATCACGGCGGCGATCGCAGACCTCAACGAAGATATTTGGCTAGCATTGGTACTCGGGGTCAAAGACTACGCCCACAAATGCGGCTTTAGCAAAGCGGTAATTGGCCTCAGTGGGGGGGTTGACTCGGCGCTGGTGGCGGCGATCGCAACCGCCGCCCTAGGGCCGCAAAACGTGCTGGGTATTTTGATGCCCTCTCCCTACAGCTCTGAGCACTCCATCAGCGATGCCGAAACATTGGTCAGTAATTTAGGCATCCACAGCGAAAAGCTCGCCATCGGCTCTCTAATGGATGGCTACAACCAAGTCTTAGCCGGTCTATTTGCCGATACGGAATTTGGCGTCGCGGAAGAAAACATTCAATCTCGCATTCGCGGCAATTTACTGATGGCGATTTCCAACAAGTTTGGCCATTTACTCCTCTCGACGGGCAACAAGTCAGAGATGGCGGTGGGCTACTGCACTCTCTATGGCGATATGAACGGTGGCTTGGCAGTCATTGCGGATGTTCCTAAAACTCGGGTTTATGAGATTTGCCGCTGGCTCAACCGACATCCTCAGGCAGTTTTAGGGACGGAGGAGCAGCATTCAGCCACTGCCCCCGTCATTCCGAGCAATATCTTGACCAAGGCCCCTAGCGCCGAACTCAAGCCCGGACAAGTCGATCAAGATTCCCTACCTAGCTATGAAGTGCTAGATGACATTCTCGATCGCTTGGTACAGCGTCAACAAGCGACGTCAGAAATTGTTGACGCCGGCCATGATTGGGCGATCGTAAATAAAGTTGTACGACTAATGTCACGGGCTGAGTTCAAACGCCGGCAGGCCCCTCCGGTGCTCAAGATTACTGATCGGGCATTTGGGTCAGAATGGCGGATGCCCATTGCTAGCCGGTGGGTAAGCAGTATCACACAAACCGAGGCTGCCCTAGTATCAACCCCCACCTCGGTGTCCTGAAGTAGGAACGAGTTCCTATATCTCAAGATCAGCCGAACGACTGCTTGCCGTTTGGCAAAAATGCGCTCAAATTTTTCTGACAACTATTGTCATAACTAAACGTTGCAGCGGCTCAGCGCCGCCCCCGCCCAAGCCTCTCCGACCAAATCATCGAGGCCCATTAAGTCATCGATTGAATTATTGCAGAAAGCTTATTCTTTATTTTCATTATTGCAATCAATTCTCAACAAATTAGGGTAAACTGAATGAAAAGAAGGCTTACCAGTTAAGCATTTCTGTTCTCCTCTCAATATTGACTTAGGTGCTTCTACGGAGGCACCTATTTTTATGATGCCTGCCGCTTTTCGCAGTACGGGTTTTTCTGTGCGATCAATCTTCTCATTGAGCGTTTAGGCTCAATTTCGGGAATAGTGGATGTGTGAATTTCATAAGGATTCTCGGAGTATCATCAAGCTTCTATCGGAAAACCTTTGAAATCTGCGTGTTTTTACGTAGTTTACCTCCCTGCTGGCAAGGACTGTGTCCGGAGCATGATCGCCCTGCGCGATCGGCTGAGGTTAAGTCAAGCCGTTATCACTTTCCTCTGCATTACTACTGTTTTGAGTCAGTGTTGTTTTGGCCGTAGGTAACGGGACTAGTCGGAGTCTTGACGACGATAGTCCTGGACTATTCACTAGATAGCCTTTGAGTTGCCTCAATGTCGATTTGAACGTTGTTCATCACCATTTTCCCCCGACATGGTCCGTGATTTTCCCTCTATGCAATCTCTCCCTTCGTGCAAACAAGTGACCGACACTCTCTTCACGATTCCAACTGTTTTAGATTCAATTGCCGATCCCATTTTTCTGACGGATGCCAAGGGCAATTGGATTTATGTCAATCGTGCTTGTTGCGAGCTGTTGGGAGTCCAGTCGACAGCTTTGTTGGGGACACCGCAATCTGCTTGGCTTACTCACACCGGATTGGATGCTTTACAGGCTTTGCAACAAACGGCCTTGATAACCTGCGCCCCCCAAGAGCAAGAGATTGCCCTGCGAAATGGCCAGGATGAGGTGCGGATTCTCGCGGTCAAAATTAGTCTGTTGCCCCAGCCTGAACAACCAGAACTGTTGGTTCATATCCTGAGGGATATTACGCATCGGGTCGAAGCGGAACAAACGCTGCAACGGGAATCTCGCCGCGAGCGGTTGCTAGGGGCGATCGCAAAGCATCTACTCCAGTCAATGCGACCGGCGGATTTGCTAGAGCGCAGTATGGAGGAAGTCCAGCGCTTTTTAGAAGCTGACCGTGTGTTGTTTTACAGCCTGCGCCCGGACCATGTGGGGGTGATTGCCGAAGCCGTTGTGGCAGAGCAATGCTCCCTTAAAGAAATTTTGCTGGATCATGCTTGCTTGCAGGGGCAGGGGCTCGACAACTATCGTCGAGGCGAAATTCAGGTCGTTGAAGATGTGGTCAACGCCAACTTGCCCGCAGAGCAAAAGAGCCATCTGCAATCCTTCAATGTGCAGTCACACATCTCTATTCCGGTTATTCAAGGGGATACCTTGCTGGGGCTGATTTGTGTGCATGATTGTACTCATCCGCGGCCGTGGCTACCGTGGGAAATTGAGTCTCTGCGGGATGTAGCCATCCAAGTGGGGCGGGCGATCGCCCAGGCGGATCTCTACAGCGAAGTCCGTGATCTCAACACTCAATTGGAAACTCAAGTCGAACAGCGTACGCGGCAACTTCGTCAAGCCCTCGATTTTGAAGCTACGCTGAAGCGCATTGCCGATCGCGTTCGCGACAGCCTAGACGAATCCCAAATTTTGCAAACGGCGGTGGAAGAACTCACGGGTGTACTCGGGGCTCGAGGTTCCAACACAGCACTGTACGACCTTGAGCAAGGAACCTCCACTATTTATTACGAATACAATGAGTCGTTGCCTCCCTATCAAGGTCGAGTTGCCCAGATGGAGGCTTTTCCTGAGGTTTACCATCAGCTACTGGCGGGGCAATATTTTCAGTTTTGCTCAAAAGAACCTAACCCAGTGAGGGGACATGTAGCGATGTTTGCTTGCCCCATTCGGGATGATCGAGGGGTGCTAGGCGACCTGTGGCTGATCAACGAAAAAGATTACGGCTTCGAAGATCAAGAGATTCGCTTAGTGCAGCAAGTTGCCAATCAATGCGCGATCGCCATTCGTCAAGCTCGGCTCTATCAGGCCTCCCAAGCTCAGGTCAAAGAACTGGAGCGCCTCAACCAACTCAAGGATGACTTTCTCAGCACCGTCTCTCACGAATTGCGTACCCCCGTCACCAGTATGCGAGTCGCGCTGCAACTCTTGGGCGTTACCCTCAATCAAGAGTTTCAGCTCAACGAGGAATTGCTCAAACCCAAAACGAGCCAAAATCGGATTGCTCGTTACTACACAGTGCTCAAGGAAGAGTGTGAGCGGGAGATCAGCCTGATTAATGATCTGCTCGACTTGCAGCGGCTAGATGGCGGTAACCATCCCATCACTCCCCAAGACATCAATCTCAAGAGCTGGCTGGCCGGCATTGCCCATGGTTTTGACGAACGGGCCCAAAGCCGCGACCAGTCGATCGGCATTGATTTGCCCGAGACATTGCCAGCGATTATCAGTGATCAAGCCAGCTTGGAGCGGGTATTTGCAGAGCTGCTGAACAACGCCTGCAAATATACTCCTCCCGGCGAAACGATTTTAGTGTCTGCGTCTATGCAGCCCGATCAAAACATTTTGGTAACCGTGGCTAACTCCGGAATCGAAATTCCGCCAACGGAGCTTGCCCGAATTTTTGATAAGTTTTATCGAGTCCCGAGTTCTGACCCTTGGAAGCAGGGCGGCACTGGCTTGGGATTAGCCCTAGTGCAAAAACTCTTAGTCCACATCGGTGGCGATATTGAAGTCACCAGCCGTGACAATATGACCGCCTTTAAGATTACCCTGCCGCTGGATCTGACGCTGGTTCTATGAGGGGGCAGCGTAGCGTCCTGCCGAATACATCAATGACTGCCACCGATCGCCGCTCAAGCCTCCTCTGGTAAAGAACGGGGCTCGGCGATCGCTGAGTCCCGCATCTCAACTGGCAATTGGCCGCTGCGAATATGTAAATCTCGCTGGGGAAATGGAATTTCAATTTGCTTGTGACGTAAGGCAGCTTCGATTTCAAAATAGAGATCGCTTTTGATTACTAACTGCTTTGGGGGGTCCACAATCCATACCAGCAGTTCAAAATCTAGGGAGCTATCGCCAAATCCTTTGAAAAAGACCAAGGGCGGCGGATTAGAAAGAACTTGAGGATGCTGATAACTCACCTCGATCAAGACTTCTTTAACAAGTTTGGGATCGGAGCTATAAGCCACACCCACCGGCAAGCGAATCCGAGAAACTGGGTTGCGATGGCTCCAGTTAATAACTTCTTGCTCCAAAAAGCGAGAGTTCGGCACGATGATTGAGATTTGATCTAACGTTCTGATCTCAGTGCTTCTCACACCGATGTGCTCAACAGTGCCTTGAAAGTCACCAAAGGCGACAAAATCACCAGCCTGAATGGGCCGCTCAAACACTAAAATAATGCCGCTGCCAAAGTCTTTCACAATATTTTGTAATCCTAAGCCGACGCCGACCCCCAGGGCACTGGCGATGAGCGCAAGAGAGCTGAGGTCTAACCCCCAAATTTGTAGCAACACCACTGCACCGACAAAAATGAAGCAATATTTTGCCAGAATCGATATTGCTTCGCGGGAACCGCGATCGATGCCGGTGAGTCGCAGTACCCGAGAGCGCAAAAAGTTTGCAAAAATGCTGGAGATGACGACTACCGCCAGCATCAGCATAAACAAAATTAATAGGCTGAAAATCGAAAACTCGTTTTGTCCCAACTTAAGGTTGGGTTCTAGGAAGCCCACAAAGGCCTGACGGCGAACGAAATAGCTCCATCGGCGAGTCAAAGGAAACAGCGTAGTGATGTAGGTAATGACGCTAAACCACAGCCCAAAGCGAATCAAACTTAGCAAGAGAGAGAGGGAGAGGTTGAGCCCAGCCGGTGTTTGGTGACCATCATCGTCATCCGTGCTGGCGGCATTTTCCAGCATGGGGCGTAGCATCCGCTCCCACAGATAGCCGATGAGCTGGTGGGCGGCAAGGGTTAGCAAGATGAGGACGATCGCCAGCAAAACGCGCTCTCGAAATACCGACTGGCTGCGTTCCTGTTGGGCCGTGGCAAACTCTTCCCGGAGCTGGATAGACCATTGATCACTGAGCGATCGCGGCGAGCTCGCGTCATTGAGCCGGGCATCTTCTTGGGTGACGGTCATCAGATAGCGATCGTTCACCAAAATCACCGGGGCCTTATTGCGAATCTCAGTGCTGACGACTAGGTCGTCCTGTTCGTCAATGAGTTCTTCCAGTTCCTGGCTGATGCCGTCGGCCCTTTCTTCGGCTTTAACTTGATTGGTTGAAGCCACGCTGAAGATGGGCCGACCATCAATAACGATGGGGGCATCTTCGAGAAGACCAGTTTGGGCCATCACGCTGCCCATCAGCACGACCCACACCAAGGCAACCCAATAGACTGATCTCAGACATTGCTTGACGACTGATCGCGGCCAATATTTTTTTCGCCTTGCTCGCTTGCCCATGGCGATCTGACAATCTCCTCATGCTCTATCGCAATCCCAGCACAAATACTTGCCCTGAGCCTTTTCTGCATCCAGTAGCCAATGCCTTAGAATCTATGACGTTTCTAGATTTAGCAACCATTCACTCGCAACAGCCCCAGCCGTTGCCTGCGCAATCGCGGTACCACTCAGACTGCAATTGCGGCTCAGCCAATTAGCAGCGGGCTTCCCTCAAAGAGACTAGGATACTTTCCGCCCGGAGGTACTATCCCCCGTTTAATAGGGGTTGCTCCCATTGGTCAAAGCATCTCGTTAATTTTGTCGGCAATGACTGCTTGGGCCATTACCCCCTCGGTGCGATCGATTAGGCTGCCGTCTTTAAAGAACAAGAGGGTAGGAACGCCCATGATGTGATATTGATTTGCCAATCCGTTGTAGTCATCGATGTTGATTTTGGCGAGTTTAGCACGACCGGCAAACTCCTCAGCCAAATTGTCAATGATGGGATTAATCAGCTTGCAAGGACCGCACCAGGCAGCCCAAAAGTCGACGACTACGGGAACATCACTTTGGATAACTTCTTTCTCAAAGTTTTCGTCGGTCAGCGTGACATATTTGGTTGCTTCGGCCACAGTGTTGCTCTCCTAGCTACGGCGGTTGTTCACTTGTTCAGTCTATATAGGAATCTGGCCGATCATCGACTTTCCCAGGGCGATCGCGCACAATCTTTCTGACTTGAGGGAGCCAAGCTTAGGACAAAGCCTTGATCACGATGCGCCATGCCTACCGAGTGCAGGGTTAGCTAAGTTTGAGGTTACCTTAAAAAAACCGAAGGCATGACGCAACATGCCCTCGGTTGATGTTTTAACCGCTTATCTAACTCAGCTTGCCCTCAGCCCCATCAAGCCTGCTGCCCCATCAGTTCGGCTATTTCGTGATGCTCAATCGGGGGTTTCGCGAGTTCGGCTTGCCGTGTATCGGTGATCAGCCGGTTGAGAGCCGCCGCCTGCATATCGATAGAAGCTCCAGTTTTGTCCACGCAGTACCGGCCAAACACTAACTTGTCGACTAGTCGCACCCCAGGGCCGATGCGTGAATATTCAAAAATGACGCTACGGTCAACAATGGCATTGCGACAAATGGCGCAGTTAGGCCCAATCATCGTTGGGCCTACGATTTTAGCCCCGTCTTCGATATGGGCCCGAGCACCGATGTAAACAGGCCCCTGGATATCCACCTTGTCCCAATTAATCTTGACGTTTAGTCCGGTGAATACGCCTGGTTTGACTTCCTCTCCAGGAATATCGACCAGCTTCACTTGACCGGTCATCACGTCTTGGATGGCTTGCCAATAGTCGGGCACTTTGCCGATATCGACCCATTCAAAGTCCATGCTGATACCAAAGAAAGGGGCGCCGGCAGCCACAAGCTTGGGAAACAGGTCGCCGCCAATGTCGTATTCCACCCCGGCGGGAATGTAGTCGAAAATCTCTGGCTCGAAAATGTAAATACCGGTGTTGATATCGGTGCTGAGGGCTTCTTCGACCTTGGGTTTTTCCTGGAAAGATTGAATGCGGCCATCATCATCTGTGACGACGACACCGTAGCTTGGAACCTGCTTGAGGGGCACTGACTTCATCACGATAGTCGCGATCGCCCCTTTTTCCTTGTGCTGACGGACTGCCTCAGTCAAATCGAGATCAATCAGCGCATCGCCACAGAGCACCACAAATGTATCGTCAAAAAAGGGAGAAAACTCTTGAATTTTCTTCATGCCGCCGGCAGAGCCTAAAGCATCGCCCACTAGCTGGCCATCTTCGATGCGACCTTCAAAGGAGTAGGCAATCTCAACTCCAAAGCGCTGACCATCGCGAAAGTAGCCTTCGATTTCATTGGCGAGGTGGCTGACATTAACCATAATCTGATCGAAGCCATGATGCTTGAGCAGATCAAGTAAAAACTCCATTACTGGCTTTTGCAGAATGGGAATCATCGGCTTCGGAATCGTGTAAGTGATGGGTCGAACCCGCGTTCCCTTACCAGCGGCCAGAATCATGGCTTTCATAAGGCATCCTTTGAGCTTTAAATACAACTTATAAGAGCAATGCACGCCTGAGATCTGAGGAGCATTCTGGGAAAGGCCTCCGGAGGGGCATCTCAGACAAGCACATGCTATCAGAGGATACCCGTAGGAGTAGAGATGCTCACGGCATCAAGGTAAGTCTGGGATACCCAGTACGGAGCAGAGCCGGGTTGCTGATAAAACTGGTCTGCTGGAATGAGTGCGTCGCAACCACCACCTTGGCCTAAGTGCACTAGCGCCGGCATATTTCCGGTCAGCCATCCTGGCTCAACAAAGTTCAGCCAAGGCAACTCTGACTCGACAGAGTGCAGCCCGCATATCCACCTGACGACCCGCGACAAGCAATGGCCAGGATCCACACTACGTCGCTAAGCTGCAGGCGATTTATTCTCAAGCAACTGGACAGAAGCCAAGCATCGATTTGCCCTCGTCAATCGATCTCTGGAACACGCACTCAACCACGTATATGGAGAGCAATTTAGTAAACCGCCAGTAAGCCTGCCAGGCTTGTCACGCTGCAGATCAGAATAATTGCAAGTCGCTATACATGGCTGCCGCAAATGCATCTGGTAGGATTTCGAGGATTAAAATCAGCAGATTTCTATATGGAACAACATTATTTTTCCGATGAAGAGTGGACGCTCTTGCGACAGGCGCCAACCCAGGCAGCCATTGCCGTTATCTTGGCCGACAAGACTGATCCCGTTTCGTTTTTGAAGGAGACTCAAGCGGCGGCTCAGATTTTACTGGAAGAGCAGGCTCGGGTTGTAGATGAAGCCAGCGACTTGGTGAGCGCTGTGCTGGAGGCCATGGGCGCAGCGGAAACCAGCAACCAAGAACATCCAGGACTGCCCAATGCCACACCAGTTGACCTCAAGCAGCTCGACATCCTGATCAAAATTCGCGCGTTTGAAAATGCCTCTAAAGGTCGCGAGCAAGCGATCGCCCATGTTGACAAAGCATCAGAAATTTTGGCCTCTAAGGTCACCATTGTGCAGACCCAGGAATTTAATAAATGGCTGGTGAACATTGCTCACCGCGTAGCCTCGGCAGTCAAAGAAAAAGGCTTTTTGGGCATCGGGGGCGAATGGGAAAGTGATGACGAGCGATCGGTGATCAAAAAGCTCGAAAAAGCGTTGGAGTTCAAAGACTAATCGCCTTGGTCGAAGACTGCTGCTGTTGTCCAACCTCGGGAGGTCAGCAGCAGTCTCAGGTGAGTCATGAGGCTTTAGAACCAAACGGATTAAAGTTCAGTAACCAACTGAGGATTGGCAAAGCCACGTGATCCTCCAGTACCTCAAAGCGAAAATTAAACGGCAAAATGAGCTGCAGGGCTGGGCTATGGGGATTGAGCATCGACCTGATCCAGAGCGCCATTTGCAATGAGTATTGCCGGGTGGGGGGTGGCATGTTGGGAATCTTGCTGACGTCGATCAGGGCTGAGCCCATTTCCAGGGAAAATTGATTATCAGGTCGGGTGAGAAAGCCCTCGCCGGTGATGCTCACGTTGCTCTGAAACCCTGGGTTGACTACGGTCGGGGCCTGGGAAGGGAGCAGATTAGTCGCGCTACCGGGAACCTGACGGATGACGCGTTGGGCAAAGCCACCGTACACGGTGATGGCGCTGCGATCCCATTCGAGAAAGACTTGTTGATCGGGCAAAGTATTGACAATACTAACGTTGAGAGAATTAATGGGGGGCTGTAATGGCCGCTTGCCCAGTGGCATCACTTGAATCGAGATCGCGCCCATGGGGTCCTCATCATTATCAAAAAAGGAAATTTTCAAGAGTGAGCTGCCCGGAGCTGGGGTTTCCGCTTCGGCTATGTATAGTGTTTGACGCTGTAGTTGAGCATTGATTGCAGCGGCCAGTTCTTCCCCCGCCAAAAAGATTTCGACTTGGTCCTCTAGCTTGTCTTCCACAGATAGCGCCATCTGATACAGCACGTAGATGACACAGATAAAGTAAATCGTCAGAATGAGAACTTCTACGCCCATGGGGATGGTTGGTCGAGATATCGTCGGCTTTAAGGATACTGGTCAGGGGTGGAATGGCTGCAGCTTTGTGCCAGAAATCTGGACTGCTTAAGAGCTTTGGCGATTGCGTAAAACGGTAAGCAGCTTGAGGAAGTGAGAGGGCAGGGGGGCGATCGCGGTGACGGTTTCCCCCGTGGCCGGATGCCGCAGGGTCAGCCGTTCGGCATGGAGGGCTTGCCCCGGCAGGTTGACCCCCACTGACCGCCCGGCCCCATAAACGGGGTCGCCGACCATCGGATGTTGCAGATGCAGGCAATGTACCCGGATCTGGTGTGTGCGACCTGTTTCAAGGCGAAACCGCATCAGCGTAAAGTTGTCCAGTCGCTCTTCCACTTGCCAATGGGTAATGGCCTCGCGCCCCTGTTTTTGAATGGGCACGATCGCCTGCTTTTTACGATCTTGAGGATGCCGACCAATGGGCGCATCAATCGTACCGCTAGCCGCTGCGGGAGCCCCATGTACGACTCCCAAATATTCGCGGCGGGCCGTTTTCGCTTTCATCTGAGCCTGCAAGTCCTTATGGGCTAACTCTGACTTGGCCACAACGATCGCGCCGGTCGTGTTTTTATCCAGCCGATGCACAATCCCTGGTCGTTCGACTCCACCGATGCCCGTGAGCTGATCACCACAGTGGGCCAGCAGTGCATTGACCAGCGTGCCATCCATATTGCCAGGGGCCGGATGCACCACCATGCCCGCTGCCTTGTTGACAATGACGAAGTGTTCATCCTCATACAAAATATCGAGGGGAATGGCTTCGGCGTTCACTGCCAACGGCTTCGTCGCGGGAATAGTCACCGCGATCGCATCCCCAATTTGCACTGCCTCTTTTTTGTTTGTGCACACGGCGCCATTAAGCTGCACATACTCCCAGTCAATCAGCTTTTGAATGCGGTTGCGGGACAGATCCTTCAGGTTGGCCGTCAGCCAGCGATCCAACCGAGCGGGTTCTGCCGTTTCCACCGTGAGCTGTAGGGTCGTGTCAGAAATAAACGCCTGCCAAATTCACCAGATAGCAACCTTAGCATCAATAGGCATTCCTGATGTGGGCCACCCGTCAACTAGCTAACAAGCTTCAGGAATCAAGCAGCCCGTGAAGCAGGAAGGCCGAAATTCATCGTGTTGTTTAGCAAATTCCCGTTTAGACTTGCTAGCAACTAACCTACTCAAGCCGTGGTTTTTCACCGAGTCTCCGATGTCCTTACCTGCCCAGTCTTCTTTGTCAGGCGATCGCGCCGTTGAAAAAGCGGAGCGCCGCCGCCGGTTGCTCAAGGCCCGGCACGCGATTCCTCCTCAACAGTGGCGTCAAAAGAGCGATCGCATCTGTGCCCACTTACAAAGCTGGCCGACCTTTCAAACTGCTCGCTGCGTGCTGGCTTATTGGAGCTTTCGCAATGAGCCCGATCTCAGCCCCTTGATTAACCATCGTCGCTATTGGGGCCTCCCTCGCTGTGTCGGGAAACAGATGGTTTGGCATCAGTGGCAGGGCCATCAATATTTACAAACGGGCCGATTTGGCATTACCGAACCCGTCCCCCAAGCGCCTGAAATTCACCCTGACATGGTGGATTTGATCCTCGTGCCAGCGGTGGCCTGTGACGTAAAAGGCTATCGGCTGGGCTACGGCGGCGGATTTTACGATCGCATGTTGACCAAACCCCAATGGCGACATAAGGCGACCGTGGCGATTGTGTTTGAATATGCCCGCTTACCCAAAGTCCCTAGAGACGTCTGGGATCGGCCAATGCAGGGAATTTGTACCGAGTCAGGGCTGTTTCTCAGGGCCTGAAGCCGGTCCGGCGACAAAGTGCATTTGTTATTCTCAAAGACTGGAGAGTTGTCAACCCCGCCAATGAACAGTCGCATTGAAACGGACAGCATGGGCCCCATTGAGGTGCCGCACGATCGCTATTGGGGGGCGCAAACCCAGCGATCGCTACAGTATTTCAACATCGGCGATGACATCATGCCCCGTGAGTTAATTCGGGCGTTTGGGCTGCTCAAGCGATCGGCTGCGGTGACCAACGAAGCATTGGGCAAGTTGGATCGGGCGAAAGCTGACCGGATCATCCAGGCAGCAGACGAAGTAATTGCGGGCAAGCTGGACGATCACTTTCCGCTCCGGGTGTGGCAAACGGGCAGTGGCACCCAGACAAATATGAATGTCAATGAAGTGATTGCCAATCGCGCGATCGCCCTAGCGGGGGGCAAGCTGGGTAGCAAGGACCCCATCCATCCCAATGATCACGTGAACTGTGGGCAGTCTTCCAATGACACGTTTCCAACGGGGATGCACATTGCCGCCGCAGAGCAGATTGTCCATGGGCTAATTCCAGCGGTAATGCATTTGCGGGACGCGCTGGCCGACAAAGCCGACACCTTGACCAATATCGTCAAAATTGGCCGCACCCATTTAATGGATGCCGTGCCGCTGACCCTCGGACAGGAATTTTCTGGGTATGTTGCCCAATTAGACAAAGCCCAACAGCGCATCGAGGCCACCTTGCCGGAACTATATGAGCTAGCGCTGGGCGGCACTGCCGTTGGCACCGGCCTCAATACCCATCCCGAGTTTGCCACCCAGGTCGCAGCAGAAATTGCCCGCTATACCCAACTGCCCTTTGTGTCGGCGCCCAATAAGTTTGCCGTGTTGGCCGCCCACGACGCGATCGCTGCGAGCAGCGGCACCCTTAAAACCCTAGCGGCGGCCCTGATAAAAATAGCCAATGACCTGCGCTGGCTAGGTTCTGGTCCCCGCTGTGGCCTGGGAGAGTTGCAGTTGCCCGCCAACGAACCGGGGTCCTCCATCATGCCGGGCAAGATCAATCCCACCCAATGCGAAGCCCTGACGATGGTTTGTGTGCAGGTGATGGGAAACGATACGGCAATCGCCCTAGCGGCCAGTCAAGGCAACTTTGAGCTGAATGTCTTTAAACCAGTGATGATTCATAACTTGCTGCATTCCATTCGCTTGCTTACGGATGCCTGCCGCTCATTTACAGATCATCTGGTTGTTGGCATCACCCCCAATCGCGACCAGATTCAATATTTCCTTGAGCATTCGCTGATGTTGGTGACCGCGCTGAACCCCGCGATCGGCTACGACAAAGCTGCTCAAGTAGCCAAAAAAGCCTACACCGAAAGCATCACTCTCCGGGCAGCCTGCGTTGCACTAGGATTCCTCACGGGTGAAGAGTTTGATGCCCAGGTTAAGCCCGAGCAGATGGTGCATCCTGCACCTTAGCAGACATCAGTTCTCTACGGAACGAGTCGCGCTGAGCGAAAGCTATTCAATCATCAGTTCTGTCCATGCCGACATGCTGTTTTGGGCGACAGTACAGAATCGTTAACGGCTGGTGACTGCTAGACTCCGGAGCCTGAAAAAGTTTGGCACGACTGCTATCTTGACCAATAGGACCGCTTCCTTATCAATGGGGCACTGCAATCATCATGCTCGATCGGCGTCGTTTCCTTCAATACGCCATTGGTGGCGCATCGGTTAGTTTAGGATTCCATTGGCTGACCCACGGACAGTCCGCCGCAACTGAGCTCGATCTTGACCAGTTTTGCCTGACCTATCCTTTCAACTCTCGTTGTGAGAACTATCTGCCCGGGGTAGAGGCATTGACCCCTGAAAACGAGCCCCATGCTTTGGGTAGGGTATTGAGTCAAAGCCGCGCGGGCGATCGCATCCCCGCCCAAGGCCTCGACGATTTGACGTACCTGGTCATTACCAGTGGACCCGAGCTCGCCTCCTACGGCATCAGTGCCAAATGTCCTCACCTGGGCTGCACGGTCGACTGGAATCCTAACGAACAAGAATTTATCTGCCCCTGCCACGGTTCTCGGTTTGACTCTCTGGGCATGGTCACCAACGGTCCCGCCAATGAGGCGCTCGGGTTAGTGGTCGTGACTACCAACGCTGACCAAATTGGCTTAGTCGATCAGTCACCAGAGACCAGTCCTCGCTAGCCAGCGTGGCGCCCCGAGCAGTCCATTTGAGTTACAAAATCAAAAACTGCGTGGGCAAGATGTCGCTTAGAACTCGACGGCACCACTAATTTTTCGCCCGTGCGGCTCAGCAATATCGCCTGGTTGCAATCACTGCCGAAGCCACTGTTGGCCTGATCAATCGGATTTGCGACGATCGCGTCTAACCCCTTTTGGGTCAGCTTGCGCCGGGCAGGCGGTTCAATATCGCCCGTTTGCGCCGCAAAGCCAACCAGTACTTGGCGATCGCTCTTGATAGTAGAGAGCTGAGCCGCAATGTCGGGCACCGTTAACAGGGGCAGTGCCTCTGGTAACGACGCTTTGGGCAGCTTTGTCGCCGCGCGATCTCGGGGGCTTACATCGGCCACCGCCGCCGCCATGATAATCCAATCTGCCTGGGGCAAGTTGGCAACCATGGCCTGCTGCATTTCCTCAGCCGTTTTGATCGCCACTTGCTGCACACTAGTCAAACCTTGGCGATGTTCAGCCGCCATCGGTCCATGGACTAGGGTGACTGTAGCCCCGCGATGGTTCGCCGCTTGTGCTAAAGCTACCCCCATCTTGCCGGTGGAAGGATTGCCGATAAACCGCACCGGATCGAGATACTCCCGTGTGCTGCCGGCACTGATGAGGACGTGTTTACCGGCTAAGTCGCGCTTACCCTGGGTCAACAGTAGCGAATCGATGTGGGCGATGATTTCGGTGGGCTCGGCTAGACGTCCCTGCCCCACGCGATCGCATGCCAATCGTCCCGTTCCAGGCGCGATCGCGTGGTAACGAGAATCGCTCAACAGTTTCCCCCAGTTGCGCCGCACACTTTGTTGCTGCCACATATCGGTGTTCATCGCTGGCACCAGCAGTACCGGACAGCGCGAAGCCAGCACCGTATTGGTGAGCAAATTATCCGCCAACCCATGGGTCAGCTTCCCTAGTGTATTGGCCGTTAACGGTGCGAGCACCAGCAAATCAGCCGTTTCGCCCACCTCAATGTGCAAGGGGCGAGACTGGGCCGCTGACCAAAAATCGCGATCGGTGTAGGCCGGGTGACGGCACAGTGTGGCAAATGTCAGCGGCGTAACAAACTCCTGAGCAGCAGTCGTCATGATAGGGATGACCTCAACTCCGGCCTTAGCCAGGGTAGAGGCCACCTCACATACTTTGTAAGCCGCGATGCCCCCACCAATACCTAAAATCACCCGTCCCTGAGCTGCTGACGTAGCTATACCCATGACCTATCGCGCTGAATTATTCTTCGTCAAACGGTTCATTATCGAGCAGGTAGGTATAGTTTTGCGCCAGTTCCGGCCGCTGAATGGCGATCGCCCTCAACAGGTGCCAATCCTTCAATCCGTCGAAGGCGCTGTCATAGGCGTCCAGTTCCAACCGCTGTGCCAGCGCCGCGACCGATTCGCGAGTCATGGCTGAAACCGACTCCTGAGATACATCATGTAGTGCGCTCATGCTGACTCCCCCCAAAGCATTCTGATCGGCAAGATGCGTGGTTAAACTCAAACCGCTAGCAATTTCAGCCAGCTGAACAATTTTGAGCTTCACGGGCTAGCAAACATTCGTCCACTGCTTCAACACAGTGACCACTAGCAAGCCCAACGCCTCTATCACTCAACAGCCTACTGCCACTAAATCAGAATCATCAAAAACTGTTTAGTAAATTAGCGTTGAGTATCTTGATCATAGGAATCAGTCGATTGATTGCGATCGCTTTGCGGTAAATCTTATTTGGATGTTTGCAACCCACAACCCAGGTTACAAGTTTCAGGGCCTTGTGATTGGAGACCGCCGCAAGTTGAGCCGTGACCAGGCCCGCCGCGCTATAAAATGCGGATGAGCGATCGCACAGGTGAGCTATGCGCAGAATCGATGTTATCGGCATTGGCCTAGGAATATTTTTGCTCGGCGGCGGCCTGTATGTGGGTTTTCGAGTGGCCGGGTTGGACGGATTATCGGCGGGTGTTTGGAGTCAGGTGATTTTCGTCGCTGGACTGCTCGGCTGGGTTGCGACGTATCTCTTTCGAGTGGTCACGAGCAATATGACCTACGGGCAGCAGCTCAGAGATTACGAAGAGGCGGTTTTGCAAAAACGCTTAGATGAAATGACACCCGAACAGTGGGCCGAACTGGAAGCCAAAGTTGCTGCGGAAAAGGCAGCGGAGCAAGAGTCCTCCTCGTCTTCGTAATTCAGGCGGCTTGACCGCGCTACCCAACAGTAGACGATCGCTCCGTCTTGCCCTAGATTGCTGTAGGGGTAAACTAGAGGGTCAATGAACCAGTCAAATTATGAAATCAGTTTCTGAGCAGTTTCAGGCACTTCGCGATCAACAGCAGTGCGCGCTGATTCCGTTTGTGACGGCAGGCGACCCCAACCTAGACGCCACGGTCACCGCGCTTAAAGCCTTAGATCGCTGCGGTGCCGACCTTTTAGAGCTTGGTGTCCCCTACTCTGATCCACTGGCAGATGGCCCGGTGATTCAGGCAGCGGCCACCCGCGCCCTGCAAAACGGTACGACCTTAGATGACGTGCTCAACCTGGTCAAAACCGTGGCACCTGAGCTCAGCGCCCCAATCATTCTCTTCACCTATTACAACCCCATTTTAAATCGCGGCATCGATACCTTTTTCAAAGACATTGCCGCCGCCGGGGCCAAGGGATTAGTTGTGCCCGACCTGCCACTAGAAGAGGTCAGCGCCGTTACTCAGTCGGCTACCCAACACGGCATTGAGGTGATTTTGTTGGTGGCCCCTACCAGCCCCAAAGAACGCATTCGGGCGATCGCTGAGCAGGCCCAGGGCTTTATTTATCTGGTCAGCGTTACTGGCGTTACCGGCGTCCGCTCAGAGGTGCAAGGCCGCGTCAAAGACCTGTTAGATGAGCTTCGCGGCATCACCGATAAACCCGTTGCCGTGGGATTTGGGGTCTCACAGCCGGAGCAAGCGGCTCAACTGCGAGCCTGGGGGGCCGATGGCGTGGTGGTAGGTAGCGCCTTTGTGAAACGCTTGGCCAGCGCGGAGGATGTCACCGCTGGGATAAGTGCGATCGAAGCCTTTTGTACAGAGCTAGATCAAGCAGTAAAAGGTCGCTAAAAGTTCTGCACCCTAATGCAGCAAACAGGCATTGGCTTACTCCCCGAACAGATGCTCAAGCTTTTGGCAATCACCGAGCATGTCCCCGGTGCGGTCCAGGACAGCAGGTGTATGTCTAGTCGTGGGCCAAAGGAGATGCGGGGGGAGCAGGGAACATCGAACTTGCCCCCGAGACGCTGCCCGCACCCAACCTGGCTAAAGGTCCGACGGCCCGCATCTAGCGCCCAGCATGACGAGAATTCGCTTGGCTAGGGTTTACCGCAAGACCAGTTTGACCAGGAGGCAGCAACCGCAGGGGCGGTCTGATAGGTGGCGCTTTTGTGCAGAATTGCGACTATTTCGCCCGCCTGGCTACCAAGCAATTACGCTGGGCCGAAGTGTACAGCAGTTCCACGACGCAACTTTCTGGGATAGCTTTTCGTCCTGACAACCAGGTATCGGAGGGTGGCACTTGCAAATACGCTCCGACAGTTAGGAGCTCTTTGGCATCCTGCCTGCCGTTCGGTCGTGAAGCTTCATGAGCACCAGCGACAATTCCGGATGGCTATCACCACTGTTTTGATTGTCTGTTGCTAAGGGTGGCTCGCCCCTGGGCGGATGTCAATCTGCTTGGTGCAACTTCAGTTTATCGAAAGGTAAAGCCTGAGGGAGATTCAGGCATCCTTGTGGGGAAAGCTTAAGAGTGTACACGGCGGCAAAAATGTCCATCCAACTGGCACAGACATAAAGAGTGACACAACCCTACCTTCTAAGACTGAGCTGTGTAGATAAAGTAAGGTTACTTTCCAAGGGTTCGATATTGCTCTGCTAAGGGCGATCGCGCAACTCTGCTGTGCACTACCAACGCTTATGATTCGCTCAATATCTTCTACTTCTATTTCACCGCTGTGTACTCAACAGACTCAGCCCTCTCAAGGTTCTTCTGCTTCTCCCAGTCTGCCCATAGGTCAAGCAGAGACCATGCGCTCGTCGACGGGACCGGCTCCCGCATCCGGTAAGCAACCAGCCGCTGACAGTGTCCCCGACGAGCCAGCGCCCGAGTTCGTTGATTGGATCATGGCCGAATTTCAGCGGGAATTGCCGAAGCGGGTCAGCAGCTTACGCCAGGTGGCGACCCGCTTGGCCCGTGAGGTTGATCGCATCTGTCGTATGAGTCAGCGGATTCAATCCTCGGGTGAAGTGATTCACTGGCAGCGATCGCTGGCCCGCCATCGCATCACCAAATGCCTGAAATATTTTCAGCTCGGCTCAGAGCGCGGTCGGGTAGAACTGCACAGCACCTTGAGCGCGATCGCCTATCGCTACATCGCCCCCCGCAAGGCTCAGCTCGGTTTTGATGGTCGCTACACCCTGCTCGAGGATTTTCTCCAAGGGTTCTATATTGAATCGCTCAAAGCATTTCGCCGAGAAAACCGCGTGGAAGCTGACTATTCCCCCAAAACGCGCCTGCAGCTGTCTGAGTACATGACCTTTTGTGAGCAATACGCCAAACGCCGCATCACCATTCCCGGAGCCGTCAATCAGCAAATTATCGTATTGCGGGCACAAACCTTTGCCCGACGACAGCCTGACGAAACCTCAGTAGATATCGAGCGCGCCATGGAGTCGGCCCGATCCGATGAAATGGAGGGCTCAAACCGCTCTCCGGCTCTGCAGCAGGTTCGCGAGCAGATGGTTACCGAGGCGGATGACCCAGCCGATCAGGTGTTGCGCGATCGCATCATTCAAGAGCTGATTGAGTATCTGGAAGAGCAAGATCAGCAGGACTGCATCGACTATTTCGTGCTGCGCCTCCAAGATTTGCCCGCTGCGGAAATTGATGAAATTCTCGATTTGACTGCCCGCCAGCGCGATTATCTCCAACAGCGTTTTAAGTATCACGTTGAAAAGTTTGCCCAGGTCCACAATTGGCATTTGGTGCACCAGTGGCTTGGCATTGACCTTGAACATAATCTCGGGCTGTCTTCCGAGCAGTGGAATGCCTTTGTTGAGACACTGGAACCCCTGCAGCAAAAGCTGCTCCAACTCCGCCGCCACCAAGTACGCTCAGGGCAGTTAGAAATGGACACCGGCGAACTAGCCGAGCTGTTGGGCTGCACCCCTAAGCGGGTCAACCGGACCTGGGGGCAGATTCTCAATCTGGCGTGGAAATATCGCAATCAGAAAAACGCTTAACTAACAGGTGCTATAAGGCTCCGCGACATGGGTCAGCCAGCTCAGCATTATTTGCGGAGACGAATTGAAGCTCAACTGTGCGGCTGTGCCACCCGTTGCGATCTCCCTTGAATCGTCAAGGATCTTGGTAGCCAGGCTGCGCACGCCCCATCAGTGCAGTGCCGTCTAGCCTTTAGCGCGGCAACCTAGCGCGGTTGGGACCTAATTCACCCGTTACGCTAAGGGAAGAGTCGCTTTTTGCAAGCGGTCAATTTGAACCGCTAAATATATCGCTATGCTGCATGGTTTTATTCCTTCCCATCGATATTTTGCCTACCTCACCTGGTCAATGATTGAGGCGATGGCAGATAAAGCGAATGTTGTTATCGTGCAGCCTCTGGGTGCCATCGAGCAACATGGTCCCCATTTGCCCTTAGCCGTTGATGCCGCGATCGCCAGCGCCGTTCTCGGCAAAGCTCTCACCGCATTACCGGCCACGATTCCAGCTTTTGGCTTACCCCCGCTGTACTACGGCAAATCCAACGAGCACTGGCATTTTCCCGGCACGATTACGCTCTCGGCTCAAACGCTTCGCCAAGTCTTAATGGAGTCTGCCGAAAGCCTTTATCGCGCCGGATTTCGCAAATTGATCTGGCTCAACGCCCACGGGGGGCAGCCGCAGGTATTAGAAATGGCCGCCCGCGATTTACATCAGCGCTATCCTGATTTGCTCGTCTTTCCGCATTTTGTATGGAATGTCCCCAACCCAGCCGCTGAGCTGTTGACAGCAAAAGAGCTCGAACTGGGTATCCATGCTGGTGATGCGGAAACCAGCCTTATGTTGGCCCTTTTGCCAGGTCACGTTCAGGCTGAGCAGGCAGTCTGTGAGTATCCCCAGTTGCCAACCGACGGCCTGCTGAGCATGGAGGGCGCGCTACCGTTTGCCTGGGTCACTCGTGATTTGACCCGCAGCGGCGTTCTAGGAGATGCCACCGTCGCTAGCAAAGCCAAGGGCGATCGCCTGTTGGCCGCGTTGGTGCAGGGCTGGGTCAACGTCATCAGCGAAGTGCATCAGTTTCAGCAGCCTGCAGCTTGGCAACAGCCCCCAGAGAACTAGTCGGATTTTGGCCAACGGTTAGCGGTCAGAATTTGTTGAACTTTCGTATCTCTGGCACCCGCTTTTGACGGGCATACAGTTTATACTCTGACTCCTGTGAAGCTGGCAGTCTCGTCGGCTGAAAGGGCCGAGATAGTTAATCGCTGTCTCTCCCGTCGCCAGCCTGAGGCTAGGGCAAAGGGCTGCTGCTTGATTTTGCTGTCTGTACTGCCAAAGATGAAATCTCTCTTACTACGCCAAGGCCGCCTCGTCACAGCGCCGGATACAACGGTTGACCTCTTCATCGAAGCTGGCATCATTACCCAAATTGGGGCCAACTTAGACATCCCAGCGGATGAGGTGCTTGACCTAGAAGGTCAACTCGTCAGCCCGCCTTTTGTCGAGTCTCACATTCACCTCGATTCCGCGTTGACGGCCGGACAACCCCGGTGGAACCAGAGTGGGACCTTATTCGAAGGGATTGAAATCTGGCGAGAGCGCAAGCAGTCGCTGACTATCGAAGACGTCAAACAGCGGGCGATCGCAGCACTCAAGCTCCAGGCAAGTCAAGGGGTGCTATTTGTCCGGAGCCATGCGGATGTGAGTGACCCTGATCAGACTCCTCTGCGGGCCCTACTATCAGTGCGCGAAGCGGTAAAGGACTGGCTCACGCTGCAGGTGGTGGCCTTTCCACAAGAGGGGGTTTACAGCAGCCCCACCAGCGCCAAACAGCTGGAAGATGCCCTGAAACTGGGGGCCGATGTGGTGGGGGGCATTCCTCACTATGAGCTCACCCGCGAAGAGGGGGTCAAGTCCATTCACTACATTTTTGACCTCGCCGAACGCTATGACCGCCTCGTCGATATCCACTGTGATGAAATTGATGACGACCACTCCCGCTTTTTAGAGGTAGTGACGGCGGAAACCATTCGGCGGCAGATGGAACCTCGAGTCACGGCCAGTCATACTACTGCCTTTGGCTCCTACAACGATGCCTATGCCTTTAAGCTAATGGGTTTCATCAAGCGAGCCCAGCTTAATTTTGTTTCTAACCCTCTGATCAATCTAACGCTACAGGGGCGGGCGGATACCTACCCCAAACGTCGCGGCTTAACCCGGGTCAAGGAACTGTGGCAAAACGGGCTAAATCTGAGTTTGGGTCACGACTGCATCCAAGATCCTTGGTACAACTTGGGCACAGGTAGTGCCCTGGAGGTCGCGTTTGTGGCAGTGCACGCCTGCCAAATGACGGGCCGGGAGGAACTTGCGGCCTGCTACGACATGATTACCCACAGCGGTGCCAAAACCTTGAATCTTGGCAACCAATATGGCATCGCCGTCGGCCGCCCCGCCAATCTGATTACCTTGGCAGCTACTGATACGATCGCGGCCATCCGGGAGCGGGCCACCGTCCGCCACGTGATTTCGCGGGGGAGGTCTCTGGTCAGTACAGCGCCGCCCCAAACCGTATGGCATCGAGAGATTTAGTGAGTTGTGGCCGTGGGCGATCGCTGCTTCAGCATTTGCAAAAACGCGAAAACACCCGGTGGATGTAACGCGTCAGCTAGCACAACAGCCCCGACATGACGTTCTAGCACCACCGGTAGCTGCGCAACCGCTACGCCAGTTGGCAAGGGATAGGCTGACAGCGACGGGATAATTGCTGCCCCTAGCCCCTGGGCCACCATACTCAAAATCGTACTGGTCTCACGAAACTGATAGCGCGGTTCGAGGGCGTATCCCGCCTGCTGAAAACAGGTTTGAACAGCGTCAAAACAGCTATTGTCATCGGGGTACACAATCAGCGTTAACGCCACCAACTGCTCCCTAGTCTGGGGGGTGGGCGGTGGGTCATCCTGGGGAGGTAACAAGACCCAAAACGGATCGCTCATC
>JBHJHA010000089.1:0-11290 GCA_050331235.1 Leptolyngbyaceae cyanobacterium
GGGGGTGCTGTTGGCGGCGCTGCCCATAGCTCAAACTCCAGTGGTGCCAGAGCCCGTATTTAGCCCTTTGCCGTCAGAGTCAACCTCCGCTCCAGAGTCTCTACCGCCCGGCGAGGTACCTGATGAGAATGATGACGGGGTGGCTCCTGCTCTTTTACCCACTCTTGATGCCGACAGGGCTCGGGTTTCGCTGACGTTGCCAACGCTGCTGAATTTGGTGGTGGAAGGCAATCGAGATTTACGCGATCGCCAGCTCCAGCGGCTGATTGAGGCTCAACGGTTAGAAGAGGCCGAATCACTATTTGATCCCCGCTTGACGCCGGCTGTGGGCTTAGGACTGAGCCAAAGCTTTGATGAAGATGTGCGCATCGGGGCCAATCTGCCGGGTAGTATCGGCGGCTCAGAGACTGAACTGGGCGATCGCACCACGCTGAGCCAGAGTGCTGGTGTTAGGGGGGAGGTGACGACCCGCTTGGGTACCGATATTGGCCTCACGTTGGATGCCCTAGGCGATACCCCGATTGGTTTGCAGCTAACCCAACCTCTACTGCGGGGAGCTGGTATTGCGATTAACGAAGCGCCTGTAGATATTGCCCGCCTTCAGGAGTCGCAAAACTTTTTTGATTTACAGCAAACGTTAATCGAGACCGTGAGTACTACGGTGACTCAGTATACGAGCCTGATCCAAGCACAAGAGGCGGTAACGATTCAGGCGCAGGCGCTGTTGCGGCGGGAGCGTCAGCTTGAGATCTCAACGGCTTTGGTAGAGGCTGGCCGAGAACCTGCCTTTGACTTGGCCGATGCGCGGCGCTCGGTGGCCAATGCTGAGCGTGATTTGTTGCTAGCTCAAACCCGTTTGGAGGCTGCCAATACTGGTTTATTAGATCAGGTGGGCACGGCCCAGAATGTCCTGTTTATTGCTTCGCCAGAAACTATTACCGAGCTGTTTCAAGCGGCGGTCGCTCGGGTGGAACCCTATGATGTGGAAACGCTTGTGGCGATCGCCCTGCAGCGGCGACCTGATTATTTACAAACGCTGCTCGATCAAGATATTGCCCAACTCAACCTCACCCTGGCTGAAGACGATTTGCGCTGGAGCCTCAATTTAGAAGGAGATGCCAATCTGGGCAACTTTTCTACCTCAACTTTAGGTATTGTGGCCCGCCGCACCTTTAATGAGCCTCAGCTTGCAACGGCGTTGGTGAGCCGCGAGGTGGAGATTGCCCAGCAGGCAAATCGTTTGCTCCAGCAACAAGTGGGCATCCGCAATGAAATTACCAATCAACTCAACACCGTACGGGCTAACTTGGTGCGGGTGGAGGCGGCTCGGCGAGCGACCGATAATGCTCGCCTGCAGTTAGAAGCTACCCGTGAACTGTTTGCGAGGGGGCGCACTGGCGGCACGCTGTTTCAAATCATCTCCCGAGAAGAAGATTTGGTTGAGGCGCAAAATCAACAGCTCCAGGCGGAAATTGAGTTTCTTAATAGTGTGGTCGCGCTCGATCGCGCCGTGGGATTCACTTTGGAAACCTGGAGTCAGGAGGTGAACTTCTTGCCGGTTTTGCTGACGCCAGATTCCGTAAATGATCTTTCTAATCCAGACCCAGATTTCGATGCTGGAATCGAGTAGACGCCAGTTGGTAACCTTTCGCCATTAACCAGTTGGGTGACTCGCGGCAGACCCCGCGACTTGCTTGCGCTGTAGTGCGAAGTCCAGCAGGTGAGCGGCGGCTCGATCGCATACCCCGGGTTCGCCCATGAGCGATCGCATCTCAGCATATCCCGCTTGTACCGCCGCTCGGGCCTGTTCATCCTGCAGAAGGGCAAGACTGGTTTGGGCAATCGCCTCGGGGGTCGCTTCCCATTGGATCAGCTCCGGCACGATAGGTTTATTCACAAATAAATTGACGGGCGAGATGAACGGCAGCTGGATTTGCAGCAGATAGTAAGCAACCCTAGCCGTGATTGGGTTCAAGCGATAAATCACTACTTGGGGCACATTCATTAACGCCACTTCCAAATTGACCGTGCCAGATTTATTCAATACTAAGTCTGCCGCGGCAATGGCGGTCGCGCTACCGGTATCGATTATCTGAGCCGGCAGTGACATCCGGGCGATCGCCTGCGCAATGCTTGACCGCAATTTTGGCATAGAGACTGGCAGCAAAAACTGTACTTCTGGGATAGTTGCTTGAATTTTTTGGGCAGCCTGCAGAATCAGAGGCAGAACATGGACTAGTTCCTGCTGGCGAGACGCAGGCAGTAGGGTGATGACGGTGGCGTTAGGTGAGATCTCCAACTGTTGCCGAGCCTCAGTCCGGGATGCCGGCTGCTCAAATTGGTCAATTAGGGGGTGTCCGAAATAACTCACATCGGCTCCAAAGCGTCGGTAATACTCTGCTTCCTGGGGAAAGACGGCAACCATACGATCCGCCATGCGAACTAACCATTGAGTGTCGTTTTCGCTATAGGCCCAGACCCACTGCTGGGGGGCAATGTAGTAAGTCGTTGGCAGGTGGGGAAATGCCCTGACTAGAAATTTACCCAGGCTAAGGTTTGGCCCCATGTAGTCCAAAAAAATGATCAGATCAATGTCTACCTGCCGAAAAAACCGTCGAGCTTGCCGCTGAATGCGTAAATTGGGTAGCCAATAGGGGATGGCTTCTAAGATGCCCACTGCTCCAATGGGGGTGGTATCGCCGACTATCTGAGCGCCAGCGGTCGCCATGCGCTTGCCTCCAAGGCCGGAGATCTTGAGGGGAATTCCCCGTTGCTGTGCCTGCCGAAATAATGCTTGGGCTAGATAACTGCCTTGCAGATCTCCTGAGACCTCACCAGTACTGATAAAGAGGTGAAGGGACGGCGGTGAGTCGTCGCGATCGCTCATGGATAAACTCATGTACCGCTTTTGCCTGCCTTGTGGCGCAACGCACCCGCCATGGGACCACGGCGCCCTGCCCCATGGGTAGACTGTTGCAAAAAGCTTTGCAGATGATTGACATACTGGTTGCGGGCAGTCCACTCATCCAGCTTGACCAGGGCAGCGTCGAGTGCTGAGTCAGACCGATATAACATGCGGTAAGCCTCTTTGAGCTCGCGGTAATGGCGACCATCTTCTAGATCAGTAATGCCTGCTCGCCGCAATCCGATCGTGTTGAGCCCTCGCACCCGACAGGGATTTCCTTCAACCACCATGTAGGGGGGCACATCCCGATCAATGCGGCTCATACCACCTAACATGGCATATTGACCAATCCGCACAAACTGATGAATCCCTAGGACGCCGCCAATCACGGCATTGGACTCAATTTCGACATGTCCAGCGAGTGCGACTGCGTTGGCAATGATGACTTGATTTTCAATAATGCAGTTGTGGGCCACGTGCACATAGGCCATGAGCAAATTGTCATTGCCGATGAGCGTAGCTTCCCCCGCATGGGTGGCTCGGTTGACCGTGACATACTCCCGGATACGGTTGTTATCGCCAATCTTGACTAGGCTGATGGAGCCATCATATTTGAGGTCTTGGGGTTCGATCCCAATAACTGCCCCCGGAAAAATTTGGTTATTTGCGCCAATTTCGGTATGCCCATCGATGACAACATGGGCCCCGATGTCTGTTTCGGGGCCGACCGTTACCTTTTCGCCAATGACGGCATAAGGTCCGACTTTCACCGTGGGATGAAGGGTTGCCCCCGGATGGATCACCGCTGTTGGATGGATAAGCCTAGACAAAGATATGCCTCCGGAACCCCGAGTATCAGTAAGACGCACAGACATTATGCAAAGAATTTGAGAATTAGTTTAATCGACAACGGAGAACATCAGGTCTCCTTCGCAGACCAGCTGACCATCGACTTCTGCCCGCGCCTGCATTTTGCCAAATCGCTGTCGCTTCACCGTCAGCAGTGTGACAGTCATTACCAGCTGGTCACCTGGAACCACCGGTCGACGAAACCGCACTTTATCAATGCCAGCAAACATGCAAAGCCCATCGATGCCGGGTAGCTGAGTCAAGACCACTCCGCCCACCTGTGCCATCGCTTCAACAATCAAGACGCCGGGCATGATTGGCCGACCCGGAAAATGTCCTTGAAACTGAGGCTCGTTAAAAGTGACATTTTTAATGCCGACTGCGCGATCGCCAGGAACATAGTCGATGATGCGATCAACTAACGCGAACGGATAGCGATGGGGCAGCAGCTGCTGAATTTCTTCATGGGTAAAAGTTGTTTTGGTGGGGGCAGAGTCATCCATCGGTGCCGCAGACGCGCTGGATTGTGAGTTGGTGCTTACCACTGTTGTCATCGTTTCCTTCACAATGGGCCGAATTAGCCGATTGGCCTTCTTTCGTTAAATCTCTGTTAATTCTCCCATTTGAGGTGCATCCTAGCTAGGTGATGTTTGGGTCAATATCGCTTTGGCGAGCTCAACGTGAAGCTGATGGCTGGCTTTGTAGGCTACGACATGAGCGATCGGCAGCGTTCCCAACAGACTCAAATCGCCGATTAAATCCAGCAGTTTGTGGCGTGCGGGTTCATTGTCAAAACGCAGGGGCGGATTAATCCAGCCGTCGCGATCGCAGACAAGGGCATTCTCCAAGCTGCCCCCTTTGATCAGTCCTTGCGATCGCAGATATTCAATTTGATGGGCTAAGCCAAAGGTCCGGGCCGGGGCGATATCGGTTTCAAACCTGTGAATGCCGGGAGCCCAACTGTGCCACTGATTACCAATGGCCGGCAAGTCAAAGTCAATACCGTAGGTCAAGCGCGTTTCGGGTGCGTGCAGCGCTGCGACAAAAGCGTCCTGCTCCCTGACCCAGATTGGTTCGTCAATCGTGCGATGAATCCGACTGCCAGATTGCAATACTCGTCCAGCGCTCTGAATCGCTTCAGCCCAAAGCCGAGCCGAGCCATCCAGCAGGGGCATCTCTGGTCCATCAACTTCTATGTAGGCATTGTCAATACCCAGCGAAACTAGTGCAGACAGCAGGTGCTCCACCGTGCGCACTGTGGCATCGCCATTGGCCAGCTCGGTTGAAAGCAACGTTTGCTTCACCGCAGCAACGGTTGCCAGAATAGCCGGACGACCAGGCAGATCCGTCCGATAAAAGATGCGACCAGTATTAGGTGGGGCCGGCAGTATTTGCACATTGGTGGTTGCCCCAGAATGCAAACCGACCCCTGTTTGAGTGACAGGTATTTTTAAGGTGCTTTGCTGATTGGCTTCAAGGTGGCCTTGAGTGCCGGTAGTTTCAGACAGAGAAGACTGCGCCATAGCCTAAAAACGCTCGCCAATACCAAAGTGTAGTCGGCCATCGCCTTCATCGTTAATCCCGTAGTCGACTCGAATCGGTCCTAGAGGAGTTTGGACTCGGACTCCAGCCCCAAAGCCATAGCCACTCCCTGGCTTGCCGCGATCAGGACCCGGCGAGCCGGGAACACTATCGCCGGTACCAACGTCAGTCCCAGCGTCTAGGAACAGCGCCCCTCCGAGGAAGGAAAAGAGGGGAAAGCGATACTCAACAGATGCCTGCAGATAGCTTTGCCCCGTACCGAGTTCACCTTCGTCATAGCCACGGACGGAGTTGGTTCCCCCAATGGCAAAGGCTTCATATGGTGGAAAATCACCGAGAATGCTGCCGCCCTGAACATTAATTGCCAATGCTTGGGGGCCTTCACTGAAATTGAATAAGGAAACCGGGATGTAATAGCTATAACTGGCTCGAACCCGGTTAAAGAAAATACTGCCGTTCCCCAAAGGAATCGACTGCTCAGTGCCTAGTCGGATGACTGAACCACTGGTGGGCGAGAAGGGATCATTCCGGGAATCTTGAACCAAGCCAAACTGGACGGTCCACAGGTCATCCGAGCCGCTATCGCTGGCAGTCAAAGGATTGCCGGCTGCGTCTTCAGTAACGGTACTGCCATCTGCGTCGGTGGTTCGTACGCGCTGATACAGGGTACCCAAGGAAGCATCCCAGGTACTGCCCAGAATGTTGACATCGGGTCGGCGGAAAGTGACACCGCCGCCAAATCGGTTGACGCGAACGCGATCGCCGTTGGGCAGGTCAATCTCGTTGGGGCCGCCGTCAAACACAAGGGAAATCGAGCGCCGACCAAACCCGTTTAAGGTATAAGAGGTCATGTATGGATCGCCGCCAATCCAAGGATCTGTGAAGCTGACGTCAAACAAAATGTCGCGGAAGCTGAGCTGCGCCTCTGCGGCAAACTTTTGGTTGTTGCCGCCAAAGTTATCTTGACGATAGCTGAGGGTTCCGAATAAGTCGCCGGTGAAGTTAAAGCCCACACCCGCAGCTACAGAACCCGTGTTGCGCTCAATAACATTGACTGTTACGTCCACCTTTCGCGGGTCTTTGTCGCCAGGGTTGAGCGTCAAGTTGACATCATCGAAAATGCCTAGCCCAAACACCTGTTGCAAATCAGACTGAATCTGGGCCTGCTGAAACACGTCGCCGGGTTCAGTTTCAAATTCTCGCAGGACAATGTAATCCTGGGTTTTGCCATCGATTGGGTTGCCCTCTTCGTCTTCGGTTAGTCCTTCCTCCGTCATAAATTGGACATTAATGTCTTCAATTACACCTTCTGCGACCTGCAATGTGACAACACCGTCTTCCCCAACAGAGGGAGCGGCAATCACCTGCGCTAGCACATAGCCATTGTCTTGGTACCAGTTATTGAGTTCTAAAATGCCATCCTGAAAATCGAGCAAATTGATAATCTCTCCATATTGAGGAGAGAAAATATCATTTACTACTTCATCCGGTAGGACATCACTTCCCTCGATTTTGACCTGAGTCAACACAGGGTTGGGATCAACCACAAAGGTGACCCGGACCCCGAGGGGCGTATCCGTAGGAACGGCACGTACATTGGCAAAGAATCCTGTGGCAAAGACGTTATTGATGTCTTCTTGAATTTGCGATCGCGTAGTGGTTTGACCTGGCCGAGTGTCGATGGCTCCGTAAACCTCATTTTCCAACTCAGGATCAATATTGTTGCCTTCGGGATCGGCAACGGCTACCTCTGCGACTAATACCTGAGTTTCACCGTTCTCTTCGGTTGTGGTTTCCGGAGCCGCTTCGGGGGTATCCGCACCGGCGTCTTCTGACTCAATATCCTCTGCCGCTTCGGGGGGTTCGTCGACTTCGTTCGTCACCGCCTCATCGTCGTCGACCGGATCGACTGAGTCCGGATCCATATCGACCTGAGTCCTTTCCTCAGTGGTTTCATTAGGCTCATCGGGTTGCTGACTCAACTGACTGACCCCAGCAAACGGTTTCTGCTCAGTGAGGCCAATACCGGGCATAGGAACCCGTTCTAGGTTAGTAGATGCCTCTGTTGCCTGATTTGGCTCAGCGTCATCTGAGAGAGATGACTCATCAAAGTACTGCAGCGTCGACAGCCCCCTATCACGCTGCACCGATTCAGTCGCCAAAGTCCGAGTAGAGGTCTCAGCTGTGTCTAAGATCTCAGCCACGCTAACAGTGGATATATTGGCCTCTTTAGAAGGCGATGCCAACGTCTCACCGCGCGCCTGGGAGGCAAGTCCCAAAGTGGCTGAGAGAGTTAGGAGGGCTACGAGGCTAGGGGTTTGACGCATGCTTGCAACAGCTTTTGTAAAAGAACATGGATAGAGGTAAAGAGCTCCGAAACGCTTGCTGTTTCGTCTACGTTTGGATGACCTTGGCCATAAACGGGAAGATTTTACCGCATTGGGTGGACTTACTTTGGGTTGACCTGGGCCAGAATTCTTCGCAATACCTCTTGATAGGCTTCAGCAACTTTTCCGAGGTCTTGGCGAAATCGGTCTTTGTCCATGACGCGATCGACCTCATGGGTGTTGGCTTGATCCCATAGACGGCAGGTATCTGGACTGATTTCATCGGCTAATAAGATCTGTCCAGCCAAATTTTGACCAAACTCCAACTTAAAGTCGACCAACGTGATTTGGCATGTTTGAAAGAAATTTTGTAGAGCAGCATTGATTTCCTTTGCAAGACGGATGAGTTCTGCAACTTGTGCCTTGTCAGCAATGTCCATCACGCGAATCCGTTCATGGGTTAGTAAAGGATCACCCAATTCGTCATTCTTGTAGTAAAACTCCACCAGTGGTGGGACTAACGGGGTGCCCAATGCCAACCCGGTTTGCTTGCAAAGGCTACCGGCTGCAAAATTCCTGACAACTACTTCCAGCGGTATAATCTGAACGGACTGGACGCGCATCTCGCGATCTCTAGGCGTATCAATCCAGTGGGTTTTGATGCCCTTAGACTCCAATAACCGAAAAAGATATGTCGCAATCGTGCAGTTGATCACCCCTTTGTTTGCGATCTCCCCTTTCTTCTGAGCATTGAAGGCCGTAGCGTCATCTTTGAAATAGCTCACCAAGATTCCGGGATCGTCTGTTCGGTACAGGATCTTGGCCTTTCCTTCGTACAGCTTCTGCGTCTCATCCATGCGATCGCCCCCAGTCAGACAATTTCATCATCTTACTGTTAGAGGGTAGTGTCGGATAGCTCGCCACTGTGGAATAGCCAGCCTCGTCATCACGCGAGTTATGTTTGAAGCATCAAGCATAGCCAGTATGGCTCGCTCCCCACAGTGTCTACGAGAGTCTGCCAGACTTTTGGGACTTGCGCCTTTAACAAGCCGCCACCGCCCTGCATAAATCACCTGGGCAGTTCATCCAGTGCTACAAGTTTTTTTGATGAAGAAGCGCGGAGATGAATTTTCCTTAGGGACACTCATTCGGAGTGCTACAGTCGCTACTGACTCTAGCTTCTACAACTGCCTGGACGTCGCTAGAAAGCACAGACAGAAAATCATAACCAGTAGCAACCTCAATACGATCAACCGTAGTTTGGTAATCGCGCCAATCATCACCCAATCCATCCCGGTTGGGCATATCTACCGCCACAACCATAGTCCTGCTATCGATCTCATCGATAGTTTGCTCCGGTTCGAGAAAAACAATGATTTTCCAAAGGCGTGATGGAACCGTTACTTGACCCTCAGCAATTTGGGTCTGCTTACCATATCCACCTGCCAAAATAAATAAGGTGTAGTCAAAGCGCTCCACCCAATCACGACTATATTCCTCAAGTTCACGCCAGACCCCTCGATTATTCTCAGGGGCCTGCGGCCATACATTGGTCATCAAAAAGGTCGCGGAGTTGTCTTGTATGCTGCGAGTGCGATCAGCTGATGGCACAATATGGCCCCGGTCAAAGCCAGTATTAACGTAGTCACTGGGAGTAACCTGATAGGAACCGCTAGGCAAAACACCATCTTGTCGAAAATTGTTTTGACGCTCGGTATTTCCCAACCAGTCGGCAGTGAGCTGCCAAGCTACCCAATTAGCAGTGCCGCGATCGGCGTGGTAGGACAAGGCATATTGCCCCCTGACTAATAAGTGATTATTTCGAGTCCCCGTCGCTGCATTCGAAGGATTACCCAACGATAAGTGAATGCTTTCGGTAGGGCGTGAGTCTGTCTCCTGTAAACCTTCAGTAGATTCCGCTGTGGCTTCTAGCGGCAGCGTTTCGCAGGCGTATCCATTTTGATCTTTGTCTAAAACAAATGGGTCCGTGGGAAACGCATTGAGAACTACTTGTGCTGAAGCCTGTGAATTAAAGTCGTTGCAGTTGCAGTCATCGTCAACACAGGGCGGCAGTTCTTCAAAGTTGCTCAAATTAGCAGAAAGAATGTTCCCTTTTTTGGGTAGCTGACCACAGCCAACACCTAAAAAAATACCAATGCTACCAGCACACAATGCCAACTTCTCTAAGCTCATATCACCGCTGATATCAATTCCATAGTTACGACAGTGCAGACTCTAACCGTTCAGTAGAGCGGACCGTGAGGTAATAGTCCCAAGTATGACCTTTGATGGATATTGCTTACCAGCATTGCATCCTCGACCAGATGCATTTAACAATGGCCATTAGAGGGGAATACATCCTATATTGCTTAATGGAGTGTCAGTATTTAACTTGGCCCCTTAGCAGGTAGGAATTTTCGATTCTCCGCCGAAGTTCAATGCTACACGCTTTGACAACAAACACAACTCAAGGCACCATGCTGAAGCAAATTATCTCCAAATTCCAAACATACTTCCCGGCTCCTGTGGTCAGTGCCCATTGCGATGGCCCCTGTGGTGTTTACGATCCCTCTTCCGCAAGAATTGCGGCCGAAGCCGTAGTCAATATGACCAAGAAACTACTTGACTTAGAGGCTAAGCCGGGTGACCCCGCTTACGAAAACACATTTGCTCGTTACGTCGCCATCAAAGAGGAGCAAGCACAGATCACTAAAGATGAGTTGCTGATCCTTTGGACTGATTATTTCAAGCCCCAGCATCTCGAGCAGTACCCTGACTTGCATGATACCTTTTGGAAGGCTGCGAAACTTTGCTCAGCGTGTAAAGTAGAGGTCAGCTCACAGCATGCCCAAGAGCTGATGGATGCGATCGAAAAAATCCACACAATGTTTTGGGCAACCAAAAATCGTGATGTCAGTTGGTATACGGCTAGCTAGAGCCAAGTTGCCATATAGCTAAAGATCAAAGAGGGTGATTGCGTACTTGCAGTCACCTTTTTTAGTTTGACCATGCTAATGCCAAAAGCTCATCTACTGGCTTGACCGATATTTCTCATGTGACATGACAGACGTTCACCTTCAACATGCGACTACGCGTGACTTACTCTGCTGGGTCTTCAGGCGATATCGCCGGTTTCGCGTGACCGGCGACTCAATGCTACCGACCCTGCCGCCAAATAGTGAAGTTCTGATCAATCTCCAGTCTTATCTTAAGCACCTGCCTCATGCGGAGGATATTGTAGTTGCATATCATCCGCTACAACCGCAGCTACGTATCGTTAAGCGCGTCAAATCTGTAGATTCAGATGGCGCCTGCTTCTTATCTGGAGACAACGAACGTGACAGTCAAGACAGCAGACACTTTGGCTTGGTTCCTCTGGTAGCAATTATCGGCAAAGTGCACTGCCTACTCCCTTAAGCTCTCCTGAGAATGAGACTTAAATTGCTCTACGAGAAAACGTTCTTCTCGTAGAGCAATTGTGCTCCCTGCCCTAAATTCCTCTGCGACATCAATGCTAAAGCCAAAAACCCCCGTCATTTGAGTGTTCAGGTTGGGGGGATAATTTTCCAAGGGTAAAAGGTATTGACACTGAGATGTGATGTAGCTATATTGGTAAAGCGCTCGAGGGAGACAGCGCTGCGAAAGTAGCGAGGTCTTTTGAGAGAAG
>JBHJHA010000090.1:0-30734 GCA_050331235.1 Leptolyngbyaceae cyanobacterium
TTGCTCGATATCCCCAACGATCGCAGCACGCATACTCGCCCCACCCCACGTGGCGGCGGCTTAGGCTTTCTGATTGCCTTTCTCTTAACCGCGATGGTTAGTATGGTCGGCCATACTGCATTTCCACAACAATTCGGAGCCCTGAGTCCCAATCCGCTGTCTGTCGCCGCAGCACTATTGCCTTTGGCCATAGTGGGGTTTGTGGACGATCGCTACAACCTTTCTGCCAGAATTCGTTATGCCGTGCAGCTTGGGAGTGCCGCGATTGCCCTTATTTGCTTTGGACTACTACCCCAATCTTGGTGGCCACTCACGCCGATAGTTGTCATGCTGTCGACTGTCGCAACATTGATTGGCTTTACCGCCCTCGTGAATTTTTACAACTTCATGGATGGTCTAGATGGCTTGGTCGCCAGCGTCTCTGCCTTGCAGTTGATATTCTTGGCGCTCTATCTACAGCAGTCGCTGTGGTGGTTGCTAGCGGCAGCAATATTGGGATTCCTATGGTGGAACTGGTCCCCCGCCAAAATTTTTATGGGCGATGTAGGCAGTACTGTTTTAGGCGCGAGTGTAGCGATCGCCCTCCTTGAGCCCACGGTAGAGCCCTTACATCAGCTTTCAGCCTTAGCCATTACGCTACCCTTGACGGCTGATGCCATTTACACACTGATGCGCCGCTCAATCAGAGGAGAAAACATTTTTCAAGCCCACCGCACCCATTTATATCAACGGCTGCAGCAGTCAGGGTGGAGCCATGCCTCAGTCGCGATCGCCTATTTGGGATGGACGCTATTGATTGCGGGCCTGTTAGCCATTTGGTCAGAGTGGGGCAGTGTAGTCGCCTGCATGATGAGTATTGTATTTGTAGCCGGCGGGGAAGGATATTTGCACCTATCGCCCCAGTCGGTTGAGAAATCTTCCTAGTCCTAGGCTTCACTAAACCGTCACGCGACTCTGTTTTCCATGCCAGCATCTGACGTTATCTCGACCCTGACGCAGCTGACGTCAGATCTATGGTTGCCCAGTGAAACTGAGGTGCCGTGGACAATAGCCACTTGGTCGGTTGACACTCTGGCGGAGGATGTTATCAGGCAAAAGCTACAGCGAAAGGATTCAGCTCCAATCGCCAAGCTTTCCTTAGCAGCCTTAGAAATCGAGGTTGAGCAGCGCTGCCAAAGTTATGGCCCGGTCGGTAAACGACTAATGGCAGAGCACCGCCAGCTATTCAATTTTCTAAAGCAAACCTGCGATCGCGTTCGTGTCTTGCGTGTCGGTACCGTCACTGTCGATATCTTAGTCGTGGGTGAACTTGAGGATGAGGCCGTCATTTTACAAACCCAGAGTATAGAAACCTAAAACAGTCTCCACGACGTTCTCTCAGACGCCTAGGTTGCGCTGTACGCGACTTAGGTCTAGAAACCGTGCCCACTTTGGGTCATGCTATTACCGGATGCAAACTGATTACGAGGAGAGAGCACATGGCAGAGATGGATCCGGTCAAACTGATGAAGCAAGAGGTCGGTCGCGCCGCCGCCGCCAAAGTTGAGTCGGACACCGTGGTGGGACTAGGAACAGGCTCAACCACAGCGTTTGCCATTCAGTTTTTGGGCGATCGCCTCGCCTCAGGGGAACTCAAAAATATCAAAGGCGTGCCGACCTCTTTCCAAGCATCGGTCTTAGCCAAACAATATGGCATTCCATTAACCACCTTGGATGATGTGGATCGGATTGACATTGCGATCGACGGGGCTGATGAAGTCGATCCTCAGTTCAACCTGATCAAGGGCGGCGGCGCTGCTCATACCCGCGAAAAAATCGTAGATGGTCTAGCGGAGAAGTTCATCGTTGTGGTGGACAGTTCCAAGCTAGTGGACAAGCTAGGTTCCACCTTTGCTTTACCCGTCGAAGTCCTGCCCATGGCGGTGGCTCCGGTTACCCGAGCGTTGGTAGCTATGGGCGCAGCCGTTGATCTGCGCATGGGTGTCAATAAAGACGGTCCCGTGATTACGGACCAAGGCAACATGGTGCTAGATGCCAAATTTGAGGCAATCGCCAATCCGGCTGAAATGGAAGCCACCATCAACAACATCCCCGGCGTACTCGAAAACGGGCTGTTCATAGGAGTTGCGACAGAAGTGCTGGTGGGTGAAGTGAAAGACGGCGAAGCTTCTGTTCGCAGCCTGTAGGAGGCTGAAACGCGAGCGGGCAGCTCACGCGATTAGGCGTTAAGTGCAGCCCGCACTGTGTTCATCATCTCAAGTGATCGTTCAGGACTAAGGTTTCATGCCATACATCAACCTGCAGATTACCCAAGGGGCAACTCGCGCACAGAAAGCGGAACTGGTGCAAGAGATGACCGCCTCTCTTGTGCGGATCTTAGGCAAACAACCAGAGCACATACACATCGTTATTCAGGAAATCAGCGAAGAAAATTGGGGCTACTCTGGTCTGCTGACGGACACCTGGAAAGCACAGCAAACCACGCCGCCGCCGAATCTGTCGGAGCCGGAGCCATAAACGACTGTTTGAGCCGCGGCTGCAGGATATCTCAAGCACGGCAGTCAGTCAGCGAGCACATTGTTTATCCCTTCTTAACCCCAGCAGAAATCGTTAGGATAAGCCTGAATTGTTAAGCCACATCGCCTAAAGAATGCAATATCGACGCTTTGGCCGAACTGAACTGCAGATGCCGGTATTTTCCTGCGGGGGTATGCGGTATCAACACGCGTGGAAGGATGTACCCCAGGGACAAATTCCGCGTAAAAATCAGGAAAACCTGGAAGCTACCATTCGGCGATCGCTCGAAGTCGGCATCAACCATATTGAAACGGCCCGGGGCTATGGCACGTCTGAAGTGCAGTTGGGCAAAGTGCTACCTACTTTTCCTCGCGACCAGCTGATTGTGCAAACCAAGGTATCGCCCAAGCCCGACCCCAAGGCGTTTCGGATGACGCTGAAACAGTCTTTGCAAAATTTGCAACTCGACTACATCGACCTCTTGGGGATTCACGGCATCAATACGCCAGAGCTCTTGGAATATGCCATCCGGCCGGGCGGCTGTCTGGACGAAGCCCGTAAGCTGCAGGCCCAAGGCCGCATCCGTCACATTGGCTTTTCGACCCATGGCCCTGCCCACGTCATCGTAGAGGCCATCAACACAGGTGAATTTGACTATGTCAATCTGCACTGGTACTACATCAACCAGGACAATTGGCCAGCGATCGCTGCGGCAACCCAGCAAGATATGGGGGTATTTATCATTAGTCCCACTGACAAGGGCGGCCACCTCTATAATCCCCCACCCAAGCTAGTTAAGCTATGTCAGCCCCTCAGCCCAATAGTTTTTAATGATCTCTTTTGCCTGAGCCATGGGCAGGTGCACACGCTGAGCTTGGGCGCAGCGCAGCCCTCCGACTTTGACGAGCATCTCAAGGTTTTACCCCTACTGGACCAAGCGGAGGTCCTCCTGTCACCGATCCTACAGCGTCTAGAACATGCAGCCATTGAAGCCTTGGGCATCGACTGGCTGCGTACCTGGAAAATTGGACTCCCTGCCCCCGAAAAAACCCCGGGCAATATCAACATCCCGATTATTTTGTGGCTGAGGAATCTGGTCAAAGCCTTTGATATGCAGGAGTATGCAGAAGCTCGATATAACCTTCTGGGCAATGGCAGCCATTGGTTTCCTGGAAATCAAGCGGATCGGCTGTCAGGGGTGGATATCCAAGCCGCGATCGCCAACAGCCCCCACGCGGATAGCATTCCTCAGCTACTCGCCGAAACGCACCAAATGCTTAAAGGAAAGACGGTGCAGCGTTTATCTAGCTCATGAGCAGCGGGCTTACTCAAAGGTAGCCCAACGTTAAGGCGGAATGCTACCTTGCTTGAGTCTTCGAGCCATGCTCTTAGTAGACGGCTGCATATCGCGTAGCCTTGAGGTTTAATGTTAAAGACATAACAAAACTACCTCGACTCCAATAATGGCCTAGCTGTCTTTGCCGCCTTAACGGGTCAATTTCTTAGCTCCCTCATCTGCTTGATTCACAATTCCTGTTTAAATCTGTCCTAATGAAAGAACTGCTTTATTTGGAGGTGCCAACGCCTGAAACCCCAACGGTGCGTGCTTGGCTGCAAGAAAATTGGCAGCCAGCCGTTGGCAAGGCGATCGCCACCATTGACGGCATGCGCCTAGAGTTTCCTGAGCAGCCTAGTCAGACAGAACTCCCCGCAGCTTTATCGATCTTTGTTTGGTCGCTACAGCGCACCACCTATATCAAGGCTTTTCGCTGGGGCAAGGGCGCTGTCCCTCAAGAACAGCAGCTGATCAAACAGCTCAAAACTCAAATTCAGTCAGCTTTCCCCCCAAGCTATCCTGAGCTGCCGCCATTTCAGCCCGAGCAAGAAACGATCTTTGATGCGCTGGCGGCTGATTTCCCCAAAACGGTCACGTATTTCCAGAGAATGCCTAATGGGGAAGCTGACTTACAGCGCGTCTACTGGTGGGAAAAGCGGTGGCGCGAGAGCGTCCGATCGCCCAAAACGCCGAAACAGGTGATATATCGCACCCGCGATCGCCTCCAGGAAACTAGCCAGGCCGCGGAAGAATTTGATCTCATTTACGTCGGTGGCGCGTTGGGTGTCATCCATGCAGCGGTGATGGCTAATCTTGGCTATCGGGTTTTAGTCATCGAGCGACTCCCCTTTGGCCGGATGAATCGCGAATGGAATATATCGCGACAAGAGTTCAGCAGCCTGATTGAACTGGGTCTCTTCACCGAATCGGAATTTGAATCGCTCATTGCCCGAGAGTATCAAGATGGCTTTAATAAGTTCTTTGATGCCAACAATCCGGCTGTCGCCAAAGCTCCCGTTCTCCATACCCCGACCGTGCTAAATATTGCCCTCAACTCAGAGGCACTACTGCGGCGCTGTGGTGACAAGCTGCTAGCAGCCGGCGGCACCATCTGGGATGAAACTGAGTTTGAGCGGGCTCATGTGGGTCCAGATGAGGTCACAGTCTTTACCCGCGATCGCTCTACCAATAGCTCTAAAATTGCTCAAGCTCGGCTGCTGGTCGACGCCATGGGCACCGCCTCACCCATTGCCTGGCAAATCAACCAGGGTCGCGCTTTTGATAGTGTCTGCCCGACAGTGGGAGCTTGCATCTCTAGCGGGTTTGATCCGGCCGTTTGGGACTCGACCTACGGCGATGTTCTGTTTAGCCACGGAGATACTTCCCGGGGTCGACAGTTGATTTGGGAGCTATTTCCTGGTCAAGATAGCGAGCTGACTATTTATCTATTTCACTACCACCAGGTACACATCGATAACCCAGGCTCTCTATTAACAATGTATGAGGACTTTTTTCACATCTTGCCTGAGTACCGCCGCTGTAACGTAGACAAGCTCACCTGGCGCAAGCCCACATTTGGCTACATTCCGGGCTATTTCAGCATTGGCAAAAACGATCGCACGGTCGGCTTTGACCGCCTCGTCGCGATCGGAGATGCTGCTTCGTTACAGTCACCATTGGTATTTACCGGATTTGGCTCCCTAGTGCGAAACCTTCCACGTCTCACTAAACTTTTAGACGTCGCCTTGCAACACGACTTGCTCAAAGCCAAACATCTCAATCGGATTCGGGCCTTCCAAAGCAATATTGCCGTCACCTGGCTATTCTCCAAAGGCATGATGGTGCCCACAGGAAAAAATATCTCCCCAGAACGTATCAATGCCATGCTGAATACCTTTTTCGGTATTCTGGAAACAGAAGATGCGAACGTGGCCGATCGCTTCATCAAAGATCGAGCTACTTGGAGCGAATTCAATCGGATGGCTCTAACGGCTGCCAGTAAAAATCCTGCCCTTTTATCTTGGATTTGGCAGCTAGCTGGCCCTAAAGATTTGATCCTTTGGGTAGGGAGCTATCTCAACTATACCTGGCAAGCTTTTACCCTTTGGCTATTTAGCTGGTTCCCAACCTGGCTCGACCACAACCATACCTGGATAGAGAAACTCAGCCCGGGCCTTTACTTCTGGATGCTGACTCAAAGTTATCACCTGACCTATGGCATGGGGACGCCGCCCAAACAACAGGCGATTCAAATTTCGCCCCAATCCCTATCAGACAGTAAAGGAAAACAAGCTCGTATCCCCTCCCAGCCAAGCGCTCCACCCGATGTCTCAACATCCGTAGCCTCGCCTGACTCGTCCTCCTGACATTTTCCAGTCTGAATTTAGACTTACATGCCGCTATCAACCGAGGCTTGCCCATCGCGCTTCAACAAATAAAAAATAATGGCGAAGGTTCCCACTACCTTTGCTGACTCCGAAGCCATTGTTGCCCATGCTGCCCCGTACCAGGAATACAAAGGAATCAGCCAAATATTGAGCACGATATTCAAGCCAGCCGAAAATACTTGCACACTACTGCGATAGCTTTGATAATTTGCCCCGGTGAGGGTATCGCCGCCTAAAATTTGTAGCGCGACAACTAATGGGAGGAAGGCAACCAATCTCAGCAGGGTGTCAACATCAGCGTACTCTTCACCAATCAGGTTTTGAATATAAGGCGCAATCAAGAAAATAATCAGAGCCGTCGCTAAGCCATAACCAAAAGCCGTTGGCATCAGCCGTTTCGCAAATCGAAAGCTTCCTTTGATACCCTCGGCACCATGTTGGAAAAATCTGGGAAAGCTGGCCCCGGCCACGGAAATAATGGGAATTTTGAATACTGTAACAATGCGAAAGCCAGCTCCATAAAGTCCCGTTGCTTGTAGGGTTGCTACGCTGGCCAACATAATTTTGTCAATATTTTCATTCACAAAATCAGAAGACTGACTAATGGAATAGTAAAATCCCTGTAGCAGTTCTTTTTGTAAACGCGGCCAAGAAAAAGTGGGCTTGGCTAGCCAAGCAGTCACCATCCAAATTGATAACAAAGCCGGTAGCGTTGTCGAAACACAGTAAAGATACCCCCACTGAACAGCATTTACCTCTGAAAATATTAGGGCCAACAAAACTGCCGCCACCAACTTAGTGATACCCACCAAAATTGAGGTAAACGCTGCGACCCTAGCTTTCCCGCACACAATGAAAGCAGAGTTTGCAGCTTGACTAACGTTAAAGCCAATGAGGTCGGCAATAAAAATGAGCGCAATGACAATAGCAGGAAAGTTGCCCCTTGAAATGATGGGGCCAATAACTACAAATAACAACGTCAGCACGGTCCCCATAAAGAAGATCGTGGCCAACGCATTTCACCAATAATACTTAAGCACAGAGCGATCAAGTGCCACGTGTTTCGTCAGTATCTGGCTTGATCCCCAGCTTGCAAATGAATTAATCATTGAGGTGAGGGCAGCAATACCGACAAACACACCATACTCTTCAGGCCCTAGGGTACGCGCGAGGATCACAAAGTAAGCTGCCTGAATGAAAATGTTGAGCCCCCGAGAACTCAACATCCAAAAGGAATCTTTGGCCAATGCGCTTTGTCGTAGCCGGGATACTTTACTGCTTAACCAATTTCGTCTTCTAAAATTCATATCAGTTTGATGCTATAGATTCAATATTTTTTATCCACATAAATGGAGTCTTCATGTGAAGTCTCCATTTATATGCTATTGAAACGGCCTTCTATGATTTCAAAGGGCCTGAGAGCTATTCAAGAAGTCGCCATTCGTTATGTAAAATCAACCAAATTTTTTGTACTCTTTCGCTCCAAAGAATGCCGATTTTACTCTCCTAGAGAAAGCTTTCGGCAGCTCAATAACGGCTTTTTGATAAAACCGCGGTCGTTGAAAAGACTCTAGAGCAGCTTGACCTAGCTTTCCCTGCTTGAGGGCTGAAACCACTAAATAGTAGTCTCTCATCTTTCGAGTTTCTTTCAGCTTTAGCGCTAAAGCATCACTAAGAGCCTGGTTTTTCTGCAAAGATTCAGCTTCTTTATAGAAGAATGAGACAATTGCGTCACATTCTTGCGTAAGGCGTTCAATTTTGTCTGTGCTTGCCGTCAAGGAGCCCTCTCGGGCTAAATAGTAATAGTAAGGCTCAGTCAGCAATATAAATTTTGCCCCACGCACTAAACAATCCATGTCTAGCCAAAAGTCCTGGGAAACTTTAATCTCTGCTTTATAAGTGATTTGATTATCTATCAGAAATTGTCTGCGGAATATCGGTTTACTAAAGCCTAGGGCCAGCCCTTGACGCCCCTCGATATCAGATAAGACAAATGTGCTCGGATCAATCTCAATTACTCCTTGCAGAGATGAATCATGATATTGGACCATTGTTGCTCTAGGTACCGATTCGCCCTCTTCAATGATGTAAAGATCATCAGCTACCATATCTGCCTCACGTTCTTGAGCTAGCTTTAAAAGACGCTCAAGACGTTCCGGTGCATACCAATCATCAGAGTCAAGTACTGCTATCCAATTGCCTGTTGCCTCACTTAGAGCTCGATTGCGAGCGGCGCCGGCACCACCATTTTGACTTCGACAAAAAAATCTTAGCCGTGGATCCAAGATTGACTCTAAGATCTGAACTGTGTTGTCAGTTGAAGCGTCATCTACAACAACAATTTCGAAGTTGGTGTAAGTTTGAGCGAGCACTGAATCGATCGCCCGCTTGATATATTTCTCCGTGTTATGGGCAGGAATAATGACAGAAATTTCTGGGTGCATGGTGAACACAGCGGTTTCATCAAAAATTTGACAATGGTGGCTCACGCTGACGACTGTTTGTATTAAGTCATCGAGGTCATAGGTACAGATACCGTCTCTATGGCGTCCATTTTCTTATTTGGTGATGTAGCAGCCGAGTCGGGTTTGACCCAAAAAGGCGGCAGCGGCCAAATATTATGCGTTTCTAGCTGAATTCATGCAGTCAGGGACAAAGGTGGTCCTTTATCCTGCTCACATTTCTATCATTTACGACTTGAGAAATCTACGAGGGTTCCGTGAATCTTGGGTGTACAAGTATAAAGACTTCGTTTTACCCAAACTATCTTCATAAAGGCAGCTTATGTCCTTTAGGGGCGAGACGGTCTGCATCTAGGGGCGAGACTGTCTGCATCGCTTGATAATGCAGCGCTATGATGAGAGATATCGGCAAAACAGCAGGCGATTGACCCAGCGGTCGGCAATCTCAAGCCTTTAGCACGCTAACCATCTCTCCGAGGAATCGCGCAAAACAGCAGGAGAATTAACTGTCTCGATGGTTTTGCTCAATCAATGAGTCGAAAGGGAAGGTAGAGCCTAAGCAACAGCATGGAACCGAAAAAGAGCGATCGCGAACTCCAAGAAGACCTACAGAAGCTGATGGCAGAGATCGAAGCCGATTCTCCATCGGTGGTTCAGCGATCGCCCCAGTCAACCGAACTTGCCACCAAATCGCCCTCGACCAAAGGCATGTTGTCAGGAATTCGAGCTAACTTCTTTTTGCCTCTCTGGATTTTGGCCATTCCCTGGGGGCAGGAGATCATCGACCAAGTGTTTTTCGGGGGGAACTGGAATCTGATTCTGATTCCCCGCAGTTTGGATGGAGTTCCCGGCATTTTTCTATCCGCCTTTTCCCATAGCGGTTTCATCCATCTGATTAGCAATACAGTCGGTTTTGCGATTTTTAGTTGGCTGATATTGGCTAAGAGTCGCCGGGATTACTGGACCGTCCTCTTAATCGGTTGGCTCGGCGGCGGCGGCATCAGTTGGTTAGTGGGGCCGACGCCCGTCCACGGGCTCAGCGGAGTCGATTACACATTATTTGGTTATTTGTTGGTCATCGGCTGGCTAGAAAGTCGCCTCGTACCACTCCTGATTTCCATCTTTGTCCTGTTAAATTACAGCGCTTCCCTGTGGGGAGTTTTGCCCATGCAGCCTATGGTCGCCTGGTGGGGGCATTTGATTGGTCTGCTGCTCGGTGTTGTTGCCGCCTATGGCATTTATCAGGAACCCAAAAGCCGCCATTAACATCATTTAAAGTAGGGTTGGTTTGGGCAAATATGCACGATTGACTCGCCGTTTTTTACCAATTCTCATGCTTTCCTTAAACTCAGATTAACCAAACTCAAATTCAGTTAATCTGGGTTAATTGGGGATTAGCCAAACAGGCTGACTCTGATATGCTCACCTTAGCTCAGGGAAAAATTGAGATGGATAACTGGCAAATAGTTTAAGCTGTGGCGGGGTCATGATAAGGCTCAATATCCATTCGAAACTAAAGGATTTACGCCTGCACCACCTTGGCATCCGACCCGATACCCTCGGCAGCGAAATTTACCAGGTGTTTGCTGAAAATGCAGTCTTACCTGGCGTGGTAATGCTGTCGCAAGATATCACCTTCATAGGGGTTATTTCTCGCAGACGGTTTTTAGAAACGATCAGCCGTCCCTATGGTCGAGAACTGTTTTTGCGCCGACCGATCGCAACGCTGCACCAGTTCACCTTCCACGATGCCCTCAAACTACCATGCTATATCTCTATTGATGAAGCAGCGCATAAAGCGATCGCTCGCGCCTCTGAAGAGTTGTATGAACCCATCGTCGTAGAATGTCCGACCCCAAAAGAGCAGCCCTATTATTTGGTGGACATGCACGACGTTTTGCAAGCTCAATTAGTGCTCCATCAGCTGACAGCTGAACTCTTACAGGAAAAGACTCGCGCCGAGCGAATTCACGTCGAAAAAATGGCCAGCCTTGGCAAAATGATGGCTAGTGTAGCCCACGAAATTCGCAACCCGGTCAACTTCATTTTGGGAAATTTGACCTATCTATCGGACTACACAGAAGACCTTTCAGCACTGGTTCGAGCCTTTCAGTCGGAGATCACAGCTCCTAGCGATCGCCTCGAAAAGCTAACCCAGCGGATTGACCCAGATTTTCTTCTGGATGACTTGCCAAACATGATCCAAAGTATGCAAACCGGAACGGAACGGTTGCGTAATTTAGTTACGAGCCTGCGTACATTTTCTCGCGTGGACGAGGCAAAACGAGACCCCATCGATATTCATCAAAACTTGGATAGTACGCTACAAATCCTCAATAGCCGAATCAAAGAAGGTGTCACTATTCACAAGGACTATGCTGATGACCTCCCAGAAATCTCCTGCTACGGCGGACAAATTGGGCAGGTTTTCATGAATATTATCAGCAATGCGGTTGATGCCCTGTTGGCTTATGAAGCGCAACTCCTGTCAGCCACTCCAGCGAAGCAGTCAGACCGCGGCTCGTTAATGCCAACTCCATCAGCATGGGAACCCAATATTTATCTACTGACCTGTCAGCGTGAGCAATTGCCGGCGGATCTTCCCCAAAGATCAAAGACAGTCATCACCGGAGAGCAATCTTGGCTGTCGATTCGCATTCGTGACAATGGTCCCGGCATTCCCCTAGAGATTCAAGATAAGGTTTTTCAAGACTTTTTTACGACTAAGTCAGCAGGTGAAGGGACCGGATTAGGGCTATCAATTACCCGCCAAATCGTCACTGAAAAACACGGGGGACACTTGATTTTGCGATCGCCGCTACCTGATGCTGTACCAGGCACCCCTCACCCCGGGACAGAGTTTGAAATTCTCTTGCCCATGGCAACTCCACAGCCTATCGAGACCGAACCTGCTGAAGAACAGTTCGGCCCCAGCAATGACAGCGCCCTTGGCGAGCAGCCCCAAGGTTTGAGTTAGCAACCACTCACCCATTGTAGCTTACTCCAAGCTACTTAGGCGGCACTGATGATTTTCTTAAAAAAATCGAGTTTGTCAGCATAGGGAGCATAGCGCCAAGCCAAATCCAGCCAAAAGGGCTTTTTGAGCACACTCTTTAAGTGAGAAAAAGTTTCGAAGCTAGTCTTGCCGTGATAGGCTCCAATGCCACTATCACCAACCCCGCCAAAGGGCAGTCCCCATATCGCCACTTGCAAAAAGACATCGTTGAGACAGGCCCCTCCCGACGAAGTCACGCTTAAAACATGTTTTTGTAATGCCCGATCGCGGCTAAACAGGTACAACGCCAGGGGTTTAGGACGAGCATTAATTTGGGCAATCGCCTGATCTAGCTCTTGATATGTCTATACTGGCATGATAGGGCCGAAGATCTCCTCTTGCATAATGGGGCTTTCCCAATCCACATCGGTGAGGATCGTCGGTGCAATATACCGTTCTGCTCGATCAATATCGCCACCGAGAAAAGCAGACCCAGACTTGAGCAGAACCGCTAGTCGGTCAAACTGGCGTTCGTCAACGATTCTAGCCAGATCTGGACTTTGAGCTGGCTGCTCCCCAAAAAACTCCTGGATGCGATCGCGCAACGCATCTAAGAATTCCGCCTGGATATTTTCATGGAGCAGCAAATAGTCTGGTGCAATACAGGTTTGTCCTGCGTTTACAAACTTACCCCAGGCGATGCGCTTGCTGGCCACTTCAATGTTGACATCCTGATCAACAATGCAAGGGCTTTTACCTCCTAGCTCTAAGGTGACAGGCGTTAAGTGCTTGGCCGCAGCTTCCATCACAATCTGGCCAATGCGAGTCCCGCCAGTGAAAAAGATATGGTCAAATCTTTGTGCCAGCAACCCCTGAGCAGTTGCTACTCCCCCTTCCATCACCGCCACATATTCTGGGGAAAACGTATCTTGGATCAAATCCGCGACCACCTTCGACATCGCAGGGGCAATTTCCGAAGGCTTAATCAGGGCACAGTTGCCCGCCGCGATCGCCCCAATTAGCGGAGAAATGACCAGTTGAAAAGGATAATTCCACGGCCCAATAATCAGGACTACTCCCAAAGGCTCTGGTTGTAACCAAGCCGACCCCGGCAACTGTGTCAGCGGCAATCCAACCGGTCGAGGCTGCACCCATCGTTTCAGTCGCTTGAGCACGTAATTAAGTTCATCAAGCACCCCAATCTCAAAGTAACCTTCAAAATCCGGACGACCCAAATCAGCCTTCACCGCCTTTACGATGTCACTTTGGTGAGCCAAGATTGCGGCTTTTAGCTTCTCTAGCTGAGCTAACCGAAAGTCCACCGACTGCGTTTGTCCTGTGGCGAAAAATTCCCTTTGGGCCTGTAACAGCGATGCCGCTTGAGAAGCAATCGACCGGTCAGAAGTTGAGAGAGCAGTCATGGAGGAAACCGATGGCGTCTTCACCATCATATAGAAACCTAACGGTGTTCGCAGTGACCACCACAATCACTTGCATCTGCTCTTTTGGCGATGTCCCGTCGACGCAACGCCGCATGAACCTAGAGATCTAAGGAATGCGGAACTCAACTGACCAAGCCAGCAGTGTGCCCATAGTGGAAAGTGCTGACATACATTGGTTCATTAGCGCATCGATGGGGCTGAGAGTCTCATAGATTATTAGCAGCTTCAAGCCTGGAACACGTCACAAAAGCACCACTCGCGCCCCCACTTCTTCCTTCGATCTAGAGTTGAATCTCTCTCTTCTATACAAAAATAAAGTGAGCATTGCCTAGAACCACGATACTTCGCTCAATCATTAATTTGGTGTATGGCAATTTTAGGGCTGTCACTCACAGAGATGGTCCATTGTTCTGAAAGGGATAACTTAATAAAGACGAGCAATCAGCTTGTACCTTCCTGAAACAAGGAGCTTTCGGCGTTGTCCACGAAGAGATATTACACTCTTGGGCGCAAAGGTTAAGAAAGTCGAAGTGTCCTTTAATCTGGACCGGCGGAAGTTTATCTTTGCTGATAACAGCAATTAAATATATATAAGAAGGAGTTTATTTGTGGCCCCTACTGGTGCACCCCTACGGATCATTCTTAAGAACACTATTACCGCTTCTATTTATTCTCATTTGAGTAACTTGAGCTGCCGGCGCTCTCTCCTTCTCGCCTTGACCGGAGGATTATTATTCTTTGGCACCACAGCGTACGCTAGTCCCAACTCGACTGTTTATCAAACTTTGCAGCCAAGATCTGAGGCGAGTTTTACCGCTTCGACCACCAGCGAAGGAGAAGTTCATTTCTATGGTTCAGCCCCAGAGCCCGGCGTTTTGGGTGCTTCCTATCTAGTGTTCACCGCTGCAGACACTGCGATTATGGGAGCTATCTTTATGCCGCAGTCTTCTTTTGATTGCTTTCAAGGACATATTCAGAGCGGACATCTTGCCCTAGAAATCACCAATAGCTATTCCCAAGAAGTGTATCCATACGAGATCGCGCGGGTAGCAGAAGAGGTGCCAGTTGCCACGATTGGAGAAGGTACCGTAGCAGTTGGGCTAGAGGGTTTCTTTGAGTTAGGTGAGGCTGGCGCTAGCGAACTCGAGTTGCTGTCAATTTGCCAAAACAGTTTTGCGCAAGACACTATTGAGTTATGACCTCAAGCTACTTTTCAGGTCTTCTACCCTAACTCTCTACGATCTAGCCAACTTTAGCAAAGACTGACATTGCCCATAGGCTTCTTAAACTCAATATCGATAGTTTGTATGGGTTCAAGGCTGTCCTGCGGGGCGATACTTGAAACAATCAGCATTCTTCAGAAGTCATTGCTTCGTTACATAGTTGACTGTCTTAGCGAGCAAGTTATCTTAGGTTGAAAAGTGCGTTTTTAGAAAGGCATAACGTGAACGCAGCCGAACAAGCAATCAGTATCGAATTTACGAGCAAAATCGCTACCGTTGTTCGAATTTTTAAGCTAGAGTTTCCGGATCTGCGGGTTGATCTCAAGCCGTGGACCAGCGACCGTGATACTAGATCGCTAGTAGATCCTGATTCCGTCGACATTGGTTTGCACTTTCCTGGTGTCAGTCGATTGTTTCAGTGTCGCAGCCTGTTGTTACAAATTCGGTTCTACGAGGATCCTGACAGCCAACTCAAGCGGCTCATCGGGATGGAGGTTGGTGGATATGACCATCGCGGCAAACGCTGGACATTTTCGACCATTCATCAATGGTCGTTTATAGGTGATGTCGTACCTGATAAAGCAGTGGGCGATCGTCTCAAAAAATGCTGCCAACAGGTTTTTGAAGTTTTCGACAACTCCTTAAAAGAATCAGCCTAACGGCTATGCCCAAACACCAGATCGCTCCGCATCGGTCGATGCCCCAACCTTGACACTTACGCTAAGTTGTGGGAACTGGGTATGGGGTGAGCTATCAGCATGAGTGCAGCAACTGGTCATAATCGGCAATACGACTTGGTCGTCTTTGGCGCTACTGGATTTGTTGGCCAACTCGTATGTCAGTATTTGAGGGCGCAGCAGCAGCAAGAGACCTTCCGCTGGGCGATCGCTGGGCGATCGCCCCAAAAATTGCAGGCCCTCGCCCAAACCCTAGGGTCAGAAAACGCCGCACTTTCCTATCTGGTAGCGGATGCCACCGATGAAGCCTCTTTGCGTGAAATGTGCGGCCAGACGCAAGTCGTAATTTCTACCGTTGGTCCCTATGCCCTCTATGGCAATGGGCTAGTCAAAATTTGTGCGGAAACGGGCACCAGCTACTGCGATTTGACCGGCGAACCCCAGTGGATTCGTCGCATGATTGAGCAATATAGTTCGCAAGCAGCGCAATCTGGTGCCTATATAGTGCACTGTTGTGGGTTTGACTCAGTGCCCTCCGATTTGGGCGTTTATTACTTACAACAACAGGCTCAGCAACAGTGGGGAAGGCCATGTTCCGAGGTCAAGCTGCGGCTGTTAGATGCCCGAGGCGGTGTCTCCGGAGGAACCCTTGCCAGCGGGCTCAATCTGATCAAGGAAGTGCTCGAAGATAGCAATCTGCAAAAACAGTTAGAGTCTCCCTATTTCCTGTGTCCTGATAGCCTGCAAAACCCAGCCCAGCCCCAGCCCTTGGTACCGGTACAGTTTGACTCAGATTTTCAGCAATGGGTTACGCCCTTTGTCATGGCTGCTGTTAATACGCGAGTTGTGTTGCGCTCTAACTACTTGCAAAAATATGCCTATGGCGAGGCTTTTCAATATGAAGAAGGGATCGTCACTGCGGATGGCCCATTGGGGTGGCTAACGGCACAGGGACTCAAATTGGGCTTAGATGCAGCGGTTGTGGCCGCCGTTATTCCCCCTTCACGTTGGTTGGTAGAAAAGTGGCTTTTACCCGCTCCGGGAGAAGGGCCAAGCCAAGAGGAGCAAGCGAGTGGGTTTTATGATTTGCGGCTGTTAGGAAAATGTTCTGAGAATCAATCTCTCACCACAAAAGTGACGGGCGATCGCGATCCGGGCTATGGCTCCACTTCAAAAATCGTTGCCCAAGCTGGTTTGTGCCTCGCCCAGGATTTTGCCCACAAGCCTTTGCCGGGAGGATTTTGGACACCTGCCTCGCTGATGGGAGATGCCTTGATATCGCGGTTAGAGCAGTACGCTGGCGTCACCTTCACAGCCCTGTAGGGCGTGCCCGCTGCAGAGGATACAACGGGGTGAACGCTCTCTTCAGTTGCTCACCTTCGAACTGCGTCAGCCTTAACCATATCAATATCGCTCTGCCCTTGACCTCAGCTCTGGTTATCCGCATGAGTCAAGCGAACCTTTGGGACCGGCTTCTGCAACGGTTGCGGCGATCATTTACTCAAACTAGGACGACGCCCCCAAAAACCAGTCATAAACTTCAGAGCCAACACCTTACAGGGATAAATATTACGGAGCAGCCAAAGCCCTAAACGGCGCAATCTGACGATGGGCCACCAGTGATTAGAGAACATGCGATTGAGAAAATCAGTGAAGCCAAGAATCGCTAAGTTTTCTGTTTTGCGCCAACGTTCATACCGCTTTAAGACTCGCAACTCACCGATATCTTCGTTACTCAGGGCAGCCTCCGTAAGGACTTGTGCCAGCGCCGCCGCATCTCGAATGCCAAGGTTGAGCCCCTGCCCAGCAACCGGATGGCAGCGATGCGCCGCATCGCCGACCAAGGCCATACGACTACAGACATAGCTTTTACTTTGGAATAGCTGGACCGGAAATACAAGGCGATCGCTACACAGTTGCAGGTTGCTTAAAAACCCTCCTGTGTAGTATTCCAATTCCGTCAAGAATGCTTGCTCATTAAGGTTTTGCAATGCTTTCGCTTCTGCGTGGGGGGCAGTCCACACGATGTGATACCGGTTACCCGCTAGCGGTAAGACACCCATCGGCCCATCGGGCCAAAAGCGCTCAAACGCGATGTCATTTCTAGGGGAGTCGTGGGTAATCATGAAAGTGACACACGACTGCCAATACTTCCACCCTCGTGTCTGAATACCGCTACTCGCACGGACTGGCGATCGCGGTCCATCGGCACCAATGACCAATCGCGTCCGGAGCGATCGCGGCTGCCCATCTATCGTTAAATGAATGGTGGCGGCAGTGTCTTCATAAATAACCTGCTCCAACCGAGCAGGGCACAGCCACTGAACGTTTGGACACTCATCTTGGATGAAACGTTGCAGCGCCGATAGCAAGACTTTGTGCTCGCCGACATATCCTAGGTATTGAGTTCCTAAATCCGACAATTTGAATTTGACTAACCGGGGATTATCAGCATCAGAAAGATAAATGTGCTGATACTTGCCGATGAACGGGAAGATATCGTCCCAGACGCCGATACCTGCAAAGATCTGACCTGATAAGGGTGAAAGTGCATACCCCCGTTCTCGGGAAGCTGCGCCGGTCAGGGTATTTGCCTCGATAAGCTGGACTGATAGGCTAGAATCACGCAGCGCTGCGGCCAGAGTCGCGCCGACAACCCCCCCCCCGACGATCGCCACATCACAGTCATAACTCGCTTCGGTAGCAGAAAGCCTTGTGGGTTGGACGTCTCTCATGTTGAGGGTGCTGAAAAATTCCAAATCAAGTTTGCAATTCGACTGTAACGCTAAATACCGAGTCGTGCAGCGATATCAGCAATGGCAGGATTTCAAGCTGCCGAGGCCCTTTTATCTGTTCTAAGTCGGTAAAGTCAACCATAAAAATGGGCCCTCGGCAATTAGCCGCGATCGCTCATCTATGCCTGCACGGTTTGATTCTCGCGGGACTCGTAAGTATTGGGAACATTGGCAACTTTGCGGGCCTTAAACATGCCAAACCGGCAAAGTCCTGCGCCAAACGCCAGTCGCATTAGCAGCATAGTCGGCACTTCGCGCAAGGACTTGATAAAGCCGCCAAACCCAAACTTGACCAAACCTTTAGGGCGGATAATTCCTTGCCAAAGGGAGTCGAGCCAGGAAGGCAGAGTTTGACGGGTCCAATCCGCCGTCATCACCTCACCCTCAACTAAACCAGTCGCTTCGAGTTGCTCTGAAAAGCCTTCGATGCTGGAGAAGGAAGGGTGAGACCACTGGTCGAGGAGCTGACGCATAACTGGCTTTTCCCAAAAATTGAGAGGCTTGCGGCGATCGTCCCGCTGGTTCCAATCAGCCACCACTAAGATGCCGCCGGGCTTGAGCACTCGGAGCATCTCAGCGCCATACTTTGCTTTATCCGGCATATGGGGCCCAGCCTCAATGGACCAAACCACATCAAAGCTATTGTCAGGAAACGACAGTGCCAAGGCATCATCGACCTGAAACTTGGAAGTCAAACCTTCAGGGGTCAACTCTCTGGCTCGGCGCACCTGTTGGGGGCTAATAGTAATGCCTGTGGTGGAAAACCCGTAGTCGCGAGCCAGAATGCGGCTACTGCCGCCGATGCCGCAGCCGACATCCAGTACCGTTGTGCCTCGGGGTAAGGTGTCTAGCCCAGCCCAGCGCACCATTTCATGAACAAAATCGGATTTCGCCTTGAGAAAGTCTTTCTGCCGAGGGGGGGAGCCATAATGGCCCAGGTGAATATGTTCACCCCAGTAGTATTCCAAAATTCCATCCTGGGTCCACTGGTCGTAAGAATTAGCGACCGTCGAAGACGATTCATAGCTTCGGGGCGTCGCCAGATAAATTACGACACCCATAACGAGCAGCAGAACAACCAGCGCGACGACGAAATACACAACCATTGAGAGGGATCCTTAACAATAATTAATCTCTTCTCTAATGATTGTAGATCGAGTTCGCATCGACCGGAAGGCTTCATCCATCGTGGAGATCACAAGGTAAAGTTTATTTGCCCGTGTAGCGATTGCCGCGCCTCAGTATTCGATCTCCGCGATCGCCTAACGCCAGCGGTCATCCAGCGACTGACTCTTGGTACTGCTGCTGAAACTGCTCAATCGAAACTAGTTGATTATTTTGGTCATCCCACAAAATCAGTTTCGAACAGTCCGCCAAATCGGCCAGGCGAATGGTTGTAACACCGGTCAACAGGTGCGCGTTCCTCTCATGGCAGGCCTTGAGCTGATAGTTAGGAATCCGCGACGACAGATGATGGATGCTGTGATAACTGATGTCAGCTGTGAACCATTTCAAGAGTTGGGGCATCTCTAAGTAGCTGCTGCCTTCAACCGCGCCTTGGAGATAGCTCCAACCTTCGGTGCCATGAGCATAGGCCCCAGGGAAATTGTGCTGGACAAAAAATACGCAGATAAAAATTGCCGCCGAAAACATCAAGACCACGGCATAGGTCCCTAAAAAGAACCGGGTGCCTAGCCAGTAACAAAGAATAACCCAGCCGCCAACTACAAAAATATTGTTGAGCAGGACATCCCAAAACTCTCGTGTTGTCTTGCAATGCTTAAGCCGATAGGTGGCAGCAGCACCCGACAGATCAAACCGCGGCTGATGGCGATTAGTACGCCAAAGGTGGCGACCAAAGCTCCAAACTTCGTCTAGCAGGATCAAACGGGGCTTGAAGGCCAGGTAAAAGAACCCACCGGGAAAGATCATCCAGGGATGCCTCAGCATGCCGTAAAGCCGCTGGTCAGCAGGGCTCAGTTGAGCAAACTCGCTGGTCGAGAGAAAATCACCAATACTGCGATATCGTTCCCAATCACCGTTAGTTTTGTGGTGATAATCATGGTCCCGAGACCACCAATACTGGGGAATCGCATTGACTAAACCGAGAACAAAGCCGACGACACGGTTCACTTTTTTGGAGCTGAAGAGCGAGTAATGACCACAGTCGTGCATCAACGAAAAGCAGCGCAGCGAGAAGAGTACCAACAAGGCAACAATCAATGGTAATAGAAAAAACCAAGCGGATTGAGCTATTTTTGCAGCCAAGTACCAGAGAAAAATATAAGGAACTAGGGTGTTCAAAATCTGAAAAGTTGCTTTTAAGTTGTCACTTTTCATATAGGGCAGCAACTCAAAATCGGACTTATTTATCACAGTCTGCATGCAGTGTATTCCTATTAAATCGAATGGTGCGATCGCAACCAGCCGCAGGTGCTCATCTGAAACAGATTTAGCTGGCTGACGAACCCCCAAGAACCTCAGCAGTCAGTTTCATCAATCGATATCAAGCTTCAGGATTTCAATTAGATTGCTGATTTTTTGATGGTCTCTATAAATTGAGTGGATCCCAAAGCAATTTGCCTGCGATAGATATGAAGGTTGGCGACCCTAAAATGCAGAAGTTTACAAAAAATCACAATAGCACCGTTACAGTGTAAACGCTAGGTAAATCCTTTGCCTGACTTCATCGAGAGCTCATGCTTGATCCAGAGTCATGTTGAAGCGCAGATATCGAGCGTATCGCAGTTAATCGCTCAATTGAAGAAAGCTTGATATTCCCACTTATTTGCATTGCTATTAACTCGACTCTTTGAGCTTTAAGATTTTCTTTACGAATGCTCAAAAGCGCTGACAAAAGCCCGTTTTGGGATAGGCTGGAAATGTGAAGCTATACTTTGATGGCTCGGATGGCGAACAGGATGGAAGGCTTGAATAATTCTTACCAAGAAGACCCTGCGCCTGTGAAGCTACTGCTTTTTATCGACAAACGTCCAAGTTCTGGAGACTATGTCAGGCAGCTCAGGCGATGTCTTAAAGAACTGGATGGAGAGGACCGTTTTTCCCTCGACGTGATTGATGTTAGCGAGCAACCCTATCTAGTCGAGCATTTTCGATTAATCGCAACCCCCGCCCTCGTAAAATTTGCCCCCGGTAAGCAGCAAGTGCTTTCTGGCAGCAATATTCTTGATCAGCTGGGCCAGTGGTGGCCCCAGTGGCGCCGGGAGGTCGAGCAATTACAAAATTCGTCAGCCGTGCCCGAAGTCCCTCCGCTGGACATTGGTCAGCATGTCTTAGCAGCAGAACAAGATGGTGACTTGGCCCATTCTGTTGAGGTGATGAAGCTGTCAGATGAAATCTTTCGCCTCAAGCAAGAGAAAGAGGAACTCGAAGCACAACTCCAATTTAAGAATCGGATTGTCGCGATGTTAGCCCATGATTTGCGGAATCCACTCACGGCTGCGTCGATCGCCATTGACACCCTAGAGCTAGGCTATGGTGACCAAGCGGGGGAAAATCAGCGATCGCTATCCCCAAAGCTTACCGCCCAGATGCTGCGCCATGCTAAAAACCAGATCTGGGCTATGGATCGCATGATCTCCGATATTTTACAAACGGCAAAGGGGGCCGCCGCCGATCTGCACATTCAGCCCCAACCCACATCATTCAACAGTTTGTTTGCGCAAACCTTATCGTCTATGCGCAACAAGCTAGAGCGGAAGTCACAAACTTTAGATATCGACATTCCCCAAGACTTACCGCTAGTTTATGTCGACAGCGGGCAAATCCAGCGAGTACTGTCTAACCTCCTGGATAACGCCATCAAATATACGCCATTGCAAGGAGAGCTCCAGATTTCTGCGCTCCATCGCACCACTCAAAAGATCCAGGTATGTATCCAAGACACTGGACCAGGCATTCCCCCAGAAAAGCAGGAGGAAATTTTTGAAGACCGCTTTCGGCTCGAGCGAGATGAAGCCAAAGATGGATACGGCATTGGTCTAGCCCTCTGTCGCCGGATTATCCGCGCTCACTATGGCCAGATTTGGGCCGAATCTTCTCCTGGAGCCGGCAGTCAGTTTTACTTCACGCTACCGGTCTTTCGCTTGGGTTAAAGGAGACCGCCTAATCCCAATTCTCTGTAGTAGCGCCACAGATTTGAAGATCCCCCGCTGTCGCGGCCCCCTTGAAAAAGGGGTTTTGAAGAATCTATGTGTAGTCGTGATTTGTAGAAGGGTTATAACAGTGGCCCGCTAGTCTGACCTGCCGCCAGATTGGGGCAGCGCAAATTATGGACCTATAGCCGAGGAACGTTGCTGTTCTTGCCTCGCAGATGACCTGACGCAGGTCCTTCTATGAATTTGGGGCCGACGTCTGCCAGTGATCGCCGACTACCAGCGAATGCACTTGCCAGTGGGGAGGAGTCTGGTGGAAGTCTGCTCGATAGTGTCCGCCTCGACTTTCTTCTCGAAAGGCAGCGCTGCGAAGAATCAAATAGGCTAAATCAAGTAAGTTGCGGACCTCAGTCCACAGCCGTAAAGAAGCTAGCGGCATGTCGCAGGTGGCCACCGGTTGCCGCAAGGTATCGACCAAAGCTTGGGAAATCAATAGAGCGTCGAACTGCGATCGCAAACGAGCGATTTGGATCTGGGTTTGGGCCAGGGTGTTGCCATCGCGGCTGATCCCGGCTCCCTGCCAAACCCGTTCTGGCAGTTCAGCACGAATTTCTTGTAAGACCGCGATTTCTGCGTCGGCGATCGCCAGCTTAGGCCCGCTTGATTTGAGGTCTATCGCAGCCATTGGCGCTGTCGGCAATTTTAGGCACTGCAATTGCCGTCCATAGACGAGGCATTCCAAGAGGGAATTACTCGCCAGCCGATTGGCTCCGTGAACTCCAGTACTGGCGGTTTCACCCACAGCATAAAGGTTGAGCAAAGTGGAGCTACTGTAACGATCCGTTTTGACGCCCCCCATCCAATAATGGGCAGCGGGCGACACGGGTACTGGCTGTTGCAGCGGATCAATCCCCCACCGGCGACAAACCGCAATGATATTGGGAAAGCGATACTGCATACGCTCTGCAGGAATAGGTCGCAAGTCTAGCCAAACGTGGTCAGGGGCACTGTCGGGTTGCGCTAGTAAATGTTGGTAAATAGCACGGCTCACCACATCCCGAGGTGCCAGCTCTCCTTTGGAATGATAGTCAAAGGCAAAGCGATGGCCCCCGGCGTCGATCAAGTGGGCCCCCTCACCACGAACGGCCTCGCTGATCAAAAAGCGAGGAGCGCCCTCGACTTTTAGAGCGGTCGGATGAAACTGAAAGAACTCTAAATCTCTGAGCTCAGCGCCAAGCCGCCAGGCCATGGCAACTCCGTCTCCGGTGCTGGCAGGCGGATTGGTGGTTTGGGAGAATACTTGGCCACCTCCACCCGTGGCGATGACGACGGCCTTGGCCAACCATAGGGCGATGTGCTGCGGCTGGGCCACGATCGCCCCTTGACAGCGGCCATCGCGTTGCCACAAATCTAACACCAAGGTGTGTTCACACACAGTGATGTTGGGGCGCGATCGCACAGCATCTGCCAACGTACTCACAACCGCCCGGCCGGTAGCATCTGCTGCATGGAGAACCCGTTTGCGAGAATGGGCCGCCTCAAGGGTCAGGGCAAGGCCACCGTGGCTGCGATCGAACGGCACGCCAAATTCTACTAGCGAGCGAATGCAGTCGGCCCCCTGCTCGACTAACTGCTCAACGGCCGCTGGCTCACACAGGCCAGCACCAGCTCGCAGGGTATCTTCTAAATGCAGTAGCGGGGAATCTTCGGGGGCAATCGCAGCGGCAATCCCGCCCTGGGCCCAATCACTCGCTGATTGTTGCAGCACGTCTTTGGTGATCAGCCCAATGCGATAGGTGGAGGGAAGACAGAGGGCGGAATACAGCCCAGCTGCCCCGCTACCAATTACCAAAACGTCAAAAGGGTCTGTGGGCAAGGTCTTCTCCTTAAACTATCGAGCCAAGCTCAGGTTTTGAGTATTTTAGTCAAATCGGCAAATGGCTTGGGAATCACCGCCGGTTCTAGGCGAGTTGTGTCCTGTGGGCCGACATTCACGACCGCTAGATATGGGATAGCCACAAGCTAGGTGGACGACAGCCGCGCCAACGGTCATCAATATTGCGGCCCTTCTGCACTGAGGGAATTCCTTGGGAAAGACTAAATTGACAGCAGAGGCAGAACCTTGACAAAAACAGGTCAACGGAGCCTGAACTCCCATTGACCTGTTAATCAAGATATTCACTTGTCGACCATTCAGCTCGCTAAACGCGACTAACGATAAACGCCGTTGTTATAGCGGTCGGCACCTTCGACAAAGGCTGGATCTGGCGGCGTTACCGTGAAGCTGCTCAGATTAGATTCAATGATGTCACGCTCACGCTGGCTCAACCCCGGAATTTCGAGCACATCTTTGACATCCTCGAAGGGGGCATTCTTCAAAATCTTGCCTGCGATCGTCGGATACATGCCTTTGTATTTCACAAACGCTTGGACATTCGCATTATTCAAATCTAGTTTAGAGCCGTATTCTGTACTGAGCTTGTCATCAACAGCATTACGCATCTCTTCGGCCAGCACCGGAGCCTGCCAAGCCTGATTTAAAGAAGCTGCTGCGACGGGCGAGACGCTCATGCCCATCCAGCTACCCAGCAGCATTCCTAGGGACAAAACTAGGCCCAACAACAAACGTTTCATCTACTCAATCCCCTTGTAGGAAGAATCAACACAACACTTTACCTGAGCCTATCATCTCACTTGACCGATATTTATATGCAGTCTGCTTACAAAACGCAGCTAACGTAGTGAGGCTACTGCTCGTCATCACAGGCCTGATGGATCAGGTTAACCAATGAAAGGGGTTGGAGAATTCTCTAAAACCTGATCAAGACTGAGCTCACTGGCTCCGAGAAGAAGGCGGGTTATTGGCGAGAGGAGACAGCCAGTTTGATTGAGTGCGTCTTGTATCTTGAGCTACGTTTCATAGCATCAGATGACGAGAGTATGCACACAATTAAGCGGAGGCTTAGATGCCCCGCTGCCCCCAGTAGGAAGCGATCGCTCCCTGCTGGGCGATAAAGCCTAATGCCCGTTGACGACCTAACACTTTCGAGCGGATTGGTGATGACTCTGGCCTCCCCAAGATCAATGCATTGGACTCAGCGGTGGCGGCGACCGTTAGAGGCAATCTGTTTACCTTTGGCGGCGCTGCTTGTTGCTCTTTTGCTGTTTGGGCTGTTTTGTGGGCTTGCAGGTGCCAATCCCCTGGCGGTCTATGGGTCGATTTATAAAGCTGCTTTTGGCAGCTGGAGTGCTTGGCAAAACACCTTGATTCGCGCTTCACCACTCATGCTGACGGCTTTATGTACGGCTTTGCCCGCGAGGCTAGGTCTGGTGATCATCGGCAATGAGGGGGCTTTAGTTATCGGTGGCCTCTGTGCCATGGTGATCGGGCTAACGATCGGAGCTGGTTTGCCACCGGTACTAGGGCAAATCACCATGGCGATCGCGGCAATTATCGGAGGCGGCATTTGGATCATGCTGGCCGGTGCGTTGAGGCACTATCGTGGCGTCAACGAAACCATCAGTAGCCTGCTGCTGAACTACATCGCGATCGCCCTGATGAATCATCTAGTGGAGGGCCCAATGCGAGATCCTGAGTTTGTCACCAAGCCTTCATCGGCGGAGCTTGGTGAAGCCCTATGGTTAGGCACGATCCCCGGCAGTCGTATCCACTATGGACTGATTTATGGCTTGATTGCCTGCATCATTGCCTATGTGCTCATCCAGCGCACAACCTTTGGTTTCGCTGCCCGTACCGCCGGGGGTAACATTCGCGCCGCGAGGATTGCAGGCTTACCCGTGGGGCAATTAACCTTGGCGATTTGCTTTCTCGGTGGCTCCTGTGCTGGGCTAGCCGGCATGATCGAAGTCGCCGCGGTGCAAAAGCGTATTAACGAATCGCTAGTTTCCAATTACGGCTATGCAGGCATTTTGGTGGCCTTTGTGTCGCGACATAATCCGCTCGCCACTATCCTGGTGGCGATTTTGCTCGGTGGTATTTTAGCCAGTGGCGGCATTCTTCAGCGATCGCACGATCTGCCCGACGCTACAGTTTTGGTTTTTCAGGGCATCGTTTTTCTCTGTGTTCTGTTCAGTGACTCCCTTTATGGCCGACTTCCCTGGTTTCAAGAAAAGCCTGTGGATTAAGGACCAGAGTCACAATGGGTTGACAATGAACTGACAGCCCTTGATTATCCACGCTTAATGAAGGAGCAGCTATGGCAACGGAAGCCTTGGGTTGGTGGGGGGTACCCCTAGGTATTTTGGCCGGTACTCTACGGGGCAGCGCGCCGTTTCTATTTGTCAGCTTGGGGGAGTGCTTAACCGAAAAAAGCGGCAAAATCAATCTTGGCTTAGAAGGCACGCTACTGATGGGCGCGATGAGTGCCTATGGTGTCGCTTATTTGAGTCAAGGTGTCCTGGGCGACTTTTGGGCTCCGTGGTTAGGAGTATTGGCCGCTGGCCTTGCCGGCATGGGGTTGGGAGCCATCCATGGGTGGCTCTCACAGCAACTCCGAGTGAATGATGTCGCAGTGGGTATTGCGATGATTATTTTTGGCAGTGGTTTAGCCTTTTTCTTAGGCAAACCGTTTATTCAGCCCCAAGCGCCTCAGCTATTCACCTTTCAGTGGGGGGCGTGGAGCAGTAATCCATCCGTTCAGGCCGCCCTTAAAGTCAGCCCACTGTTTCTGATTGGAGTGGCGATCGCGCCCCTCATGCAGTGGTTTTTTCGCGCTACGCGCTGGGGGCTCTACGTTCGCGCCGTGGGAGATAGTCCTCCGGCCGCAAGAGCCATGGGCATCTCTATCTTTAAAGTGCGCTTTCTGAGCATTGTGGCCGGCAGCTTTTTAGCTGGTATTGGTGGTGCCTGTCTATCGCTGTATTATCCCGGCGTGTGGACAGAGCGCATTTCCAGTGGCCAGGGTTTGATGGCGGTAGCCTTAGTCATCTTTGCCCGTTGGAATCCGATTCAATGCTTGTGGGCATCGTTGCTATTTGGCGGAGCCCAAGCCCTCGGCCCAGCATTCCAATCCGTGGGCATCAACGCCTACTATTACCTATTCAACGCGGCCCCTTACATTTTGACGTTGGTCATTATGATTATCACTTGCTCGCCCAAACGAACCCTGGTTGGGGCTCCCGGCGCATTGGGTAAAGAAGATTAACCAGCAAACACAGATTCCCATGGCAAATACATTGAAGCTAGCGGTCAATGGCACCCTGATGCGGGGGTTAGCACTTAACCCCAACCTGCTCAATGTCGGAGCGACGTTTGACCGCGAAACTCAGACGGAGCCCGCTTATCGGTTATGGACGATTGATGACCAATACCCAGCGATGGTGCGGGTCGCGACCGGGGGGGTGGCGATCGCTGTCGAAGTGTGGAACATTCCCCTAGCGGGTCTCGGAGTAGTGTTGCAGCAGGAGCCCCCGGGACTGGCAATTGGCAAAGTCAAACTGGCCGATAGTGAAGTTGTGTTGGGGGTTATTGGTGAGCCCTTAACCGTTGAGGGCAAAGCCGAGATCACCCAGTTTGGCGGCTGGCGAGCCTATCAGGCCTCTTTAAGCTAAGCATGCTCACGTCGCGAGGAGTAGGACCTGTCAAAGCCTAGACACATGAATACGGGAGCAGCTATGGCGAGTCTGGGTAAGCTAAAACTGGTCAGGCCTAATCAGCAAGGCTCATTTAACAAATATTTGAGAAGAGTCATTTTGTCATCAAAATGACGGTTATCGCAGTTTCGAACTGCTGTAGGACCGGACGTTGCTTAGCTACGCAAATATTCCGCTGGCATCGCTTCGAAAGCGTCAACGGTTGCTGAGCTGAAGCCCAATCATGATCATTCCGGTGAACTTTCATCCTGAGTCTGACCACACCTTGCCACCACCCTGAGAGTTATCACAGTCGGCGGATCGATCAACATCGCCTCCTTAACGAACTTGCCGCATAGTGAAAGACCTCTATGGATTAGCTCTAGGACACCAAAGTCCATCTGATCACAATGAGGTTAGATCTGACCGCACAGCGGGCAGCACCGATAAATACAAACCCGTCCTAGACTTACTCAGCGGTCTGCTTGGCATCCTCTCTGCCGCCACAGGTTACGCCTCGCAAAATCTATCCAGCAACTGTTGCAGGACCTTGATTGAATTCTTCGTAGTCCAAGCGGGACATTGAAAGAACAAGCTTAGGTAAAAGGAAACCCTAAAAATCGAGCAACCGCCGCGCACGCTCCAAAATCCCAAACCACTCTACACAGAAGCTGCTATGGACGGTACCGAATCAAACTCTGTAAAGACGACACCCCAAAATCTTTAGGCGCTATTCCTCTGGGGTATTTGTGCGGTCTTCTAAATCACACACTTCTAACAAGCTCTCAGGATCGACATAGTAACAGGTATGATTATCCTGACAAACAAACGCCCATCCAGAGTCATCGACCCGAACTAAGCTATACGTCCCATCCTGGACAAAATAGCCCTTGTGATCGCGAGTCCCTGGAGAAACAGCAAAGTTATAAAAGCTTTTATTTTTAAGTTCCATAGCATTAAAAGACTGGCGAAACCGCAGCCAACCCAGTGGTCAGTCGCGCATAGGTTCACCTTACAATGAGATTCTATAAAGACGAGTTTACTTTTCCGAAGAAAAATAAAACATAACTTTCATCGATTCAGGCTCTACCCCCCCGGCAATGGTCTCGACATACTGCCGCGTTGCCGCTATCGGTCTATCCAGGCAATATATGGATGCTCTTAGAAATGTCAGTAATTACATCCAACTCGCGATCGCCAAACTCAAGCATTTGGGTAGAAGTCGGGAAAAATAACATCAGGAAAATCCCGACGCAGTATTCTTTGCGGCCACAAATATATGTCTCACGTCGATATTACGGTGGCGATCTGCACTTATAACGGTGCCAATCGTGTACGTGATGTGTTGGATGCGCTTTGCGAGCAGAGTCTATCTGACACAGTTATTTGGGAGGTGCTAGTAATTGACAATGCTAGTCAAGACAATATTCGTCAGGTCATCTATCGGTACAAAAATCAGCCGCACTGCAATTATCCATTACGTTACACATTTGAAGCACAACAAGGGTTAGCCTTTGCTCGTTTGCATGCTGTAGCAGCAGCCAAAGGGGTTCTAGTTGCGTTCTTAGACGATGACAATATTCCGACCCAAAGCTGGGTAAATAGCGTAGTGACCTTCGCACAGTCTCATCCACAGGTCGGTGCATTTGGGGGCAAAATCAAGGGCCAATATGAGGTGCCTCCACCAGAAGGCTTTGAAAGGATCGCTGGTTTTCTGGCCATTATTGATCGCGGTGAGCTTGCCCACTGTTATACGCCTCAAAATCGGATGCTACCCCCAGGAGCAGGGTTAGTAGTTCGCCGCGCAGTCTGGCTCGAACACGTGCCGAAAACCCCAACTTTGACAGGACGTAGTCAAACATCTTTGCTCGCCGGAGAAGATTTGGAGGTTTTGGCCCATATTCAAAAAGCCGGATGGGAAATTTGGTACAACCCGGAGATGGTCATCTATCACAAAATCCCGAAGTCTCGACTAGAGGAGCCTTATCTGCTGAAGCTAGCCTGGGGAATTGGCCTTTGTCGCCACCATATTCGCATCGCTCGCTATCGACAGTGGCAGGCGATCGCCCTTACCCCTTTACACATTGTTCATGACGGTATCAAAGTCTTAAAACTAGTTCTTCACTCTCGGCATTCAAATGCAACGATGTTGTCGAGAAAGTTTGAGCTAAATTATCAGCTAGCAACTTTTTATAGCCCATTTTACTGGCTATTTAATAGCCTTAAAATATCATTCCAAAAGCCTAACGAATAGCTTGACTTAGTAAATATATCATGATCGCCTCAGTTAAAAATAAGTTATTTTTGTAAGAGTCACAGGCTAATAATGTCTAATTCTCACAAACTTCATTAATCAAATCTGTATACGCAGCGATCGCTTTTGACACGTGAAAATCTTGTGCTCGGGATTTAAGCATTTCAGGGTCCTTTGGATTTTCAATAGCATCCTGCATCGCTACTGCAAGTTGTTGAACATTGCCAACAGGTACCAACCAGCCATATTTACCATCACAGAGTATCTCCCGAGGTCCAAACGGACAATCTGTTGATACCACATTACAACCGCAAGCCAAGGCTTCGATAATTACTGTTGGCAACCCCTCTCGAATGGAACTTAGCAGCAAAATATCTGAGAAACACATATAAACTTCAGGATTAGAAACATGCCCTAAAAAATCAACATCTGAAGCATACTCAAAAACCTTCACTTTATCTTTCAATCTTTTGGCTTCAGATCCTTCTCCTAGGATTATCAACTTAAGATTCAATCTTTCTCTAAGGTAATAAAAGGCATCAATGGCGGTCATGAGATCTTTCTCTGGAGAAAGCCTGCTCACAATTAAAGCAACAGGCACCGACTTTTCAGCAAGCCAAGGGTGAAGCGAATTTATATTCACTGCATCGAAACGTTTTTCATCAACGACAGGATTATTAATAGATAATACTTTCTTCGAAATTTTAGAATGTTCCCTTAGAAATGCTTCTTTCATGCTTTCAGAGACACATATAATTCTTGATGCGCCTCTATATAATTGGCCGACTATTAGCTGAGAAAAAAGTCTTACTAGCTGTTTATCTTGTAAGTTATTTTCATAAATAGGAATATGCTCTACAGCTATTACCTTAGTTCTTGACCGAGACATATACTTCGCAGCCAAGCTCACAAAGTTGACGTACGGTAGATTTGATATCA
>JBHJHA010000091.1:0-34997 GCA_050331235.1 Leptolyngbyaceae cyanobacterium
TTTCCATATGCCTTTGTTTTAAAGGCAATAAATATATCCGGCAAAATCAAATGCTACGTCTGTTGCGTTCGCCGCCCCAATCCCCCCGTAAGTAGGAATAAGTATCGTATTCAAGACAATATTAATTAAGCAGCCAATAAAAATACACATTAAGTAGAGCTTTGTATAGTTCATCGCCGTCAAGAATGAACTGCGGGCAACGCCTAAGTTTACAAATAGATTAGACCAAATCAGTATCGCCAGCATTGGTGCAGCGTTAGTATATTCCACTCCATAGAGTAGCTGTACAATTGAGCCTGACATGAGCATCATGGGAAGAGCGATCGCGTATGCAGAAACTGCCATCATGTCGTATAGAATCTGTAACTTGGAATAGAAGGCTGAAATACTTTCCCCCTTAGAACTGATCAGATTAGGGAAGATTGAGGGCACAACTGCCATAGGAATAAAGTGCCATGCCTCGGTGAGCTTTACGGCAACCGAATATAGGCCAAGTTCCTTTTCATTGATCATCTTAACCAGCATAATCTGGTCAACTTTCATATAGATAGTGATTAGAATGCCGGACAGCATGAGCGGCAATCCATCTTTCAGTAACCTAGTCGCCGTAATGCGGCAGAACGACTTTACATTTACAGATATATGGCTCCTGATATAGCCAATGATTAACCCACTGGAGGCAATCAAGGTCTCTAGAAAAACTAGCCAGACAAATCCGATTAGCGGAACTCTTAAGTAAATAAATAAGAGTTTGAATGCGGAAGTGATTAAAAAGGCAGAGCTTTTTGCGTAGACTCCGTATTTTGCCTCGACGTTCGACTGGTACCAGAGATCGACGGTATCAAATGGTTGTAAAAGAAAAGTTAAAGATAGGACCCAAATAATTAAGTATACTTCTGCAGTTCCAGGATGTATTAAGTAACTCGAAGTGATTAAAACGAGGAAAGACAACATTCCAGCTATGAGCTTTAGCCCAAATACCGTAGAGAGAACTGTTTCCCGCTCATCTGGGTGATTTACCAGTTCCCTAACGGTGATAGTTTCAATTCCTAAAGAGGCAATAATGCTAAAAATTGAGATAAAAGCAACTGCATAATTAAATAGGCCAAAGTTATTAGGGCCGAGATATCTAGCCACAAAAACACCGATGCATATGCCAAAGACCATACGAATCAGGCGATCAGCTGAGAGCCATCCAATATTTGTAATGATTTTTCTCGCTTCAGAGTCAGAAAAAAGGCGATCAATATATTGACGTATTGGGGCCGGCCATTTCTGAAACATATTGAGTGTTAAGCGGTCCTTTTCCAATACTCAAATGGTCTCGTTAGTTGCGATGATTGAGGTTGCTAAGGTGTTTTTTGCTCTAGCAATCGCTTATAGGCTACCAGATGTGTCTGCTCTGTCGTTGAATAGTTCTCGAACTTCTGATGATTCTGAAGGCCCGTATTTCATACCATCAGAGGCGCAAGCGGGCTCAGCATCGCAGATATCTTCTAGTCTGCCCTGACAGCTTGCCGATTTTTCACTGGGGTGCCATCATATTCCGACAGCAAAAAATGGGGCTGAGCGTTGCCATCCTTTAGCCAGATTCTAGGTTGATGCAAGACTTCTAAGAGTTAAGCAACCTATCTTTGTGCTGCAGATCAAGGGGGCAGCCACGTTACCAAATTCGCGGGGATCGCGCGCCCTCGGAAAATGCTATAGCCATGCTACGAACTCATGCGCAGCATCGCTTCTATAGGCTTCAGAGCGGCTAACCGGGTTGCTTCGGGCATAGTGATTTCTGGTTTCCGATTTTTCATCGCTAGATAGAGCTTCTCCAGAGTGTTGAGCCGCATGTGAGGACATTCGTTGCAAGCACAGTTCTCTGTCGAAGGAGCGGGAATAAACTGCTTAGTTGGCACCTGTTTTTCCATTTGGTGAATAATTCCCGGCTCAGTTACCACAATGAATTGGGGGCGATCGCTCGTTTTGACGTAATTCAATAAAGCTGTCGTGGAGCCAATGAAGTCAGCATGGTGGAGGACTGGTTCTTCGCATTCGGGGTGAGCGACGACTTCCGCGTTTGGGTGAGTCATCTTTAACTGTATCAATCGCTTTTCAGAAAAGATTTCGTGAACCATGCAGCTCCCTTCCCATAGAACAAGATCACGCCCGGTCTGCTGCATGACGTAGCGCCCCAGGTTTTTGTCTGGTGCAAAAATGATTGGTTGCTCCTCTGGAATCTGCTCAATCAAGCTGACCGCATTGGAGCTGGTGCAGATGATGTCGCTCATGGCTTTGATATCAGCCGAGCAGTTGATATAGGAAACCACCAGATGACCAGGATGAAGAGCTTTGAACTCGGCAAACGCGGCCGGGGGGCAAGTGTCGGCGAGGGAACACCCGGCATTCAGATCTGGTAGTAGGACCAACTTATCGGGGTTGAGAATTTTGGCTGTTTCCGCCATAAAGTGAACGCCAGCAAACACGATGACATCCGCCTCGGTGGCGGCGGCTTGACGTGATAACCCCAGCGAGTCACCAATGTAGTCCGCAATATCTTGAATATCCGGCTCTTGGTAGTAATGCGCCAAGATAACGGCATTAAGTTCTCGTTTTAGCTCAGAAATGGCCGAAAACAAGTCGAGAGGAATGGTTTGATTGTCAGGTTTGGCAAGGGTAGTGGTGAACACAGAAATTACTTTTGGTGAAACAGTCGGTCAATGGAATCTTGATTATAGTCATTTTTACCAAAAATGGAGTTTGCGCCAGAGGTTTTCGATACTCTGGCGTTGGCGCGGCTGCGGAAGTTGGCACCGTCGGGAAGCTACTTCCGGCCGTCGCTCTTTCTCATCTTTTGCTACCCCCACCGTTTTCGGCTCCCTTTGTCTGTCATGGAAGTCGTCACTTAGATATTGATCATTGTCTCTGACAATTACTGACAAAAATCACACATGATTTTGTGACTTCCTGCTGCAATTGAACAGAGTGTACATTTAGGGCCCATTGAGGATCCTTACATCCATTTGCGTAGTCCGCCAGGCACCCGGCGGTAATCCGATACGGCAAATCCCATTGAGGTTTTGCTAAAAGCAAGATCACAGGCTCAAGACTGTCGCTATACTCTTTACAACTTTATGTAAGGGTTCCTGAAACGATAGTGACCAATGGCTTTGGAACGTTTAGATAGGCATCAGCATGTTTAATGCAACTGAGATTCTGATCTCTGATTTCGTCGAGAAGCTTCGTGCTGGCTACCACCGCACCTATGGTGGACTAAACCCTGATTACGAAGACATCATTGCTTGGGCGGGCAGTATGGCCTTGGAGAATATCGCCAATAGTGATGCGCTCTATCACAATGTTGAGCACACAATCTTAGTCGCCCTGGTCGGCCAAGAAATTCTGCGTGGGAAGCAAATTCGAGAGGGCGGAGTCAGCACTGACGACTGGTTGCATTTCATCATTTCGCTGGTTTGCCATGATATTGGCTATGTGAAGGGTGTTTGTCGGATGGATCGCGATCGCGAACATTTATATGCCACGGGGAATGGCGAGGAAATGGTAGAGCTGAGTCCCGGGGCCTCCGATGCGTCTCTAACGCCTTACCATGTCGATCGCGGCAAGCTCTTTATCGAAGAGCGGTTTGGTAAAAATCGCATCATCGATGCAGAAGTGATCAAGCGCAATGTCGAGCTCACCCGTTTTCCGGTGCCCAAGGAGGAAGATCATCAAGATACGCGTTATTTCCCAGGCTTGGTGCGAGCGGCTGACCTGATTGGTCAGTTGAGCGACCCCAGGTATCTGAAAAAAATTGGTGCCCTCTTCTACGAATTCGAGGAAACCGGCCAAAACAAATATCTGAATTACCAACATCCCGATGACTTGAGGCGCAACTACCCAAAGTTTTATTGGAATGTCGTTCATCCCTACATTCAAGACGGGCTTTGGTATTTGTCTCTGACCCAAGAGGGCAAGCAGATTATTGCCAATCTTTACTCCAATGTGTTTATGGTGGAGAACGAGAAAAGCGTTGTGGCAACCTAGTGGCTTAGCAAATTACATGACTTGGTGGCAAAAGCTCCGTCAAAACTCCTTGGCTCGTATAGGCGCGATTATTCTGTTGACGTTTTACGCCATTGTATTTGCCGCTGAATTTATGGCTCCCTACGATCCGTACTTTTCAGCGCCGAGTGCTTCCTTGTTGCCGCCGACTGAAGTCTATTGGCGTCACCAAGCCACGGGAGAGTTCATCGGTCCCCATGTGTATCCGACGACCCAGGGTCCAGTTTCCATTGAAACAGGGGAGCGCGAGGTCTTTGTTGACTTTGAACAGCCCAGTCCCATTCGACTTTTGGTTAGAGGGGATGAGTATCGCTGGTTTCGGTTAAAGCTGCCGCTACCAACTCAATTTTCCTGGAGCAATCCAGCCTTTGAAGAGGTTGTCATCTTCCCTGGCATTGCCGGCGATCGCCATTTATTTGGTACGGTTGGGCCCGGTCGGTGGTACCTACTTGGGACCGATGCGCACGCCCGCGCCCAGCTCAGTCGATTGATTTATGGTGGTCGTATTAGCCTTAGCATCGGCTTGATTGGCATTGCCTTGTCATTTCCATTGGGAATGCTGGTAGGCGGCGTTGCGGGCTACTTTGGCGGCTGGATCGACGCTGTCCTCATGCGCTTGGTGGAAGTCATTATGACGATCCCGGCGATTTACCTACTGGTGGCGTTGGCGGCGGTGCTACCGGCGACGCTGTCCAGTACGCAGCGATTTTTGCTCATTATTTTGATCACGTCTTTCGTCCGGTGGACAGGGCTGGCTCGAGTGGTGCGGGGACAGGTGCTGTCGCTTAAGTCGCAAACCTTTGTCACGGCTTCCAAGGCCATGGGAGGGCAGCCGCTCTATATTGTGGTGCGCCATGTGTTGCCGCAAACTGCTACCTATGTGATCATTTCTGCGACGTTAGCTATTCCAGGCTTCATCGTGGCCGAGGCCGTTTTAAGCTTGATTGGCTTGGGCATTCAGCAGCCAGATCCTTCCTGGGGCAACATGCTATCGCTGGCTAGCAATGCGTCCATTTTGGTCTTGCACCCCTGGTTAATCTGGCCGCCTGCGTTTCTCATTGTCTTAACGGTGTTGTCGTTCAATTTACTCGGTGACGGTTTACGCGACGCACTTGATCCCCGGAGTTTACAGTCCCATGACTAAAGGGCGGTCTCAACTGGGTCGTTACCTAGTCGGTTTGCTACTTGTTTTGTGGCTGAGTGGATGCGGTTCTGGGCAGTCAAAGGTGCCCTCAGCGGTGGTGAAGACGGCGGTGATGCGCCAGGCGCAGCAGGAACAGATTGCGCTTTGGCAACAGCTAGCGGCTGAACAGGCCGATTTGCCGCAGCTTGCCGTACAAAAGGTCCATGTCAGTGATGTGCATTCTGTTAAAGTGCCCAATGGAGTTGCTTACGAAGTTTCGGGAACCTATCGATATCGGGTGCGCTATGCCCAGCGATCGCCGCTCAAACAGTCTCGGGTACCTTTTACCGTCATCGTGCAGCCCCAATCTGACCATGCCTGGCGGCTTTTGGAAATCGACGGCAAGGCTGATTTGAGTCGTCCATCATGGCATTGGCAGCCGCTGACGAATGATGTCGACACCGCCTCAGATGAATCCGCTCCGCCGCAAACATAAAAATATTTTTTATATCTACCAGTTTTGGCTGGACTGACTCCATCATGGTCGCTAACACCGCGCTTAGAGGCTAAGACTTGGCCTCCCCCGTAGATATGGCATATCCCAATCAATTCCCAGATGGACGCTGTCCGATCCCAGATGGACGCTGTCCGATTCAGAATGTGTTGGAAATTGTCGGTAGCAAATGGGCGATTTTAATTTTACGAGAGCTGTTTCTAGGCAATCGTAGAACTCATCAGTTTATCGAAGCGCTGCCTGGCATCAGCACCAAGACCTTGACGGCTCGACTGCGAGAGCTAGAGAGCTATGGTCTTGTGGAGAGAACGGTTTTCCCCGAAGTACCGCCGCGGGTGGAATACGCCCTGACCGCCAAAGGACATGAGATGCAACCGGTGATGGTAGCTTTGAGACAGCTGGGGGATCACTGGCTGGCCCAAGACCGATATCTCCGCTCGATGGACAGTCAACCGATTGCGGCCTCAAAATCGATCTCAGTTTGAGATATTCTTGGGAGTCACAGCAGCGGTGTTGGCTTGTCGGCTGATTGAGTGGCTCAGACAGCGGTGCTTGATCTATTCTCGCAGGCTTTGGGGAAGTAGGTGAGGGTTTCCACCTCCATCCATTTTGCGGACATCAAGTACACTAAGGGCAGTAAAGAATGCCTGCTATAGATAGGGAGGCGATTGACTCAATGGGTTCTTCTTTTGTTGGAATGTTTGCTCAAGCGTTTGCAACGTTCCTAAACATTTATTTTGTGTTGCTGATTATTCGCATTTTACTAAGCTGGTTCCCCAATGTTGATTGGATGAGCCAACCGTTTGCGACGCTCAGTCAGCTTACGGATCCGTATTTGAATCTTTTCCGCTCAATTATTCCGCCTTTAGGGGGAATCGACTTTTCCCCGATTTTGGGTTTTCTGGTTCTCCAGTTTGTTTCCCGAGGCGTTAGTCAAGTTGCCGCAACGGTTGCCTACTCTGCGTTTTAGGCTTTGCTGTTAACCATTGCAATGCTAGCTAAAGCGACAGCTTGAAGCTGAACGTTCAAGCTGTCGCTTTGGTGTTGTCGATTTAATGTTTCTGTGCTGTGACTACTGCGATCGCTGATTCTCCCACCCATAATTGGCCAACTCTGCTACAGCAGTTGGTCGATAAACAATCATTGGCCGCTGAGCAGGCCGAGGCGCTAATGCGTGGTTGGCTCAATGAGGAAATTCCCCCTGTTTTGTCAGGGGCTATTTTGGCGGCGATTCAGGCCAAAGGGGTCTCGGCGGACGAGTTAGCGGGGATGGCTCGGGTCTTACAGGCGCAGTCGCTAGGCGGAGAAGCCGTAGATGCGAATCTGCCCACTCCGCGCATTGATACCTGCGGTACTGGGGGCGACGGCTCCCACACGTTCAATATTTCCACTACGGTGGCGTTTGTTGCCGCCGCTGCTGGCGTGGCAGTAGCCAAACATGGTAATCGTTCTGCTTCAAGCAAAGTCGGTTCGGCGGATGTCTTAGAGGCGCTCGGCGTCAACCTCAATGCAACACCAGAACAAGCAAAAGCCGCGCTGAAATCCGTTGGCATCACGTTTCTGTTTGCTCGGGGATGGCACCCAGCAATGAAGGCCGTTGCTCCTCTGCGTGGCACCCTTAAGGTGCGGACGGTGTTTAATTTATTGGGCCCCTTGGTCAATCCGCTGCGAACGACAGGGCAAGTCATCGGCGTGTTTGATCCGTCGGTGTTGACGCCTATGGCCGCCGCCCTCCGCCAACTCGACCTGCCCCTGGCGATCGTCCTGCACGGTCGTGAACGCCTAGATGAAGCTGGCTTGGGCGACTGTACTGATCTGGCGCTGCTAGAAAGTGGCACTGTCGGCGAAAAGGTGCTTAACCCTCGAGAGTTCGGATTGGTGGAGGCGGATAAGTCAGCGCTGCGTGGTGGCGAACTCGATGAGAACGCCGAGATTATGCGTAATCTGCTCCAGGGCAAAGGGACTCAAGCCCAGCAGGACGTTGTCTGTCTCAATACAGCTTTAGCATTGAAAGTTGCCGGGCTCACCCAAGGGAAAAGCTTTGCCGATGAAATTGCAAATGGCATTAGTCAAGCGCGCTCAATTTTGAGCAGTGGGGCTGCCTGGGACAAACTGCAGGCTTTGGTTGCAGTTCTCAAGGTTTGAGCTCTGAGCAGCTGTTACAAGCTAGCCGTGATCAAATCATCGGCCATGTCAAAATTGGCCGTAACGGTCTGAACGTCATCCAAATCTTCTAGGGCATCCATCATTTTGAGTAGCGATCGCGCCTGGTCGGGGTTGCTAACGTCAATGGTATTGCTCGGGATCCAGCGATTTTCCACCTGGATGATGGCGTAACCTTCGGCTTTGAGAGCGTCACTGAGACCCTCCAAGTCAGTGGGGTGGCAATACACTTCCGCTCCGTCTTGGTCCTCCTCTACCTGAGTCAACTCGTAGCTCTCAGCGCCGCCGGCGATCGCCGCTTCCAACAGCGCTTCTTCGTCCACCGGTCCGAGAACGGCTACGACCCCTCTTGGCTCAAACATCCAGCCTACGCAGCCAGTTTCTCCCAGGTTGCCACCGTTTTTGCTAAAGGCTGCCCGCAGGTCAGCTGCGGTCCGATTGCGATTATCGGTCAGTGCTTCGATCAGCACAGCAACGCCACCGGGACCATAGCCCTCATAGCGAATCGCTTCTAACGCATCATCGTTGCCTAATTGTCCTGAACCCTTGGCGATCGCCCGCTCAATGTTGTCATTGGGAAATCCCGCCGCCTTGGCTTTGTCGATTGCGGTCCGAAGCTGAAAGTTGCCCGCTGGGTCAGGACCTCCCGTGCGAGTCGCCACAATGATTTCACGGGATAATTTGGCAAAAGTTTTGCCTTTCACTGCATCAACTCGGGCTTTTTGACGTTTAATATTTGCCCATTTACTGTGCCCAGCCATGTCAATCAATCTGTCTAAATAAATATGTAGTGGCTGTCAATCTACAGACCCGAGTGTGCGATCGCCTGAGCTAAAGACTCTACGAGTGCCGCCCCCCATCGAACTGACATCAAGCCGCAGAGGAGAACGACACTCGCCGCCGTAAACCAGAGGGGCGGGGTCATCACAACTGACATAAACCAAAAAGGAATACTGACCATCAGCAGGCCTAGAGCAGCTCCACCAAGGAATCGGCAACCGTACAGCCAAATAGTTTTGGAAGGGGTCGTTGAATGAGTCATCGCGCCGTCTCAAACATCAAACAGTTCTTAAAAATTTCAGAGATGCAACCCCATCTTGCCCTTAGCCGGTAACTTTGGGGCGCTGATATTGTAGTTAAGCTTAGGCCAGAATGCCAACTTGAAGACAGGATTGCCAGCGACTAACGCTATGAAGCATCGGGATGCAAGCAGTTGCCGTGGGTCAGGCCAGCGACATCGCTAGTTGGGTTTGCTAGCGCCAGAGCTATAGATCAGCAGCGCGGCGGGCGGCTCCGATCAGGCCAACTTGGGGATTCAAGACAATCTTCACCGGAATATCCTCCAATAGGGGGCGCATGCGACCTTTGTGGGTAAATGCTCCGATAAAGGTGTCTTGGGTCATGAGGGTGAGATTTTTAGCTGCAATGCCGCCCGCCACATACAGTCCGCCGTAGGGCAAAAGCTTAAGCGCGAGATTTCCAGCTTCGGCTCCATAGGCACCCACAAACAACTCCATAGTCTGGATCGCGAGGGTGTCTTCCGCCGCCTGGGCTGCTTGGGAAATCGCCGCAGCGGGGTCCACGGTTTTGGTCCGACCGGCTTCTTTTTCCCATGTAGAGACAATCTTGGCTAATTGGGGAGATTCTTGGGCAGCGTCGCGATCGCGCAAAAACTGATAAATCGCGACGATGCCCTGCCCAGAGACCACCCGCTCAGCGGAAATCCGCGCAATTTGATGCTTGTCCAGCAGGTAGCGAAGTAGCTGAAATTCCAGCTCTGAACGAGGTGCAAAATCGGCGTGCCCGCCCTCTGAGGGAAACACTTGAAATTTTTCGCCTTGGCGGATCAAAAAGCCCTGTCCCAAACCCGTGCCGGCACCGATGATGCCAATTGGGGCGTTCTCATCATGGTTGCCGGCCTGTAGCAGGTGCAAATCCTCGTCTTCCAGTCCCAGCACCCCATAGCCAATGGCGGCAAAATCGTTGATCAGTTCGGCTGATTCCAAGTCAAGTGCCTGGGCTAAGCGATCGCCATCTAGGTTCCAAGTCAAGTTGGTAAGCTTGGAAGTATTTTTGACCACGGGTCCCGCAATGGCAAAGCAGGCCCGAGTCGGTTGGCCATCAGTACACCCTTGCTCCGCTGCCTCCGCCAGAAAAGTTTCCACCATCGGCACCAAGTCAGGGAACGCTTGGGAAGCGTATTCCTTTTCATAACGGGTCTTAAGCGACGTATTATCCGCGGCAACCAGCCTCAGGATCGTTTTGGTACCGCCGATGTCTCCCGCCAGGAGATACCCCATGACTTATCCCTCGATGCAAAGATTCAGTTCTATCGTGTCAATAATCCTATTTTTTCACACCCCTAGCCGAATTCGGCAGCCAAAGTTCGGAATGCGCCATTGATTGCGTGTGAGATGAAGTTTCCTAAATCAAACTCAATCGCGCCCTACGGGTGTTGGGTCTGAGCCGTAGCCATACCCCCAATAATTGACACTGCGTAGAACAATAGAAGTGTGGGGATTTTGCCGGCTTGGGGAATGCTTGAAGACAGAAGTCGTATCGTATGGGCAAAGATGCGATCGCTAGCCACTTTAGCGATTTAGCAGCCCACTTCTTGGAGCTTCGCCATGGGCATGACTAACCGCGAGCGGAGCATCAGCTGACCCAGCCGCGGTTTCCAACCACAGTGTCAAACATCGCAGTCCCCCGCAGGAGCTTACAGGATGGTTTTACAGTTACTCTTAGCCCCCGTAACGGCCCCATTTACTGGCGTCACGTGGATTGCTGAAAAGATTTTAGATCAGGTTGAAGAGGCAACCGACGAGCTAGAGGCTTTGCAAAAGGAACTCCTCACGCTGCAGCTCGCCTTTGACATGGGTGACGTTTCTGAAGCAGAGTTTGAGGACCGCGAAGAAGAATTCCTCTTACAAATCCAGGCGATTCAGGACACCCGGGCCGAGGCTGCAGCCCAGGCTGACGACCTGGTTGATGGTTAGCTGTGGGCAACAGCAGCAACTGGGCGTTGTATTCACATCTACGCCATGCGGCGCAGTTCAGAACAAAAAGATGCCATCTGTAGACCGTCAGTCCGTTTCACTAGACTGGTTCGCATTCTGAGATTGGGGTTGACGTACCACAGTCGCTCGTCGGAGTGAAACTGATCGTTGCGTATGCTGAGATTCAAGCTGCCGGCTTCTAGCTGATACTGGCCCATGACGGCCGCTTCTTGATCGGTTTGGCTGATAAAAGTGCCCGCTTGTTCGTCATCAGATTTGAGCCAAAGTAGTAACGTCTTACGCTCAGGGGTGGCAGTGCCGCTACCGTAGGTATTTGATTGTCCCGCCTGCTCTACTGACAGGACCAAGACGACCCGGTTGGCATCGGCATCAAATTGCTGACACAGGCCTGTAACCCGAACATCGCTGGCGGACATCTGCGCGATCTTGAGCGTGGTTTGCCCAGTTTGGGAAGGATGACTGGGCAAAAAATGGGTCGTACGTTGAGAAAACCAAGTGCCTTCAACCGTTTCAAAAAAATTAACGATACTCATGCCGATGTCTGACGGGGCTTCAAATGTGCTTGTTACCTTTATTCTACGTTGAAGCGATCGCCTTCCCGCAGGCAAAAAGCAGCAACGCCCCAGGGGGCTGGCGGTTCCGGTCTTCACTGAATGTTACGCTAGCGATTACGCTTAAAAACTTTCGTAAACGCAGGTAAAGCTTCAATGACTGGTTTGAATCAGGATCCTCTATTGCTTCGGGCGGCTCGTGGCGAATCGGTTGAGCGCCCTCCGGTATGGATGATGCGACAAGCTGGTCGCTACATGAAGGTCTATCGTGATCTGCGAGAAAAATATCCTTCTTTCCGCGAGCGCTCTGAGAATCCCGAGTTGGCGATCGAAATTTCGCTTCAGCCCTGGCGTGCGTTCCGTCCCGATGGCGTCATTATGTTTTCCGATATTTTGACCCCGCTGACCGGCATGGGCATTCCCTTTGACATTGTGGAAAGCAAAGGCCCCATTATTGATCCGCCTATTCGAACCCAGGCTCAGATAGACGCCGTCCATGAATTAGAGCCTGACAGTGCGACGCCTTACATCCGCACTATTTTGAGTTCTCTGCGGGCTGAAGTTGGTAACGAAGCCGCCGTTTTGGGATTTGTGGGGTCACCCTGGACTCTGGCAGCTTATGCCGTTGAGGGACGGACTTCGAAAACTTATTCCAACATCAAGGGGATGGCCTTTTCCGAGCCGGAGATGCTGCACCAGTTACTGAGTAAACTCGCCGACAACATTGGTACCTATGCTTGCCACCAAATTGAGTGTGGGGCCCAGGTGGTACAGCTCTTTGACTCTTGGGCTGGTCAGTTGAGCCCTATGGACTACCGCACCTTTGCGTTGCCCTATCAGCAGCAGGTCGTTCGTAAGGTTAAGGCCAAGCACCCAGAGACGCCGCTTATTCTCTACATCAGCGGTAGCGCGGGGGTGTTGGACCTGATGGGCGAGTCAGGAGTCGATATCGTCAGCGTTGACTGGACGGTGGATATGGCCGAAGCCCGACGGCGGTTGGGACCCGATATGGCTGTACAGGGAAATGTTGATCCGGCGGCGCTGTTTGGCTCCAAAGAGTTTATTCGCGATCGCATTTTTGACACGGTGAAAAAAGCCGGTTCGCAGGGGCACATTCTCAACCTGGGTCACGGCATTTTGCCAGGCACCCCGGAAGAAAACGCCGCCTTCTTCTTTGAAACAGGTAAGAATTTGGATCAACTGCTGGCTGTACCCGCCTCGGTTTAATCATCAACCGAGTGATACGCTGGGATCACCGCGCATTCAGTCTCCCCTGTTACGAATTGCCAGCTGATCAAGACCCCAGCCGGCGTTCCGGCGAATGGTAGGCTGGCGCGGTGAGCGTCAATTTTCCTCGCAATGCGGTGTCTGATCTAAACCAACCTTCTGCAAATAGCGTTTCCCAACGTATCTTCATTACGGGAGCCAGTGGCTGCATTGGTCACTACCTCGTAGAAACGCTGATAAGCCGGACTGCCCATGAGCTAATTCTGCTGGTCAGAAATCCCGCCAAGCTGCTGTTTAGCTGGCAGGATGAACCCCGCATTCAGGTTATTCAAGACGATATTCGCAACATTGCAACTCACGCGGAGCTGCTAAAAACCGTCGATACAGCCATTTTGTCAGCAACGTCTTGGGGCGGGGCTCCGGAAATTTATGACATTAATGTGGCGGGCAACCATCGCCTCATGGAGCTACTAGCAGGCGATCGCTGCCAGCAGGTCATTTATTTCTCAACGGCCAGCATTTAAGATAGTCATCACCTGCCGTTGAAAGAAGCGGGGGAAATCGGTACCGATTATATTCGCAGCAAATATCAGTGCTACGTCGATCTCCCTCTGCTGTCGATCTATCCCAAGGTAACGACAGTCTTCCCGACCCTGGTGTTTGGCGGCGACAAAGATAAACCGTACTCCCACATATCCGCTGGCATCCAAGAGGTGACGAATTGGATTGGTCTGATCCGCTTTTTAAAGGCGGATGGCAGCTTTCATTTTGCCCATGGCAAAGACATTGCTTTGGTGGTGACCCATCTTGTTGATCAGCCGCCGGGACCGCAAGATGCTCGGCAAGTCGTCATTGGCAACCCGGCACTCACCATTGATCGCACGGTCGAAGAGGTGTGTGATTACCTCCACAAGCGGATCTATTTCCGCATTCCTTTATCCTTGTGGCTGGCTGACCGCATTATCGACTGGTTCAACATTCGCATGGCCGAGTGGGATCGGTTTTGCTTAAAATATCGACATTTTGTCTACGCCAACCCCGTATATCCAGAAAAGCTGGGGATGCAGCCCTATTGCCCAACGGTGGCTGATCTGATGCAGGTTAGTGGAGTCAAGCCGGGTTGAGTAATACGCTCGTTCTCATTAGAATCATAGGAACCTGCAAACTGGCCTTTGAACATGGCGATAATTTCCTCGAAATCTGCACCTGAGCCTCAACCCTCAGATGGGCAGAAGACTGAAGCGGGCGGGGCGTTGTCTGAGGTGCCGTCGTCGCCTTCGCTGGTGCGATCGCCGCCGCTAGACGCAACGCCCACAGCAGTGCCCGTCGAAGATGGCCTGCGACCGCAGCGGCTAGCGGACTATATCGGCCAAAAATCGCTTAAAGAGGTTTTGGATATTGCCATCCGCGCCGCTCAGTCAAGGGAGGAACCGCTCGATCATCTGCTGCTATATGGCCCGCCCGGACTGGGTAAAACCACCATGGCCCTGATTTTGGCCCAGGAAATGAAGGTCGATTGCAAGATCACAACGGCTCCTGCTCTAGAGCGTCCACGAGACATTGCAGGACTGTTGGTCAATCTCAAGCCCGGCGACATTCTCTTTGTCGATGAAATTCATCGATTGTCCCGCGTGACAGAAGAAATTTTGTACCCGGCGATGGAAGACTCACGCCTAGACATCACCATCGGTAAAGGTCAGAGTGCTCGGACCCGGAGCATCCCCCTACATCCATTTACGCTGGTCGGGGCCACCACCCGTGTGGGGGCGTTGACGTCACCGCTACGGGATCGATTTGGCCTGATCCAGCGATTGCGCTTCTACGAGGTTGATGAGCTGACCCAGATCGTTTGCCGGACTGCCCAGGTATTGAAGACGGCGATCCAGCCGGACGGAGCGGAGGAAATTGCTCGGCGATCGCGGGGGACCCCCCGAATTGCTAATCGGCTGCTCAAACGGGTGCGCGATTACGTCGAAGTCAAAAAAACTGGCACTATCAATCAGGCGATCGCCGCTGAAGCCCTAGAACTTTTTAATGTGGACCCCTGTGGTCTCGACTGGACTGACCGACGGCTTTTATCAGTAATGATCGAAAACTTTAATGGGGGACCCGTCGGCCTCGATACTATGGCTGCGGCGACCGGCGAAGATGCCCAAACCATTGAGGAAGTGTATGAACCCTACCTGATGCAGTTGGGCTATCTGCAGCGTACCCCCCGAGGGCGCGTGGTTACCCGGGCCGCCTGCCGTCACCTTGGGTACGAAGATTCGGCGGTCCCTGATTTTCATGTTGAGCAGCAGCTTTCTATTATGTGACATGAGCGTCGACGACATAGCGCTACATGTAGTGGCGGCCAGTAAGTAACGGCACTAATAAATTTACAGAGAAAAGCTCGACATTTACACGAAGTTCAGTACAATACAGCGTCATGGCGTCCAGTCAGCGGGTCTCGGGTAAATGCTGGCGCTCGATTGTTTTGGAACTTTGCTTATGACCTCGGTTGTCACTCGGCCCCATAGTAACTACGACAGGCTGCCAGATAATGTGCGTTCTACGTTGCAGCAGCGTTTACAGCGTACTCGCCTTGACAGTCTTGTTGCCTCTGACCCTAGAGCTACTGCGGCTCAGGACAGCCCGACAACGCCGCCACCCCAGTCAAAGGTGCCTAGTGCCACTGGACCCGCGATGGCAGCCAAACCGCAGATACCTGGCTCGCCAACGGCGAACCCTCGGCGAGACGTTGTGGTTACCCTGCAGAATGTTTCCAAGTGCTATCCCAAAGGCCATCAGGCCCTCATTGATGTCAATTTGCAACTACACAAGGGGGATTTCCTCTTCATTACGGGGCCTTCGGGGGCCGGCAAATCAACTTTGCTCAAGCTACTTTATGGCCAAGAGCGCCCAACCACTGGAGAGGTTGTGATTGAAGGCACTCCCATTAGTCGTTTGCGCGGCAATCAACTGGCCAAAGTTCGGCGACGGATTGGTGTAGTTTTCCAAGATTACAAATTGATCCCCCGGCGCACCGTAGCAGAAAATGTAGCTTTCGTTTTATGGGCCCAAGGTTACTCACGTAAGGAAATCCATCGACGACTCTGGCCTACTCTCAAGATGGTTGGTCTACAAGACAAGTCGGAGTCTTTTCCCTCTGAGCTGTCCGGTGGTGAACAACAGCGGGTTAGTATTGCCCGTGCTGTCGTTGGAACTCCCCCGTTACTTTTAGCCGATGAGCCCACCGGCAACCTCGATCCTGATAACGCGCTACAGGTGATCAAAATCTTGAAAAAGCTGAATTCGATTGGTATCACTGTGGTCGTAACGACCCACAACGAGCAGTTGGTCAGGGTCTCTAATCATCCGGTTGTGCAACTTAAGGACTGTCACCTTCGTCATTTGCGCAAATAGCAGATTCATCGGTATCAGTCACCTGCCGATCTCAGTGCTAGCGATCGCTCGCCGGTCATGTTGCAGAGTCATCACTATCGGTGCCGCATCAATCCTCCTGCACCCCTGCCACCCATGGATCAAATGCCTGCTTTTATCGTCTGATAAGGCTGACTTCAAGAGTTTTTCTAGGATAAATGGGAAGTTTCTCATACACTTGTCACAGGTAAGGGTGGCAACTGGGTCAACCTCGACCGGGTCTAATGCGGTCAGCAGCCTATGGCGATGGGCGATCGCCGACAACCCGGAAAATCACACATCTGAGCGGCGATGTAATGCTCTACAGCACTGGAAGGTAGACATATGGTCAAAGTGGTGTCAGTTCACTCCTTTCGAGGAGGTACAGGCAAGTCAAATACGACGGCAAATTTGGCTGCTACGGTAGCCCGTAGTGGCAAGCGCGTCGGCATTGTCGATACCGATATCCAATCCCCAGGCATTCACGTGCTGTTTGGGTTTGACGAAAGCCATATGAATTTAGCCCTGAATGACTATCTCTGGGGGCGTTGCTCCGTCGAAGAAGCGGCCTACGATGTTAGCAGCGTTTTAGCGGGGCAAGGTGCCAGGGGCAGCGCTATTTATTTAATTCCTTCTAGCCTCAAAGCTGGAGAAATTGCCCGGGTGCTACGTGAGGGCTATGACGTGGGCCTGTTGAATGACGGCTTCCAAGGACTGATCCAGCAGCTTAACTTGGATTTTCTCTTTATCGACACCCATCCGGGTTTGAACGAAGAGACGCTGCTCTCCATTACAATTTCTGACGTCTTGCTGTTGATCATGCGCCCAGATCGCCAAGACTTTCAAGGCACGGCGGTGACGGTCGATATTGCCCGTCGCTTAGAAGTGCCCAAAATGCTGTTGTTGGTCAATAAGGCGCTCTCGTCTTTTGACTTTGTGGCGCTCAAGGCAGAGGTAGAGGAAACCTATGGCGCTCCTGTGGCGTCAATTTTGCCGTTGACGGAAGAGATGATTCAACTGGGCAGCAGTGATATTTTCAGCCTGCGATTTCCGGATCATCCGTTGACTCAAACCTATGCCAGCATTGCCAACATGCTGCTGGACTGAGGGGGCGATGGCCCTCTATAACTTCAAGAATGAGAACTCCGCGTTCAGTTTCAGTCGAGTAAGCTAAGCTGACTATTGATGAGCGCGCCAAGCAAATAAAGGGATTGTTGTGCTGATTCGGACATCTTTACTTTCTGCGTTGACGGCGATCGGCCTGTGGTCAGTTGCACCACCCGTGAGGGGACAAGCGCTATTGCCCTATGTTCTGCCGTTAGATGCAGAACGATTAGAGGAGCAGGGGTTCTTTCTGGCCCAGGAAGCAGCACAGTTAGCGGAGCTACAGCAGTATGAGCTGGCGCTGGCTCAAGCCCAATTAGCCGCTCAGCTGGTGCCCGATAGTGCGGCAATTTTAGGATTGCTCGGTAGTCTGTATTTGCAAGTCGAAGATTTTGAAGCGTCAATTGAAACCTTAAACCGGGCCAAAACGCTAGAAGCTGATAATGTAGCCGTTTTGTTTGCCTTAGGAACAGCGCACTTTCGGCAGAGCAACTACGACCAAGCCGCCGATTTTCTCGAGGCCGGACTGGCCATAGAGCCTGACAACCCAGGGGCGCTGTTTGATTTGGGTAATACTTATTTCAAGCTGGAGGCGTTTGACACGGCGATCGCCCAGTATGAAAAATCCGTTGAGCTGGACCCAGCGTTTTGGCCTTCGATCAACAATATTGGCTTAGTTCAATACGAACAAGGAGACAAAACGGCTGCTGTGAATCAGTGGAACGAGTCGCTGGAAATTGCCCCCGACGAACCCGAACCTGAACTCGCGATCGCCGTAGCCGAATTTTCCCAGGGAAATGAGGCAACCGCGTTAGCCATTGGGATTCCTGCGTTGGAAAAAGATAGCCGTTATGCAGATATTGAGTTTTTGATTCAAAATCTGTGGGGACCGAATTTAATTCAAGATACCGAAGCTTTCTTCAGCCATCCTGAAGTGCAAGCCATTTTGGTACAGCTTTAGACCGTGCAAATGTCGCCGCAAATCGGGAACTTCGAACTGTGCGCCATCATCCGCGATCACATTGCGCAATCTCCAGAGCAGCGCATGACATTCGCAGCGTTTATGGACCTGGCGCTATATCAACCTGATCACGGCTACTACAGGGTTGGTAGTAGTCAGTTGGGCATGGCCGGGGACTTCGCGACTTCAGCTCATTTAGGGCCAGATTTTGCGGAGCTGCTGACAGAGCAACTGGTCGATATGTGGCAGCGACTTGATTGCCCCGATCCGTTTCATGTAATCGAGATGGGAGCAGGTCAAGGACTCATTGCTGCTGGCATCTTGGCTTACCTAAAGCAGCGATATCCTTCCTGCTTGGCAGCGCTCCGTTACACCTTGATCGAAACGTCTCCTGCCTTGAGAGGGGCTCAGCAGGCTCGCCTGGCCCGTTGGCAGCCGGAGGTGGCGATTAACTGGGGTGACTTGACCGATCTTTCTCCTGGGTCCGTGACGGGCTGCATTTTTTCCAATGAGTTAGTGGACGCGCTACCGGTGCATCGGGTAGTTTTGGGCGCTGAAGGTTTACAAGAGCAATACGTGGTTTGCAACGAGACCGAACCATTTGCTTTTGAACTCGTACCAGGCCCTCTGTCTACCTCAGCGTTGGCAGACTACTTGGCGGCGGTGGGGGTGGCCATCACAACGCCTGCTTATCCCTTAGGCTACGTTACCGAAATCAATTTGGCCGCACTCACTTGGTTGGCTGACGTCGCCGACAAGCTTCACCAAGGATATTTACTCACCATCGATTATGGCTACGCTGCGGAGCGCTATTATCGCCCGTCGCGATCGCAGGGCACGCTCCAGTGCTACACCCGCCATGCCCACCACAACGAACCTTTGATCAACATAGGCCGACAAGATATTACCGCCCATGTCGATTTCACTGCTTTGGAGCGACAGGGCGATCGCTGTGGCCTTGAGACCTTGGGAAACGTCCCCCAAGAACTTTTTCTAATGGCGCTGGGGCTAGGCGATCGGCTCAACCAGCTGGCTCAAATCGAAACCACGGATGTCCAAACCATTCGTGCGGCTCTGCAGCGTCGGGAGGCCTTGCACCAGCTTATGAACCCTTTGGGTTTGGGCAAATTTAATGTATTGGTTCAAGCGAAGGGATTAACCCAGCCAGCCCAGCGGCAACTCAAAGGAACTACGATGCCGCCGCTGACATCGCCGCTCTGATTGCATGGCCAATCAAACCATTGTTCACTGTAACTTGCTCTGCAGCGTTTTGAGATATTCCGTATTCACCCCGGACTCACGCGTCAAGGCAATTTTGCCAGTGCGGGCGATCTCCCGGAGACCAAAGCGCGACAGAACTTGAACAATCGCCACCATTTTGCCTGGATCACCGACCACTTCAACGGTGAGCGAATCTTCTGCGACATCAACCACCCGAGCGCGAAAAATCTGCACCAGTTCCAAAATTTCGGACCGATTGGCGCTCGTCGCGTTGACTTTGATCAGCATCAACTCCCGCTCAACGCAGGGCACCTCAGTAATGTCTTGAACCTTGAGCACATTAACGAGCTTGTAGAGCTGCTTCGTAATTTGCTCGATGACCTGATCGTCTCCTGGCACCATCATTGTAATGCGAGAGACCCCCATCTTTTCCGCAGGCCCCACTGCCAGGCTTTCGATATTGAACCCTCGCCGGGCAAACAATCCAGCGATGCGCGTGAGGACGCCCGCTTCATCTTCGACTAAAACTGACAGGGTGTGTTTCATCTTTGAGCAATAGACTGCGCCCCATTGTCGGTGCGCTGATCAAACAAGAGCTCATCGTAGCTTGAGGGAGGCGTTTTGTTAAGGGGTTTGGAAATTCATCTCGTGATGCTTTTCACCCGAGTGAAAAGCGGTATCTCAGCTCATTTAGGGCCAGACACCCTCGAGAGGTTAGAAATTTGCTAGAGGCCAAGTGACGATAAGAATCTCGCCATAGACAATCCAGTGACTGAGAGCGGGTACACCTGGCTGTAGTTTGCGCGATGTACTCTGCGATTTCAATCTTGGGCAACGCCCCTGGAGTTGAATCAACCATCGTCAATACAGGAAGGGACAACCCATTGCATTGACCAGATTGCCTGTGTCTGCCGTGTCGGACTTACGATAAGTAAACATTTCGACCGACTTTGCAACGAATATATGTGCAAATTCAGATCGGGCGATTAATATCGTAGAGACGTTGCCCAATAGCCAAAACCGATGGGCAATTTGTAGAGCACGCGTGGTTCCCCTAGACGAAGTTTGGGGTCAACCAGTAGGCTATAGAACGATCAAATTTGAGTCCATTTATTCCGTACTCTTTTCTATTTTCTGCCACGTATGCGAAGCCGAAATCCTCGTAACGTTCCTCCGATTAATGAAAACATTCGCTTCCCAGAGATTCGCCTGATTGGGTCTGATGGCGATCAGCTGGGGGTGATGCCCCCGAGTGAGGCGCTCCGCCTTGCCGAGGAGCAAGAGCTCGATCTGGTATTGGTCAGTGATAAGGCCAATCCACCGGTTTGTCGGATTATCAACTACGGCAAATACAAATTTGAGCAGGAAAAGCGCGCCCGAGAAGCGCGTAAGCGTCAGCACAATGCTGAAGTCAAGGAAGTCAAGATGCGTTACAAGATTGACGACCATGATTATAATGTGCGCGTCAAAAATGCCCAGCGCTTTCTTAAGTCTGGGGATAAGGTTAAGGCCACCGTCATGTTTCGTGGTCGTGAAATTCAGCATTCTGACTTGGCTGAGAAGCTGCTGCGACGGATGGCGGGGGATCTGGAAGAATTTGCCGAGATTCAACAGGCGCCGAAACGAGAAGGTCGGAATATGATGATGCTGTTGTCGCCCAAGAAGTAGTTGTTTGAGCAACGTAGTGGGCGATCGCGACTATCCTTTTCGCCCTACCTATGAAATCGAGTCGGACTCTACCTTTAGCACTGCCTCCGTGGCAGCAGCGGCTGCTCCGCATCATTAATTTGCGGCCTAATGAAGCCGAACGAACATTTTTGATGTTCGTTTTTTATACGGCAACCTCCATGGGCATTTTGTGGCTGGAGGTCAGTTCTGCCGCGCTGTTTTTAGAGGAGTACGGCCCTGACTCGCTGCCATGGATCTATATCTTCAGCGCCGGCATTGGATTTGGCCTGAGCATGGTGTACTCCTGGCTGCAAAAATTTTTGCCGTTGCGCCGGGTGATTGTCATCATCGCCATTTTGATGGCGATTCCAGTTTTGTTGTTTCGCTGGGGGCTTGATGTCGAGCCCCTGCTGCCGATCACTATCTTTGCCATGCGATTGTGGATGGAGGCGATTTACGGGCTCAATGACCTCAACGTTTCCATCACTGCTAATCAGTTATTTAATATTCGAGAAATCAAGCGGACGTTTCCCTTGGTCAGTAGCGGTAACCTAGTTGCCGATGTACTAAGCGGTTTTTCAGTCTTTATTTTGGTCTCGGTGGTGGGGCTGAAAAACGTCCTGCTGCTGTCATTTTTGATCATGATTGCTGGGGCGGTGGTGCTGTTAAAAATCAGCCGCAATTACGATCACGCTTTTCCCGATTCGCTCCAGCAGCAAGCAGAAGCTGGGCAAGACGACCATAAAGCTCAGCGCTCGCGGGGTACGATCCGTCAATACGTGATCATGCTGTTCAGCTTTTTTGTGCTGGCTCAGATTTTGATGTATTTGATTGAGTTTGAATACCTGACTCAACTAGAAATTAATTTAGAAATTGACGAGATTGCTGCCTTCTTAGGTATCTTCAGTGGACTATTGGGGCTGATTGAGCTGCTGACTCAGTGGTTTACCTCCAGTCGTCTGATTGAGCGCCAGGGCGTCTTTACGGTGCTGGCGATTCTGCCGCTGGTGATTGTGGGGATCAGCGTCATGACGATGATTGGCGGCTATCCAGGGCTATTGGGGCCCACCGCTTTATTCTTAGGCCTTGTTATTCTCAAATTCTTTGATGAGTGGTTGCGCTATACCCTCGTTGCCAGTACCCGCCCGTTGCTATTTCAGCCGATTCCAGATAGTGAGCGCACCCTGTTTCAATCCCTCGTAGGCGGCATTGCTGAGCCCTTGGCCATGGGAGGAACGGGCGTTTTTATTCTGCTGGTAATTGCGTGGGCCGATTTCCTCGGCTTCTCCAGTCAGATGCTGCAGGCCCAGTTCTTTTTAGGCGTGATCGCTTTTCTTGCCATCGTTTGGCTCGGAGCAATTTTGCTGCTGCGATCGCAGTATTTAGAGCTTTTGGTTAAAAGTGCTCAGCGTGGTTTGCTCAGCATGACTGACGCCACCTTGCGCAACCTCCGCCGCGCGTTTGTGGAGCAGTTGGAAAAGCCTGGATCAGAGGCCGACAAACGTTCCTGTATTGAGCTGCTATCGCAACTTGATCCGCGTAGCGTGGGCGAAGTGTTAGCGCCACGGCTGTCCACGCTACCGCTCTCCCTGCGTCGCCAAAGTTTAGAAGTCATGTTGGAATATCCCAACACCGGGCATACCGAAGCGGTGCGCCGGCTGATTAAAACGGAACAGCCGCCCGAAATCTTAGCTCTGGCACTACGCTACATCTGGATTACCGAAGACAGCCCTGATATTGCCCATCTGCAGTCCTATCTCAATCCGGATGTGGAGCCCGTAGTCCGAGGCACGGCGGCTTCGTTAATGCTCAAGCATGGGAACGCGCGGGAAAAAAACGAGGCCGTTAATACGCTGCGGCAAATGCTTACCCATGAGCGGGAGCGAGAGCGAGTTATGGGGTGCCGGGCCTTGGGCGAGGCCGACTATTTACAGTCGCTGCGACTATACATTCCTAATCTGTTGCAAGATGAGTCGTTACGGGTGCGACGGGCTCTGCTAGAGGCGATCGCTGCGACTAACTTGACCGAATATTATCCGTCTTTGATGAAAGCGCTGCAGTATAAATCTACCCGTGAGGCTGCCAGCCAAGCCCTAACGCGGCTCGGCAACGACGCCATTGAAATGTTAGAGGCGGTGGCCCTAGATCCTTATCGCCCTACTAGCTTGCGCAATCAAGCCTGGCAGGCGATCGGCAACATGGGGAGTGATGCTGCGATCGACTGCTTGTTACAAAATCTGATTACTAGTTGGGGGGGGACTCGCCGTACCCTATTGCGGATTTTGCTGCGATTGGTGCAAGACACGGGATTTAATCGAGTGCAGGGCATTGATGCTGCGTTAGATCGGTTTGGTCGAGATGGGGTGGAAGAATTGATCAACCAGGAACTCACCTTTATTGGTCAGATCTACGGCGCATTGCTCGATTTAGGGGAGGACGTTCTACAGGGTCGAGAAGCCACATTGTTGCAGCGTGCCCTGGAAGAATTGCGCGGAGACGCCATCAAACGCATCTTTATGTTGCTGCGGTTTATTTCACCAGCGGGCGCAATTCAAGCGGCGGAGGTGAGTTGGGAGGCGGGAACCTCTTCTAACCGTGCCCGGGGCATTGAGATTCTAGACAACACATTGGATATTCCTAGTAAGCGAGCGATTTTAACAATCCTCGATCGCCGCAGTTGGACTGAAAAGCTCGAAGTCTTGAGTGACAGTGAGCTGTATTTTTATCAGCCAATAGGCTCGAGCGATCGCCTCCGGTATTTATTAGACCTGCGATACTTCCTATCTGATTGGGCGCTCGCCTGCTGCTTTCATGTGGCCCGGGCCCAACAGTGGAGCCTGAGCGCCGAAAATACCGTGGCCTGCCTCCGCCACCCTACCGGCTTTGTGCGTGAAGCCGTATTGTCTTATCTGCAAGTGGCCTCACCGCGCGTGCTGCGAGAGCTGTTGCCCCTAATGCGCGACGATCCCAATGAACTGGTGACGAATCAAGTCGAACAGCTTATGGTCGAGCTGCAAATGGTGTAAGTCGCTGCTGGAGTCGGCACCGAATATTTGCGCCACGGTCGTTCCAGGTTTGATGACGAGTCGTTCTAAGCGGACCTTGGGCACCCTAGAAGCGCTGTGTCACAATGTAGAGCATTACCTTACGAAGGAGTCGGTGCGTGCTGGAAGCACAGGTGCATGAACAGTTGCGGGCATTTCTGCGACATCATAGCAATACTGACTGGCCCCACCATTTAACGATGGCGCGGCTAGCGGCTCGGGCGTTGCGGCTCGGGCGGAGCTCTCTAATGCAAGTCGGCGCCGCCGCACTCTATCGAGGGCACTATCGACTCAGCTATTTGATCTCCTTGCTGCTGTGGCCTGGTCCCGCTGTTTTGGTCTTACCTGAGGCGGTGCAGCAGTCAGTGCTACTGGGCGATATTCCTCGTCTGCAAGACTGGATGCCCAGCGAAAAATCAGTGCAGTGGGGCGATGAATGGCCCCATGCCGACTTCCAAGGACTGTTTTTAACTACGCCCCAAGCTTGGCTGAGCAATCGCCTCCATCAAAAACAGCGTTTTCCGGTTGGCGTCCCTGTCTTTATCGACGGTGCGGATGATCTAGAAGCCTGGGTGCGCGATGTGCTTACGGTGACCCTAGATGGAGATGCTTGGCAGGCCCTGATGCAGGCCTATCCCCAACATCAAGCTGTGATTCGCGATGTGCGAGTCAATCTGACTCATCAGGTATTTCAACATCCTGCCAATCCGTATCATTGCCATTTGATTGATGACCCAGAGCGGCAGACGTTACTGGCGCTCCGTCAGGTTCTGTGGGATGGCGACATCGATCAAACTGGCATGCCTCCTATCTGGCGACAGCTGTGGCATCAGCTTGGTCAAAGCGAATCACTCCAATGGGCGCGCCTTGATCGCGACAGTGGTCGATGGACTCTCAATAGTGCTCCCATTGACGTGGCTCCGGTGATGACTTCCCTATGGGAGCAGCAGCCCCTGGTGATTGTCGGGGGAGCCCTTGACCCCACGGCAACGGCGAATGAATATCGCCAGCGGTTAGGTTTAGGTGACATGACCTGCCTCAAATTCAACCCGGATCGCCATTCTGAAGAAGTCACTCTATATTTACCCGACCGCATTCCCTTGCCTAATACGGCTGAGTTTCAGCCGATTTTGCTGGATGAGCTCGGTTATCTCGTAGTGGCAGGCACGAGTCGAGGTGGTCTTACGGTCGTGCTAGTTAACGACACCCCGCTGAAACACCAAGTGGCCACCGCCTTGGCGTCCCAGTTTGGTTCACGGGTGCAAGTCGAAACTACCCGCCTACCGGAAAACGGAGTACTGGTGGCGGGATGGCAGTTTTGGCAAACGCACCAGACGCAGCTACCCGCCCCTAACTTGTTGGTCATGGCGACGCTGCCCCTGCCCTCTTTAGAAAATCCCCTGGTGGCGGGACGTGTTGCTTACTACAAGCGATCGCGCCAAGACTGGTTTCGACTATATTTACTACCCTCGGCTCTGATGGAGCTGCAGCGAGCGATCGCCCCTGTGCGGGCCAATCAAGGTGTTGTAGCCATTCTCGACAGTCGGGTCAATCATCGCAGCTACGGACATCAAATTTTGCAAGCGCTGAATCCCGCCATTCGCCTACATCAGCGCCATCATCTTTGGCTCACAGAGCCCGTGACCTTTTGATCGGGACAACAGCGTTTTTAGAACGCGGTATCATGCAAAATGACTTGCGAACCGCAGTTAGATCCCGGTTTACACACGTTCTGACAGAGGAAAGTCATGGGAGAAGCTAAACGCCGCAAAGAAAAACTGGGTGCTGATTATGGCAAAGAAGAAAAGATTTTGCCATGGGTACCCATTACCAAGGACCAGAGCGAAAAATTTGTGAAATGGACCACCCAGGGGGCCTGGATCGGCATTTTTGCCATGATTGCTCTATGGATTACCATCCGCTTCATCGGTCCTGGCTTTGGCTGGTGGGAAATCTCTGGCTAGTTGACGGGCGACTGCCGGCATGGGATGAGTAAATTTAGCGGCGGATTACAGCACGGCTACTTAGTAAAATCGCCGTCGCCACTAAACCGCCCGCCACCCCAAAGCTCAGAACAATCCCTATTGGTAGCTCAACAGACTTTAATCCCAAAAAGCGGACGGCCACGGGGGTCGCATTTTGGACTGACAAGATGGCGATCGCGACGATCCAAACGGCGCTAATCGTAACGATAAAGAGTTTGGGCATCGGTTTCCCATCGGCAGACTCACTACATTTTCGCATTGTTAGCGAAAGAAAAATATGTTTGCCAGGTCGGCGCCCAATTAGGTAAAGTGGTAGACCGGGCGTTTGAAGGGAGAACTATGGCTAAGCGAATTCCGGTTGTGCTACAGGAAGATGTGCGTAAATTAGGCATTTCGGGGGACTTGGTAGAAGTTGCTCCGGGTTATGCTCGTAACTATTTGTTCCCGCGGGGGTTGGCTGTACGTACAACTCCCGGTGTGCTCAAACAGGTTGAGCGGCGGCGAGAAGAGGTTCGCCAGCGGCTAGAGCAAATTAAGCAAGATGCCGAGTCGATGAAGACGGCACTGGAAACTATTGGGATGTTTGTCATCAAGAAGCCAGTGGGTGAAGATGACGCTATTTTTGGTACGGTGACGTCTGGTGACGTTGCTGAAGCCATTCAAGAAGCGACTCAGCGAGAAGTGGATCGGCGGGATATTTCGGTTCCAGACATCAACAAACTGGGTGAATATCAGGTCAATATCAAACTTCATGCTGAAGTGACAGCAACCATCAATATCCGCGTAGCGGCTGACTAGACAACCATTGAACGCTCGCATTGATAGCAGGTTAGGTAGTTTGCCTAGCCTGCTTTGTTGTGTGATGATGGGCGCTCAATCTAGCAACCTAGCCAGCGGCGGCAGTGAGAATGAAGCAAAACTAGCTGCATTTGGGCATCAATGGGAAAGCCAGCATCGCTCAAAATGTCCGAACTCTCCCAAAAGCGATCTATAAAAAATAGCGCGATCAATTGCAGTTCTCCTTAACTGCTGCTGTCCAGCTGACCCGAAGCTTTCAGCTGTTCCCAAATGGCCATGGATGATCAGGGAAACTGACTGCCGAAATGATGGGTCATCCAATTTCAGAAAACTGGTTGAGGACGACTCTTCCAGCCCAACTTATCGGTGGGGTGATGGAACTGAGCAAGGTGGATTAAAGCTTGACCAGAGCAGCCGGGTGACTTACCTAGAATGTGTGAGCAGACTACTTTATTTATCGTTTGGTGGGGAATGTAACTGCCAATTGAGGAAATTGCGACAGACTGGAGAGGTAAAGGCTTCAGGAGTATTGAGCTGACATGAGTGTTGCGCCCGTTAGAAATGTTGAGTCCTCTACTCAGGTGGTCGTTGAGGAGTCACAAGTGCAGGCGATCGCCCGAGAACTGCTCGCTGAGACTGGCGAGAAGCGATCGCTATTTGCCAAAGTGCGTGACCAGTTTCGTTGGGATGACAAGCTGCTCAGTTGGGCAATGGAAAACCCTGGGCTGCGGGTCCATTTGTTTCAGCTCATCGATTGTTTGCCGGCCCTGACGACTAAAACTGAAGTCGCTCGTCATCTGCAAGAGTACCTCAGTGATGAATCGGTAGAGTTGCCCCAGACTCTTAAGGGGCTGCTCAACTTTACTGCGGCGGACTCAGTACCGGGCAAGGCTGCCGCTACCACCCTGTCTACCGCGGTGGAAACCCTCGCTCGTAAGTACATTGCTGGTGCCAATCTGAAAGAAGCCCTCAAAAGTATCGAAAAGCTGCGCAAGCAGTCCATGACCTTTACGGTGGATGTACTGGGTGAGGCCGTCATTACAGAAGCTGAAGCCCAGGCGTACTTAGATCAGTATTTGACCCTGATGACTCAGCTGACGGACGCGGCCCAGCGCTGGTCGACTGTGTCCCAGGTTGACAGCGCTGATGGCGAACCCTTATCCCCAGTGCAGGTGTCGGTTAAGCTGACGGCGTTTTATTCCCAATTTGACGCCCTTGATGTGGAGGGTTCCCAAGCGAAGGTTAGAGATCGCATTCGACAACTGCTGCGGCGAGCTCAACAAGTGGGCGCGGCAGTGCACTTTGACATGGAGCAGTACCGATACAAAGAGGCTACGCTAGCCACCCTTAAACAGCTTTTGATGGAAGCGGAATTTCGCGATCGCTCGGATATTGGCGTAACGCTGCAAGCCTATTTGCGGGACAGCTATCAGGATTTGCAAGATCTGATTCAGTGGGCGCGGCAGCGGGGTACACCTGTGACGGTGCGCTTAATTAAAGGAGCCTATTGGGATCAAGAGACGATTACCGCCCGGCAAAACCATTGGCCCACCCCGGTGTATCGCGAGAAATCATCCACTGATGTCAACTTTGAGCGCATGACGCGGCGACTGCTCGAACACCATGAGTATCTCCATGCGGCCATTGGTAGCCACAATGTGAGATCGCAGGCCTACGCGATCGCCACGGCGCAGGCGCTCAACATTCCCCAACGCCGAATCGAATATCAGGTGCTTTACGGCATGGCTGATAACCTGGCGACGGCTTTAGCCAATCAGGGCCATCGGGTGCGGGTCTACTGCCCCTACGGTGACTTGATTCCCGGTATGGCGTATCTAATTCGCCGCCTGCTAGAAAATACTGCCAACAGTTCCTTTTTGGCTCAAAGCGTGGGCGACGTATCGGCCGAAGCGTTACTGGCACCACCTCAATGGGGCGAGGGCGACTACGATGACGACGAAGTTCAGCCAGAAGGTAGTCATTTACCGTTTGAGCCTGCAGCTGATACCGACTATGCGATCGCGGCGGCCCGTGACCAAGCCGCAGCTGCCTTAAGCGATGTCAAGGCTCAACTCGGAAAAGTCTATTGGCCTCTCATTGGGGGAGAAGCTGTGCAGACCGAGGCCCAATTGCAATCAGTGAATCCCGGCGCACCGACACAAATTGTAGGCACGGTGGGCCAGCTGAATATTGACCAGGCCGAGCAGGCGATCGCCGCCGCTAAAGCTGCCTTCCAAGACTGGAAACGTACCCCCACCTTAGAACGTGCCAATATCATTCGGCGAGCCGCCGACCGGCTCGAAGCCCGCCGCCATGAACTCAATGCCTGGATGGTATTTGAGGGCGGCAAGCCGCTCCATCAGGCCGATGCAGAAGTGTCTGAAGCCGCCGACTTTTGTCGGTTTTACGCGGCAGAAATGGAACGGTTGGACCAGGAAGTGGTTTACGACGTTGCTGGAGAGAACGATCGCTACTTCTATCAGCCGAAGGGCATTGTTCTGGTCATCTCTCCATGGAACTTCCCCCTCGCTATTCCCACTGGGATGACCGTTGCTGCCCTGGTGACGGGCAACTGTGCGCTGCTCAAGCCCGCTGCCCCCACAGCGGTAATCGCCGCTAAACTGAGCGAAATTTTGGTGGAAGCTGGTATTCCCAAGGGGGTGTTCCAGTACATTCCGGGGGCTGGCTCGACGGTGGGCTCCCATTTGGTGAAGCATCCTGACGTACATATGATCGTGTTTACTGGGTCCCAAGAGGTCGGCTGTCGAATTTATGCCGATGCAGCGATTTTGCAACCAGGGCAGCGCCACCTTAAGCGGGTAGTGGCCGATATGGGGGGCAAAAATGCCATTGTTGTAGATGAAAGTGCCGATTTAGATCAGGCGGTGCAGGGTGTCGTCTATTCCGCCTTTGGCTATAGCGGGCAAAAGTGTTCGGCCTGCTCCCGTGTGGTGGTGATGGATGCCATTTACGAGACCTTTGTCGCTCGCCTAATCGCAGCCACCCAATCTCTCAATGTTGGTCAGGCGGCCGATCCTAGTACCAAGGTCGGTCCCGTCATCGATGCGGCGGCCCAAACGCGTATCCGTCAGGTCATTGAACAGGGCAAAACTGAGGCCACCCTCGCCCTCCAGATACCGGCCCCCGAGACCGGCTATTTCGTCGGACCCGTGATTTTCACCGATGTGGAACCCCAAAGCACCCTTGCCCAGGAAGAAATCTTTGGTCCCGTTTTATCGGTGATCAAGGCATCAGGCTTTGGCCAAGCGCTGGCAATCGCCAACGGTACTCGCTTTGCACTCACCGGTGGTCTATATTCCCGTACCCCTTCCCACATTGACCAGGCAAAAAGGGAGTTTGAAGTGGGTAACCTGTATATCAACCGCAGCATCACCGGGGCGATCGTGGCGCGTCAGCCCTTTGGCGGCTTCAAACTGTCGGGGGTCGGCTCCAAAGCTGGCGGTCCCGACTATCTTTTACAGTTTTTAGAGCCCCGTACGATCACTGAAAATATTCAACGGCAAGGGTTTGCGCCGATTGAAGGGATGTCTTAACAGCAAAATCTTGCCTAGGAACTGGAAAAATGAAACGGGAATTAATTGTCGGGTTGTTAGTCTTATCGATCACGGCGTGCGGTTCTTTGACAGTTTCTGGGCTGTCACCATCGGCTGCCTCCGAAACGAATGGGACCACTAGCGACCAATTGCTCCAGACTGCCTTTGAGACTCAAAGCAGCGACCTGCAGGTGCAAGGGCAAGGCACTGTTGTCAGAATCCTGACGGATGATTTGGAGGGTAGCCGACATCAGCGGTTTATCCTAGAGCTGCAATCTGGCCAAACTTTGTTGATTGCCCACAATATCGATTTGGCCCCGCGCATTGACGCTATCGAAACGGGAGATCTGGTGGAGTTTTACGGCGAGTATGAATGGAACTCAGAAGGCGGGGTGATTCACTGGACTCATCATGACCCAGCTGGGGAGCATGTCGCTGGCTGGTTGCGGCATGAGGGGCAACTCTACCAGTAACCTCAGCTATACAGGCATTAGGCAAGCGGGATTGAGAGTTTCGATCGCTGTATCGAGTTTCAGGAATAGATCGTCTTTCTTCCCGCTTGCAACACAAACAGAAACAACAGTATGAACAGTTCGCTCGCATCCCTATTGGCGGGCACCATCCATACGTGTTGTTGACAGTGGCTAGACACCTGACAATGAGCAACCCCCTAAAGGATTCGCTGCAACGTATACCGGCAGCTTAGTTGGCGTTGGGCTGAGCGGGACGGTGGGGCAGATCTAAAGCGTCTCTGTCAAGTTGATCACCACTTTGAGCTTTGTCATCTTTGAGCCCTAATGCCTGTAACGGGTTGTTGATAGCTTCGTTGAGGTTAGCCATGGCGTATCCCATTAGCTCATTAGGATTCAGCAAGATCCAACCCTGAGCGGTGAGTTCGCGCAGCTCAAAGTGCAAGTGCGGTCCGGTCGAGTTGCCAGTATTGCCGACGAGACCTACCACTTCGCCCTGTTTGATAGTTTCTCCGGGCCGAACCAGGATCCTTGATAAGTGAGCATACCGAGTTTCTAAGGAATCTTCTGCATGACGCAGAATTACCGTAAGGCCATACCCCCCGAGATAATCGGCAACGTGAACTTCGCCATCTTGGGTAGCGACCACAGGCGTGCCCTCGGGAGCGGCGAGGTCAGTACCCGTGTGAAAGCGGCGATCGCCAAAAATTGGATGTACACGCCAGCCAAATAGAGAAGAGATGGGCGCAGGCACCGCTAGCGGAAAGACAAATTCCTCCGCTCCCCGGCGCATGAGGTTGAGAGACCGCAGTCTCTCATTGAAGTACTCGCGGCTGATGACAGTTGTGCTGCCAACGGTCAAGCTGTTGCCGCCGATGCTAATGGGCCCCACCGAAAACTGGGCTCCTTCGCCATCGGTCGGACTGCCGTAGGTGACACCGCCGTCGTATTGACTGCCACCATCGGCGATCGCGCCGCTGCTGCTGGCACAGCTGCGAGCAGGGGCTGACTGACCCTGCTGCAAACTAAACTGGCAGCCCGTAGACCGATCTGAAAAGATGAGGGAGGGCGTATCGGGGGATGTGGTTGCCCCGAGGCTGTAATCCGTTGGGTCGATGAAAACGTTGTTGAAAGGTTCCGCAGGTGCCTCAGCTTCGCTAGTGGGGGCCGTCGGAGCGCTTTCCACAATGGGTGCGGCTGGGGTCGGATTTTGCTCAATGACTAATGCGGGTAAAGCCGGGGCCGGATCAGGAGCGGGAGATGCCGTTACCTGGGGCTCGAGTAAGGCTTCGGCCGAAGTTTCCACAGGGGGGACGGCTGGGGCCGACTCCACCGCAGCTGGAGCCTCAATCTGAATTTCGGGGTCGGCATAGACAGGTAGCACTCCAAAGGCCAAGGTGACGCCGATCGCCCCGCCCGTCAGCCAAGCCACTGAGTTGAGGGTAGGGCTCCACTGGGAGTGATTTTCGCTGGAGAATTGCTCCGGCTGCATATTGGCTGCTCCGTCAGACACCACAATAAACCTCAGACATTGTAGCCCAGGCTAATCTCACCTGGCTTTAAATAACGCACTCTTTTTGGGTCGTCCCCCGCAATATGAACGATGAGTTCACCCTTTATGGAGACGCCTTTTACTACTACGGGGTGCCCGTTCAAGGTAACTTGTTTCCCGACATGGGCCAGTCTTTGTTGATAAGCATTCACAAAGCTTTGATCGCCCCATTGCTGCCAATAATAGTATCCTTGCCAAAGCCCCCGTAGCGCGATCGCGGCTAAATCTTCCAAGGTTTTCACAGGCGCACCCGAACGATCCGGCAAAAGTTGACGTACTGAGAGGGCTGTTTTGGGCAGCGGGTTATCCCAGTTCAGACCCAGACCCACAACGGCAAACTGAATTTGGGAAGAGCCTGGAGACTGATCTGTCGGCGATTGGGATAAGCGGCTTTCGGTCAGTAAGCCTCCAACCTTACGCCCCGCGCTGACAAGATCGTTAGGCCATTTAATCTCAACCGGCAGCCCCAAGTTGTGGAGGGCGATCGCGACCCCCCAAGCGCTGGTCAGAGTGAGTAAATGACTTTGCTCTGCGGGCAACGCTGGCTCTAGCACTAAAGATAAATAGAGTCCACCTAGTGGGGAAACCCAGGTGCGTCCCCACTGGCCTCGCCCCGCTGTCTGCTGTTGGGCAATAACTACGGTGCCAGCCCCTTGCCCCTGGTCGATTAGTGCCCAAGCTTGAGTGTTGGTTGATAAAAGGGTTTCGTAGAGTGAAATCTGAAAGCTGGGTTTCAGCATTGCCAATTGGGGCAGGCTGCCTAACTCAGTACCCAGGCGATCAAGCGCTACCAATAGGCGTTGATAATCCAAGCCAGTCCCCATGATCAGAATGACGGCAACCGCTAGCGACATGCGGCAAGTGGCATGGACCGATTGTAGGGCAGATGGGTGCCGAGTCATTCCGCCGTTTATCCTGGCGACGTTCACGCGGTTAAAGCGAATCATCGTAATCAACAACACCGACATCGTCGAATAAACCCGTCTTAATAGCTGGAGCGCATAAGGCAAGTGAAGGAACGGCGATCGTCATGGATATCATCGAAAGTATTGGCATTGGGCTCGGGTTGGGCGCTGCCGCAGGATTTCGGACGCTGGTACCGTTTTTGATCTTGAGTACGGTTGCACTGTTTGGGCATGTGCCGCTGTCAGACAACCTGAGCTGGCTAGGCACCTATCCGGCTTTTATTACGCTGGCGATCGCCCTCACGATTGAAATCTTGGCCTACTCTGTACCGTGGCTCGATACGGCCCTTGACACTATTGCTCTACCCATTGCTGCAGCGGCAGGTACCGTGCTGATGGCGTTCGCCGTCAACCAATATGATCCACTGTTGCAGTGGAGTCTGGCCATTATTGCCGGAGGTGGTACCGCCGCCACAACTCGAGGACTGTCGACCCTGACGCGCCTCCTGTCCACAGCCACCAGTGGCGGGCTCACTAACTTTATTGTGGCGATCGCTGAGCTGACTGGTGCTGTCAGCCTCTCAGTGTTGGCTTTGACTACTCCATTTCTGGTCATCGGCGTTGTGGCTGTGCTGCTAGGTACCTTGATTTGGCTGATCATTCGCGTCCGACAGATCCGCCAGCAACCGACCTCCACTCCGGAATAATTCAGGTAATTTTGTAATTGCTATCACACAAATTCGATTCCCAATGGTTACACTTTCAGCAATTCACCATTCGTGATTGTTAAACCAACTGTCATGCCTCCGGAGTCACCCTTCCCCAGCGCTGAAATGTCTGATATCGATGTCCAGAGTTTTGCACACCGGCAACAGGCCGGACTAGATACGGTGCAACTAATTGATGTGAGAGAGCCCTGGGAAGTCGAAAAAGCCGCGATCGCTGGCTTTGTCAACTTACCTCTAAGCCAGTTTGCCACTTGGGAAAGTCAGATTCATCAGTATTTTGATGTGGAGGTCGAAACTATTGTGATGTGCCATCACGGTATGCGGTCAGCCCAGATGTGCCATTGGCTAAGGCAACAGGGCTTTATCCAAGTCAAAAATCTGACCGGAGGCATTGATGCCTTTTCGATTCAGGTGGACAAGTCCGTGCCTCGCTATTAGCTAGTGGCAACGGCTTGAGTCATCAAGGACTAGCTTGTTAGCTGCTGTCATCATCCGCGTTCTACAGTTTTGTCCGTCAGTAACCACTCAAAACGTCCAGGCTTCGTACTTTCTGGCTTCTTGTTTTAGTTAACTTAGGCTGACTATGATGGCCCACCGACTGGCTGCATTGGCGATCGTCATTGGCTGTGCAACCCTTTTGCGCTCTGGATTGGTTGCTCCGCTGGATCGAATGAATTGGCCTCAAGAAGGCGATTTTTCCATTCTGCTAGCGAGGTCTGTTTCGGCGAATGCCTCCCCAGCAAAAATTTCCCATGAACTGGCTAGGCGCGAGACCGATTTAAGCACATCTATAATAAAAAGAGCGTTTTAACGCTGAACCAAAGTACAGGGACAAAACTGGAGTACTGCAAGCTATAAGCTAGCACTGATAAGGATTTGACAAATTGAGGGGCGAGGCGGTGAGCTAGAACTTACCACATCGCTAGCCTCTACCACCTCATGACCGAGATTAACCGAATT